>NZ_CP034015.1:1231411-1832822 GCF_003855395.1 Shewanella livingstonensis | reverse complement strand
GCTGACCACGAGCCACCTGGGTAATAGCACGCAATACCTCAGGAGATGTTGAACCTTTAGTTAAATAACCAGAGGCCCCAGCCTGCATCACTTTAGTCGGAAATGGATCTTCAGTTTGTACGGTTAACACAATAATTTTTGCATCTGGCTGGTAACGTAAAATCTTACGAGTAGCTTCTAAGCCGCCCATGCCAGGCATATTCATGTCCATTAAAATAACATCAGCTTCATTCTGTCGAGACCACTGTACGGCTGTTTCTCCATCAGGCGCTTCCCCGATGACTTTAATACCGCGTTCATCTTCTAAAATGCGACGAATCCCCGTTCTCACGAGTTCATGGTCGTCAACCAAATATACAGATATCACGTTAACCCACCTATTATTATGCGTAATTCATTTTTGAATTTTAGGGCCGTTTTTATATATCAAACATTTATGCGCCAACACTTCTCAGTGTAAAACGCCATATTCATCTCATCTCACTTATGTGGGTGAATTTAGCATCTTTACATTTACTGACACAAGCAAAGTCATGATTGATCGTCAAAGATGTATATGAAACACGCAGTTCTGTTACCTTAGTATTGCAATTTAACCTTTTTAAATCATTCACCTTGCAACGTAGCAATAATAGTACGCGCCGAAGCATGATCGCGATGTTCGCATAAATATAAACCTTGCCAAAGACCCAGGTTTACGCGTCCATTGGTAATAGGAATACTCTGACTAACACCTATCAACGTCGACTTAATATGAGCAGGCATATCGTCTTCACCTTCGTAGGTATGCTGAAAATATGGCGCACCTTCTGGTGCTAGCACATTAAAATGCCGCTCCATGTCGCCACGAACAGTGGGATCAGCATTTTCATTTATGGTTAATGATGCCGAAGTATGTTGAATAAACACATGTAATAATCCAACATTTAAGGATCTCAGTTCTGGCAACTGTGCTATCACTTCATCAGTAATTAAATGAAACCCTCGCCGTTGAGGATTAAGTGTCAATTCTCGCTGTAACCACATTCAATCGATCCTTTTTCATGCGAACTCATTAGCTATGGCCGTTAAACAACCCAATAACACCAAGCCGATTATCGATCCAAGCACAAAGCATACATCAGATTAGTGTCAACACTAAAATAGCTTAGGTTCATTGTCACATAATTTACTCGTCATTTACCGAACAATTCACTGATTAATATCAACTTGGCTGTTAATTAATACCTTAAAACCGATAAGCGGTATTAAAATAGCAACAACATTAGTCTTACAGGTGCCTGTTTAATAAAACAGGCACCTCACAAAAAACCACTGTATGCAATTGAATTTATGTATAATTAGTAACAAAGAGGAGTGCGGAGTACCGCTTGAATAGTGCATAAGATTTTATGCCTGCAATTTATCATTAATGGTAAAGCGAATTAAGCAAACAATAATCTTTAATGACCACCTGAATCATTTTAAGCATGACACTTAAAAAGTGATCACAGAGTTAAGCATTTATTATCGTAGCAGACACATCATTATTTATAGGCTTTATTGACAGGCTCAGGCTTTTATTTGCAGACTCTTTACACGCGCCTCACAGCAAACTAATTAATTATCAGAAAGCAAAAAAGGCACAACCTTAAGTTATAAGGTTGTGCCCGTTAACACTTTTGTCAGCAATCCGGCTGAAAGTTGGCTCCCTGCACCATCCATGTAAACATGCTTCCTGCAGTCCTTTTCCCTATTCTCATTTCCTTGTCTATTTGTATAATACAAACAAACTCATGAGTGTCATTCCTTTGAACAGCCTATCCTTTGGCTGAGCAGTAAATCTATTCAATCCGTTGAATCGTCCATGCTGCGTCCTGCAGTCCTATCCCTTTATCCTTGTGTTAACAGTATTACTGCTTTCACCCATCCTTGATTCGGCTATCCATTTGCCGAGCTTATGCCCATTCCGTGAGCGTGTCCGAGTATCATCCTTGAAATTCTTAAGCATTATTCGTCTTATTTCTCATCCTAAGAAAACCAACACATAACTCGCTTTCGATAACTACATTCTAGACAAATTAAGCCATATGAAAAGTCACTCATTAGCGATGAAATTCGTACGTCACAGATCGATAAACGATCAAAAAAATATAAACCCATGATTTTAATTAATTAAATATAACTTTTAATGTTAAACGCTGACAACTTAAGATAGGATCCCTTACATGCTTGTAGGATATGGCTTACAAATGTATGAGCAAGTTATTACTATTGGATTTATTTTCGCCATAGACGCGATATCATCTGGCCAAACATAACCCAATCGGCCCATAAGCTGTAAAGCGGATAAGTGAATGTGGCCGGCCTGTTTTTTTCAAATATAAAATGTCCTAACCATGCAAAGCCATAACCCACTACTGGCAACCACAATAGTTGCCACCAATGTTGATTAATTAGCGTATTAATAATAATCACCAAAATGATACTACTGCCAATGTAATGCAATCTTCGACAAACTGGATCTTGATGCTGCGACAAATAAAATGGATAAAACTCTGCAAATGAAGAATAACGTTTAGGTTCCATCAATCACTCCTTTATTAATAACCCGCTAATAATATGATTGGTTACTACTAAATTATTTTAGTGCGAGGTTATGCCTTGCTGTAAAATAAAATGTCACCATCAACATTACCGATACTGACATTAGCAATACTGGTAAATCCTTGTTTTACGAATGCCTGATGATGTGAAGGATTACTCACAAACACCCCTAGCCCATCGAGTCCAGGCTGTTCATCACACCAACCCAATACTGCCTGAATTAACTTAGCACCATAACCTTTTTGCTGCTCATTAGGTGACAAAGCAATAAATTGTAAAACACCGCATTTTTGAGAAGGCAGATTTTCGACAATGCAGGTTTCTTTTTGCATAAATCCTTGAGTTGATTTCCATCCTGTACCCAACATCATTTTGAAACGCCAATGCCAATAACGCCCTTCCCCCAAAGGCACTTGCTGAGTAATAACACACGCAACACCAATTAAACGATCACCATCAAAGAGACCAATTAAAGGTTGTTCTTGTTGCCATAACTCATTTAACTCTTCACGAATAGCTGCACGAAGTTTTTGCTCATATTGTTGATTATCATCTTGGCCAAGCACATCTATAAAATAGGGATCATCATGATAAGCATTATAAAGAATAGAGGCAGCAACCCGTAAGTCTTCTGCCGTTAAATACACTGCTCGTAATGTTTCCAAGGTGTTATTATCCATTATTATTCCTTGTTTACTGACTCTCTAGATTAAAACTAACTTAACAAGTTTGCAGCATTGCACAAGTTTTGTTTACGCATTTTGCCTATTCGCGGTGATGAGAGGCAGTTGTTTGCAATTTATCACCTCAACACGGATACTAAATTTGTTTACCATACAATCATAAGGAATGCGTCAAATGGACACTACATCAAATGATTTAAGTCACTTATTTAAGCAATTAGGTTTAGCAGATAATCAACAGGGTATCGATGACTTTGTTAAACAAAATAAACTTGATAAGCACACATTAATAGTTGATGCCGATTGCTGGAACTCAGGCCAAAAAGCATTTTTAAAAGAGGCATTGCTAGAAGACGCCCAATGGTCAGAAGTGATTGACCAATTGGACGTAATGATGCGAGCTAAAATATAATTGGCTGGTTAGAGTCTGTAAATAATTTGATGATAACGCCTATAAACAATTATATTCGTTTATAGGCAGTATCACCCCAGACCGCTAAGACGTCATTTGAAACACAATTGACGTGCATTCATTTTTAGTTATTTTACCCTTTCCTATAGCCCATCGGGTTCCATAAAACAATATATTAATAGACTGTTAAGCATGGTTTTGAGTCGGCTTAATATAAGCCTCATTGAAATCGGTAGAGCCCATCAGGAGAGTCACTTGTTCACGACTCATACCCATAGTCAGTGTGCTTAACACGTCACGGTTTTTATCTTGTTTAACTTGCCAATAGTCAGTATTTTAGCCGATTTATGATCACCAACACTGATAACACAACCACTCAAGCCTAATGATGTCGCGCCAATTAATCCTGCTGCAATAAGTTTTAATTTCATGTTGCATCCTTTTTGGTAAAGTATAATCCGCATTGTATTTACAGATACATTAAGCCAAAATTGTGCCACATAATAATATACTGATTTATATAGCTTTATATTTTAACTCAACAAAAATCAGTTAATCTCGCACTAGAAAATTAAGGAATGCCACCAATAATGAGCCCTATTGAACAAGTGCTTGCAGCCGCTAAATCCATTGCTAACAATGGGCATACCCCCAGCTTAGCGCTGATAAAAAGTCGTTTAGGCAATAGCATACCAATGCCTATACTAATTCAAGGTTTGCAACAATTTAAGGCGTTGCCTAAATCTGAGTGGCAACATTTACCTGAATTAACAGACATTCCTGCTACAGCTGATAAATCTGCTGATAATAAACCAGATCTTGCTAATGTAATCCAACATGTCATTAGTTTGCAGCAACACATTACTCAGCTAACGCAGCGAGTGACACAACTAGAAAATCAATTACAAAATGATGCAGCTCAAAGCAACAGCAATAAGGCAGACCAATAGATGTTTGTCACCGAACTACGTTTTGAATGCTTTGCCGATACGACTATTGAGATAGTAGAAAAAGCCATAAACGCTTTTCTTGAAGCCCTAAGGGCAAATGGACAAATTTTAGGTAGAGAGTTCGCAATAGCCTTTAATGACGGTGAATTTAGAGTTCGCTTGTTATTACCCGAAAAAACCAGTCTAGCAAATCGTTATCATAGCCCGTGGGTAAAAGTAACATTAGCCGGCTTAACCACAGCCAAACTATTAGCCCCTAGAGAAAAACTCATCGGCCAAGATATTAACTCAGAGGTCAGCAGCACCGATACACCATCATGGCAGTTGTTATATACCAGCTATGTTCACATGTGCTCACCGCTGCGTAATGGCGATAACCTGTTACCAATCCCTTTGTATCAATTACCCGCCACATTCAATGGTGATCATAAACGCATCATAAAATGGCAAACAGAATGGCAAGCTTGTGATGAATTACAAATGGCTGCTGCCACCAAAGCTGAATTTGCTGCGCTGGATGAAATCACTCAGGTAGACAGCGACCTATTTAGGCGCGGTTGGGATTTACGTGGCAGAATTGAGTTTTTAACTCAAATACCAACTTATTATTATCTTTATCGCGTCGGTGGCGAGTCATTACAAACAGAGTTAGCCCGCCCTTGTCCACGTTGTGGCTCACTTGATTGGAAACTTGAACAGCCTTTGTTAGACATGTTCCACTTTCGCTGCGAGCCTTGTCGTATCGTGTCTAACATATCCTGGGATCATCAATAAATGGAATTACTTCATTGAGCTACCAACAGATAATTTCTTACTACCGAGATTGCTACAAAGAAGACAGTGCCTCAATTAACCTTTGGAACGTCAACAAGCTTAAGCAAGAAGACCGTTTAATTCTTAAAGGCCAAGATGAACTAGGCACAGGCTTTTTACCGCGTTTACCGATCCCTGAAGAATTTGCTGCCCCAATGCTTAAACGGGTAGCTATTTATCAACGGGAACGGGTATTGCTGTATGCACGATTCTTGTTTGTAGGAAAAGTCAGTATAAAAGGCGAACTTAAAACGATAATATCGCCTTTACTCTTTAACGAGGCAACGATTGAGCAGGATAAGGGTAATTTCTATTTTTGTGTACAAGATCAAACACCAGAAATCAATGAAGCCCTCCTACAACAATTGCTTCCAGAAGATAATGAATTATCTGAACAGCTCTTTTCTGAAGATACCCAATCACCATCGTTTTGGACCTCATACTTTAACCATAACCATATTGAAATAAGCTCGTTAGAATTACTTCAATACCCAAAGCTAGCTCAATCTGGTGACATAAAAAAAGCGCTGACAAAAAAGACTCCCAGCTTATTACCTATTTCTATGCTGATTTTTGTTGAACGCTCAACAAGCAGTCGCGGCGTACTTCATGAGTTAGACAATATCATCAATGCCAATGAGCTATCAGCTTCAATTGCTAAGCTTTTTAACCACAGCATAGCAAAACCTAACGAATACTCGTGGCCGCCAAAGCTCAAGTACGACTTTTTACCAGGTCTATTATCTAGCCGACAAAAAAAAGTGATCGCTATCGCTGCTAACGCCAGTTTAGGCTGTGTTTCAGGGCCACCCGGTACAGGCAAAAGTTACACTATAGCCGCCGTTGCAGCTGAGCACATGGCGCGCGGACAGTCGGTGTTAATTGTGGCTAACAATGAAGTTGCACTTGACGTTATTGCAGACAAATTGGCGAGTAATTTCAACTTAGGCGATATTTCTATTAAGGCTGGACAGAAGACATTTTTAAAGCAATTAAAAAACTATACCGCTGATTTATTAGCGGGCTATTTCGCGAGTGATTTAGATAACAGCCCCAACGCCAGTGAAGATGACATTAATCAGCAAAACCAGTTGCTAATTAAATTAGAACATCGCTTTATAGCTTTTAGTCAAAAGGCCATTGGCCGAGGTTTGCGGTTACATAAACTAGAATTACAACAGTCAAAGTGGTTAACACGCGCTTATCTGTTTTTTACTCAACGGTCGATAAACCAATGGCAACATCAATGGAGTGCATTAGAGGCTATCAACCAACACACCATTGAGCGTGAAACACTTGCATCTAACTACCTTAATGCGCTTAAAAAGAACAACTTAAAAACATTAGTCAATCAACACCTAAAATCGTTACAAGCATTCAACCAAGCTATTCGTAGTCTAACATCCAGTAAACAATTAATGTTATTTGAGCAAATTGAATACCCTAAGTTGTTTGCAGCCTTTCCTATCTGGTTAGTCAGCTTAAATAGCCTGCACAAGGTATTGCCGCTTAATTGTGAAATGTTTGACTTGGTGATTATTGATGAAGCGACACAATGCAATATCAGCAGTTGTTTACCGGCGTTTTATCGCGCTAAACGAGCATTAATTGTTGGCGACACCAAGCAACTAAAGCACTATTCATTTTTAGCCAGAAGTAAGCAAGTGCAATTATTGGACAAACATAAAGTACCTGACAGTAGCCAAGGCGCCATAAGTTATCGAGATAATTCGATATTAGATTTAGCTCTAAAAACCTTAAGCAGCGATCAAGAATTGGCATTTCTTGATGAACATTTTAGAAGTAAACCCGAACTCATCCACTTTAGTAATCAAGCTTTTTATCATTCAAAATTAAAAGTCATGCAGCACAGGCCTTGTACTAGTTCAGGCCATTTGCACCTTCATCGTGTTGCAGGAACTCGCGACGCATTAGGTGTAAATGAAATAGAAGCACAGCGCATACTAGCTGACATTCAAACGCAAATAACAACAGATATGCAAGCTGGAATAGCTCAAAGTATTGGTATTATCTCACCGTTTAGCGCCCAAGCAGAACAGATAGCAAAACTGATTGAGCTGCATATCCCTCAAACCGATATCATTAAACACAATATCCGCGCCGCCACGCCATTTGGTTTTCAAGGAGAAGAACGAGATACGATGTTTATCTCGTTTGCGGTTGATAACCGCAGCAAACGTGCAGCGGCTTACTTAAATAAAGCCGATGTCTTTAATGTCACAATTACAAGAGCACGACAACAGCAGTCAATATACCTTTCCATTGATGAATCACTATTACCCGAGCATAATTTGCTACGCCAATATATTGGGTCAATTAGCGCGTTTCATGCTGAGCATAGTGTTACCTCTGTCATAGACACATTCCAACAACAAATTATTGAGGCTTTAAAAGGTCATCATATAGAAACTTGGCCAGGATATGCCATGGTAGGAACCGAAATAGACTTGCTATGCCGTTTCGATAACAAATACCTTGCGATTGACCTTATTGGCTTTCCAGGACCTTGGGCAAACTTTTTCGAGCTAACCACTTACAAGCTATTTAAAAGGGCTGGCGTTGAAGTATTGCCCGTTAGCTATGGTATGTGGATTGTAGATAAACAAGCATGTGTTGATAAAATCATACATAAACTGTGCGGTGGGTTAACAAAGAGAAAGACTTGATACCAAGCTGAGGTTACACGCTCTGAGATAGACGAAGTATTGAAATGCTAAAAGCGTTTCAACACTTCACATGGTTACTTTTTACGTGACAAATGTTGCCACATGGTTTTAATCCGTTGCCCTATTCCGGGATGTTCCGTCACTGTAGCTATTTCTTCTACGGGTTTAACCGGTGGTGTTATCATTGGAGAGAGCTGCTGCAGAAATTCAGTTAAAGATGGCGCAATTTGGCTACTTTGTTTCTGTCCAGGTATTTCTATCCATACACTGCCATCATCATTGTTTACGGTTAGCATTTCGTCGCCATCACCTACCACACCAATAAACCAGGTCAGGGGTTGTTTAAGCTTTTGCTTCATGATCAAATGACCAATTACATTTTGTTGCAAATTTTCAAAGTCGGCTTGATTCCACGCTTGAATTAATTCACCGTAACCAAACGATGCAGTAAACGGTAACGGCGCTGAAAAATATTGGCCATAAAATGCATGAATATCTTGGTGTAACTGAATATTTAATGCATGCTCTACATTACTAAAATTGGCTGTAACATCCCGTTTAACTGGCTGCCAGAACACCACATCATCGCTATTGGCATCAAACGTTCCTTGAATACATATTGAAGCTTCACCCAAAGGATAATAGCGCGGAAATTCAGATAGCGTATCTTGATAAGAATTAAGATATTTTTTAATGAAGCAATCTAATGCAGATGAACAAGACACTTAAGCCACTCGTAGTTTATAATAAAACCATATTTTGACACGGAAACCGATTAGATGACACACAATCACGACCCTTATAGTGATGCTGATGCATTAAAAGGCCTAACATTAGGCCGTGCAACTGCTTATCAAGCTGAGTATGACGCGTCACTGCTGCAAGGGGTTCCTCGTAAACTTAACCGAGATGCTATTGAGTTAAGTGGCGGACTGCCCTTTCATGGTACCGATATTTGGACCGGATATGAGTTGTCTTGGCTTAATGCAAAAGGCAAGCCTATTGTTGCCATTTTGGAAGTTCAGTTAGATATCAACAGTGTCAACTTGATTGAATCGAAATCTTTTAAACTGTACTTAAATAGTTTTAACCAAACTAAGTTTGACAGTGTAGAAGCCGTACAAGAAACCTTAAGTCAAGATTTAGGCATTTGTGCCCAAGGCGAGCTGACCGTAAAAGTCATCGAACCGAAGTACTTTAATCTTGAACGTATCATTGATTTGCCAGGTACATGTATCGACGAATTAGATATCGAGGTCGACGAATACGCCTTTAACCCAGATCATTTAATAAACAGTACTGATCCAGATAAAAATGTCGCCGAGACACTTAACTCTAATCTGTTAAAGTCTAACTGTTTGATCACCTCACAGCCCGACTGGGGCAGTGTAATGATCCGTTATCAAGGCCCTAAGATTGATCGTGAAAAACTGCTGCGTTATTTAATCTCTTTCCGTCAGCATAATGAATTTCATGAGCAATGCGTTGAACGTATCTTTGTCGATTTAAAAAAATACTGCCAGTGCACTAAGCTAACCGTATACGCGCGTTATACCCGTCGCGGCGGCTTAGATATCAACCCATATCGCAGTGATTTTGAAAATCCACCAGAGTCAAACCGTCTAGCAAGACAGTAATTATCACTCTGGTTATTAAGATCAAAAAAGCCAATCTCATTGAGATTGGCTTTTTTGTAACTGATTAACGCCTAAATCTAGCAGGTAATCCTTATTTGGTTTGCAACAGTAAGCCTGTAAAACTTATTTGATAACACGATGGCGTATCGAAACAGGTAAGTTGATTGGATACTTGTGTCGTTGTCGCCTGTAATTGATTAGCTAAACCTAAGGTGATGGCAAAGCGGTAGTGTGGATCAAGTCGCCCCATCGCTGTCTGCCAGATCATCTTTGTCGCTATATCTTCTGTATGAGTAAAATGCAGTTTAACCATTTGGTATAGCGCTATTGATGCATGCTGCTTATTAATGAGTTGATTATTCAATAAACGTACATCAATATTGGATGACCTTGCTTGACTAAAATCGACCATAAACGATTTAAGCGACAATGCTAGCCCTAACCCACGCGCTTTTATGTAAGATTCTTTAACCGCCCATAAATCAAAAAAACGTTGCCGTTGCAACGATTCTGGCAATTGTAATAAGGTGTCGGTTTCAGCCTGGGTAAAGTAGTGATTGAGGATAGGTACAATATCAGTGTTGCTGCGCTCTCGCTCAATATCCACCCCAAAAAACATATCAGCATCAGAGTAATAATCCGCTTTGAGCCCATGTCCGCCCATTATTATTCCAATCATCAGCCACTCGCCGCTATGGCTTAAATTAAAATGCAACCCAGTTTGCGCCAATAAACCTTTACTAAGAGCCGGTTTCCCTTTGTCACCATAGCTAAAGCGCCACTCATGGGGCTTTAGCCCATTATGCAATGATAATATCGCTCGCAACGCTAAACGAACTTGTAAACCATTACTCCGCGCCGACTCGCTTTTATAACGGCTCACCTTAGCGACCTCGTCATCGGTTAACCACCCTAAGGCTAATCCGGCGGCATAGTCAGCAGCGCAAAGCGCACCATCGAGCCGTACAAAGTAAATATGCGGTTCAGAAAGCGAACGTACCTGGGTTAATGAAGATATGACAGACATTAAAACAAACAATACTCTTAAACGATGATACGGCTAAATTACCTCAATAAACCCTATTCAGCGAGGAATTTATCAATTATCGCAACGCGTTACTATTGGTCCAAATTCAACTAACGACACTCTATTACCATTATTATCAACCAAGCTGAAGATGAGCATTTACGATGTAACCTTTTAGGCGGAACAACAGCGTATTCAATTACGACTTACTCTGGTTAAAGAAAACATTAAACTAACAACATAGAATATGCTGTAAATATTATTTTTTACATCTCACATCTTGTTTTCAGTCTCGGGTGATTGTATCGGAGTGAAACCTCAGGTAATCTGCTTGGTGTTAAAAAATCATTAATGGATATTTGGACTAGTTTTTAACTTATTTAAGTATGACTTAAGTAATTATGAGTAAGTTTAAATGAGCTGAAAGTCCCAATAGATTATTTGGAACCCCTGTCTAGATGACAAAAAAGATAACCACACATTTAGAATCAGGTCTATTTAAAGGCAAGCCTAGTCAAAAAACGGTTAATCACCGTAATGCGACCACCACGCCTGAGATGCGCCAATTTATTCAGCAATCAGATTACAGCGTCAGTCAGCTCTCTAAAATTCTTAATATCAGCGAAGCCACAGTTCGAAAGTGGCGTAAACGTGACTCTATCGATAACACCCCCAATACCCCGCACAAACTCAACACTACGCTATCGCCTATGGAAGAGTATGTAATGCTGGGTCTGCGTTATCAATTGAAGATGCCCTTAGACAGGTTATTAAAAGTCACCCAACAATTTATCAACCCAAATGTATCTCGCTCCGGCCTTGCCCGTTGTTTAAAGCGCTTTGGGGTGTCAAAACTTGACGAATTTGACAGCCCTTTTGTGCCTGAAAAATTCTTCAATCAGTTGCCTATTACTCAAGGCGCACATATTCAAACCTATACTGTTAACCCGCAAACCTTAGCCGACACCTTGGCGCTGCCGAGTCCAGATCCGGACAATGTAGTACAAGTAGTATCGTTAAGTATTCCACCTCAACTCACTGAACAGCAAGCCTATTCAGTTCTGCTTGGGGTCGATTTTAAATCTGACTGGGTTTACTTAGATATTTATCAAGACAGCCATACTCAGGCGAGTAATCGCTATATTACTCACGTCTTAAAGCACGGACCGTTTCATTTACGTAAGTTGTTAGTACGCAACTATCATCTTTTTCTTGCTCGTTTTCCTGGAGCAAGTCAAGCAGCCGCAATACCTACTAGCACCACTGATGCAGCTGAATCCCAACACCAGATAGCTGAACCTCAGTTATCAAACGGAGACTCACAATGAGCCAATCCAAGAAAAACACCGATAAACGTCTTAACAAACGTTTAAAAGACATGCCAGTAGCCATTGTTGGCATGGCGAGCATTTTTGCTAATTCTCGTTATTTGAATAAGTTTTGGGATTTAATCAGCGAAAAAATTGATGCTATTACCGAGGTGCCTGACACTCATTGGCGTCCTGAAGACTATTTTGACGCAGACAAATCTGTGCCAGATAAAAGTTACTGTAAACGCGGTGGTTTTTTACCTGAAGTAGACTTTAACCCAATGGAATTCGGCCTGCCGCCTAATATCCTTGAGTTAACTGACTCATCACAACTGTTGTCGCTCATTGTGGCAAAAGAAGTATTAGCCGATGCAGGCGTAGGTGCTGATTACGATACCGACCGCATAGGTATTACCTTGGGCGTCGGCGGTGGCCAAAAACTGAATCACAGTTTAAGTGGCCGTTTACAATATCCTGTACTAAAAAAAGTATTCAAAAGTAGCGGATTAAGTGACGAAGACACTGAAATGCTGATCAAAAAATTCCAAGACCAATATGTTCACTGGGAAGAAAACTCGTTTCCAGGTTCACTTGGTAACGTGATTGCTGGTCGTATTGCTAACCGTTTTGATTTTGGCGGCATGAACTGTGTGGTTGATGCGGCTTGTGCAGGCTCTTTAGCGGCGATGCGCATGGCGATCACCGAACTCGTTGAAGGCCGCAGTGACATGATGATCACCGGCGGTGTGTGTACCGATAACTCACCTTCAATGTACATGAGTTTCTCTAAAACCCCTGCTTTTACCACGAATGAAACCATTCAACCTTTTGATATCGATTCAAAAGGCATGATGATTGGTGAAGGTATTGGCATGGTGGCATTGAAGCGCCTTGATGATGCTGAGCGTGACGGCGACCGTATTTATGCAGTCATTAAAGGCGTTGGCGCTTCATCGGATGGTAAGTTTAAAAGTATTTATGCGCCGCGCCCTGAAGGCCAGGCAAAAGCATTAAAGCGCGCCTATGATGACGCCGGATTTGAGCCACACACTGTTGGCTTAATTGAAGCCCATGGTACAGGTACGGCCGCCGGCGATGTGGCAGAGTTCAATGGCTTGAAGTCAGTGTTTTCTGAAGGTAACGACACTAAGCAGCACATCGCATTAGGCTCGGTTAAGTCACAAGTTGGCCACACTAAATCAACCGCAGGTACTGCTGGCGTGATTAAAGCAGCACTTGCACTGCATCACAAGGTATTACCGCCAACCATTAACGTGAGCAAACCTAACCCTAAATTGGGTGTTGAAGATTCTCCGTTTTATTTGAACACTGAAACGCGCCCATGGATGCCACGAAGCGATGATACCCCGCGCCGCGCCGGTATTAGCTCGTTTGGTTTTGGTGGTACTAACTTCCACGTGGTGCTAGAAGAATACAAACAAGATCACGCCCGTGATGCCAAGTATCGTCATCGCGCAGTAGCACAAAGCTTACTGATTAGCGCAAGCAGTAAAGCCGCACTGCAAACTGAATTAACCCAGTTATTAAATACCGTAAAAGCCATTGATACCGCTTCACCTAATATCAGTGAAATTGAATTAGCCAAGCTAGCTAAACGTTTTGCGGTAACCACACTTGACAGCAACGCTGCACGTATCGGCATGGTAGTCAGTTCATTAACTGAGCTTGTGACCCAACTAACCCAAGCGATTGCGCAGCTTAGCTCGAACACCAATGATGCATGGCAGTTACCGTCTGGTACAAGTTATCGTACTAGCGCGTTAGTGGCTAAAGACAGCAAGGTTAAAGTTGCCGCACTGTTTGCCGGTCAAGGTTCACAATACGTCAATATGGGCGTTGATTTAGCCTGTCACTACCCAGAAATGCGTCAGCAGGTCATGCTAGCCGATAAGGTATTTGCTAAAAACAAGCAAACGCCGTTATCACAAATTTTATTCCCAATTCCAGCCTTTGAAGCAGAGGATATTGCAGCACAACAAGCGGCATTAACCAATACCGCTAATGCACAAAGTGCCATTGGCGCTATGAGCATGGGACAATATCAACTGTTAGCCCATGCAGGTTTTAAAGCCGATATGGTAGCCGGACACAGTTTTGGTGAACTGTCAGCATTATGTGCTGCTGGGGTTATTGCTGCTGAAGATTACTACCAATTAGCCTTTGTCCGTGGTCAAGCTATGGCGGCAACGCCAAAAGATCAAGATGCTGGCGCAATGTACGCGGTTATTTTGCCCGCCACAACGGATACGGCCAATATTGATAAATTAGAAAACTGCATCAAAGATTTTGCTGGCGTGAAAGTCGCTAATTATAATTCACCAACTCAGTTAGTGATTGCAGGCCCAACATCAACCACCATCGATGCGGCTAAAGCGATTCAAACCTTAGGCTTTAAAGCCATTGCTTTACCGGTATCTGGCGCCTTCCACACGCCACTTGTGGCCCATGCCCAAGTACCGTTTGCTAAAGCTATCAGCAAGGTTAAATTTGCTAAGCCAAGCATGAGTTTATATGCCAATGGCACAGGTAAACTGCATTCTAAAGATCCTAAAGCGATTCAAGCTGCTTTTAGCGACCACATGTTGCAATCGGTGCGTTTTAGCGATCAATTACAGTCTATGTATGATGCTGGCGCCCGTGTGTTTGTTGAATTTGGCCCGAAAAACATTTTACAGAAATTAGTCGAAGGTACATTAGGCAATCAAAGCGATGCTGTTAGCGTTGTAAGCTTAAACCCTAACCCTAAAGGCAATAGCGATATTCAATTGCGCCAGGCTGCAACTCAGCTTGCGGTGCTAGGTTTAAGCCTCACTGAAGTTGACCCATATCAAGCACCGATTGCTGAATTAGCTAAGTCATCACCGATGAACGTGAAACTCACTGCGGCCAACTTCATCAGCCCTGCGACCAAAGCGAAAATGCAAAAGTCACTGGAAACAGGTCAAGTTGCCCTTAAAGAAGTGACGATTGAAGTGCCTGTTGAGAAGATTGTTGAAACTATCGTTGAAAAGATTGTGGAAAAAGAAGTGATCAAAACAGAATATATTGAAGTGCCACAAGCTGGCAGTGCTAATGTTCAAACCAGCACTAATGCTAGCGCTCAAGCAAACCAAGTGTCAGCACAGGTTCACTATGCTCCTGTCAACGCAACTCTTGTAAACACAGCGCCAGTAAGCCATGACAGCATTGGCGCATTTTTTGCCGCCCAGCAACAAACCGCTGAATTACATCAGCAGTTTTTAGCCATTCCACAGCAATACGGCGATACGTTTGCAAGCTTAATGGCAGCGCAAACTCAAATGGCAGCATCGGGCGTGGCTATTCCAGATAGCCTGCAACAGTCAATGGCATTTTTCCACCAGCATCAAGCGCAAACGCTGCAAAGCCATACCTTGTTTCTTGAACAACAAGCGCTTTCAAGCCAAAACGCGTTAGCTATGTTAAGCGGTCAAGCACCTGTCGCTTTTGCTCCGGCTCCAGCGCAAGCTGCAACTCAAGCTCGCGTTCAACAGCCAGTTCAACATATTGCGACTCAAACTGCAGTGACTCAAACGCCTGTCGTACAAGCTAGTCTGCAAAACCGTGCTGCACCGGCTCCACAAGCTGTCGTTGCCATGTCAGCTCCAGCGCCTCAAGTGACGCCAGTTAAAGCACCTACTCCAGTTGCTCAAGCGGTGGTGAGTTCAGGCTTAAGCGCCGACAAAGTTTTGAATACCATGCTAGAAGTGGTTGCTGAAAAAACCGGTTACCCAACTGAAATGCTAGAACTTGGCATGGACATGGAAGCCGACTTAGGAATAGATTCAATCAAACGAGTTGAAATTTTAGGCACAGTTCAAGATGAGCTTCCAGGTTTACCTGAACTTAGCCCTGAAGATTTAGCCGAGTGTCGCACCTTAGGCGAAATTGTTGATTACATGAACAGCAAATTGCCAGCTGCGGGCGCTGCGCCAGCTCAATCAGTCGCCGCGCCTGTTGCATCTGCAAGCAATGGCTTGTCTGCTGAAAAGGTACAGGCAACCATGATGGCTGTGGTTGCCGATAAAACCGGTTATCCAACTGAAATGCTAGAACTTGGCATGGACATGGAAGCCGATTTAGGTATCGACTCTATCAAGCGTGTTGAAATTTTAGGCACAGTACAAGATGAGCTTCCAGGCTTACCTGAACTTAACCCAGAAGATTTAGCCGAGTGTCGTACTCTTGGTGAAATCGTTGACTACATGAACAGTAAGTTGCCAGCACAAGGCGCAGCTTCTGTACAAAATGCAGTTCCTGCACAAGCTGCTCCAACATCTGGCTTAAGCGCACAAAAAGTTCAAAGCACCATGATGACTGTGGTTGCCGACAAAACCGGTTACCCAACTGAAATGCTAGAACTGAGCATGGACATGGAAGCCGATTTAGGTATCGACTCTATCAAGCGTGTTGAAATTTTAGGGACAGTGCAAGATGAGCTTCCGGGCTTACCAGAACTGAATCCAGAAGACTTAGCTGAATGTCGTACCCTTGGTGAAATCGTGGCTTATATGGGCAGCAAGCTGCCAGCCGCAGGCGCTATGAACTCTCAGCTAACTGCTGAAGGCTCTAAGCTGCCAGCTGCGGGCGCAAGCTCAGTTGCAGCAACGGTAGCATCAGCACCTGCTTCATCAGAAAGCAGCAGCTTAAGTGCAGCAAAAGTACAAAGCACCATGATGGCTGTGGTTGCCGATAAAACCGGTTATCCAACTGAAATGCTAGAACTTGGCATGGACATGGAAGCCGATTTAGGTATCGACTCTATCAAGCGTGTTGAAATTCTAGGTACAGTTCAAGATGAGCTTCCAGGCTTACCTGAACTGAATCCAGAAGATTTAGCCGAGTGTCGTACTCTTGGTGAAATCGTTGACTACATGAACAGTAAGTTGCCAGCACAAGGCGCTGCTTCTGTACAAAATGCAGTTCCTGCACAAGCTGCTCCTGCATCAGCCTTGAGCGGACAAACAGGCTTGAGCGCTGAAAAGGTACAAAACACCATGATGTCAGTGGTTGCCGACAAAACCGGTTATCCAACTGAAATGCTAGAACTGAGCATGGACATGGAAGCCGATTTAGGTATCGACTCTATCAAGCGTGTTGAAATTTTAGGGACAGTGCAAGATGAGCTTCCGGGCTTACCTGAACTGAACCCAGAAGATTTAGCCGAGTGTCGTACCTTAGGCGAAATAGTAGCTTATATGAACTCACGTCTACCCGCCGCAGGCGCAAAGCCAACTGCTGATGGCGCTAGTCTGTCAGCGGCCGAGCTTGCTAACGACTTACCTCCTCATCAGGAAGTCGCGCTAAAAAAGCTACCAGCGGCGGATAAGTTAGTTGACTGTTTTTCTAAAGACGCATGCATCGTTATCAATGATGACGGCCATAATGCCGGCGTATTAGCAGAAAAATTAGCGTCAACTGGCCTAACCGTCGCAGTGATCCGTAGCCCTAAAGCCATTACCAATAAGCAATCTCCGCTAAGCAGTGCTGTAGCTAGCTTTGAGTTAACGCAAGTCAGTGACGATGGGGTTGCTGCTGTGATTAAACAGATTAGTGCTAAACATAAAATTGCCGGTTTTGTGCATCTTCAGCCTCAGTTTGAACAGATAAACAATGCATTACCGCTAAGCGATGCTGGTTTTAAAGCGGTTGAGCAAGCGTTCTTGATGGCGAAGCATTTACAAAAAAGCTTTGAAACTCTGTCAAAAACTGAGCGTGTGAGCTTTATGACGGTGAGCCGTATTGATGGTGGTTTTGGCTACTTAGATACTCAAGACCTCGCAACCGCGGAGCTAAACCAGGCTGCTTTGTCAGGCCTTAGCAAAACATTAAGCCATGAGTGGCCAAACGTGTTTTGCCGTGCCTTAGATATCGCGCCAAATGTTGAAGCGCTTGAATTAGCCAAGGCGATTGTTAGCGAACTCTTTGATATTGACACATCAACCACTGAAATTGGTATTAGCAGTCAAGGTCGTCACACACTTAACGCAACGGCTTGTGCAACAACGCGTTACCAAACAACCACCTTAAACAGCGATGATACTGTGCTGGTAACGGGTGGCGCAAAAGGGGTCACATTTGAATGTGCGCTTACGTTAGCCAAGCAAACAAAATCGCACTTTATCTTAGCCGGTCGCAGTGAGCACTTAGCGGCAAATTTGCCAGCATGGGCACAGGGTAAACAAGCAAATGAACTTAAAGCAGCTGCAATTGGCTTTATTCAATCCCAAGGTGACAAACCAACGCCTAAGCAAATAGATGCCTTAGTTTGGCCTATCACCAGCAGTTTAGAGATTGACCGTTCACTGGCGGCATTTAAAGACGTGGGCGCCAGCGCTGAATATATCAGTATGGACGTCAGCTCAGATGCGGCAATTAAGCAAACCCTTAAAGGGCTTAACACCATTACTGGCATCATTCATGGTGCTGGCGTGTTAGCCGACAAACATATTCAAGACAAAACCTTAGCTGAATTAGGCCGAGTTTATGGCACTAAAGTGTCGGGCTTTGCCGGTATTATTAATGCGATTGATGCCAGCAAACTTAAGCTAGTGGCGATGTTCTCATCTGCAGCAGGTTTTTACGGCAACACAGGTCAAAGTGACTATTCAATGTCTAATGAGATCCTCAACAAAACTGCACTGCAACTTGCGGCTAACTACCCACAAGCTAAAGTGATGAGTTTTAACTGGGGCCCTTGGGACGGCGGCATGGTCAGCTCTGCATTGAAGAAGATGTTTGTTGAGCGCGGCGTGTACGTTATTCCATTAGATAAAGGCGCCAACTTGTTTGCTCACAGCCTGCTGTCTGAAACGGGCGTGCAGTTGCTTATTGGCTCAGACATGCAAGGTTCTGACACTTCATCACAAGATGACGCATCACAGGCGAGTGCTGCTGTAAAAAAGCTTAATGCGGACTCTTTGCTTATTGCCGAGCGTTCGCTGACACTGACTTTTAATGGCGTGAACAACACGTATATTGTTGAACGTGTACTTAACCCGCTTTTAATGCCCTTCATTGAAGATCATTGCATTGCGGGTAATCCAGTACTGCCAACCGTGTGTGCCATTCAATGGATGCGTGAAACTGCGCAGCTATTGTGTGGTCAGGCGGTTTGCGTTCAAGATTATAAGTTACTCAAAGGCATTATTTTTGACACCAACGAGCCACAAGTCCTACGTCTAACACTGACGCAAACTGAGGCAGGCTTAAGTGCATTAATTGCTAGCCGACTGCAAAGCGATCCATCTGACACTGTGTTAAGACCGCAATATCAAGCGAGCCTGATTGTTAACGAAAAAGTTGTTAACCAAAACTTGGTTAACGAGAAAATTGTTAATGCATCAAACGCCTTACCTGCAATCATCACCACGGCAAAACAGCTGGCAAATGAAGGTAAAGTGATAAGCACAAGCAGCGAGCTTTATTCAAACGGCAGCTTATTCCACGGCCCTCGCCTACAAGGGATTAAGCAAGTGCTGATTGCTAACGATCAGCAGTTAGTATGCAAGGTTGAACTACCGCACATTAACGACAATGATTGTGCAGGTTTTGCCCCTCAGTTAACCCTAGGTGGCAGTCAGGCGTTTGCTGAAGATTTGCTATTACAGGCCATGTTAGTGTGGGCGCGAATTAAGCATGATGCGGCCAGCTTGCCATCCACCATTGGTGAGCTAACCACTTATGTGCCTTTTGCATCGGGTGATAGCGGTTATTTAGTGCTAACCGTGCTGAAAAGCAGCGGCCGTTCACTCACTGCCGATATCGCGCTTTACCATGAAGATGGTCGCTTAAGTTGCACTATGTCTGCGGCTAAAACCACTATCAGCAAAAGCTTGAACGATGCTTTTATCGCACCGCGCAATAAGCTTGTAGAGGGTGCAATTTGAGTACTGACTTAACAGATAACTCATTAGCAGGCCGCGCATTAACCAGCGCGGAACTGGCGCAAGCCGTGAAGCAACGCCACACTATGCCACTGCGCATCGCGGTGTTGCTTAACGCGCCTAAGCTGATGGCTCAAACTGAGATCCAGTTTGTTAGTCTTGATGAAACCAATCCGCTGGGGTTTGAACAAGCCCTGGCTGATGCCGCAGAGCTGCTAGCTAGCACTCAATCAGCCAACGCTCAATCAAGCAGCGTTCAAGCCAATGTGGTCGTTAATTTAGCTGACACATTATGGTTAATGCCTGCATTGATGGCGGCAAAAAACAGCATTCATCCACACGCCCTGATCAACGGTGTCGGAATTGCTGAAAATAGCCTTGAAGCAATAAACCAAGCCTTAGCGCATGCTAAACGGGATCACGTTCAGCCTGTGGTACAAACAGTGAAGGCGGGATCTGCTAGTCATAAGCTTAAACAGCTGCATAGTTTAGTCACCTCAATTGCCACTAGGCAGCTTCCGGTGGCTAGCTGTGTTGAGTCTAGCGATGTTAACCAGCAAGGGTATTGGTTTTGCGAGTTTCATCAAAGCCGAGTCGCTGCTTTTTCTAGCTCAATGTGTGCTAACTCGCACCAAGCGGTCATTTTAACCCAAGGTACTGGGCTTATTACCGCCAAACCTTTACTCAACGCTTCCCGATTATGGTTGCCTATTGGCGCGATATCGATTGCAGATTTACAGGCTCAGCTCGCTTCATTAGCCTTGTTACTGAGTCGCTTAGTAAGTGATTCAAATAATGATATTGGCTTACTGGAATTGATTAAGCAGCAACTTGTTGGTTATCAGGCTAAATCAGCAATCAACAGCTTAAGTGCCGTGGTGATGGCCAGCAGTTATGCTGCACTTTGTGTTGAAGTCAACGCCATGCTTAACGCCATAAGCCATACTGACAGTACAGATATTCACTCGCAGATTAATTATAAAACGCCTGCAGGCAGTAGTTTTACGGCTAAGCCTTTAGGTGAAAATGGCTTAAGTTTTGTCTACCCTGGGGTCGGCACTGTGTATCCCAATATGTTTAAGCACTTGGGCCATACTTTTCCAGCGCTGTATAGCGAGCTTGAAAAGCAAGGCGATTTGCAAGCCATGTTACAAAGCCAGCTAATTTATGCGACCGAAGCTACGCAAGCGGCACAGAGCATGAGTTTATCTGAGCTGGCTATTTCGGGTGTTGGCGCAAGTTATATGCTGACTAAGTTGTTAGATAAAGAATTTAACATCAAACCTAAATTAGCCTTGGGCTATTCGATGGGGGAAGCCTCAATGTGGGCCAGCCTTAATGTGTGGCAACAACCGCACAGTTTAATCGATGCCACCCAAACAAGTTCATTATTCACCCAGGATATTTCAGGGCCATTACTGTGTGTTAGACAAGATTGGCAGCTCGATGCATCAAATACCACCAAAGGTGAAGACATTGTCTGGAACAGCTTTATTACTCGGGCAACGCCTGAGGAATTAGCGCCGCATCTTTTGGATTTTCCGCGGGCCTATATTGCCATTATTCAAGGTGATACCTGTGTGGTTGCGGGCTGTGAAGCCAGTTGTAAAGCCATGCTCAAACAAGCGGGCAAACGCGGCATAGCCTCCAATAAAGTCACCGCAATGCACACGCCACCAGCGATGCAAATTATTGAGCAGGTAAAGCAGTTTTATCACCAGCCTCTGATGGCGGACTTACCTAATGAGATCCGCTTTATCACAGCAACAGAAGCTGAGCCAATCGTGTTAAGCCCAGATGCAATAGCCCAATCAATTGCCGATACTTTTTGTCATCAATTGGATTTCACTCAGTTAATTGCCAAGGCTTACCAGCACGGCAGCAGGCTATTTGTTGAAATTGGTGCGGACAGACAAACTAGCACGCTAATCGATAAAATTTTAGCCAGCCAGCTTGCAGACAAACCGGTTAATCAAGACGGCCTATCAGCCCAAGCTATTGCGGTTAATGCCAAAGGTGCAGATGAAAGTATCAGTTTATTGAAATGCTTAGGCCAATTGTTAACTCATCAAGTCCCGATGTCATTAACGCCTTTTATCGACAGTATTGACTGTGCCATCTCACAAGCACTAGCACGACGAGTCGAAAAGCTCGCGGTTGGTGATAATCCGACATTATCGGCTCAAGCACCTCACCCTATTTCAGAAGGAGAACCTCATTGAGTTCTCATAACACCCCAAAAATTGCCATAGTCGGCCTTGCTAATCAGTATCCCGATGCGGATACGCCGGCTAAATTTTGGCAAAACTTATTAGATAAAAAAGACTCTCGCAGTCAAATTAGCCAGCAAAAATTAAATGCTACCCCAACAGACTATATTGGGGTGCAAGGCCAGTCAGATCGCTTTTATTGCGACAAAGGTGGCTACATTGAAAATTTTGCTTTTAATGCAAATGGATACCATGTCCCCGCCAGTGCTTTTGAAGGCCTAGATGACAGTTTTTTATGGGCCACAAATACCGCGCGCAACGCCTTAAATGATGCGGGTATATCGTTAAACGATAGTCGCTTATCACGCACAGGTATTGTGATGGGCACGCTGTCATTCCCCACGGCGAAGTCAAATGAGCTGTTTGTGCCGCTTTATCACGGCGCAGTTGAAAAAGCGCTACAGGTAAAACTTGAGCAGCCTAATTTTGTGCTACAAGGTTTTGGCAATGAGCAGAGTGTTGGCAATAAACCGGCCCAGCCAATTAATTATCGCAATGGGGCCATTGCCCATAATGCCTCTAAGCTCGTTGCAGACGCACTGGGTTTAGGTGCCGCGCAATTAAGTTTAGATGCTGCCTGTGCAAGCTCTGTTTACGCATTGAAACTGGCGTGTGATTACTTGCACACTGGCAAGGCAGACATAATGCTAGCGGGCGCCGTATCGGGCGCAGATCCATTCTTTATCAACATGGGTTTCTCTATTTTTCACGCCTACCCAGACCACGGTATTTCGGCGCCGTTTGACAGTAACAGCAAAGGCTTATTTGCCGGTGAAGGTGCTGGCGTATTAGTCCTGAAACGCCTTGACGATGCACAGCGCGATGGCGACCATATTTATGCGTTAGTCAGCGGCATTGGCTTGTCGAACGACGGTAAAGGCCAGTTCGTACTAAGCCCAAATAGCAAAGGCCAAGTATTATCGTTCGAGCGCGCTTATCGTGAAGCTGATATAGCGCCATCCAGCATTGAAGTGATTGAATGTCACGCTACTGGCACACCGCTGGGTGACAAGGTCGAGCTGACATCGATGGAGCGCTTTTTTGAAGATAAGCTTAATGGCAGTGCAACGCCATTAATTGGCTCAGCTAAATCTAACCTAGGCCATTTGCTTACAGCAGCAGGGATGCCGGGGATCATGAAAATGATTTTCGCTATGCGCCAGGGAGTATTGCCGCCAAGTATTAATATCAGCAGCCCTATCGCCTCGCCGAATCAATTGTTTGGTCAACAAACCTTACCTAATGAAGTATTACCTTGGCCAGATAAAGCCGGCAATACCTCGCGTCATGCTGGGGTGTCAGTATTTGGTTTTGGTGGTTGTAACGCGCATTTATTGATTGAATCTTATGATAATAATGCGATTAATCATGGTTCTGTCAATACATCAGCTAGCCAGTTAAACGCAGCTAATACGCCGCTTAACATTACCGGTATGGCTGCTCATTTTGGTCAAGCTAGTAGCATAAATGCATTGGCTGACAAAATCACTCAGCAACAATCTTTAATGACAAGCTTACCCGCTAAACGCTGGAAAGGATTAAATAGTCACCCGGAATTATTGGCCAAACATGGTCTGCATTGTGTTTCCCAAGGCGCTTATATCGAACAGTTTGATTTTGACTTTTTACGTTTTAAAGTGCCGCCCAATGAAGATGACAGATTAATCTCACAGCAGCTGTTATTAATGAAAGTTGCCGATGAAGCCATTATTGACGCTAAACTCAAACCCGGCAGCAAGGTCGCGGTATTAGTGGCGATGGAAACTGAGCTTGAACTGCATCAGTTCCGTGGGCGGGTTAATTTGCATAGCCAAATAGCCCAAAGTTTAAAAGCACAAGGTGTTGCACTAACTGATGATGAATATCAAGCTCTTGAATCGATCGCCATGGACAGTGTGTTAGATGCCGCTAAGTTGAATCAGTACACCAGCTTTATTGGCAACATTATGGCGTCGCGCATTTCATCATTGTGGGACTTTAATGGCCCGGCCTTTACCATTTCAGCAGGCGAGCAATCGGTAAGTCGTTGTATTGATGTGGCGCAAAATCTGTTTGCTTTAGGCTCAATGCAAGAGCCGCTGGACGCTGTTATTATCGCCGCAGTCGATTTATCGGGCAGCATTGAGAATATGCTGCTTAAAAATGGCTACTTATCTGCATCGGGTATTCAGCCAAACGATATTGCCAGCCGCCCTTGGCACGTGGGTGAAGGTGCTGGCGCTATTGTGTTGCAAGTACAAGCTGCCAATACCCGTTTAACCGACAGCAGCTACGCCAGTATCGATAGCCTGCAATTTAGCAGTAACTATTGCGCCAATGATATGAGTACAAAGGTGTTATCAAAGCCGGCTGATTTGATTGAATTAAATCAGTCCCCTGAAAACCGTTTTGATGCTTCAGGCCAGGCGATATTTAACCAACTAGCATCAAGTGCAACACCGCTTACCCAAGCACAAAACTTGATGGGACACAGCTTTGCCGCATCTGGAATGGCGAGCATTATTCATACACTTGTTAAGTTGAACGTCAATACTAAGACAACTCATGCTAGCGCGGCTAATGCTAACATCGTCACGGTAAGTGAAAATCAATTCTCTAGCATTGATATTTCAGTATCTCAGCCACAGCAACAAGCGCTAACACATCGATTAACGGCACCACTTGCACAGCAGCTATCGCACACCATAGCCACTGGCAGTAAATTAAGTTTAATCAAGCAAGTCAGCCTTGGCGGACGAGATATTTATCAACATATTATCGATACCCCAATAGCATCAATTGACAGCATTAAAGCTAAATGTGCTCATATTGCTCCGCAAGCACAGGCCACTACAGTGATTACAGTAGTTCCTATGACAAAGACGCAATCGACAACACAAATCGCGCCCTCAACAGAGACGACACACACTATTATGCCTAATCTAAAACCGGCTTCTACTAAACTAAACTCTGCACACTCTGCGTTTACCCAGAGTGTACCGCCAGCCCATTTAAACGCTTTTCAGCAAAATCAGTGGCTAGCGCAACAAGCACATTTAGCCTTTTTGAAAAGTCGCGATGCAGGCCTTAAAGTGGCTGACACCTTGCTAAAACAGCAATTAGCCCAGGTTAATGGTCAGCCAACCGCTTATACCGCAAGCTCAAGTACCGTAAGCTCAGGATCTGTGCAGCCTTTACAGCAAATACAAACTGCACCTCAAGCGGTAAACGTCTTGGCGCAACCTGCTCATCAAACAGTATTAACACCCAATCATGCAGCGCCTGATCATTCAACGCCTGATCACTCAAGAGTCCCCGCATACACCGCCCCTATTCCAGCCGATAAACCGTGCATTTGGAATTACGCAGATTTAGTGGAATATGCCGAGGGTGATATCGCCAAGGTATTTGGTCAAGATTACGCGATTATTGACGGCTATAAACGTCGCGTACGTCTGCCTACCACTGACTATTTATTGGTATCACGCGTCACTAAACTTGATGCAACCATGAACCAATATAAGCCTTGTTCAATGACCACTGAATATGACATTCCAGTGGACGCACCTTATTTAGTCGATGGTCAAATCCCTTGGGCGGTCGCGGTTGAGTCTGGTCAATGTGACCTGATGTTGATTAGCTACTTAGGCATCGACTTTGAAAACAAAGGCGAACGTGTTTACCGTTTATTAGATTGCACCCTAACATTCTTAGCCGATTTACCTCGCGGCGGCGATACATTACGTTACGACATCAAAATTAATAACTTTGCCAGCAATGGCGACACGCTACTCTTCTTCTTCTCTTACGAATGTTTCGTTGGCGATAAGATGATCCTCAAAATGGACGGCGGCTGTGCAGGCTTCTTTACTGATCAAGAATTAGCTGATGGAAAAGGCGTTATTCACACAGAAGATGAAATCAAAAATCGTATAAGCGTGATGAACAACCCTAACAAACCGCGTTTTGAACCGCTACTGCATTGTGCTCAGGCAGAATTTAACTATGGTCAAATCCATCATTTACTCAATGGTGATATTGGCAGCTGTTTTGGCGGCGCGCACGTTAGCCACCAGCTAGAAAATGGTTTACAGCCATCGTTATGTTTCGCTTCTGAAAAGTTCTTAATGATTGAGCAAGTTAGCAAGCTAGATGTGAGTGGCGGCGCTTGGGGCTTAGGCTTAATTGAAGGTCATAAGCAATTGGCACCGGATCACTGGTATTTCCCATGCCACTTCCAAGGTGATCAAGTGATGGCGGGCTCATTAATGGCCGAAGGCTGTGGTCAGTTATTACAGTTCTTTATGTTGCATATCGGCATGCACACCTTAGTGAGTAATGGTCGTTTCCAACCACTTGAAAATGCTTCGCAAAAAGTACGTTGTCGCGGACAAGTATTACCGCAACATGGGACATTAACTTATCGCATGGAAGTGACGGAAATTGGTATTCATCCACGCCCTTACGCTAAAGCTAACATTGATATTTTACTCAATGGCAAGGCTGTGGTGGATTTCCAAAACTTAGGCGTGATGATAAAAGAAGAAAGCGAATGTACTCGTTACCCGCTGCTATCTTCACAAACTACTCATGCAAACACGTCAGCCAATCAAGTTAGTGTTAACAAAGCCCCATTGATGGCGCAAGTGCCAGATTTAAGCGCGCCGACCAATAAAGGTGTTATTCCGCTTAAACACGTAGAAGCGCCAACTGTAGCTGCCGATTCAAAGTACGCCAACCGCGTACCTGATACTGTGCCGTTTACCCCTTATCACATGTTTGAATTTGCCACGGGTAACATTGAGAACTGTTTCGGTCCAGATTTTAGTATTTACCGCGGCTTAATTCCGCCGCGCACACCGTGTGGTGATTTACAGTTAACCACCCGCGTAGTGGAAATTAACGGTAAGCGCGGCGAGCTGAAAAAGCCGTCCTCTTGTATCGCCGAATATGAAGTGCCGGCCGATGCTTGGTACTTTACCAAAAACAGTCATCAAGGGGTGATGCCTTATTCGGTGTTAATGGAAATTTCATTACAACCTAACGGCTTCATCTCAGGCTACATGGGCACCACCTTGGGCTTCCCAGGGCAAGAGCTGTTTTTCCGTAACTTAGATGGTAGCGGTAAATTATTGCGCCATGTGGATTTACGCGGTAAAACTATCGTCAACGATTCAAAGCTTTTATCAACGGTTATAGCTGGCAGTAACATTATTCAATACTTCAGCTTCGATTTAAGCGTCGATGGAGAGGCCTTTTATAGCGGCACTGCAGTATTTGGCTACTTCAAAGGCGATGCGCTTAAAAACCAACTTGGTATCGATAACGGCAGAGTAACGAAGCCTTGGCATGTTGAGAACAATGTCGCGGCTGACATTAGTGTGAACTTACTGGATAAAACCTCACGGGTGTTTAATGCACCGGCTAGCCAGCCTCATTATCGCTTAGCAGGTGGCCAACTTAACTTTATCGACAAGGCAGAAATCGTTGAGGCTGGCGGCAAGTACGGCAAAGGCTATTTAGCGGCGTCACGCACTATTGACCCAAGTGATTGGTTCTTCCAATTCCACTTCCATCAAGATCCGGTAATGCCAGGTTCATTAGGCGTTGAAGCCGTAATCGAGTTGATGCAAACTTACGCCATCAGCAAAGATCTAGGCAAAGGTTTCACTAACCCGAAATTTGGTCAAATCTTATCAGATATAAAATGGAAGTATCGCGGCCAAATAAACCCACTGAACAAACAAATGTCGCTGGATGTGCATATCAGCGCAGTAAAAGATGAAGACGGCAAACGCATCATCATTGGCGACGCAAACCTCAGTAAAGATGGTCTGCGTATTTATGAAGTCAAAGACATCGCAATCTGTATTGAAGAAGCATAAGGTCAACAGGGATAATAATAATGACAACACAAGTGCATAACGAAAAGCTTTCTCCTTGGCCTTGGCAAGTTAGTCAGCCACACGTCAGCTTCGAGCCCTCAGGCATGGACAAAAAACTTAAAGATTTATCACAAGCGTGTTATGTGGTTAACGACACTCAGTATGGTTTAGGTGTGGCGCAACAAGCTCAAGTTGTGACCGATGCTATTACAGCGATAAATGCACTGCCAGTGAGCGCATTTGCCCCTGCCCTAGGGACCCAAAGCTTAGACGACAGTAATTTTCGCCGCGTCCATGGGGTAAAATATGCCTATTACGCTGGCGCGATGGCCAATGGTATTTCTTCTGAAGAGCTGGTTATCGCGTTAGGCCAAGCGGGTATTTTATGCTCGTTTGGCGCAGCAGGGTTAATTCCATCACGGGTTGAACAAGCGATTAAGCGCATTCAAGAAGCGCTGCCTAATGGCCCATACATGTTTAACTTGATCCACAGCCCAAGCGAGCCAGCATTAGAGCGTGGCAGTGTCGAGCTATTTTTAAAGCATAAAGTGCGTACCGTTGAGGCGTCAGCCTTTTTAGGCTTAACCCCGCAAATCGTCTATTACCGTGCAGCTGGTTTAAGCCGCAATGCAAATGGCGATGTGCAAATAGACAATAAAGTGATTGCTAAAATCAGCCGTACTGAAGTGGCGATTAAGTTTATGCAACCTGCGCCAATTAAAATGCTACAACAATTGGTTGATGAAGGTCTTATCAGCGCAGAGCAAATGGCACTGGCGCAGCTAGTGCCAATGGCTGATGATATTACTGCCGAAGCAGACTCAGGCGGTCATACTGACAACCGTCCATTAGTGACTTTACTGCCGACTATTTTGGCATTAAAAGATGAGGTGCAAGCGCAATACAATTACAAAACGCCTATCCGCGTGGGTGCCGGTGGTGGGGTCGGTACGCCAGATGCTGCACTAGCGACATTTCATATGGGCGCAGCCTATATTGTTACCGGTTCAATCAACCAAGCCTGTGTAGAAGCCGGAGCCAGCGAGCATACTCGTAAGTTACTCGCCACGACTGAAATGGCCGATGTGACTATGGCACCTGCTGCCGATATGTTCGAAATGGGTGTTAAGCTGCAAGTGGTAAAGCGCGGCAC
The DNA here is from genome assembly GCF_003855395.1 of Shewanella livingstonensis. Taxonomy (NCBI): domain Bacteria; kingdom Pseudomonadati; phylum Pseudomonadota; class Gammaproteobacteria; order Alteromonadales; family Shewanellaceae; genus Shewanella; species Shewanella livingstonensis. Next base: position 1,803,505 of record NZ_CP034015.1, on the reverse strand, counting down.
CTTGTTCCCGATGCGCGCCAACAAATTATATGAGCTCTATACTCGCTATGACTCTATCGACGCAATCCCTGCTGATGAGCGTGAAAAGCTTGAAAAACAAGTATTCCGTTCAAGTTTAGAAGACATTTGGGCTGGCACCGTAGCGCATTTTAATGAGCGTGACCCAAAACAAATTGAACGCGCTAAAGATAACCCTAAACGTAAAATGGCGTTAATTTTCCGCTGGTATCTAGGTTTATCAAGCCGCTGGTCAAACTCAGGTGAAGTGGGCCGCGAGATGGACTATCAAATTTGGGCCGGACCATCACTTGGCGCATTTAATGCTTGGGCAAAAGGCAGTTATTTAGATGACTACACCCAGCGTCATGCAGTAGACTTAGCTAAACACTTAATGCATGGCGCAGCTTATTTGGCCCGAGTGAATTTATTAACGGCGCAAGGTGTGAGTCTTCCAGTAGCATTACAGCGCTGGCGCCCTATTGACCAAGTAAAGTGATCGATAAACTGATCGACCAAGTAATAGAGTGATCTCGCTTGATTGCGAGCTCAGCTATAAAGATAGGAACCAACATGAGCGATACCCAGAAACTTGATTTTTCAACGATTAACGATCCAACACTGGCGTCGTTTAATCAACAAAAAAATCTGATTAAGCGCATGCTAAAAGGCAATAGTGCCACTTGCAACGACTGTAATAAACCGCTGACGTTACAATTGCCACCTAACACTACAAAGGCCAAACCCGCAGATAAAGCCCCGGGGATTTATTGTGTTAAAGGTTGCACTGATATCGAGCTAGATATGGAAGCCGTAGCGTTAATGAGATAGTGCCAATTTACTTGTCTTAAAAAATGACCATCTTATTAAAGATGGTCATTTTTTATTTCGAGCTTGCTCTATGACGTGCACTAATATTATTTAGCCTGCCATTGCTTAACGATTTCTGGGCTACCACAAAGCTGTTCAATCGGTTTATCGCCAGACAACGCAGTCTCAAATACATTAAATGGCACATTAGCCCATAAGCTCAGCTCAAAGGTACTGTCTGCTGTCACCACGCCTACGCCTTTGGGGGTTCCGGTCATCACAATATCACCATCATTTAAAGTCATAAACTCACTAACAACATTAAATATATCCTGTGGTTGATACATCATTAATTGCTGATGACCTAATTGCGTCACGGCATTATCAATGGTTAATTGAAAGCACCAATCTTTCATATTTGCTGTTATGGCAATAAATTCACTGAATAATGCCGAACCATCAAAGGCTTTTGCTCGCTCCCATGGTAAGCCTTGGTTTTTTAACTTGGTTTGCAGCTCGCGCTTGGTCATATCCAGCCCAACACCGACTGCACTAAACTGACCATCACTTACCATAAAACATAACTCGGCTTCATAATGCAAAGCTTCACCAGCATAACTTAATAAGCTATTAGAAATAGCTGAATTAGGCTTAAGAAATACCACCATATCATCGGGTATGTCGTTACCCAGCTCGTGAATATGCTCAACATAATTACGCCCAATACAGACAATTTTTGATGACATGGTATTGATATCTTGGCCATCTGGTTGCGTTAGTATTACCGATTGTAGATCCACATTAACCTCGAATAATTGCAATAGTGATAAAAGTAACCGTTTTAGCGATAAAAAATATATTGTTTAGACGTTAATCAAACAGTTGAAAGTTGTCTATTCGACTATAAACAGTTATCTGAATTTTTATCCGAAATTTTTACTCACAATGGTCTACCCAGGATTATCTATCTGATGATGGCGGTACGGTCTCAATCGACAGACATTGATACAGGACAGCAATCTACATCGTAATAGTAAAATATTACTATTAAAACAAAGATATATTTCTATTTTTATACAAGTGTATTTACATTTTTTTAACAACGAACTAGTCTAGAGTATGTCGTACTCAGACAATGAATATGCTTAGTGAGATATTAAGACTGTAAGAATGAATGTCAGAAAATTACAATAAGAGATATTAAATGACAATATTCGAATTGACAATCAAACAGAAAATAGCTTTAGGATTTGCCTCAATAGGCTTGTTACTGCTTACTGGAAGTAGCTTTTTCTATAGTTCTCTAAATCAAATTCAAACAGCAAATGATAATATTGAAACCTTAGCGGTTCCCGTTCAAAACCAATCAAATGCACTGCAAATTACCTTATTAAAAATGGCAAAGACAGATAGCCTAGCTTATTCACAAACAGGTAATGACAATATCAATCTCAGCTTTAAACAATTTAATCAATTACAACAAGAATTCAATAACGTATTAACCACGCTGTTAATAAAAGTAGCCGACCAGCCTACGATGCAACAGTCATTAACTCAAGCAAAAAATGCTTATCAGCAGTACGTACAACAATCGCAAACCATGTTCAGAGCAAAACTCGACATAGAGCAAACTCGCGCTAGCTTTACCAACCTAAAACAACAGTTTGACGATGCGCGTATAAGCGCCAGTAACAATATGATTGATTTAGAGCTTATCGAAGCATCTACTGACGAGGCACCATTATTAGCAGAAGTCATTAGCGGCGGAGTGCGCATTGACGATATGTTATTTACACTTGGCAATACCATGACAGAATTAGGCCGATTAACTTCTGTAGAGGCAATCAATATCCATAAACAAGATGTTGCCATGTTATTAGGTAACATAACTGTCAATGGTAATTACTTAGCCCAACAGGCTGAATATTTAAATGCTACTGCCCTATTTGCCGATTTTGACACTAATTTGCGTGCCATTAAACAGTTCACCGATGCTCCTGGCACCTTGTATACCGCGCAACAAAATGTCGTCAATAATCAAAGTTTGGCTGAACAAAGTCATCAACAAGCCAATACGTTTTTTGACGCCACTAATCATCAGTTAGATCAATTAGTCAAACTCGCTAACAAAAGATTTCAAGAGTTACAAATAGTTGCAATAGATGAAGTGAGTACCGCAAAAACATTAGCAATTTCAATGGCTGTAATATTTGTATTAATGGCGACCTTTATTTATTACTTTACCTCAAAAGCGATGTTAGGCCCTTTACAAGCAATTAACAGGGCATTATCGCGCATCGCTAGCGGTGATTTATCTCATCGATTAACTAAGCGAAATAATGATGAATTCGGTGAGTTGATGGATAATATTAATAAACTGTCTGACGAGTTAACTCACTTACTTGAAGCCATTAGCCATGATGCTCACTCACTCGATGCAGCTGCTATCCGCTCACAAGAGCAAAGTGAAAAGATATCTACATCAGCAGTAATTCAAATCAGCAGTATTGGTCAAGCTAAGCAACTTGCAGAACAAATCCATCACAGTTCAAATCAGGTGAATGAGCAAGCCTCCGAATCAGAACAGCATGTCAAATTAGCTTCTTTACAAGGGGTACAAATAAAGGGAATTGCTAATGATAATCGTATCCGTATTGAAACCTTATCTGCCAGCCTGCACGACTCTGTTGAGATCATGGCCAAACTGAGTCAGCACAGTAATAATATTGGCGGAATTTTAACGACTATTAGTGCGATTGCCGATCAAACCAATTTATTAGCCTTAAATGCGGCGATTGAAGCGGCGAGAGCGGGTGAACATGGCCGTGGTTTTGCCGTAGTAGCCGATGAAGTTCGCTCATTGGCCTCTAGAACGCAATTATCAACAGCCGAGATTCAAACCATGACTAATGCCCTGCAACAAGAAACGATTCATGCCGTAAATGCTATCTCTCGAGGACAAATACAAGCCAGTGAATGTGTGGAACAAAGTCAGTCGTTGCATGATGCTATTGAGCAAATTGAAAAGGCTTTGAGCACCATCAATGGCATGAGCCAAAGTATTACTTATGCATCTAATGAACAAGTAAATTATAGCCAACAAATAGAACTTACCATGAGCCAAACTGCTGATGCTGCAGAGCAAAATGCACAAGAATCGACATCGATGACAGAACAAAGCCAACAACTAAATCAATTAGCTCATTCACTGACCACCTCGGTTGAACGATTTACGCTGTAATGCTCCAGTGCTCTGATCATAAGCACTAACATAAAAATAGGCCAGAAACTGCAAAAGTTTCTGGCCTATTTTGACTCTATAACAAATTCTGTAGCGTATTATCAATTCTTACCTAAGGTGCCTACGGAAAAACGCGATTTTTACGCCGATTTTTAACCCGTCCCATCAACACTTTATCGCTTTAAATACATGCCCACATTTCCTTGAAACTTCACTTGGCATGTCTGGATAGCGCACTAAATTAACTGGTTTACCAATTAAATCACTTTCATCAAAACCACTGACCTCAACAAAGCATCGTTATAATAGCTAATGCGGCCACGCCGTTCGGTGTCTGAAATTAAGCGGACATCATCATCGAAGTAACACTACTTTTGGTTGATAGGCTGATAGGCTGATAGGCTGATAGGCTGATTATAGCTTGATAGGCATTTGAAAAAATTCAATACAATAATTAATTTAACGCATTTAAGACACTCAGAGGCATAAACTTAACCCGCAGGACCTTGATAGCCCCACGGGTTAATTTAGCTGACAACGTATTGCTATTGAGCCTATGATGTAACATTGCCTCACGGCAAAGTTAACAGCTTAAAGCGAACGTTGATGCACGCAGCTTATTCAGCATACTCTTGCATAAAATCGTCAAGATTGTCGTTGATAATTTCTATCTCATCACCGCTAAATTGCGCAATATGGAACAAGGCTTCGCCTTCATTGGTTACCGGAATATTACTGTTACCAATAATAATACCGTCTGTCGGCGCTAGTAGTGGTGATGGATCGCCGCCTAAAGGATTAACGATGTTGGCTAACACCTGGCCTTTAGACACTCGTTCACCCAGTTTAAGTTTTATATTAACCAATCCATCAGACTCACTGCGCACCCAATAGCTTCGGCTTGCATTAACACTGGTGGTTTTAGTTTTAATTTTACCTTTAGTCATGCTTAAACAGCGCATCACATTGATGACACCATTAACGCCAGACTTAATCGACATGTCGCTAAAACGCAATGCTTCACCGGCCTCATATAAAATACAAGGAATGTTAAGGCTGTTAGCGTAACCACGCATTGAACCTTCACGTGCTTTAGATGACATTATCACCGGAGCACCAAAGGCATTAGCCATCTCGAGCATCACTTCATCGTCGGTATCGCAACGGATCTGCGGTAAGTTCTCACGATGAATAGCCCCAGTATGTAAATCCACAATATGCGTCGCACGTTTAACTAAAATGCTACTAAACAAATGCGCTAATCGACTTGCTAGCGCACCTTTAGCAGAACCTGGGAAACAGCGATTTAAATCGCGGCGATCCGGTAAATAGCGAGATTGTTGAATAAAACCAAATACGTTAACGATAGGAACAACAAGTAATGTTCCCGTTAAGGTTTTAGCATTCACACGACCGAGCAAGCGTCGACATATTTCAATGCCATTTAACTCATCACCATGAATCGCTGCGCAAACCAATAAAACAGGTCCCGCTTTAGTGCCGTGAAACACTTCAACGTGCAGATCCATCGGTGTATCGTTATACAGTTTTGCTGCGGGCAATTTGACACTTTGTTGAGTGCCTGCTGGTACGCTAACATCACCGATAACAAACGGTTCGTGCTTTCTTACCATTAACCAACTCCTTTCGTTTTAGCGCTAGTAGATTTAACATTTTTTTCAATAAATTGAATGATTTTATCAGCGACATCAATACCGGTGGCTTTTTCGATACCTTCAAGACCCGGAGATGAATTCACTTCCATCACTAATGGACCATGTTTAGAACGCAAAATATCTACACCAGCAACATTGAGCCCCATGGTTTTAGCAGCACGTAATGCCGTTGAACGCTCTTCAGGAGTTAATTTAACAATGCTAGCAGAACCACCACGGTGTAAATTTGAACGAAATTCGCCAGGCAATGCTTGGCGTTTCATTGCGGCAATCACTTTATCACCAATTACGAAGCAACGAATATCAGCACCACCCGCTTCAGCAATATATTCTTGCACCATGATATTAGCTTTTAAACCCATAAATGCTTCAATAACAGATTCGGCTGCTTTACGAGTTTCGGCTAATACCACACCAATACCTTGAGTACCTTCAAGTAACTTAATCACACATGGGGCTCCGCCAACCATGTCTAATAAATCAGGGATATCAGCAGGTTTGTTGGCAAAGCCCGTTACCGGTAAACCAATATTCTTGCGAGATAGAAGTTGTAAGGAGCGTAATTTGTCACGCGAGCGAGTAATAGCAACTGACTCGTTTAGTGGGTGAGTGCCCATCATTTCAAACTGACGTAATACTGCGGTGCCATAAAAAGTCACCGATGCGCCGATGCGTGGTATAACCGCATCAAATTTAGGCAATTCTTCACCACGAACATGAATGCTGGGTGCATTCATATTGATATTCATATAACACTTTAATGGGTCGACAATTTTGATAACGTGACCGCGAGCTTCTGCAGCTTCTTTTAAGCGGCTGGTCGAGTATAAATTCTTATTTCTCGACATTATTGCAATATTCATTTGTTATTCTCCTGCTAGAAATGATTCTGCTGAATTAACCAAAAAACGCCCTTCTAAAGCGCGACGACCCAATAACATTCTAAATTTCATGTGATCTCTATTGGTCAATGTCAGTTCGATGTCAAAAAGTTGTTCTCCGATAAGGATCGGGGTTTTTATCACGTAGCGTTTTGTTACGTGACCGCCTGAGTCACTGACATCTCGGCGATCGAACACATGAAATTCACACACGACTTCACGATCAGAACCTTGGTCAGGATGAAGCCAGACTCGAACCCATTTTTGATTATCTTTTTGAAACGGTTTTATTTTGAACGCATGTAAACAAGATGTTTTTGCGCCAGTATCCACTTTGATTTTGACTCTTTCGTTGCCAATATCAGGAAAAGTGCCCCATTCACGCCAACCCACAATACCGAGGGAGTGTTCAGTCATGGTCAATCCTTTCTTGTAGAGGAATTATTCATTCCAAAGTGTAATCGTTTAATAAAATCAATATTTGAGTGGACGTCACAATCAGCTTAGCTTATTGCACTACTCATAGGATATATACGCTAATCGATGTCAACCAACAAGGTTTTACACCAATAAATTAGCCTTAACAACAATTTTAACACCAACACTTTATTTATATCAAATTAACATTAATAACATAGCTAAAAAAAATTTCTATGTCAGTAAGTTAGATAAAAAATTGCAAAGTTTTTAATCCATTATAAAGTTAAGTTTACTTTGAGCTTAAACACACAAAAAACATAAATAATATTAAAATGCTCAAATAACGTTCACAATATTAATGAGTTAAATCAATCATAGCTATTTCACTAAGAGCAGACATTGTTTACCATATTAGCCAAGTTATCACTTCATTATCTGCATTGTTATTGTCAAAAAGGTATCGTCATGTTCAGTCAACTCAGTTTCGATTTTTTAAACAGTCTAGCAGCTAACAACGATAGAGAATGGTTTAAGGCCAATCAGCAACAATACGAAGATCAAGTTAGAACACCTGCATTACAGTTTATAGAAGCAATGCAAGGACCCGTTTTAGCCTTATCGCCACGATTCATTGCGGTAGCTAAAAAAGTCGGCGGCAGTCTAATGCGCCCACAACGAGACAGTCGCTTTAGTAAGAATAAAACGCCTTATAAAACCAATGTTGGTATTCAGTTTAAACACTTTCAAGCTAAAGATGTTCATGCTCCAGGTTTTTATGTTCATATTGCCAATGATGAATGCTTTATTGCCGCCGGTATTTGGCACCCAGAATCAAAAGCCCTCAATGCTATTCGTCAGTGTATTGATGAAAACCCTAATGCTTACCAAAAAGCATTGGGTCAATTGAAGCAGGCAGGATTTGAATTGACAGGCGATTGTTTATCTAGGCCACCGCGCGGATTTGATAAAAACCACCCCATGATTGATGAGCTAAAGCGAAAAGACTTTATCGCTATAAAACCCATCAGCCCTCAACAAATATGTCAGGCAGATTTTGTGGAGTTTTGCGCACAAGAGTATTTACACACAAGCGCACTAATGGCTTATTTATGCTTCGCATTAGATTTGGATTTTTAATACTTAAGCTCCATGATGAAATCATTCATCATGGAGTGGCAACTTTAACGTTAGTCCTGCATTTAATCCTCCAATCATAGTGGTAATCTTCTAGGTGGCTTCTCTTTAGAAGGTTGTTGTTAACATTTTAGCCATTTCTATAGCATCGCAGTTTTAGCTCATTATTTAGATAAGCCGTGTTAAACTAGCAAAAAATAGTCCGCTGTACAGCACCGAGTTATTTGCTGTCACGTAACATCAGGTCCATTCATGATCCATAATATTTCCGCCATGTCTAACGCAACAACATCAGACGACACACATGCGCAAGAAATTGCTGCGACCACACCAGCCCAAAAACGTGCGCTAAGTTATTCTTCAACAATTGCGACACTCTTTAATCAGGTAATGAGTACTAGCATGCCTGCGGATAGAATTATCGGCCAATATTTCCGCGAACATAAAAAACATGGTTCTAAAGACAGACGAGTAATCCGTGAAAGTTTGTTTGGCCTATTTCGCTGGTGGGGTTGGTTAAACCAATTAGAGTCAAGCAAGCAACACACTACATGGTTTCAACAACTCAGTACTTGTGCGATGTTAGAACAACATGAGTGGAATGACATAACTCAAGCTTGGAATGACTTTGCTGATTGGCCTCAAGCGCGCGCCGATAAGACTCTGCTAGAAAATGATGCATCACTAGAGGCTAAGTTAGCAGGCTTTATTACATTAAGTGGCATCGAAACCAGTCAAATAAGCCAATTATTACCACAATGGTTTTGGCAATATTGTCCTATAGATACCACTGAACAATATGCGCTTGTAAACGCCATGAGTACTAGACCGCCTATCTGGGCTAGAGTACAAACATTATCAACAGCAAAAGTAATTGAGTCGCTTAACCAAGCGGGTGTTGAAGCAAAAGCAAGTGCTTACTTTACTGATGCCATCAGTCTGGGTCATAAGAGCATTAATCTAAATGAGATAACGGCTTACAAACTAGGTCATATTGAGATCCAGGACTTGGCCTCCCAGGTTATTGGCCAAATATGCCAGCCTAAAAACCATGAACAATGGTGGGATGCGTGTAGCGGTGCCGGCGGAAAAACCTTACAGTTGTATTCATTAATGTCACAGCAAAACTCAACCTTTACAGGCAGCATTACAGCATCGGATATTCGCCATAAACCGTTAGAAGAACTGCGTAAACGGGCAAAACGTGCTGGTTTTGATAATATTAACGTCGCACCTTGGAAGGGGGAAATATTACCGGTCAATGTGAAAGCATTTGACGGTGTGTTAGTTGATGCACCATGTAGCTGTACTGGTACTTGGCGCCGCAACCCAGATATGCGCTGGCTTGATGATGCAAGTGCCATTACTGACAAGCCAATACTACAGTTAGCCATTTTACGTCGTAGCGCAGCTGCAGTAAAATCAGGTGGTAAATTGGTTTATGCAACCTGTTCTTTATCACCAAGTGAAAATGAACAAATTGTAAAAGACTTCTTATCTGAAACGTCTGAATTTGAACTTGAACCGGTCACGCATCCTTTTACTGGACAGCAATGTGATACGTTAACCATTTGGCCTCAGCAAGCTGATAGTGATGGTATGTTCGTTGCTAAGATGCGTCGTAAGTAGCGTACTTAACCTAAGACGAACTGACATTACCTACTAAGAAAGGGACTCACTAAAAAGCCATCATATCGATGGCTTTTTTTATAATGGCAAGTCAAAGGAACAATATTAGACTATTTACGATGCAGACGAAGTATTAATTCAGCTTCTGCCTTAGGCAGTTCACACTCTTGCATTAGCTCCTCAATTCCAGCCCCAAGACCAACCATTTTAACGGCCCGAGAATATAATTTGGCTTGTGGATCTTGTTGGCTAGCTTCTTCAAGCATATCAAACTGCTTAGAGAGTTTTTTCTCTAATTCTACAACTCGCCTACCCACGCCAATAGTGCCACTACGCAACTCATGTAGTTCACGTTTAACCGCTTCGCGCTGACGGTCGCTTTCTTTTACTAACACGGTCAGGGCATCCACTTTAGTCTTTAATTTACTCGACTGTTTTTGCAAGTAAAGCACTAAACCAAGACATGCAATAACGTACACTAAAGCTGCAATTAGAAATTCATCACCCATTAACATACCTATGTTGCCATTACTTAAAAGCACCAATCTAAAGCAAAAAGCCAACAGCTATTCGGTTGGCTTTTTTCGTTATAATGCGATTAAATTTGAGTTAATTCAACCCACTCATCGTCAGATAATAATTTATCTAGATCAACTAAAATTAATAGTTCATTATCGCGATTACTCACGCCCTGGATAAATTTGGCACTTTCTTCAGTACCCACGTTAGGGGCATTATCTATTTCTGAACGACGTAGATAAACCACTTCAGCTACGCTATCAACTAAAATGCCAATCACTTGTTTTTCAGCTTCAATAATTACAATACGTGTCGAATCGTCTAATTCAGCAGATTGTAAACCAAAACGTGAGCGAGTATCGATAACCGTGACTACGTTTCCGCGAAGGTTAATAATCCCCAACACATAATCAGGTGCGCCTGGTACAGGAGCAATTTCGGTATAACGTAATACTTCTTGAACCTGCATTACGTTAATGCCGTAGGTCTCATTGTCTAACTTAAATGTTACCCATTGTAATACTGCATCGTCTTTACCTGCAGCAACCGCTGCTACACTTCTAGAATCGCTCATAGTTAACCTCGGTCAATCGAATCCTGACAACCTAAACCTGCATCAAGCATTTTGATTAATGCTTGCACATGTAAAATGCCACACATTTGTTGTTTTACTACCCCGGCAAGCCAAGGGCGCTTACCCGGTTTTTCACGCCAATTGACGTGTGATTTATCTATTTTAACGGCGTTAACTAACGATTCGCACGTTAATCCCCACTGACTATCTTCAAGCATAACAATATATTGATAATTTACCGTTTGTGCTAATTCAGGAGAATACTTTTCAGGCATTACCCATGCACAGGTATCAACCACATTTATTTTACTATCTCGGTGGGTTTGCACCCCTTTAAACCAAGAAGGCCTACCAATTAGGTGGTTTATTTTGTCAATTTTAATAATCCCACCCAAACTTACCAGCGGCACCGCTAACGTTAACCCCGCGACATTGAAGAATAACACTTGAAATTCATCATCAAGTACTTCTTGTAGATCATGGGTAATACTAGGCGGTTGATACCCTGCCTGAGTGTCTGGCGTAGTATGCTCATGTGCTGACGATAGCTGTACTAACTGATCATGCTTAATGATAGCGTCTTTTATATCAGCGTGTGAACTTTCGTTATTGTTTATATCGACTAACGGATTGATTTCTTTATCCGTTAGTACTATTTCTGGTGTTTTTGTATCATTAACAGCCGTTTTAGGCTCAATATGAGTGATAGCCTGACGAACACGTTCAGCACTTGCTTTAATCTGTTGTGATAAATCAGTTTCTGCATTGGGTTTAGAGACTGCAGATAATAATTTTTCAAGCGCCATTTTATCAACATTGGTTGTCGGCGGTGCATACTGCCATTGACTGGTTATAGGTGATGAAACCTTAGGCAATATTTGTTGTGAATAATGAGTGGATATAGGTATTGCTGATGCATCTGTGGCAGTGGTTTTGTCCTCGCTAATATTTGACGTTTTATTGGCGATATCATTAACAGGGGTCACAGAAATAGCTTGTTTTACCTCAAGGCTTTGCTCAGGAATCGATTTAGGCGGTTCCTGCAGTAAAAGACTGAAATAATCAAAAACAGTTTCATCAACCGATTTTGACATGGGTAAACTCCTGAGAAAATAAAAAATCCAGTAAGCGATTATAGGCTTTAACACCTCGGCTACTGGCTGAATAATGTGATGCAGGTAAATGAGCCAAACTGGCATCTCTAAATTTAGTATCTACAGGTATGACATCGTTAGGCCAAAGTGTTGAGCTGTAGTTGTCTTGCAAAAATTGCAGTGCTATTGGAGAAGCTTTAGTTCGCTTATCATACATAGTTGGCAATACGGTAAAGCTGTAACGAGTTTTCTTAGACCGTCCCATAATATCCATGGTTTTGACCATCCGCTCGAGGCCTTTTATGGCCAAAAACTCTGTCTGGACTGGGATAATAATGTGCTGGCTTGCCGCTAATGCATTAACCATTAATACCCCTAATACTGGCGGGCAATCAATAATAGCCACATCATATTTATCTTCCAGTAATGCCAACAAATTACGCAGAACCAACCCCATACCTTCCTGATGGCCTAATGACCTATCAAGTGTAGCTAACGCCATGTTAGCCGGGATTAGATCAAGCCCCTCGATTTGAGTGGGAATAACATTTTGTAGAATAAATTCTTGAGTAAGTGTCTGATGATTCAAAAACACATCATAAAGCGAACAAGGCACTTCGTCTGAATCAATACCTAAATAATAACCCAATGAAGCATGAGGATCGGTATCAATAATAAGCACTCGTTGGCCGCGCTTAACCAATGCCCCGGCTAAACTGGCTACTGTGGTGGTTTTACCAACGCCACCTTTTTGGTTAGCTACCGTCCATACTTTCAAAAAAGCCTCTCAACTTATTATAATGATGCTGTTATGGAATATTGACTACTATTTGTGTTGTTTATCATCACGGGTGGTGACACGGATACCGCCATTTGGTAAACGAATAACCTTAACTCCTTGAGCATCTTCTGACACTATGACCTCTTGATCATTGTGTGCCGCTGGTGCATCAGTATCATGCTTAACTTTATCAACATTAGTAACCTGTGCGCCAACCAAAGCACCTGGTCCAAACAACACACTTTGCGCTTGCTCCTTTCCTGCAGACGCTATAATGGCTTGAGTTTGTTCAGGATGCTGAGTTAGCCAGTTAGCAATATTAGCTGCTTGATCTTCTGGTACCATTAATAACACTTGGGATGCGGTTAAACGTACTACTTCTTGCTCTAATAGCGTGGCCTTTTGATGAGCATCAACATACAAACCCGCCAATACAATGATAGTAATAAAGGATAGAAAAAAACCCAGCATTTGCTTTGTTTGTAATGAATACTCAGGCTTAGCCACGACTAGACTCTTTTAAAATAGCTTCAGCCATATTATCTAAGGAAATAGAGTGAGTTGAGATACCTGCTGATGCCACGGCTTGTGGCATACCATATACCACACAGCTTGCTTCATCTTGTGCCCAAATAGTCGCGCCAACAGACTTTAACATTCTGGCCCCTTCTCTACCGTCAGCCCCCATACCGGTTAACACCACAGCTAAAACATCACCATTAAAGGCTTTAGATGCTGACGCAAAAGTAATATCAACGCAGGGTTTATAATTCATTTCAGGGGTTCCTGGAATAACTTTGAGCCTTCCAGTAATACCATTTCGTTCAATCATCAGTTGCATACCTCCTGGTGCTAAATAAGCACAACCAGGACGCATAACATCACCATTTTCAGCCTCTTTAACATCAATTTTGCACAAGGTATTTAAACGTGCTGCAAATGCTGGAGTAAACGCAGCAGGCATATGTTGGATTAACACGATAGGATGAGGATAATTGGCTGGAAATGCAGTTAATACCTTCTGCAATGCGACCGGTCCACCCGTAGATGTGCCAATTAATAACACTTTATATTGCTTACCGCTGGCGCGAATAGACGATAATGATGACGTTATTGAATTTGCAGGAGAACGCTCAGTCGATGTACCAGATAAACTGGAACGAGCAACTACTGGAGGCATTGTTGAAGCAGTTGACGTCAAACGACTACTTAATGGTCGACGAGGCGTAAGTGCATCCGTAGCAGCCACAGCTCGACGAGGTTCAGGTACGTTGATAGCGCTAGATGTTAATGAGCTTGAACGATACATCCTACGTCGACCTAATGCTTTTATTCGTTGCTGTAACAACAGTATCGCATCGTCTTTATTAGTCGCTATATCCTCAAAACGTTTGGGCAGAAAGTCCAATGCACCAGCTTCTAACGCATCTAGCGTTGCTTTGGCACCATCATGAGTTAGCGATGAAAACATTAAAATAGGCGTAGGATTGTTAGCCATAATTTCACGGACAGCAGTAATACCGTCCATAACAGGCATTTCAATATCCATCGTAATGACTTGAGGCTTTAATTTTGCAGCCATATCAACAGCTTCTTTGCCGTTAACAGCAACGGCAACAACTTCGAGTTCAGGATCTTGATTAACAATCTCACTGACTCGACGTCGAAAAAAGCTAGAATCATCTACAACTAGTACTTTTATGGCCATTTAATTCCTTAAATAATGGAACTTTTATTATTATTTTTTACTTTTTGCGTAATGTTTTAGTAGTCCAGGCACATCTAAAATGAGTGCAATGCCACCATCTGATGTAATTGTCGCACCCGCCATGCCTGGTGTACCTTGTAGCATACTACCGAGAGGTTTAATGACCACTTCTTCTTGGCCAATTAGTGCATCAACAACAAAACCAATTTGCATGGTACCAAGCTGAACAATAACCACATGACCATGTTTCTTATCACCATGTTTAAATGTTGTTTTTTTGCTATGTAGCCAATGCTCTAGATAAAATAATGGTACAGCTTTGTTACGGAAAATAACCGTCAACTGACCATCAACAATATTTGTTTTTGTTAAATCTAAATTAAAAATTTCATTCACACTTGATAACGGTAGTGCGAAAACTTGGTTAGACACATCAACCATTAATGTTGGCATGATCGCCAAGGTTAATGGCACTTTAATTTCAAGTACCGTGCCCTTACCTTTCATTGAATCAATATAAACAGTACCGTTTAGTTGGTTGATACGGGTTTTCACCACATCCATACCGACACCACGACCTGAAATATCTGAAATTTCAACTTTGGTTGAAAAACCAGGAGCAAAAATTAGGTTGTAAGCTTCGTTATCGGTCATTCTCGAGGCGGCATCTTCATCTAAAACACCGCGACTTATGGCAATTTGTTTTAGCTTCTCGGGATCCATTCCTGCGCCATCATCCTCAATTTTAAGCAGGATGTGATCGCCCTCTTGGCTAGCCGATAAGGTAATGGTACCCGTCCGAGATTTACCACTCGCTTCACGAGTAATCGGCATTTCAATACCGTGATCGACTGAGTTTCGCACCAAGTGAACTAAAGGATCGGCTAACGCCTCAACTAAATTTTTATCAAGATCGGTATCTTCACCAATCATGATTAAATCAATTTCTTTATTCAAGGTTCGAGCTAAATCACGAACAACTCTTGGGAAGCGACCAAACACTTTCTTAATAGGTTGCATGCGGGTTTTCATCACCGCACCTTGTAGATCAGCTGTCACTAAATCGAGGTTTGCAAGAGCCTTGGACATTTCTTCATCTTCACGAGATATGCCTAAACTAACAAGTCGGTTACGAACCAATACCAACTCACCTACCATGTTCATGATTTGGTCTAAACGAGCAGTATCAACGCGAACAGTTGTCTCACCTTGCGGAACAGAAGCTGCTTTAACAGGAGCTTTATCTTTTATAGGTTCAATCTTCGGAGCAACTGCCGGTACAGATGGTACAACCGGTTTAGCAACTGGAACTGGTGGCTTGACTGCCTGGGGAGGTAATACTGCTTTATTCGCTTCAACGGCGACAGGAGCTGATGTCGCTTTAACTGCTGGTGCAGTGCCTTTACCGTGTAATTCATCTAAAAGGCGTTCAAATTCATCATCAGTAATTTCATCAGAATCAACTAGTGGCTCAACAATAGGAGAACTAGCCGGTTTAGCTGCAACAACCGGTTCTGATTTAGCTTTGAACGAACCTGAACCGTGTAATTCATCTAATAATGCTTCAAACTCATCATCAGTAATTTCGCCGCTACTTTTTATTGACGTTGCTGGTTTTGAACCAATATTGTCTTTTTTGGCTTCAGAAGGTTTATTCGATGCAACTGGACTTTTACCCGTGCCATGTAAAGCATCAAGTAAAGCTTCAAATTCTAACTCATCAATTTCATCAATACTGCTAGAACCGGAAATTGCCGCAGATGGAGTGCTAATATCTTCAATGACTTCAGGCTCGTTAAACTCAACAATATTTTCTATAGGTTCTGATTCTCCCGCCGTCATTTCTGAAGGTAATGGAGCTCCTGAACTTAACAATTTAAGTTTAGCAAGTAACGTTGAATCTGCAGGGTCTTGTTGCTGTCCCTGTTGAGTTTGAGCGAACATGGTATTAATGGCATCGACCGCTTGCAAAATAATATCCATTAACTCTGCATTTACGCCGCGCTTACCGGTGCGTAATAGGTCGAACGTATTTTCTGCTTCGTGACAAACGTCAACCATTGGCTTTAGGCTTAAAAAACCAGCCCCACCTTTAACGGTATGGAATCCACGGAAAATAGCATTAAGTAAATCACTGTCATCAGGATTATTTTCAAGAGCAACAAGCTGCTCCTGTAGAAGCTCTAAAATCTCACCAGCTTCAATTAAAAAGTCCTGGAGTATCTCTTCATCAACATCAAAGGACATTAAATTGACTCCTAGTTAGAAACCCAGACTTGATAGCAGATCGTCTACTTCATCTTGACCTGTCACCACATCTTCACGCAGCTCAGCATGCATGATGGGACCTTCTGCTTCTATTTTATTATCGTTTATAGTTGGTAATGATTCAGTAGTATGATCACCAAATACCGTTAACATTGAGACCAAATTATTTTCAACTTCACGAACTAAATCAATCACTCGACGGATCATTTGACCAGTTAAATCTTGGAAGTCTTGTGCCATCAAAATTTCGTTTAACAGCTCGCGAAGACGATTAGAATCATTCTCGCTGTGTAACATAAACTGCTGAACATCGTGACAAAGCGATTTAAATTCACCTAATTCGATATCGCGACGCATCAATTTGTCCCACATGGGGGTCATTGATTGTATATTGCTAATGATGGTATCGGCCAAAGGTAGACATTCTTCAACTGCATCCATAGTTTTATTTGCAGCTTGCTCTGTCATATCGATAACATAGTTCAATCTTTCTTTAGCATCAGGTATTTCGGTATTAGCTAATTCAGATAAGCGGTTATCAACTTGAAAATCTTTTAGTGCACTATGGAGTTGTCGAGTTAATTTACCGACTTCTTCAAAAAGCTCGCGCTGCAAAGGCGTTGCAAGCTCTCTGATAACATCATCAGCTTTATCTTGCTGACCTAAAGTAAGCAATTCAACAAGTTCCTGGGCCTGCTCGAGGGAGATTAACCCCGATATTGATGCCTGCATGACTTATCCTTGCTTATGCTAGTCGTTCAAAGATTTTATCTAGCTTTTCTTTTAACGTAGCGGCTGTGAAAGGTTTTACCACATAACCATTTACACCAGCTTGCGCTGCAGCAATAATCTGTTCACGCTTAGCCTCTGCGGTTACCATCAATACAGGTAAATGCTTTAATGAGTCATCAGCACGAATTGCTCTAAGCAAATCAATACCTTGCATTCCTGGCATGTTCCAGTCTGTTACTACAAAATCAAAATCGCCTTTTTGCAACATAGGTAGGGCTGTTGAGCCATCATCTGCTTCTTGGGTATTATTAAATCCCAAATCTCGCAACAAGTTCTTAATGATACGCCTCATTGTTGAAAAATCGTCAACAATAAGAATCTTCATATTCTTGTCCAAGGTTTCCTCCGGTGAGCTGACACTCGTTTGCTCTAATTAGTTATTATTCTTGTGTCCAATGCTTGAGTTTCGCTTTTAATCTGAGCATTGCCTGACTTAATATCTGGCTAACTCGCGATTCACTAACTTCAAGGATGGCACCGATTTCTTTTAAATTTAGCGCCTCATCGTAATATAACGACAACACTAGCGCATCTCTTTCTGGCAATGTCTTAATTGCTTCAACCAATGCAGATTGGAATTGAATTTCAGCAAGTGAGTCAAAGGCCTCATCTGGTGTTTCATTATCTGTGATTAACACATCTTGCGAAACACCAAGATCTTCTATGCCTATGATTTTACCCACAGAAACATCATTTAATATATGATGGTACTCATCGAGTGACATATCAAGCTTTTCAGCAATTTCTGTATCATTAGCATCACGCCCAAATTGCTGCCCTAATTCATCAATCACTTGTGCGACACGACGATTATTGCGATGAACAGAACGAGGAACCCAATCACCACGTCGAATTTCGTCGATCATAGCACCACGGATCCTAATACCAGCAAAGGTTTCAAACTTAGCCCCTTTGCTGTTATCAAATTTAGATGAAGCCTCAAGTAACCCCATCATTCCAGCTTGTAATAAATCATCAAGTTGCACCGATGCAGGTAATCTTGCCAGCATATGATGAGCAATTCTTTTTACCAACGGTGCATACTGTTCAACAATAGACGTTTTGTTATCGAATTGAGTATACGCTGCGGCTTTATTCACCCGTTCTTCCTTCTTGTATCGGCTTACGTTGTACAAGACGTTCAACAAAGAACTCTAAATGACCGCCTGGTTGTTGTGGAACCGGCCAAGTCATAATTTTATTGGCTAATCCATGGAAAGCAATAGCAGAAGGTGATTTAGGAAACGCCTCAACAACTAGCTTTTGCTTACGAACAGCTTTACGTAAATTCTCATCAAACGGTATTGTTGCCACTAGTTCTAAAGCAACATCTAGAAATCTATCCGTCACTTTACTGAGTTTAGCAAATAATTCCATACCTTCTCGTAAACTACGCACCATATTTGCCACAATTTTGAAGTGGAACACGCCATGCTCACGACTTAGGATTTTAATCAATGCATAAGCATCGGTAATCGATGTCGGTTCATCGCATACAACAATTAATACATCTTGTGATGCACGAGAAAAACTCAGCACCATGTCAGATATACCGGCAGCAGTATCGACAATTAAAATATCGAACTGAGTACGCATTTCACTGAATGCACGTATTAACCCTGCATGCTGTGCTGGCGACAACTCAACCATCGCTTGCGAACCTGATGTCGCTGGAACAATGCCAATACCTTTAGGTCCGCGTACTATGATGTCATCTAATTCGGCATCTCCGGACAAAACATGAGATAAATTTTTCTCAGCACGGATCCCGAGCATGACATCGACGTTGGCTAAACCTAAATCAGCATCAAGTACTAATACACGTTTGCCTTTTTCAGCTAATGCAACGGCAGTATTAATTGACACACTCGTTTTACCCACTCCGCCTTTACCACCGGATACGGCAATGACTTTAACTTTATCGTTATTTGGTTGATTCATCATACGTAAACCACTTGCTTGATCCCGAGTCATATCTTTACTCAAATGCATAGGCTGTGTCATTAGACCACACTGTGTCTTGTGACGATTGTTGTTCTGTTTCATTTAACGCCGAGAGTGCCTGCTTAGCCAACTCTAGCGTATCAGCCACTTTCATGTCCTCAGGAACACGTTGGCCGTCAGTAACATAACTTAATGGTAACTCATTTTGAATCAATACGCTCAATGCACCTGCAATTGATATTGATTCATCTAACTTTGTTAAAATTGCACCTGATAATGGAATGCGTTTAAAGTGTTCTACAGCATCTTGTAATACGCGACGTTGGCCGGTCGCAGATAAGACTAAGTAACTCCGAATAGGGATCCTACTATTTGCTGTTAAATTATCAAGTTGCTGATATAGACGCATATCACGTTGTCCCATACCCGCGGTATCAATTAATACTAACTTACGATTTCTAAATTGATAGAGAATTTGTTCTAATTCGGTTAAATCATGTGCTTGCTTGACCGGACAACCCATTATTTTACCGTAAGTGGCTAATTGCTCATAGGCACCAATACGGTAATGATCTGTGGTAATCAAAGCGACCTGCTCTGGGCCGTGATGGGCAGCAAATCGGGCGGCAATTTTGGCTAAAGACGTTGTTTTACCTACACCAGTAGGTCCCACAAATGCCACAACACCACCACGTTTAACAATATCATCACCTTGATTGTCAAGTAAGTTAGCTAAACTTTGCGGTAATGCACGCACCAAATCTGCAGGCGTATAGTGCTGGCTTAATCCAGCCAGTTTAGCAGCTACTACCGGAGAAAACTCTGCCGCAATCAATTTACTTTCAAGCATTGCACCAACAGGATCGGTACGTTTTTTCTGGTCCTTCATCAAAGATGATACTTGATGAGTCAATAAGCTTCGTAGTGAAGCCATCTCTTCACGCAATGCATCCATATCGGCAGATTGGTTTTTATTAGTTTTTTTAGCTTGTTCAGGAGCCATTTGCGATTGAGAAGTTGATGCTGGTTTGGCCGATTTAGCACCTTGTAATTGGCGCGCCCATTCTGGTAACTCAGGTTCGTCTTGACGCACAGACATTTGTTGCTTCATGCGGTTATGTTGCTTTTCAAGCAATGCCTGTAAAGAATCAGCCGCCGGAGGTGGATTAACCTTAGATTGGACTTTCATCGCAGGCTTGGTACCCAGTGAGACTTGGTCGTCACTGACATCCATAAAACTGGTCGTTGGTGCTTGTGATGCAATAGCGGCTTTAGGCTCGTCATAATCCACAGCAGCAACAATTTCAATTCCGCCGGTGACTTTTTTATTTGACATAATGACAGCGTCAGAACCTAAGGTTTCTTTTACCTGAGCCAATGCCGCGCGCATATCTTTGGCAAAAAATCGTTTAATTTTCACTTACGCACCTCTATAAACTGACGTTATCACTATTGGCCCACAGCAGAAACAATTCTAATCTGTTTCTCGTCTGGTATTTCTTGATAAGAAATCACTCGTAAATTTGGAATAGTGTATTTAACAAATCGTGACAGCGTTGACCTTAGCATACCAGATGTCAATAAAATGGCTGGTTGCCCTACCATTTCTTGCTTCTGTGCAGCGTCCAATAAAGACTGCTGCATACGTTCTGCAAGGCCCGGTTCAATATTAGGTCCTTCGCCGCCGGTAGCCTGCATAGACTTATGCAACATCTGTTCCAACTCTGGCGCCAATGTAATGACAGGGATTTCAAGTTCTGGACCCGAGATTTCTTGTACTATCATGCGTTTTAGCGCTATACGCACTGCTGCAGTTAATACTTCAGTGTCATTACTCTTGGTACCATATTCTAACAATGTCTGCACTATGGTGCGTAGATCACGAACTGAAACACCTTCGTTGAGTAAGTTTTGCATCACTTTAACGACCGTTCCTAGCTGCATCACATCAGGTACAAAACCATCAACTAATTTAGGCGAGTTCTTGGCAAGCATATCAATTAACTGCTGCACTTCTTCATAACCTAATAGTTTTGCCGCATTATTAGTAAGTAACTGGCTTATGTGAGTGGCTACAACCGTTGCGGTATCGACGACGGTATAGCCTAATGTTTGTGCATGTTCACGTTGCTCTGGCGCTATCCAAACCGCTTCTAAACCAAAAGCGGGATCACGAGTTTCAATACCATCAAGTTTACCGTAAACTTGGCCAGGGTTAATCGCTAACTCACAGTCATGCCTCACTTCAGCCTCGCCTACCACTACTCCCATCAAGGAAATACGATACGCATTAGGTGATAAGTCTAGATTGTCACGAATATGCACCGCTGGCACTAAAAAACCTAACTCTTGGGATAACTTTTTACGCACACCCTTGATTCGGCCTAATAACTCACCACCTTGAGACTTATCAACCAATGGAATTAAGCGATAACCCACTTCAAGACCAATCGTATCAACATGACGCACATCGTCCCAGCTTAAATCTTTAGGTTCTTTATCTTTAGTTTCTACTGGCCCTTTAGTTGCCAATGTCAGTGCAGTTTGTTTTTTATCAACATTACGCTTGTAGATAAAATACGCGGCACCAGCAGTAATAAAGGCAAAGGTCAAAAATGCCACATGAGGCATTCCAGGCACAATACCCATGATAAAGAGTAACCCAGCTGCAATGGCTAATGATTTATGACTGTCAAACATCTGACTAAACATCATTTGACCCATATCGCCAGACTCATTTTGACGAGTGACCATTAAGGCCGCAGCAATAGACAACAACAAACCGGGAATTTGCGCTACCAAACCATCACCGATGGTCAGTAAGGTATAAATTTCAACTGCACTAGAAAAGTCTAATCCATGCTGGATCATCCCAATCACAAATCCACCAATCATATTGATGACTAAGATCATGATCCCTGCAATGGCATCACCTTTAACAAACTTTGAAGCACCATCCATCGCACCGTAGAAATCGGCCTCACGAGTCACTTCAGCACGGCGGATCCGCGCCTGATCTTGGGTTAATGTGCCAGCATTTAAATCAGCATCAATGGCCATTTGCTTACCCGGCATAGCATCCAAAGTAAAACGAGCACTCACCTCAGCAATACGCCCTGCACCTTTAGTTACCACAGCAAAGTTAATAATAATCAAAATAATGAACACGACTAAACCAACAGCATAATTGCCGCCAATGACCACAGAACCAAAGGCCTCAATCACTTTACCCGCAGCGGCACCACCATTATGACCTTCAAGCAGTACAATACGGGTAGAGGCGACGTTTAGCGCGAGTCTGAGCAGCGTTGCGATTAATAATACGGTAGGAAAAGCGGCGAAATCGAGTGGTCTGTCAGCATAAATAGCAACTAAAAGCACCACTAAAGCCAACGCAATATTGAATGAAAACAGAATATCTAGCAAAAAAGCAGGAATGGGTAAAACCACCATACCTAACGCAGCAAGTACTAATAAAGGCGTTCCGATCCCTTTAAAAGTAGATACTTTTATTTGTTTCATTTGGCCAAAAGCTGCTTTTGCATCCATATTAAGATGAACCCTTTATGTCAGATCACGGCGTCAATGGACTGTTATTTGACGCGAACAAACATACAAAGCAAAAATTAAGCCATAAATATTATTTATCTAAGATAGACTATTTTTTAATGCTTTAAATCATCTGGTATGGGTTGTTTCAGCGGGATAGGTTTTGGCCTACGACCTTTACCTTTTTGATATTGCCTAAGTTGGAATACGTAAGCCAATACCTGCGCAACAGCAGTAAATAGACCTTCTGGCACTTGTTGATCAATCTTAGTGGTATGGTAAATAGCACGAGCCAATGGCGGGGCCGACACAATAGCAACGTTATGTTCCCGAGCAATTTCACGTATTCTAAAGGCAACATCATCGACACCTTTAGCAATTAAATAAGGAGCAGATGAGCGACTAACATCGTATTTAACTGCCACAGCATAATGCTCTGGGTTAACCACAATAACATCCGCATTAGGTACTTCGGTCATCATGCGCCGTTGTGCCATCTCCTGCTGCATTTGTCTTATCCGGCCTTTAACTTCAGGTTTACCTTCAGTGTCTTTATATTCGTCTTTGACTTCCTGCTTAGTCATTTTAAGTTGTTTATTGTGATTCCAAATTTGAAATGGCACATCAATAATCACAATCAATAACATCGAGCTGCAGAGTAAAATAAACATCCAAACGAGCAAATCTAAAGCATGGTAAACATTACCAGGAAGATGATCGCTAGAGAGGGTCAAAATATCATAGAAGTAAAAACTAAGCAGAAAATACGCCGACAATGCTACCACTGAAAACTTGGCTATGCCTTTTGTTAACTCAACTAATGCCTGGGTGCCAAACATGCGTTTAAAGCCGTTCATCGGGTTCATTTTACTGCCTTTAGGCATAAACGCTTTGACAGAAAAAGATATGCCACCCAACACAATGTTACCCAGAAAAGACACAAATGCTAGCAAAGCAATAAAGCTAATTAACGGCCAGGCAAGCTCATCCCCCACCACTCCCCATACCCGAAACATGGAATTAGTATCAAAAATTTGATCTCGCTCCATCGAGAAAATTTGCTTCATAATATTATAGAGGCTTTTGGCAATTGCCGGTCCTGTCATCGAAAACCCAACCGACGCAGCAAGCAGTACCGCTGCCGTGCCTAGCTCTTTAGAGCGAGCGACTTGACCTTTTTCTCGAGATTGCTCAAGTCGTTTGGATGTGGGGTCTTCTGTGCGTTCTTGACCGCTGTCACTTTCTGCCATACATGCCCCTTAGAATACTACTGAGCCATCAAGCTGACATTGAAGTTGCAGAACATCACACATAAGTAACTGCGCAGCCATCCACACTTCATCAAAATGGGCCATGATAGGTGCTAATGTTAACCACAAAATCAACAAACCACTGACCATTGTGACCGGAAAACCAATAGAGAAAATATTCAGTTGAGGCGAGGCGCGAGTCATCACACCAAAGGACAAATTGATTAATAACAACGCAACAATAGCCGAAATTGACATCGTTAATGCAGAACCAAACATGAAGCTGCCCCAATCAGCAAGGGCCCGGTAATTGGCAATTGAAATGCCTTGATTTGAAATAGGAATGGTTTCAAAACTGGCCACCAGCATCCGCAACATGAGTAAATGACCATCTACAGCCAAAAAGATTAACGTGGCTAATAATAGAAAAAAGTTACTCACTACTGGTGTTTGCTCACCAGAGCCAGGGTCGACCATAGAGGCAAAACCTAAACTGGTTTGCATACCAATAATTTGCCCAGTTAGCACAAAGGTTTGCATCACCATTAGGGTCACAAACCCCATAGTGACGCCAATTAAGATTTGCTGAGCAATCACAAAAACTGAGCTTAATGCCATTAACTCGACATTTTCAATCGGAGGTAAAATAGGCGCAACTGCCATTGTTATCGCCACGGATAACATCAGCCGAACTCGAGCGGGAGTAGTATTAGCGCCAAATACCACCATCACCATAAGCATGGAAGAGATACGAAAGAATGGCAAAAGATAAGCAGCAATTGTTTGACTGATTTCATCAAACAAAATATCCATGACTTAACCTATAACCTGTGGAATGAGATTAACCATCTCGTAGAAGAAATCCATCATGGTTTGTACTAGCCAATGGCCTAAAAACATCAACGCAAATAACGTCACAAGTAAACGTGGTAAAAAACTTAAGGTTTGCTCATTAATTGAGGTAGCAGCCTGAAATACCGCGACAATTAAACCAATGAACAAGCCGGGTAAAATAATCGCTGACACAATCAGTACGATAACTGACAATGCTTCTCGAAAAATATCAATGAGCGATTCTGGAGACATAAATACGTGGCCTTATATTCCGAAACTATTCGCTAACGTGCCCATGACTAAGCCCCAACCATCAACCAGTACAAACAACATGATTTTAAAGGGCAGTGACACAATCATCGGTGACAACATCATCATACCCATAGCCATTAAAATACTGGCGACCACTAAATCCAGTACTAAAAAAGGTACAAATAACATAAAGCCAATTTGGAAAGCGGTTTTCAATTCACTGGTAATAAATGCAGGTATTACCACACTCATAGGCGTTTGTTCTGGCGATTGAATATCTTTATAGCCGGAAATTTCAATGAATGTTTGTAAGTCGGTGGTTCTAACTTGCGACAACATAAATGTTTTAATGGGCTCTTTGCCAACATCATAAGCTTGCGTTAACGTCATGGTTTCATTGATATAAGGCTCGACAGCTTCAGCATAAATTTTGTCAAAAACCGGCGCCATAATAAAAAATGTCATAAACAAACTGATGCCAATCAGTACCTGATTAGAAGGTGTTTGTTGTAAGCCTAACGCTTGTCTTAATATCGATAACACCACAATGATGCGAGTAAACGAAGTAAGCATAATAACCATAGCAGGGATAAAGCTCATTGCTGTCATCAGCAATAA
Organism: Shewanella livingstonensis; assembly: GCF_003855395.1. NCBI lineage: Bacteria > Pseudomonadati > Pseudomonadota > Gammaproteobacteria > Alteromonadales > Shewanellaceae > Shewanella > Shewanella livingstonensis. The sequence continues at coordinate 1,777,534 of NZ_CP034015.1, read as the reverse complement.
GATTTGCATAGTTACCGAATATTCAGTGGTTCCGTCTGCAGCAGTTGTAACCGTTAAGGCGGGTAACACCCCATCTTGAGCCAGTGCTAAAGGGGATATTACCATGGCAATTATCGCCACCATTGCCAATATCAATACAGTAGTGCACTTATTCATTATTGCTGTTCCTTAGCGAGTTTTAGGCGACTAGCAAACGAAGATACGGGAACATCAACGGGAGTGGCTAATTTATCAATGAGATTTATTTGTTGCGAAGTAACACCTAGAAGATATTGCTGACCATTAACCTCCACCAGTACCACTTTTTCACGTTGGCCGATGGAAGTCACTGCAATCGTTTTAATCACACCGCCACTTGATGGCACTAACTTAAGGCGTTTTACAATATAAGCTAACAAAAAAATAAGCGCTAATACGACAATTAATCCACCAACCATGTTGGCCAAAGTTGCCACATTAGACACTTCAACAGGGTGAGCAGAGGTATTTTTAGCTAGAGTGCTAGACACTTCAGGGACGCTTAACGCCTCACTCATAATGCTCAGCATTAGTATTATATTCGCCACTGCTATTCCTTGTTAGTGCAACCAATCAAGCAAACTTCAGCACGTGCTAATATTTGCTATATTATTGTTTATAATACAATTTAAATTATTTAAGCTTTTTAATTCGCTCTGTTTGACTAATGACATCTGTCAAACGAATACCAAATTTGTCATTGACTACCACAACTTCACCATGAGCAATCAAGGTGCCATTAACCATAACATCCAAAGGTTCACCCGCAACACGATCAAGCTCGACGACCGAGCCTTGATTCAACTGAAGTAGATTACGGATACTGATAAAACTGCGTCCCACTTCCATAGAAATAGTGACCGGAATATCTAAAATACCATCTAACTTAGCCGCTTCTTCTTTAGTAATCGGCCTAGAGTCATCAACTAACTCATCAAGTTCAACATGTTCCGCTTCATCTAAAGCCTGCTCAGCCATGGCTGCAGCCCAGTCATCACCTGTATCTTCTGTGCTCATTTACTTCACCTTATAACTCTGAAATATCACGCGACTTGCCTTTGCGAGTCACTAATTGCAGCTCTGTTTTAACTGTTTCTGGCCGCGGGATTTTTTCACTAATTTTTAACGCTAAATTATCACGTGATTTACCCATTTTACAACGATAAGTCGGTAAGCCTTCAATACGCATCATAATATGTTCAGGTAAATCAATAGGAATAATATCGCCCGCTTTAAAGCCCATTACATCACGTAATGTCACTTCATGCTCAACAACATTGACATCAAAACCGACCTGCACATCCATAATTTCATCACGTAATGCTTGCGACCAGCGCATATCGGTATCTTGTTTATCACTTTGAACACCGGCATCGAGTAACTCACGGATGGGTTCTATCATTGAATACGGCATAGTGATATGGAAATCACCGCCACCACCATCAACTTCAATATGGAACGAATTAATGACCACAACTTCTGTTGGACTAACAATATTCGCCATTGCCGGATTCACTTCAGAGTCGAGATACTCAAACTCCACATCCATTACTGGTGACCATGCTTCTTTGTAATCTTCAAAAATAATTTTAAGCAATAACTGTACAATGCGGCGTTCTGTTGGGGTAAATTCACGGCCTTCAATTTTGGCATGAAAACGGCCATCACCACCAAAGAAATTATCCACCAGAATAAAGACTAAACGGGCTTCCATGGTAATTAACGCCGTACCCTTAAGAGGACTAAAACGCACCATATTTAAACTGGTTGGCACAAATAAAGTATGCACATACTCGCCAAACTTAAGCATTTGCACGCCATTAATCGACACTTCAGCAGCACGACGCATCATGTTAAACATACTGATGCGTAAATGCCGAGCAAATCGTTCATTAACGATTTCAAGCGTAGGCATACGTCCACGTACAATTCGGTCTTGAGACGAGAAATCGTAAGAACGCGCATCGGCACTGTCCTCTTCAATCTCATCATCATCGACATCATCAACACCATGCAACAGCGCATCAATTTCATCTTGGCTTAATAAATCACTCACATCGTTGCCTTAGCAGTAAATGCTTTTGGTTATTGCATTACAAAGCCAGTAAACAGGACTTTTTCAACGACTTTCTTGCCTGTTATTGGTTGCAGCGTATTTTGAACATTGAGTAACGCTAGCTGACGTAGCTCATCCTTTCCGACTTGAGTACTCAACTTTTGCACATCAGCTGCACTAAAAGTTGTTAATAATGCATCCTCAATCAACGGAATATGCTTTTGTATAAGCACACTATCATCAGTGCCGCGTACCATTAACTGAACTTTTATTTCAACCAGCCTAGCGCGATCAACACCGGGTAAGTTAAATAGAAAAGGTCTTGGCATGCCAACATATTCAGCCTCAGCACTAACTATTGGCGCAGCAGCTTCAGCAGTGGCATCGCTGTTTGTTGCAGTAGGTGCAGGCTCGTCCGACCCCATAAAAAACCACAACCCACCGCCAATGAGTAGTGCCAGCACCAAACCAATAGCGCCAAATATAATCAGCTTGTTGCTTTTCTTGCCGCCTTCAGGGGTTTCATTTAACTCTAATTCTTGTTCAGCCATTATGGTTCCTAATCAACATTGTGATTAACATTAAAACGTAGCGATATAACTCGCTATTCTTCAAAAGTCACATTATTGCTATAGGTTACCTGCTTAAGCATAATAATCTATAGCTGAATGTAAACTCCTTGATGGATTTGTCATCAAGCTAACCTCTTGTGCTGAAATTTCGTCCAGCTGGCCATCTCCTGCAGCTTGATGTCCTGATTGTTCTTGCTGTTGTTCACTACCGCCACCACCTTGAGACACATGACTATCGGTCAGTTGTAACCCTTCTTGAGCAAGCATATCGCGTAATCGTGGCATGGCCTGTTCTACAATATCGCGGGTCTGCGAATGAGCAACATGAAACTGCACCTGAGTTTGATCGCCTTGGATTTGAATTTTAACCGTTAAATGACCGAGCTCTGGCGGATCAAGACGAATTTCAGCTTGTTGGATACCATTACTGACCATGGTTATTAACTGTTGTTTCATTACCGGAGAAAAACGCTGGATCATCTCTTGCATTTGAGCGCCTGGCTCTCCTTGTGGTCTTAGCGATAACTGGAATTGCGGCACGTCACTTTTGTGTATAGGAGTAAAGCTACTCTGATTTTGTAACACCTTGGTGTCAGTGTCACTCATATCGGTCACAGTATCTAATCCAAAATTAGCCGGATTGACATTAGCTGAAGCATCTCCAGAGGCGCGTTTTGTCGCTAAGGTATCGAGTACCACAGAAAAATCAGCTTTTGCTAATACTTTGGTAGTATCGGTCTCTGATTGGATATTGCCATCAATACCCGTGCTATTACCTAAAATAGTCTTGGGATCGACAGTCATCCCTTGGGCAGAACTCACTGAAGCCGCAGAGCTAAAAGAGCGATCTACATCAGAATTAGCAGCTGCAGCATTAATATTGACGGTATTAAGATTGGCTGTATTAAGATTTGCAGTATTGGCTTGGCTTTGAATGGCCGCACTGGTAACAACTGAACCATCAATTTGGCGTTGTTCTGTACTGTTAAGTTTGCCTTCTGCAGATTCATCACTGTTAGCGACAGCAGCGGTTTGTAGAGTAAAGTCACTGAGTAACTCACTTAACGCTTGCTTATCTAGTGCTTGTAAATCTTTTACTGATAAATCAGCAAAAGCCATTAAATTGTCGAGTTCTTCAGAACTCAGCTGGGATAAAGCCTCTTTGACCGTCACAAAGTCTGCAGGCAACTCAATAACATCATTATCAACAATGCTGCGGTTTGTGGGGTCTGTTGAAAAAGTTTCGTCAACATAAACCTCAGATTGATCGATATGCGGCAATTCATTTCCGCCAGAGGAATGACGTTTATTGATAGCATCTGCCATATTCAGCTGAGCAAAAATCATTTCAGCATCGGCATTTTCGTCGCTAGATAGCTCAAGAGCATTGCTTGCCTCTATGTTTTCTGCTTCCGCATCTAACAATACAGGCACATTACTCGCGCGGTTCGTTGTAGCCAGTTCGGCTTCACTAGCTTGATTAAAAGCAGATAAGAACGATGTATTTTCAACATCTTGCATGTTCCCTTTTACACCTACATCAGCAGGTTTACCGCTATTGCCAAGTAAGATATTGCTCATCTGCTGCATAATCTGCTCCACTCAATCAAACAAGGTTAGGTAATTTATCGTCTAAAAAACAACTCTGCAATCCAACGCTATGGGTTATATGTAGGTCTATTTCACTACATACATAACATCCTCTTAAAAACCTCATAAGAAGGATTCACTGTCGCTTAGCTGACGATTTATATTTCAATGAATAATATTAAGCAATTTAAATGCCAACACGTATTGGTTGGATCCTCTTTAGATGACAACAATCAAAGGGATTAGCCAATAAGTGTGTGTGATACGATATTAGTGTTAAAGGACATTACCACTTGAAGGACTATTTAAGTTTCCGACGAATATATTGTTGCATCGCAAACTCATCTGACATTTTTTGCTCACGTTTGGCTTCTATTACCCTTGCTTTAGTGGCTTTTTGGGCTAACAACATTTCAACAGCTTTGCGTTTTTGCTGTTTTTCTTGCCAATGAACTTGACGATAACCCACTTGTTTTTCGGCATCTTTAACCGCACCAACTTGCTGAATAATAGCGCTATCCACTTGGCGGATAAACTGATGAAATTGATGATATTGGTTAGCGCGTAATGTCGTCCCAGTATGCCCTTCCATCTGTTTCATATAATCTAAGCGGTAGTTGTTTAGAGCATCGAGTTGACCTTGACGCTTTTGTCTTTCAAATTGCGCAGATTTAAGCTGTAATGCCGCTTGATCTTCAGCCGCCGTGGCTAACTTCAATACCGTTAATAAGGGGTCAGTTCGATTCATTTAGGTTATCCCTGACATTGTGCGGCTATTTGAGTCAACATCACTCGACTTTCTTCAAAACTCACAGGCTCTTTAAATCCCTGGCGTAAAAAAGCATTCATTGCCGGTTGTAAACGTATTGCATTATCAATTCGAGGATCGCTGCCTTGGGCATATGCACCAATAGAAATAAGGTCTCGGTTTTGTTGATACAAAGAATACATTTGTTTAACTTTACGCATCGCTTCTAGATGTTCAACACTGATCACCATAGGTGCGACACGGCTAATAGATGCTTCCACATCAATAGCAGGATAATGGCCAGAATCGGCAAGCTGACGAGATAATACAATGTGGCCATCTAAAATGGCTCGCGACGCATCGGCAATCGGGTCTTGTTGATCATCGCCTTCTGTTAGTACGGTATAAAAAGCAGTAATAGACCCCTGGCCAGCACCGCCATTACCGGCTCGTTCGACCAAACGTGGTAACTTAGCAAATACCGATGGCGGATAGCCTTTAGTCGCCGGAGGCTCTCCAACGGCAAGAGCCACTTCTCGTTGTGCTTGGGCATAACGTGTCAAACTGTCCATTAACAATAAAACATCGTAACCTAAATCACGAAAATACTCAGCGATACGAGTGGACGTTTCACAGGCTCGTAAACGCATTAACGGCGACGTATCTGCCGGCGCAGCCACCACAACTGAACGCGCGCGACCTTCTTTACCCAAAATTTCTTCAATAAACTCTTTAACTTCACGACCACGTTCACCCACTAAACCCACCACAATAATGTCGGCTTTAGAGCCTCGTGTCATCATGCCAAGCAGCACACTTTTACCCACACCAGAACCGGCAAACAAGCCCATTCGCTGACCTTTACCTACTGTTAACATAGAGTTTATTGCGCGCACACCAACATCCAGCGGTTCAGTAATCGCTCGTCGTGATAATGGATTAATGTAAGGACCATGCCGAGCAGCATGTTGATCGGTATTAAGTGGACCTAAACCATCTAATGGCACGCCACTACCGTCTAATACACGGCCTAATAATGACAAGCCGACATTTAAACCCGATTGTTCACCTAACGGTTTAACACGTGCGCCGGGTAATACGCCTCTAAGTTCTTCAATAGGCATTAAATATAGTAATGAATCATCAAACCCCACAACCTCGGCAACCAACTCACCAACCATGGTTTCAATAGAGCATAAACTGCCAACAGGAGCACGACAGCCTGTTGCCTCAAGCGTTAAACCAACAACCCTAACTAACTGGCCGCTGGCAACAGGTCGCAGCGGCAGCACGTGTTTATGATGCACCGCAAATTTATTGAGGAGCTTATGTTGACGAGTGCTCATCACTGGTTCCTTGAGATAAGTCTTTCGTCTGTTGTTTAATATCATCCGCTGTATCAGCTACCGCGGTATTAACTTGTGAGCTTGTATTAACAGATGCATCAGTATCAGCCGCATTGGCAACATCTGGGTTCGCGCTAATATCTGCGACCTGAGGGGCAGTATCTGCTGAGAGAGACTCACTATTGCTCGTACTATCAATGGTATCTGTACTGTTGCTATTGTCTTTATTATCGATAGTGTCTTTATTGTCGATAGTGTCGATACCGTCAGTCGCTTGATTAACGTTTTGAAAATCATTTAAATTATCGACTGATGTGGTTTGATATTGTGAATCTGTGGTTTTTTGCTGTTGTACCGTTTTGGCTAACTGATTTGACTGAGCGTCCAGTTCACTAAATACCTGGTTAATACGTTGTTCGACACGTAAATCAACAGAGGAACGCACACTTTCAATCATACAGTCACCATTTGATAACGTCGGATCAATATCAATTTGCCACTGATTTTTTTGCAACTGTTCAGTACTGTAAAATTGATTAACAAGTTCTGCATCGTCTGGACTAAAACGTAATTTAACCCGTTGTTCTTTGAGTGGTAACGCGTCAACACCCTGGCGTAACGCCGATAATATATGTTCAGGGTGAGTCTTTAATTCATGACCAATTACCGACTTTGCTAAGCTTATTGTCATGGCTAACAGTTCAGCTTCAATTTCGTTATCTAATATTGATAATGGCAGTTCAAATTGGGAAATAATTTGATTAAGTTGTTCAATAAGCTCATTGGCCTTAATTTGGCCCGCTTCTAAACCTTGTTGTTCACCTTGCGAAAAACCTTGCTGATGGCCTTGCTCTAGCCCTTCTAAGCGCCCTTGCTCTAATCCTTGTTGATGGCCTTCTTGTTGACCTTGCTCAAAACCTTCTTGCTCTGCCGCTGCACGGATATCTTCTATTTGCGCCATAGTTGGTGGCGCCATAGATTTTTCGGCCCCAGTAACGGGATCAGGAATATGAGCTTCAGAAAATTTACCAAATAAATTTGAAGGTTCTAAACTGTTATCTTTTGTAATATCAGGTAATTGCCAATGACTAAATTCATGCTCATTATCGGCATTGAGTCCATCTTTAGGTGATTTTGATTCTGGCATAATTGATCACTTGTATAGTAGAAAACATTGGCGCAAAGCAAAATGATAATCGTCGAACATGGGATTAATCGTACTGGTATTAACCATATTAGTAATAACCGTCAATATCATTAGGCGAGCGTTATCCCTATAAAAATGCCCAATAGAGATAACTCGTTAACATCGCCAGTACAAAGAGTCTCTATACATAAACGGCCAACCACAACGCCTTAATAGAAGTGATGATGTTATAAGAACTCGTCGCCACCACCGCCGCCTAGCATAATTTCGCCACTATCACTGAGTCGACGGGCAATAGACAGAATTTCTTTTTGTGCCACTTCTACTTCACTAATACGAATTGGCCCCATGGCCTCTAAGTCGTCGCGCAGTAATTCTGCTGCACGTTTAGACATATTGCCTAAAATTTTCTCTTTCAATCCTTCATCAGCACCTTTGAGCGCTTTCATCAGCACATCTTGCTGAACTTCGCGCAACAAGGCCTGAATACCACGATCATCCACGTCAATTAAGTTCTCAAACACAAACATCATATCTTGTATTTGTTGCGCCATTTCTTCGTCAGACTCACGCATGGTTTCCATTATCTGACTCTCAATACCTGTATCGAGATAGTTCATAATATTGGCTGCCGCTTTTAGGCCGCCCATTTTAGCTGCCTGCGCACCACCTTGACCCGCAAATTGTTTTTCCATAATGTCGTTTAATTCTTGCAATGCCGCCGGCTGAACCTCTTCAAGATTAGCAATACGCATCATTAAATCTAGGCGAGTATTTTCAGGGAACTGACTAAAAATTTCAGCCGCTTGATCTGGTTCTAAATACGACAATACAATGGTTTGAATTTGCGGATGTTCATTTTGAATAATGGTAGCAACTTGGCGTGCGTCCATCCATTTTAATGAATCAAGGCCTTTAGCACCGCTGCCCATAATAATCTGTTCAATCAGGTTACCAGCTTTGTCTTCACCCAATGCCGCGGTTAACGCTTTACGGACGAACTCTTCACTGTTAAAACCAATTGATGAAAACTTTTGAATATCGTCTAAAAATAATTTATGAACGCCAATGACTTTTTCTTGACCAAAGTCATCCATCGCCGCCATTGCCATACCCACTTTTTGCACCTGCTTAGGTTCTAAGTGTTTTAAAATTGACGCAGCATCGGCTTCACTCAAGCTAAGCAGTAAAATGGCCGTTTTCTCAACACCAGTTACTAGATCTGGGTCAAATGCTGTTGATTTTTCTACTTTATCTTTTTTTTCATTAGCCATTGTCTTGTAACCAGTTTTTAACTACTTGAGTGGAAAGTTCAGGCTCGTTAGCCACTAACGCTCTAATGGCTTTAATCATATCATCATCTTTATGTAAATTAGGTATATGAATTGATCCATCATCAGCATAACTGTATTCCGCTTCTTTGGTATTTAGCATACCTAAGGTATCTGCAGCATACTGATCTTCAATTTCGGCTAACTCATGTCCAGGGCGAACATCATCTGGCATGTTAACCCCGTTAGGGTTAGTTAGCTTTTTAAGCATCGGTCTAACAACCGCTAATATAAGCACTAAAATAACAATTGCACCTAAAGCCAGTTTAATTGCACGCCAAAACCATGGTTGCTCCCACATATCGGGCTCTGGTAACGCTTCAATAAGCTGATCCATAAAAGGAACCGTAACCACTTCAAGCGCATCACCACGCTGGGTGCTAAAACCTACTGCGCCTTCTAATAAACGACGAATATTAGTTAACTCTTGCTCAGTTCGTGCCACGCGAGTTACCTGGCCATTTTCGTCTACTTGCCCTGGTTTAAAGTTAATCGCTACTGACACACTCACACGACGTACTACGCCAATTTGCTGACGAGTATGGCTTATCGTAGTGTCTAATTCATAATTACGCGTAGCTTCTTTTGAAGAATCACCAGATGCGGCTGAGGCAGTTGCTTCCCCCGCCACTTGCGGAATGTCAGACTCCATAGGCGGTTGATTGCTTAACGCACCAGGAATACCGCCAGAACTTTGACCAGATGAGTTACGTTCTATAATCATCTCACTGCGAATAGCCGGTAAATCAGGAGAGAAACGCTTTGCCGTTTGTTCCACTGCAGTAAAGTTCATATTTACATCAACTTGCGAGGTAAAATTTTCAGGTCCTAAAATTGGCATCAAGATTGATTCGATTTTCTTACGATATTCAGCTTCTTGTTGCTGTACGATCTCTTGCTCACGACGGGCTCGAGCCGAGGTGCCATCTTGGCTACCAGAATTAAGTAAACGCCCATTTGAATCGGTTACTGTCACGCGAGAAGGCACCAATCCCTGCACCGCTGAACCAACGATATCAACAATGGCATCAATCTCTTCTTGGCCTAGCCCGCCACGACGCACACTCACCACAACGGTCGCACTTGGCTTAGAGGCATTACGGGCAAAAACATTTTCTTTTGGTAATGCTAAAATGACTTTTGCACGACTAATACTTTTCAACTCTTCGATAGCTCGAGCGAGATTTTGTTCTTGGCTTTGTTTTAAGCGCGCTTGCTCCATACGTTGGCTAACACCAAAACCACTGTCTTGGTTTAAATAATCATTGGCCTGAGTGCTACTTTGAATACCCGCACGGCTAAGCAGTAACTTTACTTCTTGATATTTATCTTCAGGTACTTTGACCACATCAACGTTGATTTGATAATCAATCTGATTTTTATCCAGCACATCGAGTACCTGGATCATCTCTGCGGTTTCCATCTTTCCTAGTGGACGATAATCAGGCTCTTGCGCCCACATCATCACAAAAACAGCCATAGCAAGGCATATTGCTAATGCCAGAATCATGATCACTTGACGCATCATATCTGCACCACCAACGCCACCAAGAAGTCCAGATTTGTTCTCTTGTTGGACACCGCCATCGGCTGTTGAATCCGAACCTACCATAATGTCTGTGCTCACAATGCGTACCTGCTATATCTGATGTGGTTATGTTATTTAGTGCTTAATGCTTTTGGCAACTAAACAGGCATACTCATAATTTCTTTATAAGCGTCGACCAATTTATTACGCACCTGCACTGTTGCTTCAAAGGCAACGCCGGCTTTTTCACGCGCAATAACGGTATCAGACAAGGTCACCGTGGTGTCGCCCATGTCTAAACGAGTGGCTAAGCTTGATGATGATTGTTGCAGTTCATTGACGCTACCTACAGCCTGAGACAATAGCTGACTGAAATCAGCACCCGTGGTGTTATTCACTTGCTGGGTAAGGTTAGGTCGAATAGATGAACCAATAGAAGGGGCTATCTCGCCGCGAAGCGATTGCATTTCTTGCATTAATGGATTTGCGCTAATCTGCATGGTGTAACTCCCTTTCGTCGACTTTTTGACGACAACAATAACTGATAAGGAGTTAAAGCAATTTAGGTGCCAGTATTACAATTAGTGAGAGATTAGTCGATAACAGGGGGGAATAGCACAAGCAAAAGTAACCTATCCATTAAAACAAACAGGTCACTTTTGCGTAGGTGAACGATAAACAATAGCCTTATTAGGCTATAAAATCATAATGTTAAATAACAATTAGTTAACGGATATTTACGTTAAGCCGGAAGTTGAATGCCCATATCTCGCATTTTAGCCATTTTATAACGTAATGTCCGGGCACTGATCCCCAATTTTTCAGCAACTAATTTGCGACTACCCTGACATTGATTAAGGGTTTCTAAAATAATCACATGCTCCTGGGCTTTTAATTCGTCACCCAAGCCTTCGACTTCGGCCGGTTTATCAACCTCAAAGTGATCTGTTGGCAATAAATTCACATCAGCAGAATCGATAATAATATCATTAACGCCAATATCGTCGTTTACCCGTAAAATCAATGCACGCTGAATCACGTTATCAAGTTCCCGCACATTACCCGGCCAGCGATAAGTCAATAATCGTCGAGTGGCGGCATCATCCAATTTAGGTACCCACGTCATATTCAATGCTTTGGCATGCTTAACTAATAAATGGCGCGCTAACGGTAAAATATCTGCTGGGCGTTGGTTCAGCGCTGGCCACGTTAACGGAAATACGTTAATACGATAATATAAATCTTCTCTAAACTCCCCCGCCGTTGCCATGGCTTTTAAATCGCGGTTTGAGGTAGCCAGTACCCTAACATCTAATTTAATGGTTTTACGCCCACCTAAACGCTCAACTTCACGCTCTTGTAATACCCGCAATAACTTAGCTTGTAAACCAAGTTCCATCTCAGATATTTCATCCAGTAATATTGTGCCGCCTTGGGCTTGTTCAAATTTACCAGGGCAGGCTTGATAAGCGCCAGTAAATGCGCCTTTTTCGTAACCAAATAAGGTCGCTTCTAGCATGTTTTCCGGTATCGCCGCGCAGTTAATTGCAATAAACGGCTGGTCATGGCGTTGGCTATGTTGGTGAATATAGCGCGCCAATACCTCTTTACCTGAGCCACTTGGGCCCATAATCATTACCGAGGCTTCAGACACCGCAACGCGCTGCGCCAGCGCCAACAAGGCTAAACTTTTTTCATCGGCAACCACAGGTTTATCGTGGTTTAGCTTTAAGGGTAAATAGCGTGACACTTGATTTAATAACACTTCTGGTGCAAAAGGCTTAGCAAGGTAATCCACCGCGCCTAACTTCATCGCACTCACCGCACTGTTAATAGTGGCATAAGCGGTCATTAACAATACAGGCAGTTTTGGTTGATGCTGTTGTAAATAGCTTAGCAAGCCCATGCCACCAATACCGTCCATCTGCACATCGCTAATCACCAAATCAAATTGGTTGGCTTTTAAGGCCAATATGGCCTCTTCAGCGCTACCTACATCAACACAGTCGTAATGGGCAAGCATTAGGGTATCAAGCAATGCCTCACGTAAATCGGCATCATCTTCAACTAATAGAATATTTGCTTCAGCCACGCTTCACCTCCTGATCACTTGCTTTGTTCATGTGTGGAAAGCTCAACCTAATATGGCAACCCATTCCAGGCTTACACGACAATTGAATTTGTCCGCCATGGTTACGCACTACCGACTGCACCACCGCTAAGCCCAAACCAGTACCCTGGCTTTTAGTGGTAAAAAACGGTTCAAGTATTTGTTGTTGCATCGACGGCTCTAACCCTTTGCCATTGTCGATAACATCAAGCATTAATCCATCAGGGGTTTCACTGGCACTGACTTTTATTTTTGTGGCGCCCGCTTCAAGGCTATTCATTACCAAATTATTTACCGCAGAACTGAGAGCATTGGCGTTAGCAAGCATCAACGAATGTGAAGTGTCTTCAACAACCAACTGGCAGTGTTTTTTATCTGCAATCGGTTCACAACTGGCCATCACTTGGCTAATGATTTCGTCCATAGAAACAGATTCAGCCATCCCGTCTTGACGTCCTCTTGCCATTAGCAACATGTCATTAACTTGACGCTCTAACTCATTAAGCCTGTCAACCAATTTAGATTGAAACTTAGATCGGGCAGAATCAGATAATTTGGGGCTCGCAAGATTCGAGGCATATAACAAAGCCGCAGATAACGGAGTACGCACTTGATGGGCCAATGTCGCCACCATTTTGCCTAACGCCGATAAACGCTGTAAATGAGACAGGTTTTTTTGCAATAAACGGGTTTCGGTAAGATCGGTTAACACAATCAACTGTCCAGGTTCTGGTGCTAATGGTGTAATAGCCAACTTTACTCGTCGACCATTTTTAAGCGACACTTCATGGCCATCATCATCTTGTGGCGCAAATGCACGATGGATAATATCAAACCAACGCGAACCTTGCAGCGGTCGACCAAGTAATTCGGTGGCAACCGGGTTGGCGAGTGTCACTACGCCGTCACCATCTAGGATAACTACGCCAGATGGCATAGCTTGAAGAATATGCGCCATTTGATTAGACATATTGGCGGCCTTACTAGAATAAGAACTGATAACCGCAGTGGTTACGTTAATGGCTGAGTTAGTAGTTGAGCTAGTAGCTGAGTTCACATTACGCTGCTGAACTGAATTCGCCGCAACAGCTGGCGATTTCGCCTCTATATCAGTTGTAGTGATAGACGAAGCTGACGCAGATAACTCATAATCTGAATGATCGGTATGTGTTAACGCTCGTGTTAAATACATGGTCGCTCCGTCAAAATAATAACATTTGATTAGCTGAATGCATTTACTGTGCCAAGCGAAAATCTAGGTACTAGGTGCTAGGTTCTGTGTTCTAAAATCTAAGCAACACCTGGGTCCCCGATTAAAGCATTCGAGGATGACGTGCGGGTGGTGCAACATCGAGGTTCTGGATTCGGGGGTTCTGGATGCGGAGTACTGGACTCGGAGTTCTGCGCTCTAAAATCTAAGCAACACCTGGATCCCCGATTAAAGCATTCGAGGATGACGTGCGGGTGGTGCAACATCTGGATACTGGGGTACTGGAGTATTGGATTCGGGATTCTGCGCTCTAAAATCTAAGCAACACCTGGATCCTCGATTAAAGCATTCGAGGATGACGTGCGGGTGGTGCAACATCTAGGTTCTGGGGTTCTGGGTTCTGGGTTCTGGATTCTGGGTACTGGATTCGGAGTTCTGCGCTCTAAAATATAAGCAACACATGGATCCCCGATTAAAGCATTCGAGGATGACGTGCGGGTGCAACATCTGGATTCGGGGTTCTGGGGTTCAATAAACGAAAAACACATCCGAAGATGTGTTTTATTAAATCATGGCAAAAGCAATAACAAAGCAAATGTTAATCTTTACTCAAACCGTATTTACGCATTTTCTCAACGAGGGTGGTACGGCGAATACCGAGCATTTCAGCGGCTCTTGCCACCACACTGTCTTGCTGCTCAAGTGCTTGACGGATCATGTCGATCTCTAATTCTGCCAGTAAGTCTTTTAAATTGACCCCTTCAGGCGGTAATTCACTTGGGAAACGCGTTTCAGGTATTTCAACCGGTTCTTCATCACTGAAGATTGATGCTAAAGCATCGCGCTCTAACTGCTCTTCACTGATTTCAACACAATACTCTGGTACATCAATATAACGGTATTTATGCGGTAAATCATTTACATCAACCAATCCGCCGGGATATAAAATTGTTAAGCGTTCAACTAAATTAGACAGCTCACGCACGTTACCAGACCAGGGATGTTCTTTTAACGATTCAATAGCGCGTTGGGTAAAACGAACCTTACCACGGCCTTCATTAAACACTCGGTTAACTAATTCATGTAGCAATAACGGCACATCATCACGGCGCTCGCTTAACCCAGGCATCTCAATTGGGAACACATTAAGGCGATAATATAAATCTTCACGGAAGGTATTATCTATAATCATGGTTTCAAGGTCACGATGGGTCGCCGCCACAATACGCACATCAGTTGCTATCGTTTTGCTGCCACCAACACGCTCAAATACCTTTTCTTGCAATACGCGCAGCAACTTAACTTGCATCTGCAGCGGCATATCGCCAATTTCATCTAAAAACAGTGTGCCGCCTTCTGCTAATTCAAAACGGCCTTTACGCGCGGATATGGCACCAGTAAAAGAGCCCTTTTCATGGCCGAATAATTCGCTTTCAAGTAACTCAGCAGGTATTGCACCACAATTGACCGGGATAAACGGTCCATCACGACGCTCAGATAAATAATGAATATTACGCGCGACCACTTCTTTACCGGTTCCCGACTGGCCTAATACCAGCACGGTCGCATCTGAACTCGACACTTGGTTAATCAAATGGCGAACTTTAGCAATGCCTTCGCTACGCCCTACCAGGCTGCGAAATAACTTGGTTTGATTACCACTGGTTAAGGTATGTTCGCGTTTAGCTTGGCCAAATACTTGGCAAAAATGCAGCAGTTCAGTCAATTGCGGATAATTTATCGGTTCTTCGATGGTTCCGAGCAAATTAGATAAATTGATGTCGGTGTCGCCTAATAACAACATCGGTTGCCAGGGCACTATTGCGGCAATGTTTTTGATACTCTCGACGCTAATATTTTCATCAACGATAACGACGGCGCGATACCGAGACTGTTCGATTAAGGCTGCAAAAGATTCATTAGAAACAATTTCGCACTGTTCACCTAGGAATTCCAAAATGCAGCACAAACGAGTCACGCGCTCTGATGGGGTACCGACAATTAAAATTCTTTGTTCTATTTGCATCATTCAGAAGGCCAAAAGCTCTTGTTATAGGTATTGATTCGGGATGATTATGCCGCATATCGCCACATAAACCAAAGTACATTGCCGTCATAAAAACTGACAACACTGACATTATTCTAGCATTATTCCTAAAACAGCATCGTTAATCCGCTACATACAGTGAATAAAAACGAACTCGATGGTAAATAACCTCAGCTAGGGATAATAAATTGTTATCAAACAGCCCTTTGTCTCGCTAACTGTGTTGCATTGACTTGCAATAGGCTAGCTATTGGCGCGCCTATGCGCCTTGTTAGCAAAACAAATGACAAGTCTGATATGAAATAGGCCGCATGTTGTCATTTTGCCTTACATAACCCACATCTTAACCCGAGTTGAGGTTAAATATTGTATTATCAGCCCATCATAAGCAAGCATCAGTTACATATTATCTACAACAGATAGCATTTTATGTTGAAAATGGTGGTTTTTCATTCAAAAAATCTAATGGAGCAAGTTTTGTTTCGGTTATGAGGATCATTTCGATTATGAGGATCAATTCGGTTATGAGGATCAATACACTCGGAAGAAACGCTCTCTCACGGAAAATAGATGATGCTAATGAATTAGCTTAAATTAAGTATTTGAAATGGATACATGAATTGCAGGTAATAAAATTATTTACAGGCTCAAAAACTAAACCAGATAGCAAAAAAGACGCTAAGCGTCTTTTTTAGTTTACATACAGTTTGCTGTAACGCTTAGCTTGCTTCAGAAGTTAGCTCATGCATATCTTGTGGGATTGAATCCCAACCTTCTTTAATGGTTCTGAGCAAAGCAGAAACCTCTTCGAGCATCTCTACATCATTCGCTACATTAGCCTCAGATAATCGTCTTAACATGTATTCGTAAAGTGAATCTAAATTAGCAGAAACATCAGCACCCGCATCCATGTTTAGGCTACCGCTCAACCCAGCAATAATACTAACGGCTTTACCGATATTCTCGCCTTTTTGCGCAGGGTTTTTCTGTTGAATGGCGTATTTTGCTTGGGCAATACGCTGCAATGCGCCTTCAAACATCATTTGTATAATGCGATGTGGCGAAGCCACCGCTATTTCGCTTTCTAGCGAAACTTTTCGATATGACTGTAGTGAGCTTCTCATAAATACCTACCTATCTGAATCAATTCTCTTATAAACATTAACTTGACGTTGGTTTTTCTTGCCTAGATGTATCTCAGAATGCAAACTGTTTAACACTAGCTTTGCTTTCACTTCAAGGCTTAATGTCAACTCCAATTGGCGTTGCAAATAGTCTCTTTGCACAAATGAATCATCTGCAATCAAAGCATTCAATAACTTTTGACGCTTAGTTACCAACTCTTGCAAATTCAATACCAACTCATCAAATTCTTCGATGTCATTTTTGCTTTTTAAACGGTTCAGTACTGTCTTGCATTGTTCGCCGGTTGCATCCAAATCATCAATTAGCACTTGTTGCTCTGTTGTGGTCATTTGATTTTCATCTCGATGTCATTTTTTAAACAGATTAATTAATTTTTTGATTTATTACTCAATTAATTATTTTGTTTTACTAATCCAGGCAGTGAATCAAGTCGAGATTGTAAATCGGAACTCTGGGTACCTAATTGACCGACAATCAAATCCATATAGTTATATTGCTTAAACAAACGCGCTTCAAATGCCGCCATTTTACGCGCAAACACTTCTCGTTGATCACTTAAACGCTCTAGGTTACCGTCTAGGGAGCTATCACGGCTATCAATAATAGAGCCGGTGCCAACATACGAATCAAGGTAACCGTCTAATTTGGTGGCTACACCGGTATCTTCGGTGGTAAACATTTCTTTAATACCAGTAACATTGTTTTTTAAAGCGGCGGTTAAAATCTCGTCATCTATTTCTAAGGTGCCACTGCGCGTAGTAGTAATGCCGATAGAAGCAAGCGACAAATTACCATTGGATGTTGCAAATGCTGATGAAATAACGCCGCGTAATTGGCTCTGTATCCCGCGAGGTAACGAATCCCCTTGTAAAACAGCCGCTGTTTCAGTCGCAGCATTGTAACTGGTTAAATCAGTTATTGTTTTCGACATCGCATTAAACGCTTCAACAAACGATTTTATGCCAGTTTTTATTGAGCCAGTATTTTGGGCAACGGTTAATGTGGTTGGCTTATCGATATCGGCATCTTTAAGGTTAAGGGTCACACCATCAATGGCACCCTCTACGGTATTACTGCTCGAAGTAAGCTTTAAACCATCAATATAAACAATCGAATCTTTAGCGGGTTGCAATTCAGTCATGGCAAAGGTATCTGCCAACACTGTACCTGCGCCTGTATCAGTTGCTGAAACCGTAATATTATTAGCGGTACCCGTTTTATTGGAAGTTAAGACTAATTTTGCACCAGCATCACTATTAACTATAGTAGCGGTAACCCCAACATTATCTTTAGCTGAGTTAATTTTAGACACTAACGTTTGTAAGGTATCTTCTGTGGTAACCGCAACATCAAAGCTGTTGCCATCGACGGCAAAATTTAACGAGCCTTCATCTAAAGCCGCCGTCACATCGCTCACAGGCGCAGAGCCAACTTTTTGACTAACGGCTAGTTGTTCAACGGCAACATTATAACTGCCAGATACAGCATTATTACTCACAGTCGCACTTAGATAAGTACTTTTAGAAAGCGATACGCTTTGGCTATCGAAAGATGCCGTTTTAGAGAGAAAGCTTAAACTGCTTTTAAATTCAGATAACGAGCTTTTTAAAGAGCCTAACGCTGATATTTCAGCATTAATCGCGCCCTCTTTGGCATTAAACTGAGCAACTTTCGGGGCTTGTTCTGAGCTAACTAAAGCCGATACAATACCGTTAATGTCTAGGCCTGAACCTAACCCTACCGATGTTAATCCCATATTTACCTCAACTTATCGCTTTAAAAGCATCATTATTCTTAAAAATATTCAGCGAAACCCTAATCAGGCTTCGGTTCTCATCAACAGCCCTTTTACATCAAGCAATTTTTGCGCCAACTCTAAGGCCTCATCATTGGGGATTTGGCGTATCAACTCACCGGTATCGATATCCATCACTTTCACTACCGCCGAGCCTGAATCGTCATCAATCGAAAATGCCAAACCTTTATTCATTATCGACATCACCTCTGACAATTGCTCAACCACTGCCGCGAGCGCTTCAGCATCTGATTGCTCTTTTTTAGTCTCGGCTGCAGCGTTAGCATCAGCCTGAGTTTCCGCTATCGTCTTGGTCAACGATACCTTGTCAACTTCGGGCGCATGAATACTTGCTTCAGCGGCGATATTTGACACGCCATTACGACCCGGCAAAGCATCGGGTATTACTTCAGGTCGACTTGTTACCGAATGGCTTACAGGCGAACTTGTAATGCCCATTGAATTATTGTCCATAACATCCTCCAATTGCCGCAATCATTTAACAATACATGCTAACACAACACTAAAGCCAAGCAGCTATAAGCTAGCATCAATCATCTATCTGCATTACTCACTTATATGCAACAAATACTAAACGCCCTGCACTAAGTGCTAAGCGCTAAGCAAAGCAAAGCATCTAAGAATAATTGCTAATAACATAAAGCAAAAAAGGAAGATTCAACTGTGAATCTTCCTTTTCTCTATTGCCATTATGCTACCGATTCACTTAGTGCGTAACAGTCAATCATCTACTTATCACTACCCACTTATCACTAACTATTACTTACTAGCTGTAACAATAGCACTAATAGTGATTTCAGTTGCGATTTCAGTAGTGATTATAGTAATGACAGTGCTACCTGTGGCAACTGATTCGCCTGCGCAAGCATTGCAGATGAAGCCTGTGACAGAATCTGCTGCTTACTCAGTTGAGCACTCTCTGAAGCAAAATCCACATCCTGAATACGACTACGCGCATCTGAGACGTTATTTTGAATATTGCCCAAGTTGTTGATAGTAAAGTTCATACGATTCTGCGTTGCACCTAGGTCAGCTCTATTGCTATCAATTTGAGCTATAGCAGCATCAATAACAGTAATCGCATCCTGTGCACCCTTTGCAGTACCAATATCAACCTTTTCTATTTCTGTAAGCGTTGAAGCAGTTATATTCACAGTAGCTCCAGTTGTAACATCACCAGCTTGAGTATTGAAAGTCTGCAGGGAGTCAAGTTCTATCTCACCAGCGACTTTAAATGAGTCAGTTGTTGAACCACTAGCACCACTAAGGACTACCGCACTACCATTTTCTTCCCCATCAGCACCTACCGCGGTTACTGATACAGTTGCTGTTGTACCTGTAGTGGTAAAATCTTCAATAGTCATGTCTGCGCCAGTATCATCAACTAAAACTAACGCGCCGTCCTTATCGATAGATGCCTTAACGCCTGTATCCGATGTTAGCTCATTAATGTTAGCCGCCAAGGATGTTAAATCTGTTGGGTCTGCAATAGTTGCGGATACGGCCTCACCGTTTAACTTAAAAGTAATATCACCAGCTAAAGCTAGAGTGTCTATTTTCAAAGATGTTGTCGCTTTCGCGTTTACACCTGTCGCGGCAGATTCTGCATTAATGCTAGCTGCAATCGTTTTAGCTGAATCACCGAGTGCAACGGCAATACCTTTCGAAACAGTACCATTAACTTTCAAAGTTGAAGAAGTCACGCCATTAGCGGCTGTTACGTCTGCGGTTCCTAAAGCAGAACCATAACCCAAACCAGCGCCACTTGACACTAAAGTTTGTGAGTAACTGCCAAGCTTGTCTGCTGATATATCTTTTAGCGATATACCAATAGTCTCATTTGCTTCAGAACCCACTTGAAATGACTGTGTACCAAAAGAGCCATCAAGCAATTTTTGACCACCAAATGAGGTGGTTTCAGCAATACGAGTTAGCTCGTCCTGTAATGAGGAAATTTCTTTTTGCATTGAAGATCTGTCTGCGCTTGAATTTGAACCGTTAGCCGATTGCAACGACAAGTCACGCATACGCTGTAAAATATTAGTTGACTCACTCATTGCGCCTTCAGCAGTTTGGGCAATCGAAATGCCGTCGTTAGCATTACGCATGGCCACACCTAGACCATTTATTTGACTAGTAAATCTATTAGATATCTGCAGTCCTGCAGCATCGTCTTTGGCACTATTAATGCGCAAGCCAGAAGCGAGTCGCTCCATAGACATTGCAGTGCTGCTTTGGGCTTTATTTAAGTTACCCTGTGCTTTCATTGATGTGACGTTAGTGTTTACTGAAATAGCCATGATTTAATTCCTCGTATTCCTGACTGTAGACATTGCCTGTCTTTATTTAGCCAGGCGAATCATATTGGTTACACTTAAGGTAACGGCAACAAAAGGAGGAACTTTAGTTTTTTTTTCAACAACACCGAAATAAATCAATAATCACTCAAAAAACAGATTTTTCTGTAAATTAACCTTATAAATAAAAAACCGCCACTGTTAAATGGCGGCTTTTGTTGTCACGATCAATGACTAATGGCTAATAGCTCAGTTAATTATTAACCCAATAAAGACAACGCTACCTGTGGCAACTGATTCGCCTGCGCAAGCATCGCAGATGAAGCCTGTGACAGAATCTGCTGCTTACTCAGTTGAGCACTCTCTGAAGCAAAGTCAACATCTTGAATACGGCTACGTGCATCTGAGACGTTATTTTGAATATTGCCCAAGTTGCTAATGGTGAAACTCATTCGATTCTGTACCGCACCCAAATCAGCTCGACTGCTATCAATTTGAGCTATAGCAGCATCAATAACAGTAATCGCATCCTGTGCACCCTTTGCAGTACCAATATCAACCTTTTCTATTTCTGTAAGCGTTGAAGCAGTTATATTCACAGTAGCTCCAGTTGTAACATCACCAGCTTGAGTATTGAAAGTCTGCAGGGAGTCAAGTTCTATCTCACCAGCGACTTTAAATGAGTCAGTTGTTGAACCACTAGCACCACTAAGGACTACCGCACTACCATTTTCTTCCCCATCAGCACCTACCGCGGTTACTGATACAGTTGCTGTTGTACCTGTAGTGGTAAAATCTTCAATAGTCATGTCTGCGCCAGTATCATCAACTAAAACTAACGCGCCGTCCTTATCGATAGATGCCTTAACGCCTGTATCCGATGTTAGCTCATTAATGTTAGCCGCCAAGGATGTTAAATCTGTTGGGTCTGCAATAGTTGCGGATACGGCCTCACCGTTTAACTTAAAAGTAATATCACCAGCTAAAGCTAGAGTGTCTATTTTCAAAGATGTTGTCGCTTTCGCGTTTACACCTGTCGCGGCAGATTCTGCATTAATGCTAGCTGCAATCGTTTTAGCTGAATCACCGAGTGCAACGGCAATACCTTTCGAAACAGTACCATTAACTTTCAAAGTTGAAGAAGTCACGCCATTAGCGGCTGTTACGTCTGCGGTTCCTAAAGCAGAACCATAACCCAAACCAGCGCCACTTGACACTAAAGTTTGTGAGTAACTGCCAAGCTTGTCTGCTGATATATCTTTTAGCGATATACCAATAGTCTCATTTGCTTCTGCCCCCACCTGGAATGACTGGGTACCATAAGAACCATCAAGCAATTTTTGACCACCAAATGAGGTGGTTTCTGCAATACGAGTTAGCTCATCCTGTAATGAAGAAATTTCTTTCTGCATTGCAGCCCTGTCACTCGATGAGTTAGAGCCGTTGGCAGATTGCAATGACAGGTCACGCATACGCTGCAAGATATTAGTTGACTCGCCCATGGCGCCTTCAGCGGTTTGCGCAATAGAGATTCCGTCGTTGGCATTACGAATAGCAACACCGATACCATTAATTTGGCTAGTCATACGGTTTGATATTTGTAAACCGGCAGCATCGTCCTTAGCGCTGTTGATGCGTAAGCCTGATGCTAAACGCTCCATAGACATGGATGTGGCGCTTTGCGCTTTGTTTAAGTTGCCCTGCGCTTTCATGGATGTGACGTTGGTGTTAACTGAAATAGCCATAGGTAAAATTCCTCTTCTTAGTTGAACGCCAAGACTCGGAGCTTGGCTAAACGGTTAATCATTAAACTGTTTAATGTGTGGCTTTTATAAAATGCTTATTTATCTACTTATTTACTTATTTACTTATTTACTTATTTAAAAAGCTTGTTAAAAAGCGTATTAAAAAAGACCTTGTTAATTTATAAAGCTTGCTACAAAAGACCTTGTGTTGAACCAAATCTAAAGTTCACTTATATATAATCAAACAAACTGGTAGAACTTACTTTACTGAACAAACTCGATGCTGCGCTGAGTGCGAGTTGTTGTTTTTCAAATTCAGTAATTGCCGAGGCAAAATCTAAGTCTTCTAACTTTGATAGCGCCGAGGTGTTAATCAACTTTTCATCAGTGTGATTGTCGCTGTACTGTTGCAACACTTTTAAGCTGTTGCCGGTTAAGCTACGTTGCTGACTCATTTGATTGACGCCGCTATCAATGTTATTCAAGAGCTGTGCCAACTCTGACTGACCTGCTGGAGTTTGTGCATCGTTGCCGCTTTCAAATAATGCGATAGCCTTGCTGAAGGTATCGAAAATACTGACTTGTGGCTGTTGTTCGACAGTAAAGACGTCATTAACTGCAGGCTTGCCGTCTATTGTTACTTCCATGTCTCTAAACTTAATCGGCACTGAAGCGTCGAAGGGAGCTGCTGCTGAGATGATAGTTGGCGTACTGTCGCTCACCTCTACATTGAGACCACCAACACCGTCATCGCTAAATTTAAAGCTATAAATATCAGCAATATGCGCAACCGCCGGTATTTGAGGTACGATTTTGGCGCTAGATACAACAAAGTCACCTTGCTGTGATGACGAATAATTGACGCCATAATCGCCCATGGCATTTGGTGCATTCATAAAGGCGGTGTCACCAGGCACATTGGTATTAACTTGTACCCCTGCAGCAATATTGCTTTTACGAATACCAGAATCACCGCTGTAAACCACATCACCATTATTATCGAAAGCAAAAGGTGCACTGTTAGTTTTGTTTCCAGAAAAAATATAATTACCTGATTCGTCTTTGGTATTGGCAATGGACATTAATTGTTCAAGACTTTGACGCATGTCATCGGCAATCACTTGCCGCTCGGCGGAAGTCATGCTGCCGTTTATGCCGCGCAGCACAGACTCTTTCATGCTGCCAACTAAGGTATCGGCTTGGCCTAACTGACTTTCGGCTTGTTGAATATGGTTAGTGGCGTAATCTATGTTTTTTACAAATTGGTCTACCAGGGCATTTTTTTGCTTTAAATTATCAATACCAATGGCTGCAACTGGGTCGTCACCAGCAGTATTGACTTTCTTGCCGCTAGAAATTTGCGCCATAATGGTGTTGGTAGCAGATTGCTTTTCTAATATGCTATTAGTGTTTTGTTGAAACATCTGTCCGGTAGAAATTCTCATGATGTATCTCCTAGCGAACCGAGCTTAATAAAGTATCGAAAATGGTTTGTGCTGTAGTCATAATTCTGGCGGCTGCTTGATAAGATTGTTGAAAGCGCAATAAATTTGCTGCTTCTTCATCAAGGTTTACACCAGATTCACTTTGCACCCGGGTACTAGCTTGTTGATATATTGCCGTCGCCGAGCCCACGCGCACTTCAGCAGACTTTGTCTGACTACCAATATCTAATTTAGTATTTTCAAACACGCTGGTTAAGGTGCCAGTGCCGTTATTCATTAATTTGGTGTCTGATAATTTTGCCATTTCGACAGCATTGCTGTTATTGCCTTCGGCGAAAGACAAATCAAACGTAAAGCTGTCTGCGGTAGCGGTAGCGGTACCGCTAGTGGTAATGTCAAAATCCATACCAAAGGCATTGATGTTGTTATTGGTAATAGTGCCTGTACCTAATGATGTACCTGCACTATTAAATGCTTGATAAGTATTGGCGGCGGTATCAATGGTAAACGTAATTGATGAACCGGTTGCTGTACCTTGAAAACCAGCAATGCTCGAGTCCATGCTGTTTAAGCTAAGCTCCGTGTTGCCAGAGTTGCTAGCATCGGCTGTTAGCGTTGGCCCAGCAGCGGCAATGCCTTTAGGGTCGGTCATTACCACTTTTAAGCCCGCGGCGGCACCGGCGGTTGGGCGAATTTCAAATTTATCGCCATCGTCTATGGCACCACTAGCAATATTAATGCTAAAACCTGCGCTAGTGGTTAATGGAGTACCGGTAAAGTTTGACACTTCACCGGTTTGGTTATCTTTTAATGAATAGCCTGCTGCGGTGGTATAGCTCAACTCATAACTGCCGCCCGATAACGCGCCGACATCGTCAATATTGACCGACATGGCTGCCGTACCAGCGTTAGTAGAATGACTGCCCGCGCGGCCTGTTGCCATTAACGGGTTATTGATATCACGAAAAATATCGCTACCAACGGCACCGTTTAAATCAAAACCTTTGGACTGCATTTCGTTAAAGGTGTCTGCAATGCCTAAGGCTAATTGGCCGAGTTCAGTGCTGGCTGGTAATAAGGTGTCATCTCTAAATGAAAATAATGCGCCAAGTTGACCGCCCAATTTAGACGGGTCAACATTAAGAGTTTTGTCACCGATAGATGCATTAATACGCGGCTCATTTGGATAAGGATCGCCGGTACTCATGCCCATTTTCATCGACACTTCACCCGATACCAACATCACCGAGCCGCCCAACATAATTGACTTTGCGCCGGTATCTAACGGAATAACATTAACCTGGGCATACTGGCTGAGTTCTAAAATAAGTGCGTCTTGCTTGTCTAATACTTGGCTGTCTTGGCCTTGGGATTTCATCAACTCTAAATTGATGCTGCCTAATTCTTTGCTGATTTCATTAATACGTGTGGTAATCGATTCTATTTGGCTATTGGTTTGTTTCACCTGACCATCAAGTTGTGATTGCATTTGATTCAAACCAGCGGCTAACTGTTGAGCAGAGCTTAAACTGTTAGATCGAATACCTAGATCTGTTGGTAAATCGGCAACACTATTGATGCTGGCAAAAAAGTTGTTTAGATTTTCTGGCACCATTTTGCCAATTTGAGAATAAATCTCATCTAACTCACTTAACTTACTGTAAGACGTTTCAGCCGCACTCATGCTGGTTTGACCGATGCGTAATTCACGCGCAGCAAATTCGTTGTAAACACGTTTAACATCAGACACATACGTACCAGTACCGTAAAAATTATTACCTAGACGTTGCGACTCAGTTGAAGCTTGAGTCGCAACCTGACGGTTGTAACCTTCAGTATTGGCATTGGCAATGTTATTACTGGTCACCCCTAACTGAGCTTGAGATGCTTGAACGCCTGTGCGAGCGATATTGAGTAAGTCAATCGACATTATTTAGTCTCCACAGGTAATATAGATTTAAGGCCTTCTGTTACCGACTTCATCACGTTGATGACTTTATTGGCATATTGAGGGTCGGTGGCGTAACCGGCTTTTTGCAATGCTTTAATAAATTGCGTTGGTTCAGCTGCAACTTTACGTGCATCCTGATAACGATCGCCCTGGCTAATAAATGACACAAAGTCATTAAAGCTCTGCTCAAGGTTGTCATACATTCTGAAATCCGCTTTTTGTTGCACCGCAATGCCCTTTTCAAATTCCAACGTATTGACTGAGGTTTTATCACCTTGCCAACGCTTGTCTGCTTTAATGTTAAACAGGTTATGGCTCATAGTGCCGTCGTTACGGCGTACCACTTTTTGGCCCCAACCGGTTTCTAACGCCGACTGGGCAATTAGCACTTCAGCTGTAGTGCCCAACGATTTAGCCGCTTTTTCAGCATGGGGATATAACACTGAAATAAAATGTTCTGGGCTAGTAAACTGACTCACTGCAATACCTTTAGCTTTAGGTGCAGTAACATCTGTTGGCGGCAATACTTTGCCTATTTGTAACGCTTGACTGGCTAATTGCTCACCGCGTAACACCTTATTTAACTGCTCACCGTCTAACACATTAGTAAACTGAGCTGACATTGGTCGCATCGATTCGGCGCTATCTATAACAGAATGGGCTCTATCAGAATTAGCGATTACTGAATGCGATGCGGCTATTTGATCTTTTGGCGCAATAATATCTAAGGTGTCTTTATCTAACTCTGTTGCTGGAGCAACAAACATACTTGGGTTAACTTTATAATCACTATTGCCACGCAATACTGAAGCTGGCGTAATGGGGCTGTCTTCTGGGTCTAATTGCTGCACCATAAGCTCAGCTAGCCCCAGCATGCCTTTACTTGATAAATCGACCGACATTTGTTGATCGCGCATTTGCTCAAAAAATGCGGTGGTTTCACTGTTCATTGGATTGTCTGACTTAAACGCGGCATTAGCATCTCGCATGCTTTTCATTAGCATTTGAATAAAGATACCTTCAAATTGCTTTGCCGCTTCTTTAAGTGCCCCCTTCTCGTCTTTCTGGGCTTGGACACGAAGTGAATCTAGTCCTCCTAGATCCAGAAAGTTCGATGAAGCTGACAACTTTTCCATGGTCATTCCGACAATAATTAGATAATGATAAGTTCACCATGCAAAGCGCCTGCCATTTTTAACGCTTCGAGTATGGCAAGTACGTCTGATGGTGCTGCGCCCACTAAATTCACGGCTCTTACGAGCTCATCAAGTGTGGTGCCTGGATTAAACATAAACATACGACGATCTTTTTCTGACACATCAATGGTGCTGTTAGTGGTAACAACGGTATTACCACCGGCTAATGCGTTGGGCTGCGATACTTGAGTAGCTTCAGCAATGGTGACGGTTAACCCGCCGTGAGTGACTGCCGCGGGCAATAACTTAACGTTTTGGCCAACCACTATGGTGCCGGTACGTGAGTTAACAATCACTTTGGCTGATTCTTCCGCCGGGATAACTTCTATGTTTTCTAATACCGATAAAAATGATACCCGCTGTGATGCATCGCGTGGTGCACTCACTTGAATAGAGGTGGCATCAATGGCTTTTGCCATGTCTGGGCCCAGTAAATCGTTAATGGCATCGGCAGTACGTTTAGCGGTAGAAAAGTCTGAGCGACGCAAATTAAAGGTTAAATAATCACCGCTAGCAAACGGGCTGATAACACTGCGCTCAACAATGGCACCACCAGGGATGCGGCCAACCGTTGGGGTATTTTGGATCACCAATGAGCCATCAAGCCCTTCAGCACTAAAACCACTGACAATTAAGCTGCCCTGCGCAATGGCATACACATTGCCATCGACCCCTTTTAAGAAGGTTTGTAATAAGGTGCCGCCACGTAAACTTTTTGCTTCGCCTAAACTAGACACGGTAATGTCAAGATTTTGACCCGGCTTAATAAAGGCCGGCATTTCGGCATGCACCGCAACAACGGCAACGTTTTTTGAATTAGGGCGAACAGAGTCGGGTAAATTAATACCGAAATTTTTGAGCATGGTTCTGAAGGTCTGTTCGGTGTAACTGGTTTTTTCGCCAGTACCCGGCAAACCCACCACTAAGCCGTAACCGACTAACTGGTTACTCCGTACCCCTTGAATACTGGCGATGTCTTTAATCCGTTCAGCATGTGCAGGCGCGGCTAGCATTAATATTGATGCAACAGCCGTTAAAATCAGGTTAATTTTCATGCATTACTCCTTAAAAAGGCCACCAGTCACTCATAAAGAATGAACTCAGCCAACCGACTTTTTGGGAGTCAGCAAACGTACCGGTACCGCTATACTGAATACGAGCGTTAGCCACTCGTGTCGAATCTATGGTGTTGTCGGGATTAATGTCTTCACTGCGGATCATGCCGGTGACACGAATAAACTCATCACCGTTGTTAATAGAAATCCATTTTTCACCGCGGATCACCAGGTTGCCGTTACTGAGCACCTGGATAATATTGGCCGAAATACTGCCATCTAAACTGTTAGATTGATCAGCATCAGACTCACGCTTGGTATTCATGCTGTCTGAATATCCCAAATCAATTGGCACGCCACTGATGGAAATATTTTTACCGCCGGCATAAACGGGCTGAACGCTTAAATCGGAGCCTTTTTTGATTTCGTTATTGGCGCTTTTTGACGCTTGAGTGGACTCTTTTAAGGTGACGGTAATAATGTCGCCAACGCGATGGGCACGAATATCGGAATACAAGCTTGATGCTTGGCTATCAAGATAAATAGATCCCGTTGGCGCCACTTGCGTAGGTACTGTATCTGGGTATACCGGCGCATAAAATGGATCATCAGCAATCGGTTTTTTGGCGGTTGAGCTACAGCCAACCAATAACACAACTGAGGCTAACGCAATGTATTTAATCATGTTAGCTCCTTAGAGATTCTGATTAATATAAGACAACATTTGATCAACGGCTGAGATAACTTTAGAGTTCATCTCGTAAATGCGTTGACCTTGAATAAGGTTGACCAATTCTTCTGTCACATTGACGTTAGAGGTTTCAAGTGCCCCTTGGCGAATAGAACCTAAACCGTCTTGTGACGCGGTGCCTTGAATAGGCGTACCGCTTGCACCTGTTTCGGTATACAAGTTTTGCCCTAGTGGGTCTAAACCTGCCGGATTAATAAAATCGGTCATGGTTAACTGGCCAATAACCTGGCTGGCGGCTGTACCTGGTGTTTGCACTGACACTTCACCCGATGACGATACCGTAATACTGGTGGAGTCATCTGGAATGGTAATAGGCGGTTGCACCACATAACCAGAACCCGGTGTTACGATTTGGCCGGTATCATCTAAGCTGAACTGGCCGTTACGCGTGTAGGCTGCGGTGCCATCTGGCATTTGCACTTCAAAAAAGCCCGAACCTTCAATCATTAAATCTAATGAGTTATCGGTAGTCAGCATGTTGCCTTGGGTAAACATTTTTTGGGTGGCAACCACTTTAGTACCCGCACCAATGTTTAAACCATTAGGTAACTTGCTGTTTTCTGAGCTAATACCACCGGCTTGATTTACCGTTTGATAGAGTAAATCTTCAAAAACTGCACGGCTTTTTTTAAATCCCACCGTGCTGGCGTTAGCCACGTTATTTGAAATAACGGCAATGTTAGTTTGCTGGGCGTCGACACCGGTTTTACTTATCCATAACGCTGGATGCATAATAATTACTCCTAACTAATTCTCATCAAGGAAGTGGACGCTCGATCAATCTCTTCAGCGTTCTTCATCATTTTGACTTGCATTTCGTATTGACGTTGAATATCAATCATGGCGACCATTTCATGTACTGAATTGACGTTACTGCCTTCAACCGCACCACGTTCAATTTCAACACCAGGGTCGTTCGGCGCATTGCCACCCGCAGTTAGACGGAACAAACCATCTTCACCACGCATTAGGTTTTCGTTGCCCGGATTAACTAATTTAATCCGCGCAACCTCTTCTATTACTTCAGCGGTAGCGCCTTGCGGGCGTACTGAAATAATACCGTTGGCCGAAATTTCTATTTTTTCAACTGGGATAGGCAACACAATTGGACCCGAAGCGCCCATTACCGGGCGATTACTGCTATTTAATAACAAGCCAGTACTGTCAATTTTTAAACTACCTGCACGGGTATAAGCTTCTGAACCATCAGCGGCTTGTACTGCAAGCCAACCATCGCCTTTAACTGCAATATCAAGATCGCGTCCGGTGGTTTTAATCGGACCGCCATTAAAGTTACTGCCGGGGCTTTCCATCATCGAAAATACCCGAGTAGGCAAGCCTTCACCAAATGCTTGCATTGAACGGGCCTGGACCATGTCAGCTTTAAATCCATCAGTATTGGCGTTAGCAAGATTGTTCGCACTCACTGCTAGGGCATTCATACCTTGCTTTGCGCCACTCATGGCAATATAAAGAAATTTGTCCATTTTTTGCTCCGTCAAACTTTCTGCAAAAATACTATATACACAGAACAAGCAAGCATCATGCCAATGAGGAGAGCGGTATTTTTAGATACAGTAATCGTCTGAAATTGAATAATAAAATAAATAATGAGTCACGGTGGGTGTCAAAAAACAATCAATCAACACTTGGGAGGTACTAACAAGGAGTCACAAAGAGTAACGAGGGATAACAAGGGGAAAGGCAAGGTGTTGCCGTAAACGGCAACACCTATTATCACGTAAACATAAATTAATAAGGTAAAGGTAAACGTAAGCGTAAAATTAGCGGATCTGTAATATGGTTTGGTTCAAAGTATTGTTAACTTCAAGCGTACGCGAGTTAGCCTGGAAGTTACGCTGAGCCGAGATTAAATCAACCAGCTCTGTGGTTAAATCAACGTTTGATTGTTCAAGCGCAGATGAACGAATACTACCAAATGTACCGCTATTGGCCTCTCCAGCTAATGCGGCTCCTGAATCTAAACTGGCTTTCCAAGAGGTGTTACCCACCTGAGTAAGTCCTTGCTCATTAGCAAAACGAACTAAAGCCACTCGCGATAACGGAACCGTTGAGCCATTACTGTAACTGGCGGTAATTAAACCATCGGAACCAATACCAACATTGGTTAATCGACCCACGGTAATACCATCTTGAGTCAATTCGGTCACTTCAAACGGAGATGAATACTGAGTTGGGCTATTAAATTTTATCGTAAGGGCTTGAGTACCATCGGCTCCAGGGCCTAAAGCACCAGCACCTCCGGCACCTAATGCTTCAGTGGTAATAGTGGCTGGATCACTGCCTGTATAAGCACCAACAGAGTTAAATTTAAGCACCGCACCTGACCATGTGCCAACACCACTAGGGTTGGCTGCTGATGCGGTACCAGCTACATCACCAGCACCACCACCGGCACCATCTCCATCACTGTCGGTATTATAAGTCCCAGCGCCACTTGCTACATCCACAGGGTCACCATCAACTGCATAAAATGCCACCCAATTACTTTCGCCTGTAAATGAACCATTGGTCGGTTTAATGAAATAAGTGGTCATAATGTGCGATTCACCTAATGAATCATAAATCGTCACTGAGGTGGAATTATTAAAGGTGTCGGAATCTGCAGGGTTAAAATTAGCTGGGTCTAATGCTGTTTCACTGACATTAAGATTCATCTGCAAACCAACATTTTTAGTTTGCACAGGGCTACCGGCCGTGTCTGGAATTTTAATCGGCTGAGTGGTGGTTAAACTCACAGAAGTCGAGTTACCATCTTCATCCACTGGGAAACCTTGTAAAAAATTACCTGCTGAGTCGACCATATAATTGGCTGAGTCAACTTTAAACGCACCAGCACGGGTGTATGACTGATCTTGAGAGCCTAGTTCTGATGAGGTAACAAAGAAGCCACCACCACTGATCGCCATATCCAACGAGTTGCTGGTAAATTGTAAGCTACCTTGATGAAACTGCTGTGCAACCTGTGTGGTAGTTGCACCACCACCCACAGCGGTTTTACTGTTAGAAAAAATAGAATTGGCATATACGTCGGCAAATTCTGCTCGCGACTCTTTAAAACCAATAGTATTGACGTTAGCGATGTTATTCGCCGTTGTATTTAAGTCTTTTTGCGCGGCAGCAATACCACTCAGTGCAATGTTAAATGACATAGATCACCTCTCACAATTAATTCATTTATTAATACAGCCAATAATCTGTTATTGGGCGTACTATGTTTCAGATACTGCGAGTACGTCAGATAACTTAATTCCGCCTACTCCACGCAAATTCAAAATGGCTCCGGTCGCGACTGTGCCCAATGACACACTGGTAACATGAGCGTAAGTCGATACGGCTAAATCTTGTGACGTTCCATCAACTTTACCACTGGCCTTAATCGCGTAACTACCCGCTTTGGCAGGGTCGCCATTTTTATCTAAGCCATCCCAAGTCACATCAATATTGCCGCCTTTACTGCCGTCAACATTAAAGCTCTTAATAAGCTGGCCCGACTCATCCTCAACCCTAACCGTAATCGATTCGATTGCAGATGGTGTACTAATAACCCCCTTAATCTCAGAGCTTTCAGTCGAAATAGCACCGGTATCAGATGGAATAAGTACTTTACGACCCACCAGGCCTGAAGCTTGTAACGCCTGGCTAGAACTCATGACCGTATTGAGATTAAGAATTTCATCATTAAGGTTTGAAATACCATCCACTGTCGAAAATGATGCCATTTGAGCAATCATTTGATCATTATCAACCGGTTTAAAAGGATCTTGCATCGACAACTGCTGACTGAGTAAAGCAAAAAAATCTTCTTGCTTTAACATCTGATCTTTTGATTCAGGAATAGCACTCTCTTCAGGCAAACGAATGCCGTCAAGAAAAGGATTACCAGTTGTAGTGCCAGTTGTATTTGTCTGTACTGAGCTTTTCGTAGTAGCGCTGGTATTAGAAGCACTACTGGATTGTTGCGGTAAAGACTGACTGTAAGAATTAATGAGGCTCATTGTTACCTCCTTGAGTCATCATACTATTTACCCATCCTTAACGTCTGTTGCAACATAGATTTAGTCGCATCAGCCACCTGAACGTTCATTTGATAAGAGCGTGATGCAGAAATCATATCGGCCATTTCTTCCATCACATTGACATTAGGTTTGTAGATAAAACCATCACCATCTGCCATAGGATGGTCTGGCGAGTATTCTTTTAATAATGGTTTGTTACTTTCAACAATGCCTTTTACGCTAACACCAGGCGAACTGTTTTGTTGGCCATTGGCTTTTAGCATTTCAGCTTCAAAAACAGGGTGGCGTGCGCGATAGGTTTTATCGACACTGCTAGACACAGAATCCGCATTGGCAATATTACTGGCGGTAGTATTCAAACGCACTGACTGCGCAGACATACCCGAACCTGAAACATTGAAAATATTAAATAAACTCATGATTAATCACCTCGCAATGCTTTACGCATACCATTAAACTTTCCTTCAAGAAAGCCTAATGACATTTGGTATTCGAGCGCATTTTGCATAAATGCGGCTTGTTCTTTCTGTGTATCAACAGTATTACCATCACCAGTATCTGCCTGATTTGGCATACGATATTGAACATGTTGTTGACTCAACGCCGTTAAATCAAAATGTTTCTCTGTGGTTTGGCTCATACTCAAGCCCTTTTGATGTGAGCTTGCCGCTTGCATAGCAGAGGCAAAATTAACATCCTGTGCTTTATAATGAGGAGTATTGGCATTGGCGATATTACTTGAAATCACTTCTGCTCTTTGAGCTCGAACGCCCAAAGAATATTGGTGAACACCTAATGCATTATCGAAATTAATCGCCATAAAATTGCCTCCATCAGCTAACTGGTAGAAATAAAGCAAAGGTTATGCCAACAATTTAATTTTTAAACGAATAAAGGACAAAAACAAAAATGCCGACGAATGTCGGCATTGTAAATAGATTAAGCTATTACTTTAATTAGGTTTTCTTTTGATAATAAATACCAGGGTTACAACGAACCATATTAAATTCTTCGGTTAATCCGGCAAGAGATTCTGACGCACCCAAAAATAAAATACCTTTTGGATTAAGTGCGGCAGCAAATTGCCGCAAAATTTTGGTCTTTGCCTCTGGCGCAAAATAAATCAATACATTACGGCAAAAAATAATATCGTATTTACCTAATAAACTATAACTTTCAAGTAGATTGTGGGCTCTAAAGTTAACTAAACGCTTCACATTATCTTTTACTTTCATGTTGCCTGAAGGTAAAGCATCAAAAAACTGACGTTTACGCTCTTCAGACAAACCACGAGCAAGTGCTAAACCATCGTATTCAGCATTCTTACAACGCTCTAGCATAGAAGGTGATAAGTCTGTTGCCTGAATCGTCGCGCCGCCCGGTAAAGCGCCAGGTTTACGTTGTTGATATTCCAACACCGTCATGGCTAACGAGTAGGGTTCTTGCCCTGAAGAACATGCTGCCGACCATATTTTTAATGGTCTACCAAGCTTACTGTATTCTGGCAGCAGAGTATTGTGCAGTAACTCAAATGGATAACGGTCTCGAAACCATAAGGTTTCATTGGTGGTCATCGCATCTATCACTTCAGCACGCAGTTGACGCTCGATAGGTTTCATCGACTTTTTAACCACTTCAGACAAAGAAGGTAAATTATGCTTCCCCATCAAAGGCGCTAAACGACTGCGGACTAAATATTGTTTGTTCTCACCTAACACAATACCGCTATGCTGCTCTAAAAACAGTCTAAATTGATTGTACTCTGCTTCAGCAAGTGATTTATCTGTCACATTAACTTCCTAATATGTAAGCCTATGAACCCACTCTTTAATTGTTGCAATCTCTTGCAACAATTAAAGGTTTATAAACTCAAATGTTTGTTAACCGCTGCGGCTAATTCATCGGGGTTAAACTTAGCAATAAAATCGTTAGCCCCTACTTTTTGTACCATTGCTTGATTAAATACACCACTTAACGATGTGTGCAATACTACTTTTATATTCTTTAATTTTGGATCATTACGAATTTCAGCTGTTAAGGTATAGCCATCCATTTCAGGCATTTCAATATCAGAAATAATTAATGGGATCTCAACTGATACATCATCCATTTCTGCAGCAATACTTTTCAATTTTTCTAACGCTTCTCTACCATCTTTAGCGGTATCTATTTGCAGATTTAACGACTCTAACGAACGAATAATTTGTTTACGTGCCACTGCAGAATCATCAATAACCATAATGTGATAATGCTGATCTTTATCGATAGTTAAGGTTTCACTAAGTTCTTTACTGATAGAGGTCTTAACCGGCGAAATTTCATCAAGAATTTTCTCAACATCTAAAATCTCAACCAACTCGCCTTCAATTTCTGTCACTGCGGTTAAATAAGAAGAGCGACCAGAACCTTGTGGCGGAGGCATAATTGCTTCCCAATTCATGTTGATAATACGCTCAACAGAACTGACTAAAAACCCTTGAACACTCCGGTTATATTCGGAAATGATAATAAAGCAATTTTCCGTTGATGTCAGCGGGCGTCCACCCGTTGCTGCACTTAAATCGATAACCGAAATAGTGGCACCACGAATATGAGCAACACCTTTAACATAGCGGTTTAATTTAGGTAACGTAGTCAGTGGTGGGCATTGCAACACCTCTTTCACTTTAAATACGTTAATGCCAAACCGTTGACGGCCGTTAAGCCTAAACAATAATAGCTCGAGTCTGTTTTGCCCGACAAGTTGGGTACGTTTATTTACTGAATCTAAAATGCTCGACATAACAAGGCCTTGTAGTTAACTGTCACCCAAAAGGATAAAATTTGTTCTTTGAAATTATAGTAAACCTTGGTTTAGCATAATACGCTTAGTACATCTCTTACTAATGACTGGCTCAACGTGAGTGTAAACCATCACTAACCTAGCGAATAGTTATCAATTTATTAAATCAAAAAAATGGGCATGCAACTTGCTTTAACTTCTATTAATTAACTCACACACGGTGAGCTGACACTTTTTTGACGTGGGAGTAATAATATTATTATATTCCCAGCACATTTTTTAGCTTATTGCGTATGCAGAGATTACTCGCATATTTTTCGTTTTTCAAAGTATAGGTGTATTCTGGCAAAACAAGCTAGTATCTTCATTATGAAAGTATTTTTTTTATGTTTTTTATCTTTAATGACATTTATTTTGCCAGCTTTTGCTAGCGAAGAGATAGTAACACCTTCTTTATCGACCATTTATGAGTTAGCTAAAGAGGCTGTAGCTAAAAAAATTGATGCAGACTCAAAAGCTAAGGTACAAATTACGCCGCAAAACCTTGAAGGTCGCATTAGCCCACCGCGTTGTTATCCACCGATTACCATTGAACTCGCCAGTGAACGAGCCATTAGCAGAAATAACATGGTAAAACTCAGTTGCCAGAGCCCTGACTACGACTATCCATGGCAAATGTATTTGTCTGTTCGAGTTGAAATTCAATACCCTGTTGTGGTGGCTACCCAGCTACTGTCACCAGACCAAATTATTGATCAACATCATTTACAGGTTATGTATGTTGACCAATATAGTTTAAAAGGCCAGTTTTTCTCTGATACCAGCTCATTAATGGGCTCTCGAGTTAAACGTCGTGTTGCAAAAGATTCACCGGTACTCAGTAATAACCTGTGTTTTGTTTGCAAAGGCGACACGGTTGCTATCTATGCTAGAACCGCTAACATCCAAATAAAAACCCTTGGTGAAGCATTGCGTGATGGCAATATTGATGAAGTGATCAGAGTAAAAAATAGCAATACAAGCAAACAGTTTGATGCTGTGGTAATTGGCGTTGGCGAAGTTGAAGTAAGAATGTAAAATAGAGCTAAAGCTTTTTCCTGGAGTGCCGATAGCCTGTTTGGAAAACCTGATAAATTACGCTGGAGCCTATCATGGCAATTGACATTAAGCACAACACTGCAACCAACACATCAATGCGCACGGCACGTGACACACAGTCTACTGCACAATCGAATACTGCTGCGGCCCAAAAATCTGCTGCGCCAGTTAAAACAGATTCTGTTAGCATCACCTCTCAAGCTCAACAGCTTCAGGGCGCGCAAACAAAAATGGCATCGTTACCTGAAGTCGACCAAAAAAAGGTCGCAGAAATTAAGCTCGCGATATCTGAAGGACGCTATAAAGTCGACCCAGAAAAGCTTGCTGCGAATATTGCCAGCTTTGAAGCAGAACTAGGCAGTTTATCGTTTGACAGAGAGTAACCGTTAAACGTTACTCTTTAACTTGTTTTACGACACATCAATAGTAGGTGCACATTTGCGCCATAGAGAAGTGTTAGTAAAAAACTAAGAGTAATTTATGACACAGCAAAACAAACCACTAAACGAACAACCAAACCAACAGCTACCGGCACAATTAGACCAGCAGCCAA
The DNA here is from genome assembly GCF_003855395.1 of Shewanella livingstonensis. NCBI lineage: Bacteria > Pseudomonadati > Pseudomonadota > Gammaproteobacteria > Alteromonadales > Shewanellaceae > Shewanella > Shewanella livingstonensis. The sequence continues at coordinate 1,739,956 of NZ_CP034015.1, read as the reverse complement.
GCGAGCTGTTGCGCAAAGAACTGCACCTACTATTGGATGCCCAAAATCAGACCTTAGCACAGCTAAGACAGTTTGTTTCTGAAGAAAAAGCCGCATTAACCAAGCAAGATGCCGACAAACTACTGGCGCTTTCAAAAGACAAAACCCAGTGCTTATTCAATATGAAAACCACTGATGAAAAACTGGCGAAACATCCCCTGCATGGTTTGCTTACCACAGATGCTGAACTGATAAAAAAAGTCGCTCAGGCAAAATCAATTCTCGCGGAATGCAAAGACATTAATAGTCAGAACTCCAGCTTAATTGAACTCAACATTGCTAGCCTCAATCGATTTGCCCAGGCATTACAAGCTAGCCGAAATGCTTCAAGCTTGACCTACAATGACAAAGGTAAAACATCTACTATTTCAACGCTCGGGAATGACTTTTCAGCCTGAGAAAGCTTAGAGGCTATAAAACTTAGCAATAGCCTAGAGCGCTACGCTGCTAGGACGCTTCGCGGCTAGAGGCTATAAAATCTTAGCAGCGCAGCAGTCCCTAGCAGGACGCAGTCCGCCCTAGAATCTAGCAGGACGCAGTCCGCCCTAGAACCTAGCAGGACGCAGTCCGCCCTAGAACCTAGCAGGTGATTTACTGAGCGAGCATAGCTTCGCGTAAACTTTGTTGCACCGGCTCTTCACCTAGCCAAATCTTAAGCAACGCCTGACGAAATGCCTCACCAGCAATATCACCTTGAGCTTTACCATTTTTAATACTGCTCACGCCCTTGCCTTTTTGAGTCACAAAAGTGAATTGATCACCTTCAATAATTTCATCGGCAAACAGCTGGGTAAAATGCTCAATATCTTTAGCAATAGAATGAGTATCATTGTCGGTAGCTGTATCAAAACCGTCGGTAATAGCATTACGCATTTTATCTGAGGTAATCATCCCAGATGTAATAGTTAATTGGATCACTGCTATTTTTTGCGCAAGCACATCATCTAACGTTTGCACTCTAGTCGGTAAATACAAACTACCCACATATAAGTCCATAAAGAACTTACTGCGTACACCAGCACCGTTTAATACTAATGGTTGCTCAGCAACCATTAGTTGATCGACAACATCAACATCTGCAATCATTTTTGCGTGTGTTAACGACGGCAGCATCAGCAGTAAACTCATGCCTATTACGGGTAATAATTTCATATAAACTCTCTAAAAAATAAAAACTGCGGACCAATAAAAGCAATTTAACGACTCGCTAAATATACCGCTACAAAATCAAAAAATAACACTGTGCGACTCGTAGCCGTTAGTAGTAACTGTCAGTATTAATTGTCAAGATTAACTGTCAGGATTAACTGCCTGGCGTAACGCTCATGAACTGTCAGTAACGGCTGCCAAAAACAAGATGATTTTAATTAATAATCCGCTTAAGCACGATTAGGTTACTCATAAACTAACCACGTACGCCTAACTTAAATTGACCATTCTGGGTAAACATCAACGCTTGCTTATGTTTTGGAGATATAAGAATTGGACCATCATCAAAAAATAAAAAGCATTTCCAATTGCGTACAAACACATCCCAACGCGTTTCGATGATTTGGTACTTTTCATAGCAAAAATACACCACGGTATCATTAGGCCATTGAATATGTTTGCTTACTGCTTCAGGCATCGCATTATCGAGAGAGTCCCACGAAGATTGCCAATGCTCAGTTGCAGCCCAAGCATCTTGCTTTATTGGCCAATCTCCTTTTTCAAATAACTCTGCACGGCTACTCTTATTGCTTATCCACTTATCCCACACTTCCATGGCACTTTTATCGGTTAGTGGTTTAATCAACACCTTGTCATCGTCTGACACAGGCAAATCTTTATGGTTAAAAATCCACTTACGCTTATAAAGATCAAACGGAATATATGAATATGACAAACAACTGCTCCTAGCAACTCAAAATGAAGCGCAATTATAGCGCTAAAGCCAATCAGACTGCGATAGCGGAAGCATAAATGATGTGATGATTTGTTAAAAAGATTAATGCTGTACCACTAACTAAAGAAGCGATGGACATTCTTACTAGGCGAAGCAAAGAAGCTGTCAAAGGTGAAAGATTTGTATTCCCGAGTGAGCGCAGTCAATCAGGCCATATTATCGAAAAGGCAGGCAAAGGCAGCTTCTGGCATCGCATAACAGAACGTGCCGAGCTTCGTGGCACTGAAAAAGGCCTACGCTTTTCAAAAGAGTTGTCACTATTCATGATTTAAGGCGAACCATCGCAAGTTGGAGTGTTATTCCTGGAGGTCGCTTTAGATTTCAAAAATTAAACCACCAGTAAACTGCTAAGCCATAGCCCTAGGGATTTAAACAAGAGCCTGCATCACAGCCAGTACTTATGCTCATTTAGATATTGAACATGTTAGGGCTGAATTGGGCATTACTACAGCCCATTTACTTGGAACTTTTGAACAAGAGTCGAAAGTTGATAGGCTTGTTGGAGAAATAAAACAGCTCTCTGAAGATGAAAAGAGAGAGCTATTTGAAAAGTTAAGCTAGTTTGAAACTATGACTTAAAAGCAACTTTTTCAGTTTTAGCCTCTTCAACTTTATGTGTATGAAGAATACCGTCATGTGAATGTTTTTCTTGATTGTTAGTATCTATTTTTGCAATCCCATTGTGGTAATGATAACCAGTACAAAGTCCTTTATCTATTGATGCTTGACTACAGTTGTGACCACCGTTTTTATCAGTTCTTCCGCTATGTGCGAATGACATTGGGACGGCCAATAAAAACAAAAGCGAAGCCAGTATTAATTTATTCATATTTTCTCTACTTAAGGTAAGCAGCTAGTTCTAAATTCTTTTAAAACAATACCTTGATAGCAATAAAAAGGATTATTAACAACATATACATTGAATATTTATATGATCTAATGCCCAAAACTAAAAATAACTCATATAAAAATAATAATCACGGGGCTTTAGAGATCAAATCCAACAAGGCAAGGAAAATAAATACGAAAAAATGAACGCTTATTTTTTACAAGAGAGCTCATTCAATCAAGCCATATTATTGAAAAGGCTAGCATCGCATGACAGAAAGAGCAGAGCTTCGTGGTGCCGAAAATGCATACACTTTCAAAAGAGTTGTCACCATTTATTATTTAAGGCGAACTATCGTAAACCGGAGAGTTATGTGAGGAAGTAACATTCAAACCACGAGTAAGCTGCTAAGCCGTAGCATTAGTGATTTAAGCAAAAACCAGTATCACAGCCAGCACTTATGTCCATTTAGATATTGAGCATGTTAGGCAGGAACTAGGGGGAACCACAGCGCATTTACTTGGGACTTTTCGGCAGGAATCGAAAGTTGATAGATTGGTTAGGGAGATAAAACAGCTCTCAGCGGAAGAAAAAAGAAAGCTGTTTTTACTGCTAAAACAATAATCGAATTATAAAGCAGTAGCATTGTATCGAGCTTCTTCATAAGTTGGAAACGTTGTTTTCCCTATGGTGTGAACATTGTGAGTGCCATAATAGGATCTTCTCGTGAATACTAATCTATATACTCCAGCAATAGGACTAATTGTAACTCTTAGCACATTTGATTTTTGAAAACATTCGTTGTCCATAAAAAATCCTTAAAAAGTTATCTTAATAGTTACACTATACTCGCATGCTTAAATTGTATTATGCAAATGTGCCAATGGATGCAGCAACAAACAATGGCTTTAAACTATAGTTGCTCCATTTAAGGTCTTTCAGCAGCCTTTAACCATTCATCTACTGTTTTAATTCCTAATGACAACATAACGTCTTGTAAAGCTATTACACTCTGAAGCATATCACCACCATCAGTTTCTTCTCTCTCTTCGGCTTCTGAGAATAATCGAGTTAAAAGTTGCATGAGTTCTTTACCATGATCATAAAAACGCACTTTGGCTCGCTTGATATAGGATAGATAGATTTCGAAGGCCATTAGAGCACTATCGGGATCTCGTATAGAGATAGCATTCAACCACTCATCAAATCCGTATGGCGTTCTCTCATTTTCTTTGCTCTGATGCTCCAAGACTTTAAAGTAATGATTAATTATGTCATTAGGGATAAAGATTAATGGCGTGAAATTTCTGAAAATATTACTGAAGCTTCGTGCCACAGCAATAGAATGTGCACCTCCTATGCATAACCCAACTTTAATACCTTCTAAGCATTGCTCGCGATGCATGCTAATGTTTTCAACATGAGTCCAAACTTTTGCTGCTCCATCCCATGCTTCAGTTACATTATTTAATTTTAAATTGTTAAGGAAAGTATCGAAGTCTAATTGACCATTTAAAGCGCACAATGCTGAGATTCGTCCCCACGTTTTCATATCCTTCTCACTGCCACATTTATGAATACGAGCAAGAAAATAGGCAACTCTTTCAAAGTGTTCGCGATAGTCATAATACAAGCACCTTTCAGCTGATTCCCCAAGACCCTCAGCATCATATATTGCAAGCTCAAATAGCTCCCAGCCTAAATCTGGATTTTTATTTTGAACAAAGGGTAAATGCCTTAAGATTAATCCTCTAATGGCTGGATGTTTGTGACTAGCGAAAGTTCGAAGTACTGGAATCAACGTTTCTGGAAGCGTAATATTTTTTTCTGTGAATTTTTCTAGCAATATCATTAAGGCTTCTGCGACATTTCCTGAATTCATATTGATACCAACATTAAGCAAATCAATTGAGTCGCCTGATATTGTACTTTCGTCGTTTAAATATCCAAAGCTGATAGCAAGAAATACCAATCGCTCGCCATCAACAGTGTTTTGTATGATATTCGCACATGCATTTAATGCTTTTGCCAAAGCGTGTGAGTTTTGCCAATAAGCCCTATGTTTTTCTAATTCATCAAGGATTTTGTGCAATAAAACTAGGGATTCAGGCTTTTCAATGGGTATCCAATTATCATTACTATTTAAACGACCATAACGATATGCTAAATAATTCGCTATTCCTTCTATTATTTCATTTCTAAAGTATGCGCCAATATATTCCCATTGCGTCGAGAGTAGTTGTAAAAACCTTATTGGTTGGCGTGATGAAGCTTCGCGCAGTTGTAATCCAACGTCTCGTTCACCACCAATCAAATCAGCATCAAAATGCCTGTCATAATCGGTATAGTGTCTGAGTAGTTGAATAACGCCATCATCGGCAGCTGAAAGAAATACTTCATAGGAAAACGGCGCGTAGACCATACCTCCACTAGAACATATATGAGGTTCTCTTATTAGCTTGCCTTCTTTAGCATCGTAAGAATCTAAGATGGTTTGAATTTCCGGCGATCGTAAATGGCACGGTATAGCAGATACGTATTCTGCACGTTTTTTCAGTATCCAGAAACAAGGAGCTTCATCCGAAGTTGCATCGTTCCAGAGGGATTGAATATTCGCCATTACCAAATCTTGCACGTCAGTTGATAAAGAGATGAAAGCGATATGAATTAACTCACTAAGCTCAAACGAAAGTTCGAACTCAAGCAGACTTCTGTCACACAACATTTGACCAATTATATCAAGATTAAACAGGTGATTCGCTTTGATTGCTTGAATTGCTATGTAAGTTAGTGACCCCTCATAGCTGAAACAGAGTCGATTACGATTCTCTAACCACCAAGTAGAGTCAGTTTTAACATGTTCAAATATTGCTGCTTCAATTGCATCAAATAAATGCCTCAGATCATCAATGTGTCTATGGTCACGAATGGAGTGTCTGTCTTCGTAAGAGGTATTATGAAGAAACCCATAACTATAACCTATTCTGGTTTTGCCATAGCGCGTTGACATTACATTGTGCCATTGATCAATAGTGTTCAACGCTAAATCAATCAAAGTAGCAGAATGAAGCATCCTCTCCTTTAAGAAATCATTGTTTTTTCTTGTGAAATCGTGTGGTTGGCAATGTATTTTTCGTTCGATATCAAGCCAGCTCACATCTTCATCAGCCACATCCGCCACGATATAACTCCAAAGCAAGTCATCATTCAAAATGCCTACTGTAACGCACCGCGCTAAGGTATGCCCTAAAGAACTATGATCACGCTTCGGCATGCTAAGTAAATGAGTAATTAAAGGGGCTGCCAATGCTAAATTATCATCATCGAATTTAGCTAATGTGCTATCCAGTTCCCATGTGATTTTTTCGCTATCAATCCAACCTAAAGATAGAGCTTCTGACCAAAAGGATAATACACCCTCTGTATCAATATCAGCCCAGAGTCCAATTCGATAAACATGCCTAACGAGTGAATCAGTATCACGCTCATCTTTTAATGTTGGTACTAAATGAGTCTTCCAGAACTGATACCATTCTATTGATAATGCTTGAAAATAGATAACTTGAAATATATCGCTATGGTTTTTTCGTAAATTTCGTATAAGCGGCCAGTCATCATCATGTGGTATGTGTTGGACAAAAGATTCTGCGACTAAGCGGCGAATATGGAACGCCGCATTACCTGAAAGTACCGCGCGCAATTGTTTTCGATATTCACGTCTATCACCAGTGGCCAGCTGCATAACAAAATTACGTATGCTTGGTCTTACGAAAGGAACTGGGGGTAATCCTTGAATAAATTCATTAAGAGTTGCTCCAAGTCTTATTGCTCGGCTTATAACCAAAACATCTAATAAAGTCTGATGACCAAATGTGACTTTATCATCATGGGTATCTTGCAAAATATTAAGGCTAAGGAGTCTTCGCTGGATATCAGGAGTAGTATTTAAGCGTTGCTTAGGCAATGACAGACTGCGAGACTTGAGCATTTCATCAGCAATTGATTCTATAACTTTTATCGCATCATTACTTAAAACTGGATCATTCACCACTACGACATTAATGTATCGCTGCGCAAGTGCTTGGGGAGTGACTGTATTAAAGCTCCCCTCTCGTTGTGCTAGTTCAGTAAATAATGCCAATTCTCTAGGGTTGGTTATAAGTTCGCGAGTTGTCGCGTCAATAGTTGTTGAGTCAATATTCAATTTTTCCAGCAGAGGGACTATTTCGGTATCCCATACTAATGGTTGGCAATGAAATTCACTGTCCCACTGACGGATAGCAATACGTCTATCGTATTGACGGTCAAAATCTCTGCAACTTGTAATTACTGTGACATTTGGAATTAACAGTAACTTGTCAATTTGAGCAAGAAAGTACGTTAATACCAAATGTTCACGAGCAATGGACAAAACATCGAGCGAATCAATTATTACAACAACATGTGCTTCTTCAGCTAAACGTGCAACTTGTTCGACCCATTGTTCTGTTAGCCCTAGCGCTTTGCGCTCTTGTGCTGTAGTTATGTCAGCAAATTCGCGAGACTGAATAAATAGAGGAATTATATCGTTTTGAGTTTCTAATCGTTTTTCTAGGGATTCTTGTAGACCAAGCATGATGCATGTCTTACCAGAACCTGGTTTCCCAGTGAGTAAAATGGCACGTTGTTTCTCTTCTATAGCAACTAGAAGATCATCTATTAACGAACAAGGAATACGTTGGTTATTGATATCCCGCATCCAATTTCTACCAATTGCAGAGGTAGTAGAAAATGAACCCAGAATTTCTGCTTTAGCCATTGGCGGTACAAGCATTGCACCAGCTTTATAAAGAATATTTTTTAAGTCATCTTTAGTAAGCTGGTGTTGCATTACGCCAACATCAATACTTTCTAAAGTACGTCCACCAAATGAATCTAAGCTCTGCCACAAAGCGTTAAATCCAGTAGTTGAGTTACTTGCGATAAGCCGTAGACGTTCTTTAAGTTGGCGCGCTAATGATTCGTAGTTAGGGGTGACTTCAAATGAAATACGATTAAGAATTTCAAAGGTTGAAAGATTGGATGAGTTTGATGTAATACGAACTTTTAAATTATCATCTGTCGTCCGATGTTGTTTGGTTAGATTTTGCTGATATTCAGCTTCAGTAGAATAGGCGGCTGAAAACTCACAAAGTTTAGCCAAGTCACCGAAGTTGCTACGCGAGTAAAATTTGACGATAGAATTAGTTATTTTTGTTAGGTCTTGAATTGCTTTGTCTAGCTCATCGGCAAGATCTGCAATCGACCATGATTTAAAATCACTTTGGTTTTTCTTGCATTGACAACAAATGAGACCGCCGGCGGCTCTTCCTATTACTACATCATCTACAAGATAGGCAGTTGAATCAGTTTCAAGCCATAAATAGTCAGGATCAGTCAAGACTGCCAACGCCCAATCAAAGGCAATCAAAGTTTGATAGATATCACCACGATTGGAGCGTATTCCTGCAATGCTCATACTTGTCCTTGAATATATCTAGTTTAAACTGATAATTTTAAAATTTATCATATAGTTAAGCGTAGTAAGCTGTCTAGTTTTTTGATATGTATGTTTTTGTCTTAGTCCATTTATTGACAGAACTCCAAGTTAGAGCGATTGGGCTCAATTTTACCATTAGCTTGTGAATAGCTTAATGTCCACTCATGTACTCTCGTCACGATTTCAACACCTAAAGCGACTATGCCTTTTAACTGCACTATAAGCTCATCACCATAACGATTCGTTGCAAATTGTCTCTCATCAGTCTGTATGTCGTAATTTTCAGTAATTCACGTGTTTTCTGCAGCATTGACTCCTGAATCACATTCTTGAATTATTTCAGGATTTCCTGGAACTGAGTGTTGGCTGAATCCCGCGCGACTCGTAGCATTTGCGGCATTGGTTTCAGCATTGGGTTCAGCATTTGGTTCAGTACTAGTTGAGTGACTAGATGCAGGCTGATAGCCTGCATCCTTAGTCTTTTCGTGGGAATTGCCGATTTTTTGATGACTTAATTGAATATCGCTTAGCTTTTTATATTGGTAAAGCAATCTAATGACTTGATCTTCACGCTTACAAAATACGCCGCCCATCAGCTCTGTGTAACGACTCCAATCTGAATCATCTGCGGCTTGTCTAATTTGTTCTACCCACTCTAGGCTTTCGTCAGTGATTTTACTTAACCGTCTTAATTCACGCCAAGGCGTAACACCTACCCCGCCAATTTGTTGAAATTGACGAATGCCCCGTCACAGGGTGTGACGGTATTGATTTATAACCATTTATACTTGTGACCAGTAGCTATTAGGTTTTGTTTTAATCTGTTTTTCATTTCATCGCTGGCTCTGAAATAAACAGATTTGATATCATTGTCGTAATCATCTTGCCTAAACCCGCGCTCTTTAGCTTTGCTATACCATTCATGGCCTAAGTCAAATTCACCCGTTGAAAGGTAAACAGCGCCTAGCAAAGTACATGGCCTAAAATTTAACGGTGTCACTTTATGTGCTTCTAAACCAAATTTAATTGAATTCACATAATCCTTTAAGTCTCTACAAACACCACCGTATGTGGTTAATAAAGCAGACTTTAATTTCTTTTCATTCTTAGGGAGGTTAAATGGATATGATTCATCTAAGGCTTTTTTTATTTTAGTCAGCACTTCAGCTTTACGATAGGCGGCACTAGCATTAACCAGCTCCCAAGGTAAGCTTTTCTGTTTCCAGTTTTGAAAATGCTGATGGGCTAAATGAAGATGATATTTTTGTACAACCAAATTAGATGAAAAACCAATATCATCTAACCATTTTAACTCTTCAGGAGTAATTGTTTTTTTACGAAGTTGAGTCAACAGCTTATCTACACGAGAATTTTTCTGAACGCTATAAACTTCAAAGTCATCAAAATCTATACGGCTTGCTTTAAATGCTTCAGCTTCTTGTCTAAGTTGATTCTGTAACATTTCAGCTTTTGCTTTAGCTTCAGATAAAACTTTAGCTTTTCGTTCAAGAATGTCCTGCCGTTTTAGTGCTTCAATGTCATCGAGTTTCGATTGGTAATGAGAAATAACAACATCAACAACATTTTTATTGGCTTCTTGTGATAACTCTGTATGGCTTGTTGTAAGCCTTCTTTTTGTTTCCACTTTAAGTTTAAGGCCATCACAAATTAAACTTTCAAGCTTATCTGAAACGCTTTCTTTTGAATTAACAGTCCTGAAAAGCTAACGTGTCGTTTTCCCCAGCGCAACTGACAAAATTTCAAGATCAGATTCTAAAACACAAATATCGTGTTGAGATATATATTTCACAAAAAGGTCAATGTAGGTATTTAAAAGGGGATACTTAGATTTTGGAAATAGCAGTTGAGCTTGAGAGATCTGTTTATTAACCACAGTAAAAATCCATTTTATTTAGTTGATTTAATATGCTTGCTCAGCCAAAAATTGATTGTCCTGATTGCTTGATATGATGAAGTAAAAGCGTAATCGACGCTTTTTGCATATTCCATAACATGGTCAACCATAGCTTGCGCTGCTTGGTGGGGATTAGCATAATTTTTCTGAGTATAAAACTGTATAGCAAAAGCTTCTACTTTATCTTTTTTGGCATACCGTTTATCCCTGCCTGTTTTCCAGTTTTCAATTAGCATGTCCTGACGAATTTAAAATATTAACCAACTGCGTTTTCAATGCTTCTGGCATTGCTGATAGAAGTTCATCTAGCTGATTATCGACTTCTAACTTTTGAGATTTAGATCGTGGGTTAGACTCTTTCTTGGGGTTCATTACACAATACTTCCATGTTTCAACTTTAATAGAAAACTATTGGAAATACGCTTAAATATCCATGATTGAGCTCAAACTATCGAAAAGTGGAGTTTTGAAGAGTGCTCGAAAAAAAATTCCAAAAAAGTGGTTTCCAGAGGCGGCACAACTTTTGACGATTTTGTTAAGTTATTGATTTTTAAGACAAAAAGATGTGTTATGGTCTCCCCACAGGGACTCGAACCCCGATCGGCCGCTTAGGAGGCGGCTGCTCTATCCTGTTGAGCTATAGAGAGACCCAGTGATTATACTGAGTTTATAATTGAATTAAACCTTTTATATTTAATTGCTTGATTAATAACCAACAAATTCATAATCGCCTTACTCTTAGCACTTAGCACTTAGCACTTAGCACTTAATTTTGAACTACTAGCTTCTAATCACCAATCATTAGTTCTTAATGGCAATATCATTGACTTGAATATTGTCTGCACTGTCGATGCCGTCAAAGATTGCCGTTGCACTGTCTTCGGTGACTTGCTCGATGACGACATTAGCTCGACTTTTAGTGGCGATAGCGCGCATAGAGTTGAATCTGTCTGGAATATTTTTTTGTAATACAATTTGGAATTTATCACCCATTTTCACGCCGTTTTTACGACCTAAATTAATGATGATACGATCTCCATCCCTTGCGACAATTTGGCCTAATAATGGTCGGCAGTTTAATTGCCTATCAAGCGACATAACACTTTGTTGTAATATCTCACTAATAGCCTGACCATAAGATGAGCGCCAAAAGCGCTGGTTAGCAGGTGAAACGATTTCTTGTCGTTCAAATTCCCAAGGCGCTGAGGTGGCGAACGATTCGGTCCAAACGACTTCACCGCTAATGCCATGATAAAGAGTTAATTTAACAATAAACTGTCTTAGCGGATCATCCTCTACAAAGCCCATGTAACTGCTTTGCGCTGGTTCGGTGGAAATATCAATAATTTCGGGTTGCAGCAGATATTGGCTGTCGGTGATTTCGCCTAACCAGCTGGGAATACGATAGCCTTTAAAATTAACCAGTTGGTTGGTGTTATCAATTTTTTCATCGGCATGTATTCGCGCAAAACTGTATCGTGATTGCGCGTTGATGACCTTACCTAATTGTTCAGTGATCCGCTCTTCAAAGTGGGCTAATTGGCCATAACGCAACTGTTCGCGTTCTTGTAAATAGGCTTGTGGCAACATAATAGCGGCTTTAAGTGATTGGCTTTTACATTGAGCGTTAGGTTGTTGTTCGCTGAGTTCAAGCTGTAATACCACGGTGATGGTGTGTTGGCTGATCATTTCACTCATTAACTCAACGTTATTGGCTGATCCCATACGTTGAATTTGAAAGGTATCTTGAGTAAGCCGTCCCTGGTTAATTTGTTGTTCGCTGGAAAAATTAACTCCGGCTTTTAAACTGGCATAATTTAATGCCTGACTAATGGCGTCTTCGCGAGCTTTATCAATATCGCCATTAACGATTTTAGCCTTACCGGTTACTTCGATTTGTTCAGCAAATACAGACGTTGTGACCAACAAACCACTTGCACATAGCATGGCTATAGCAGCAAGATGACTGAATGGGTTAGCTCGGCGTGAAGGGCTGTGTCGGATCAGCATGCGATATCCTAATGTCAAAAAAACGTCAATTTGGCCTAATTAGATGAACTAAGCTTACTCTATATTTAACAAAGCAAAAATTGTGCCTATAACTACTTTAGCGCTTATTTTTAGATCTAGCGTGATTATAGTAAAGCTTCTATTGGATTTGCCGATATAAAGGGACGAATAATAAAGAGTACATAATTGGCCTTAGCTATCGATTAATATGGCGATTAAATGACTCATTTATACCTAGACTTACAGCATTATGCGTTAGAGGAATTATTATGATTAACAGGCTTATTATCCCCACGGTCATACTTGCGTCGTTGACGTTAGCTGCATGTACCCAAACGCCTAATGCTGCCAATAACCTTGCCTTTAGCAATAACGGTAAATTTGTCAAAGTGGTTGATGAAGATGAGGTTTATCACGATAAGCTGGTTTATGACATTCAAGCTGCTGGATTATCGCCTAAAGGCCAGGTGAATGTGTGGGCTGAAAAGCTAGTTAACGAGTTAGTATTACAAAATGATGCTTTACGACCTGATCAACCCCTACTGATTTCTACCCCAGTAATGGCGAGTAATTTAAATGCCACCAATGAGTTGGCATTACAGTTACAGCAAGGATTACTTGCGGCGTTTCACGCCCATGAATTTAACTTAGTTGATTTAAATGTAGCAACCAATTTACGTGCAACCGAACAAGGCGAATTTATGCTGAGCCGTAATTGGGAGTTGTTGCGTGCAGATTTACCTGTATCACACGTATTAGTGTCAACCATGACCTTAACACCTGAAGGCATTGTATTTAACGGCCGAGTGGTTAATGTGACTAATAATAGAGTGCTTTCTGCGGTGCAATCATTTGTAGCAGCATCGAGTTTATCAGGCTATTTACAGCCTTCTGAATTGATAGAATCGCGCAATGGGTTACTGTATCGCCACGAGCAAAAGGGCGACAGTCGTTACACCGTATTAGGGGATAAGCTATGAAGTCGTTAATGTTCATTATACTGGTACTGTTAACGGGCTGTGTCAGCAAAGATAAATATGTTCAGTGGGAAACCGAGGCTCCGGCGTCGTTTCCAACACTGACTGCAATTGGCTATGCACCATTAGCGACTCAGCCAAGCAAAGAGCCATCACATCGCATTTTAATGGCAATGCAAGCATCAAAAATTGCCGCTTATCGAGAGCTTGCCGAACAAGTTTATGGGCAAAAGATTTCGGCTAATAGCGACGTAAGTGAGTGGTTATTAACTGACGACAACGTTAAGTCTAGCGTGAGTGGCATTATTCGCGGTGCGAAAGTGGTTAAGACCTACCCTTCTGGTGAGTTTTATGTCACAGAGTTAGCTCTCGATTTTAAACAAGTGTGGCAATTGTACGAGCAACAAAATCGGCCTAAACGAGTAAAAGAAGTTACTTATTTTTAATCTTTAACCTCGGTTTACATTCGCTTTTTGATTTATGTTGTTGGTTAAGGTCTGGCTAAAAACGTAATAGATGACCTTAACGTTATTGATATAAAAATGCCGCTGATATCAGCGGCATTTTTTGTTGTATGCTGTAGACGTTATCGTTAAAACGTCAATTTAAACGCTAAACCTAATGCTGCTTGGTCTTCTATATCTTCAGTCACGTCTGGATAGCTAAGCTCCATTTCGCCACCAAAGTAATAACCAGCATAGGCGTTAAGGCTTATATTGTCTGTGGCTTGCCAGCCGGCACGAACAAAACCAACCCATTCATCAACCTCGATGGTTTGATCATCATCAGCGATTAAAAAACGTTCAGTACGTTTTGAGCTACCAATACCAAAGTCTATATCTGAGCGATATTGGTAACTTAACTCTAATCCTGCAGGACCACTAAAGCCGGCTTGGAACGGGTTAGCAAGTACCCACTTATCGTTTATTTGCCAACGCACAGCTAAATAAGGAATGGTACGCACTTCTGAAATATCATTTAAATAGGCGACACCAAAACCTAACATATTGCCCGAGTCAAAACGGTACATGCCCGAAGCCACTACGCCATAACTTTGTGCATTAGAAGATGATGCAGTATCGGCATAGGCATATTGTAATTTTGGCGCGATGAGAAACATCCAATGATTGTCTAGGCGATATGACAATGATAAACCTGCACTGTACTGATGGATGGTTGACCAAGGTTCAATACTGCTGCGTAACAGAGTGTTTTGGTTCATATCCCAGTCGTAATCGAGATTATCGTAACCTAAGTTTGCCCCAATGGACCACTGCCGATTGAGCGGCATGCTGGCCGAAAAACTGGTCTTCCAAGCATCACGCTGTAACTGATTAGGATTAGTACTATCAGTCCCTATATTAGCAGTGCCGGTTGATGTGCGAGCGACTGTAATTGAAAACGGTGAACGATCCGGTGCAGCTACCGCCTGTTGGCTTAATAGCAGGCCAGATGCACACATTAGCGACAGTACTGACAGATTCAGAGACTTAGAACTAATTACCTTAACATCATCTATCTTAGCGTTATAAAGCGTCATACTAATCTGCTTCCCTTCAAATAATGAGATAAACCGAATATTACCTTAGATTAATTGCACATGTAATACTGTTAAACAGCCAATTAAGTTCAACTTATGTTTGACGTTATTTTACGCCAACTTTGTGGGCGCGTAAAAACATCTCGGCTGTATCTTGCAAGTATTGCTGCCTGGTTGCATGTAAGTCTTCTATTTCTAGGCCTAGCTCTAAGCGCAACTTTAGTTCACCAAATAACATTAAACACAATCTAACGGCACTTTCATGAGGATTTTCAAAAAAGTATTCGCCCAACTCGTTAACCTTTTTTAAATAATTTCGAATCAGTCCTAATACATGCTTGGGCCCTGCATCATAAAATAACCTCGACACCTCAGGGTGAGTTTCGGCTTGCGCAACACAGGTTTTAAACACTGTCATGGCTTCTTTACTAACAATCATCTCACCAAATTGTTGCGCGAACAGTAACATAACCTGTTGTGGTCGGCTTGCGTCGATTAAGGCATTGTCGGTGAGTTGATGCACCACACATTTAGATTCAATCGCAGACACAAATAAATCATCTTTTGAGCCAAAATGAGCATACACAGTTTGTTTTGACACGCCGGCATGCTTGGCCACTTCATCCATGCTGGTATGAGGAAACCCCTGATGGCAAAAAAGCTCAATAGCCGACTCCAGTATTTGAGCTCGCTTTTGTTCACTGCGGCTCAACGGTATCTGTTCGTTGGTATTAAGCGGTGTGTGTTCTTTTGTCATGTTTGTTCCGTAAGTTTACTCATTAAACAACACCAAGACTCAACGTTAGGACTTAGTGTTAGGACTCAGCATTAATGCAATAGTAACCAAAAATAGACTGGACAGTCTAGTTTTATAAAATTAGACTACCGAGTCTAATTAACAATTAAGTTACATTTTGCAGTGTGCTGTTAATGTATGAGCTTATTGCCATTAAAGCCTGCTGAAAAACAAATCCACATTGACACAATATTTTGCTTTGTAAGGAATAAACTTATGTATGCGTCAAAGACATTCACCCCAATCATTCGATACTGGGCGCTAGGTTTAAGCTTACTCGTGTTAAGCAGTTGTGGCTCTGAGGTAAAAGAACATTCGCAAACGATTGCCTATCAAACAGTATTATCACAAACCTTAGTGCTAAAAGACCGCTATCAACACATGCAAACCTACACCGGCACAATTCGCTCGGCAAATACCACCGGCATAGGCTTTGAGCTTGCGGGTAAGCTCAATAATACTTTAGTCGACAGCGGCGATACGGTTAATAAAGGCCAAATACTCGCCCAGCTGGATACCGACTTATTAGTCGCAGAACAGCAACAACTGCAAGCCAGTTTATTACAAACCCAAGCCGATATAGATTTAGCTAAAAGCACCTTAGCGCGCACCCAAAAGTTGAAGCAACAAAACTATGTGTCTGAGCAGCAGCTTGATGAAACCCAGCAACAAGTTATTAGCCTACAAGCCAATCAAAAACGTATAGAAGCCAGCTTAAGTGCCAGCAATTTAAAAATTGAAAAATCGACATTACTGGCCCCTTTTAACGGAACAATTAGTCAACGCTTTCATAATGTTGGTGAAGTGATTGCACTAGGCAGTCCGGTTTTTACCTTAGTCGGTAATAGCCAACCTTTAGCTTATATTGGGGTACCAATTGATATTGCTCAGCAATTAACGGCGCAACAACGAGTAGATGTTCGGGTTGGTAAACAAACCTTTACCGCTAACATTGCCGGAATTAGTGCCGAAGTAAATACCATTAGTCGTACGGTTCAGTTACGTATTAATCTGCCCGACTCTGCTAACGTTATCAATGGTGAAATAGCTTATCTGGCTTATCAACAAGATGTACCCGCATCTGGTTATTGGGTACCGATGTCGGCATTAACCGATGGCGTACGCGGATTATGGAACGTGTTTGCCTTAGTTGAGGCTGAGCAGGGTTTTTATACCATTGAGCGTCGCGATGTAGAAATTATCTATACCAATGAACAACAAGCGTATATTCAGGGTGCTATTAAGCCAACCGATTTAATCGTATCGCAAGGATTACATAAGTTAGTGGTTAACCAAAAAGTAACTCTCGCTCAGGCTGAGCAAGCGGGGACATTATGATTAAAGCCTTTTTAGAAAATGGCCGCCTAACCAGTCTATTTATCGCATTATTAATTGTTGCAGGATTAGGTGCGATTTCAAGCCTACCGCGCACTGAAGATCCACATATTACTAACCGATTTTCATCTGTTATTACTCAATACCCTGGTGCATCTGCTGAGCGAGTTGAAGCGTTAGTGACCGAGGTGTTAGAGAATCAATTACGCCGCTTAGAAGACTTAAAGCTGGTGCAATCGACTTCTCGCCCGGGGATTTCGGTTATCCAGCTAGAATTAAAAGACACGGTAACAGAGACTGATCCGGTGTGGTCGCGCGCACGAGATCTTATTGCCGACAGTAAATCCTTGTTACCGATAGAGGCACAAAACAGTGTACTAGATGATCAGTTAGGATATGCCAACACCGCTATTTTAGGACTTGTTTGGGCCGATGACAGTCCAGTAAGAGCCGATATTCTTAATCGTTACGCCAAAGAATTACAAAGTCGCTTAAGGCTGCTCAGCGGTACTGACTTTGTAAAATTGTATGGTGCTCCTGAAGAAGAAATTTTAGTTGAATTAGATGGTAATAAAATCAGTCAACTGCATTTAACCCCCGCCAGTATCGCGGCTATTTTAAATAATGCCGACAGCAAAATTTCAGCTGGTGAAGTTAATAACAGCCAGTTTAGAGCCTTAGTAGAGGTTTCTGGTGAGTTAGATTCACAAAACCGTATCCGCCAAGTACCGCTCAAAGTAGACGATTATGGTCAAATTATTCGCTTAGGTGATGTCGCCAATATTACTCGCCAAGCTAAAACGCCAGCGTCGAGTATTGCCTTAATCGACAGCCAACAAGGCGTATTAGTGTCTGCGCGCATGCTCAACAATAATAGAGTCGATGTGTGGCAACAGCACGTAAGTAAAGCCATTGACGACTTTTCAGTAAATTTGCCTGCCAATATTAAAGTGCAATGGTTATTCGACCAGCAAAGCTATACCAGTGACCGCTTAGGCGACTTGGTCATTAATCTACTGCAAGGGTTTGTGATTATTTTACTGGTGTTAATGTTAACCTTAGGCCTGCGTAATGCGGTGATTGTGGCTATATCGTTACCGCTCACCGCACTATTTACTCTCACCTGCATGAAATACACTGGGCTACCCATTCATCAAATGTCGGTGACCGGTTTAGTGGTTGCGCTGGGGATTATGGTGGATAATGCTATTGTGGTCGTGGATGCCATTGCGCAGCGGCGCCAACAAGGCATGAGTAAACTGGAAGCCGTGACTAAAACATTGCATCATTTATGGCTGCCGCTTGCAGGCTCAACCATCACCACAATGTTAGCTTTCGCACCTATTGTGCTTATGCCTGGTGCTGCAGGAGAATTCGTTGGTGGTATTGCCATTTCAGTGATGTTCGCTTTACTAGGATCGTATCTTATTTCTCATACGATTATAGCAGGCCTCGCTGGACGTTTTAGTCGCAGTGAAAAGCCAACAGCTTGGTATCAACAAGGGATGGCATTTCCCAAAATAAGCCAAGCATATACTGCCAGCCTCCACTTTGCGTTAACCCGACCAATACTAACGGCGATTGTTATTGGTATATTACCTGTTGCTGGTTTTTTTGCTGCGGGCAAAATGACTGAACAATTTTTCCCACCGTCTGATCGTGATATGTTCCAAATAGAAGTCTACCTGGCACCGCATGTCAGTATTAATAACACTCTCGAGCAGGTCAAACTGATTGATAATAAGCTACAAAAGATTGACGATATTGTTGCAGCCACTTGGGTTGTTGGCGGTAACACGCCCTCTTTTTATTACAATTTAACTCAACGGCAGCAAGGGGCAACCAATTATGCCCAAGCGATGATTAAAGTGACCAACTTCTCTGCCGCCAATCGCTTAATTTTACAACTGCAAAAAGAGTTTGACGTAGCGTTCCCACAAGCGCAGATTCTGGTGCGAAAACTCGAACAAGGCCCGCCCTTTAACGCTCCGGTTGAGCTACGCATTTATGGCCCTAATCTTGATACCTTAAAAACACTGGGTGAACAAGTGCGTGGGATTTTAGTTGCCACACCTGATGTGATCCATACTCGCGCCACCCTCAGTTCAGGCGCGCCAAAAGTGTGGTT
Organism: Shewanella livingstonensis; assembly: GCF_003855395.1. Classification (NCBI taxonomy): domain Bacteria; kingdom Pseudomonadati; phylum Pseudomonadota; class Gammaproteobacteria; order Alteromonadales; family Shewanellaceae; genus Shewanella; species Shewanella livingstonensis. The sequence continues at coordinate 1,720,924 of NZ_CP034015.1, read as the reverse complement.
ACAAGTGAATGAAGACGCCAGCTTAATGAGCGGCTTAAGCCTTAGCGATATTGCCAATCAAATTCAAATGGCAACGACCGGTATTATTGGTGGCAGCATTTTAGAACAAACTGAATCATTGCCAATTCGCGTACGTTTAGGCGATAACAGCCGAGAACAAGCGACGCGTTTAGCGGAGATAAATCTAGTTTCACCGTCGGGTTCAGGTATTCCACTTTCAGCACTATCGTATAATGAAATCAACGTCAGTCGCGGTGCAATACCCCGAAGAAATGGCGAACGAGTGAATACTATAGAAGCTTACATTACTAGTGGAGTACTGCCAGCACAGGTGTTGAACGACGTTAAAGATACCATTGCCCATTTATCTATTCCTGCGGGGTATCATCTTGAAATCGGCGGCGAAAGTGCAAAACGTAATGAAGCTGTGGGTAATTTACTGTCGAATGTGGTGTTAGTCGTTACCTTACTATTAGCCACTGTAGTGTTGTCGTTTAACTCGTTCAGATTAACCGCCATCATTTTATTGAGTGCATTTCAATCGGCAGGTTTAGGCTTGTTGTCTGTGTATGTATTTGGCTATCCGTTTGGGTTTACGGTAATTATCGGACTACTTGGATTGATGGGTTTAGCCATAAATGCTGCCATTGTTATTTTGGCAGAACTTGAGGATATTCCCGAAGCGCGTGATGGTAATTTAACACTAATCATTAGCACTGTGAGCAGTTGTGGACGCCATATTGGCTCAACCACCATTACCACTATAGGTGGTTTTTTACCGCTAATTATCGCCGGAGGCGGCTTTTGGCCACCGTTTGCGATTGCGATTGCCGGCGGCACACTATTGGCAACCATGCTGTCACTAATTTGGGTACCCGTAATGTATACCTTGTTGATGAAATCCAAGAAAAAGGTTAACTTACAACTTACGACTGCCTAATATAGTCCATGATTTATAGAAGGTTAATATTTCTTCATCCCAGCTTTTATGCTGTTTAATGGAGAATGGGTACACTTTATGCTTTCTAACTATGAATCAGTGCATTTCCCCCTGTACATTAAATAATGTCGATCGAACATAAATTATAGATTCATCATCACAACAATTATGAGAAAAGCATATGAACTATAAAAACTGGTCTATATCAAAACAAATAGGCTCTCTAGTTGTACTATCATCTATCGTTATCTATGCTGCTATGTCCTGGTTTTCCTATCTATCTGCAACCACTGTATTACGCGATAAAGCGATTGAAGCGGTCAAATCACAAATGCACAGTAATGCTCATTTAATTGAACTGCAATACGACAGCATGCAATTTTTAGCGAAACAAAATGCCGATATTCTCCGCAACTTATATCCAGGTGATTTTGCATTAACAGGAAGCACGGTTCAAGTAGCAGGTGTTAAAACTCCTGAACTCCTTCATGAAAATGATCAAGTTAATAATTTAAACGTTAATGTCGATCATTTTTCACAGCTCACTGGCGGCGTCGCAACAATATTTGCTCGTGATAACGATGATTTTGTTCGTGTCGCTACTTCACTGAAAAAAGCTGATGGTAACCGTGCATTAGGTACCTATTTAGGCTCTACACATCTAGGTTACAAGATGTTAATTAACGGTGGAGAGTACGAAGGATACTCTAAGCTTTTTGGCAAAGATTACATGACTGTTTATCAACCCGTTAAAGATACTGGTGGCAAAGTCATCGCGATCCTTTTTATTGGTTTCGATATCACTCAATCGGTTAAGCAAATACAAAATTCATTTAAACAAATGACGCTCGAAGAATCTGGTTCTTATGTGATTATCCGCAATGCAGATAAACAGGTTATTTCTCATCAAAAATTGGAAACAGAAGCTCCCTTTAGTGAAGCATTATTTGATGGGCTATCTCTTGAAAAAGCACTTACCGACAAAAGTAGTTGGGTTTATACCTCGCTTTCTAATCAAGTCATGTATTCTTATTCTGTCAATATTCCTGGTTGGGATTGGACTTTGGTCGGTTTTGTACCCGAAAGTGAATTGAGTAACGAAAGCATTGGAATGCTAAAAAATAACGCTATATTGGCCGTACTGGGTATAGTGCTTATTTCTATTTTACTTTTTATTGTTATTAATCGAGCAATTAAGCCATTAAAAGTTCTACAGGTTCAAATTGCTAATTTGGGCCGAGGAGATCTTTCACAGAATTTTGTCCCATGTCCCGAAGACAGTCTTAATGAAGTTGATAGTATCACTGTAAGTGTTACCAAGATGGCCGCTAATTTAGCCGGATTAATTGAATCCTTAAAGCAATCTGTCATCACCTTAGAAAACCAAGCAAACTTGAGTCAAGAAACATCAAGGTTAAATGGTCACGAGGCAAAAGCACTGCTAAACCAAACGGAACAAATTGCGACCGCTATTGAAGAGATGTCATCTTCTATTAAAGATGTGGCGCAAAATGCCAGTCAAGGAGCCCTACAAGCACAAGAAGTTGATAGTGCATCCCATCAAGGGCACACTCAATTAACTCAAGTGGTTATGGAGCTACAATCCTTGAGTGAGCAACTTATTCAAAGCGAAAAAAATATTGAGAGTGTGAGCAGTGAAACCCAAGCCATCAGCCAAGTTACGGAGGTCATCAATGGCATAGCTGACCAAACTAATTTACTGGCACTGAATGCTGCTATTGAAGCGGCTAGAGCGGGTGAACAAGGTCGAGGATTTGCGGTTGTGGCTGATGAAGTCCGCTCATTGGCGCAAAGAACACAAGATTCATTAAGTCAAATAAACTCAACAATTAATAAATTACAACAGCAAGTCAATCATACTTCTACACAAATGGTTCAGTGCCAGCAATTGGGTGTATCTTCAGCGGAACAAGCTGATACCGTCAATAATCAACTGAGTCAGATTAATCAAAATATTGCTGAAATGGCATTATTTTCATCCAGTATAGCCAGTGCTACCAAACAACAAAGCACCGTCGCAGATGAAGTCTCACACAGCTTACATACTATATCGACACTGGCGCAAAATAGTGATGAACGAGCCACAAAAGCGGTGACAGACGCAGAGCAATTAACCGCACTTGCCGTGAGTATTAAACAACAAATAGGTATATTTAACCTTCGTTCAGCTAAAGATGATAAATAGCTTGTAAGCACAGCCCATAGTCTGGTCATCACTTAATATCATCTTGCTAAAGCCAAGCGTGATATTGATGGCCGGAAATGGGCTTTTTACTATCAAAAAACTACCTTTTCTCACATCCTGAACTAGGCTCCAGCCACTAACCCTAACCAATTGAATTTATTACTTATTCCCAAGCCTGGCAATTGAGTTGGTTGGATTAATCATATCGCTTAGGTAAACTTCAATAATCGCTAATTGAACATTCTACCAAATATGAGTGACTAGCAAGTATCATGAATGTCTCATCATAAATCCTAGGTATGTTATTACTCTCACAACACCTTAATTCTTATTAGCAGGCTGTTTAATAGAAATTTAATTTACGATGACCTCCTTTACAGTATCTACATTGCCAATGCAGGAAGATTACAGCCAATAAAAAAACCGCCTTGTTACCAAGGCGGTTTTTTCTATTAGAGATGTCTCGACTAGTTGTCGTTATTTCGATCCATATTTTCAGTATTCTCAAGCCACAAAGCGTTGATAATTCCGAATGAACACGCTAACAATACCCCTAAAATCCACGCAAAATACCACATAGATGTTGCTCCTTAATTTAGTAAAGTGACGTCTTATTGTTTTCAATAAACTCACGATTTAAACGGCCAAACATCTTGTAATAAGTCCAAGCTGTATAACACAGTATTGTTGGTACAAAGATAGCGGCAACAAAGGTCATCACTGTTAAGGTCATTTTACTCGCGGTAGCATCCCACATGGTCAAGCTAATATTAGGCTCTAATGACGAAGGCATAACAAATGGGAACATTGCAGCACCACAAGTCAGAATAACGCCAGCTACAGCAAGTGAACTAAATAAGAATGCAAAACCACAACGATTTAAGCGACTGGCTAAAACCACTAATATTGGCATTAATAACCCTAATGCTGGAAACAGCATAGTAATAGGGTATTTGTCATAGTTAGTTAACCAAGCACCCGCTTCAATCGCAACTGTTTTAACGGCTGGATTTGACGGACCAGCAAGATCGAGTGTCGAGGTAATAACAAAACCATCAATACCATTAGCTAACCAAACGCCTGCTGCACCAAAGAATACAAATAATAAAGCGCCACAAATTTGCGATACCTTAACACTGCGTACCCTTAACTCGCCTTCGGTCTTCATTTGTAACCATGAAGCACCCTGCATAACAAACATAGTGACACTGACTAGACCGACTAATAAACCAAACGGATTTAATAAACCAAAAAATCCACCATGATAAGTCGCACGCAAGTATTCATCAAAGTTAAATGGAACACCTTGAAGCAAGTTGCCAAATGCTACACCAATGATTAATGGTGGTACAAAACTGCCGACAAATAATGCATAGTCCCATGATTTACGCCATCTTGGGTCTTCAATTTTAGAGCGGTAATCAAATCCAACTGGGCGTAAATACAATGCAAATAACACGAGCATCATCGCCACATAAAAGCCGGAAAACGATACCGCATACACCATAGGCCAAGCAGCAAACAATGCACCAGCAGCGGTAACCAACCATACTTGGTTGCCGTCCCAGTGCGGTGCGATAGTGTTAATCATAATACGGCGTTCAGTATCGTCTTTACCAATAATGGGTAATAGCATACCCACGCCCATGTCAAAACCATCAGCAACAGCAAAACCAATAAGTAGCACACCAATTAGTGCCCACCAGATAAATCTTAATACTTCATAATCAAACATAATCAGGTCCTCCGCTTAAGCATCTTGGTTTTCAAAATGGTAACGACCGGTTTTTAGACTGCTTGGGCCAAGACGAGCAAACTTGAACATCAAGTAAGCCTCTATCACCAACAGAATAGTGTAGAAAACCGTAATCGAAATAATACTGAACCATAAATCGCCAGGCGTTAAACTCGATGCAGACATAAAGGTGGGTAATACTTCTGAGATGGTCCACGGTTGGCGACCAAACTCTGACACAAACCAACCACATTCAATAGCAACCCAAGGTAAAGGCAAACTGTAAAGTGCTGCGCGCAGTACCCATTTTTTCTCAGCGATTTGATGACGTGTGCTTTGCCAAAAGGCAGCGGCAAATACAAATAACATAATCACCCCGGCACCAACCATAATACGGAAGGTCCAGAACATAGGTGCTACCGTTGGAATAGAGTCATAAGATGCAGCGATAATTTGCTCTTCAGTCGCATCAACCACTTTATCGGTATAACGCTTAAGCAAGAAGCCATAGCCTAAATCGTCTTTAGTTGCTTCAAATTGTGCTCTTACCTCTGGCGTTTCATCACCTGCGCGCAGTTTTTCAAGTAATCCATAAGCGACTATACCGTTACGAATACGCACTTCATGCTCTTTAATAAGATCTTTAAGGCCAGTCACTTCTTCATCTAAAGAACGTGTAGCAATAATCCCCATTAAATACGGTATTTTAACTGCGTAATCTGTATGCATGGTTTCTTGATTAGGAAAACCAATTGCAGTAAAGGCTGCTGGAGCAGGCTCTGTGTGCCACTCAGCTTCAATTGCAGCTAATTTAACGCGTTGAACTTCACCGACTTCATAGCCAGATTCATCACCCAGTACAATAACCGATAAGATTGAAGCTAAACCGAAACTGGCAGCAATCGCAAATGAGCGACGAGCAAACGGTAAATCACGACCTTTTAATATGTAATACGCGCTAATCGCAAGCACAAACATGGCGCCGGCTACATAGCCAGAAGCAACGGTATGAACAAACTTAACTTGCGCTACAGGGTTAAATACCAAGGCAGCAAAGTCGACCATTTCCATGCGCATGGTTTCATAGTTAAACACCGAACCTACAGGGTTTTGCATCCAACCGTTGGCGATCAAAATCCATAATGCAGACATATTAGAGCCAATGGCGACAAGCCATGTGACCGCTAAGTGTTGGCGCTTGCTGAAACGATCCCAACCAAAAAAGAACATCCCGACTAAGGTCGATTCAAGGAAGAAAGCCATCAAAGCTTCAATCGCCAGAGGTGCACCAAAAATGTCACCTACATAATGAGAATAGTAAGACCAGTTAGTACCAAACTGGAACTCCATTGCTAAACCCGTTGCGACACCTAATGCAAAGTTAATCCCGAAAAGTTTACCCCAGAATTTAGTCATGTCTTTATATATCTGATTATTTGTCATCACATACAGTGATTCCATAATCGCCAGAATAAAGGCTAACCCCAGGGTAAGTGGAACAAATAGAAAATGGTACATAGCTGTAAACGCAAATTGATAACGCGATAGCTCAACGACCTCTTCGATAATCATTGGCGACTCCTTACTTCAGTACAACCAAATACGACATAGCAACACTCGGTTACCATAATGATGATGTTATACCTGAAAACGGTAATATTGAAGCAGTGGACAACTCACCAAAGTGTAAAAAATGATAAATTAATCTATTTGCCTGTGTTTTCAAGTCCAGTCCTAAACGCCCTATATCTTACGGCATAATAGCTTAGTAGATCATATTTTTTAATCAAAAATGTGATAACTATTAGATTTTTTGCATGCATAATTTTTTGAGTTAAGAAATCAGTTCTTTACCGTCGAACTCGTATCTATTTGATACACTTTTGATGTCAGATGGATCACAACTCAACAAGAAACTTGTGGTATTCGTTGTAAGAAAACTTGTACAACCATCGCCCCCTCTCTCGAGGTATTGACAAAAACGAACCAATTGCTAGGAATAAAAAGTGACTAACGATAAGTCATCTTAAAACACCCTATTCACCTTCATTGTTAATAGAAAGTAGATAAATCGACAGATAAAAGATGTTAAATAAATTAATTTAATGACAAATAATTTAACAAATAACTTTAATACTTTAAAATCAACACATTAGTTAACATTAAATAACCAAATAAATAATAAAATAAAATCAATCATTAGATTAGCTAATGGCAAAAATCATTTTTTCTCATTTGAGTACGCAATAGTACAACTGTATAATTTGCACACAGTTAAGAACACGAACAGTGGTTGTGCGATGAGTCGTCGTCTTAATTCCAATGACCTAACCTAAAGAGACTTCTGCTATGACTCAATTATTCGAACATATTGCCAATTTATACATACGTGTTTTTACTGAAATGTTTACGGCTAAAGAAGTGAAATAAGCTAGCTCACTTATTTATACCGTGTTTAGTGAATGTTTTTGTTAGCGCAGAAATGATATTAAGCAGTAATCGTTATTATTCAATGATAACGGATCAAAAACCCCACAGAGTAAATCTATGGGGTTTTTCTTTATGGCGACAACATCGAGTAATAACCTAATAAAAGAATTATCTTCATAAAAAAGGCGATTCAACTGAATCGCCTTTTCTTTAACTAAGTGAACAATTAAATCTAAGATTAACCAATCTTCACTCGTGCATTACGGAACATGCGCATCCATGGGCTATCTTCACCCCAATTATCTGGGTGCCATGAATTGGCAACCGTTCTAAATACTCGTTCAGGATGCGGCATCATAATTGTTACGCGACCATCAGTGGTACAAATACCCGTTAAGCCGTTAGCAGAACCATTTGGATTTTCTGGGTACTGGGTCGCAATTTGACCATGGCCATCAACATAACGCAGTGCAATAGTGCCAGATGCTTCTGCATTTGCTAACGCTTGAGCGTTAGCAAATTCAACTAGACCTTCACCATGAGATACTGCAATAGGCATACGTGAACCAACCATGCCCTCAAAGAATACCGATGGATTTTGTTGCACTTCAACCAAACTGAATCGCGCTTCAAAACGCTCAGAACGGTTACGCACAAAGCGCGGCCAATGCTCACTACCAGGAATAATTTCTTTCAGGTTAGATAACATCTGACAACCATTACACACGCCAAGGGCGATACTGGAATCACGTTCGAAGAAACGGCTAAACTCATCACGAGCACGATCATTAAATAGAATCGATTTAGCCCAACCTTCACCAGCGCCTAATACGTCACCGTAAGAGAATCCGCCACAAGCCACTAGGCCTTGGAACTCTTCAAGGCTAATACGGCCAGATAAGATATCTGACATGTGCACGTCACGGCTTTCAAAACCAGCACGGTCAAAAGCGGCTGCCATTTCAACATGAGAGTTAACGCCCTGCTCACGTAAAATAGCCATTTTGGGTGCCACGCCTTTAAGAATATAAGGTGCAGCTACATCTTCACTTGGGTTAAAGCCTAACTTAACGGTTAAACCAGGTGCATCAGCTTGTTGTTTAAGCTCAAACTCTTCACGGGCACATTCTGGGTTGTCACGTAGTGCTTGCATGCGATAGGTGGTTTCTGACCACAAGGTGCGTAATGCCGTACGACTATCAGCAAAGATCACTCGCTCGCCATCATAAATACTAATCTGGTCAGCCGCTTGTAGGCCACCAATGTGATGACAGGTTACGCCTTTAGCTTCAAATTGCGCTGCGATGGCTTTGGCATCAACAACATTGACTTGAATAACCGCACCAATTTCTTCATTAAATAAACGCTCTAAATCGGTACCATTCAAACTGGCTAAATCAATATTTAACCCGGTGTTACCGGCAAATGCCATTTCCACCAATGTGGTAAATAAACCACCATCACTGCGGTCGTGATATGCCATAACCGCTTGATCGGCGACTAATTGCTGCATCACTTCAAAAAAGCCAGCTAAGTTAGCGGTTTTATCTAATGTTGGCGCAATGTCACCTAACTCACTGTAAACCTGCGCTAAACAAGAACCGCCTAAACGGTTTTGACCATTGCTTAAGTCGAGCATTAATAAAGCACTGTCACCTTTATCACTGCGAAGTTGCGGCGTTACCGTTTTACGAATGTCTTGCACTACACCAAAAGCGGTGATGACTAACGACATAGGCGAGGTGACGGTTTTCTGAGTGCCGTTATCTTCCCATGCTGTTTTCATCGACATAGAGTCTTTACCGACAGGGATTGTAATGCCAAGCTCTGGACAAAGGTCTTCACCAATGGCTTTAACGGCTTGGTATAAACCGGCATCCTCACCAGGGTGACCCGCAGGTGACATCCAGTTAGCAGAAAGCTTAATACGTTTGAACGAGCCAATATCCGTTCCGGCAATGTTCATAATTGACTCAGCAACCGCCATACGGGCTGAGGCGTCAAAATCGAGTAAGGCTAACGGAGTGCGCTCACCCATCGACATTGCTTCACCGCAGTAACTGTCATAACTTGATGCAGTTACTGCACAGTCGGCAACTGGAACCTGCCATGGGCCCACCATTTGATCGCGATTCACTAAACCAGTAACGGAGCGATCACCAATAGTAATAAGGAAGCTTTTATCTGCAACCGTTGGCAAGCTTAAAATACGTTTAACAGCTTCGTTTAATTCGATCTTAGTTTGATCTAACGCAGGTGATACCGCTTTTGCCGACACCACATCACGGCTCATCTTAGGTGCTTTACCTAATAAAACTTCAAGCGGCAAATCAATTGGCTTGTTGTTAAAGTGACTGTCTGCAAGGGTTAATTGCATCTCTGCCGTCGCTTCACCTACCACTGCAAATGGCGCGCGTTCGCGGTTACAAATATCAGTAAACTGCTGTAAATTTTCTGGTGCAACTGATAACACATAACGCTCTTGGGATTCGTTACACCAAATTTCAAGTGGGCTCATGCCTGGCTCGTCAGAGGGAACATTACGTAAATTGAATACCCCGCCGCGATTAGCATCATTGACTAACTCAGGGAACGCATTCGATAATCCGCCTGCACCCACATCGTGAATAAATTGAATTGGATTGGTGTCACCTAACTGCCAGCAGCGATCAATCACTTCCTGACAACGACGTTCCATTTCTGGGTTTTCACGTTGTACAGAAGCAAAATCTAAATCTTCGCTAGATTGACCTGACGCCATTGAAGATGCAGCACCGCCACCTAAGCCAATGTTCATTGCCGGTCCGCCAAGCACAATGAGCTTAGCACCAATGGTGATTTCGCCTTTTTGAACATGATCTTCACGGATATTGCCTAAGCCACCAGCTATCATAATCGGCTTATGATACCCACGTACTTCAACACCATTATGGCTCGAGACTAATTGCTCGTAAGTACGGAAATAACCGGTAATAGCAGGACGACCAAACTCGTTGTTAAATGCTGCGCCGCCAAGTGGGCCTTCGAGCATAATTTCAAGCGGGGTAACAATACGATCTGGCTTGCCGTAATCCGCTTCCCATGGATGCACAAAACCAGGGATTTTTAAATTAGATACCGTAAAACCAGACAAACCCGCTTTAGGTTTAGAACCTCGGCCAGTAGCGCCTTCATCGCGAATTTCACCACCAGAACCGGTAGCCGCACCAGGATAAGGACTAATTGCAGTAGGATGATTGTGCGTTTCTACTTTCATCAATATATGCATTGGTTCGGTGTGATAATTATAAACACCATCTGGATCGGGGAAAAAGCGTCCCGCAATAGGCCCGGTCATCACTGCGGCATTGTCTTTATAAGCTGACAATACGAAATCAGGTGTCACCTCAAAAGTATTCTTAATCATTTTGAATAGTGATTTTGGCTGTACTTCGCCATCGATAGTCCAATCTGCATTGAAAATTTTGTGGCGACAATGTTCCGAGTTTGCTTGAGCAAACATCATTAATTCGATGTCGTTAGGGTTACGCTTTAAACGCACAAAATTTTCAATTAAATAGTCTATTTCATCATCGGCAAGGGCTAAGCCTAACTTCACGTTGGCCACTTCTAACGCGCGGCGACCTTCAGCAAGAATATTCACACTGCTAAATTTTGCTGGCGTTGTGCGGGCAAATAATACGTCTGCAGCATCAAACGCAGGTAGCATCACTTCGACCATACGGTCATGTAATAACCCTTGCAGTAGTTTTTGTTGTTCTGCGGTTAATACTGATGCTTCAACATAATAAGCAATACCCCGTTCAAGGCGGGTCAATTTACCTAAACCACAGTTATGGGCAATGTCAGTTGCTTTAGAAGACCAAGGAGAAATAGTACCAGGACGTGGGGTGACAAATAACAGGGTACCTTGTGGAGCATGGGACTCAATGGCAGGTCCGTAGGTAAGAATGGTTTCTAACTGTAGACGCTCATTATCATCTAGTGGTTCACTCAAATTGGCTAGATGGACATATTCAGCATAAATTTGCGATACTGGAAGCGCTGCATTTTCGCAAGCCTCCATGAGTTTTTGAACTCTAAATGCAGATAGTGCTGGGGCTCCGCGAATGATCTCAATCACGTCTATTCACCTTAATAAAGTATATTGGGTCAGAATTGGCGCTATTATAGGGAATTGCACGGTACAAATCACCTTTAAGGACCCGTGAAAACAGTGTTTCCTGATAGGGAAAATATCAACAATTAGGCTCACTCATATTTCATTAGTGACAACTTAACTACGGTATGAAAAAAAAACCTAAATAGAAGGTTTTTTGTACAACTATAGGCGTTTAGGAAAACTCCTGATAAAGTAAGCAAAAAAACACGCTCACCCCCTACATATTTAAAGGCTATTCAACCGGTATTACATTCGTTTATTACGTATTACTCTCGTGACATCAACGAAATAACTTAAGCTAACCAGTTAATAAATATGATCAAAACCTTATTCATCATTTTACTTTGCGGAATATTATCTTCCTGCGAACCTATTGATATCCAACAAATTGATATCGCATCATCTGCACCCAAGCGTACCGTTCTAAAGGTAGGGACTTTATATGGGCCACAGATTTATCTAAATTCAGACCAAGGTGAAAGCGGATTCGACTTTGAAATGGCGCAGCGCTTTGCTGACTATTTAGCCGTGCCTCTAGAGATGATCCCGTACACTAATCGCAAGCAATTATTTGCCGCATTAAAAGAAAACAAGATTGATATTATCGCCGCCGGTATTGCAAAAACCCCAAACCGGGGTCAACAATTTAAACTCGGGCCGACATTATATAAAGTCAATCAAGTATTGGTTTATAAGGAAGGCACTCCAGAGCCTAAAGACATAGGCACTTTGTCGGGTGAAATTACCGTCATGGCTAACTCATCTTCTGTCAATATCTTAACTAAGTTACAAAAAGACTACCCTGAGTTGATGTGGAACCAGGTTAACGATAAAGATAATGAAGAATTGTTTGCCTTAATTGCTAATGGTGAACTGAATTACACTATTTCAGATTCAAATAGCCTATTGATTAACCAACGTTTTTTGCCAGAATTACGCGCAGGAATGATTTTAGAAGAAAAAGTTGAAGTGATGTGGCTTTTGCCGCCTAAAAACAGCGATAGGTTAATGAGTCAACTGCTGGCTTTTTGGCATAAAGAAAGGCGTGCTGGCACACTTGAGCATTTAAACGAAAAATATTTTGGCCATGTAAAACGTTTTGATTATGTTGATACCCGTGCCTTTATCCGCGCGATTGATAATATTTTGCCGGAGTACCGCAGTTTTTTCGAACAATATGCCGGAGAGTTAGATTGGCGTAAATTAGCCGCTGCCAGTTATCAAGAGTCACACTGGAACCCTAGTGCTCGATCACCTACTGGGGTTAGGGGCATGATGATGTTAACCCAACCCACTGCGACTTATGTTGGAGTTGATGACCGCTTAGATGCAGAGCAAAGCATACGTGGTGGTGCATTTTATTTAAAAGACATGATGGAACGGTTGCCAGACACTATCCCTGAAGTTCAACGAATTTGGTTTGCATTGGCTTCTTATAATATCGGTTTGGGTCATGTTGAAGATGCGCGCCGGTTAACTGAATCTATGGGAATGGATCCAAGCGCCTGGCGTGATGTTAAAAAAGTATTACCTTTGCTACAACAAGCTAAATATTACAAACAAACACGTTATGGTTATGCTCGTGGTAGTGAAGCCGTTCATTATGTCGACAGCATTCGTCGTTACTACGACACTTTAGTTTGGATAGATCTTCAAACCAAGAATATAGATGTTATTGAAGATCATGAAAAAATTGAAGTTATTGCCGAAGAAGTGTCAGACAATCTCCGCGGATCAGAACAGTAAAAATTGCCGCGATTATTTATGGTCATCACCTGACAGATAATCGTTACCAATATAAGGTACTATAGCGTTGGATATATCGTTAAAAAGCATGCAGCTAAGGTGTGTTATTTATCAATAGCCTCATTGAGGTTAGCCAATATTAAGGGATCACGGAATGAGAAGAAGATCTATAAGCAATACCATGTCACGTCGTCGTGTCATGCTTAAAGTACATAAAAACCGCATTCAAAATCGCCAGCGAGCTCATTTTTTATTGATTAACAATGAGATATAAGCTCATTGTTCTTTAATAGAATATGTGGCTATCAATCGCATCATTTACGTTGAAGCATTGATATCGATTTAACATCGTTCGCGACAAAAATACACTCAATCTATTAGCTTACTGGCTAACTGCTTGAGTGCTTTTTTTTCTGCTCTACGGCGCTTAAAAAAAGCACTTAGTTGCGCGCCACACTCACCAGCCAACACCCCGGCACTGACATCAAGCTGATGATTAAATGCAGGATGTTGCAGTAAATTAATTACGCTACCCGCAGCACCGGTTTTTAAATCATCGGCACCATAAACAACCCGCGCAATACGACTATGCACCATAGCACCAGCACACATAGTGCAAGGTTCTAACGTGACATATAAGGTAGTGTTGAGCATTCGATAGTTTTCTAATACCTTACCAGCTTGACGAATACATTCCATCTCGGCATGAGCGCTTGGATCGTGATTTACAATACTTAAATTACAGCCACTGGCAATTAACACATCGTCTTTAACCAGTACAGCACCCACTGGGACTTCGCCTTTAAGCTCTGCTTGTTCGGCAAGTTGCATCGCTAAACGCATCCACTTTTCATCAATAATTTGCTGCGCGTTATTAACGTTAACATCTGCAATGCTCTTATCAACAGTTGGAGATGGACAATGGTTGGCTAAAACATCTGCCTTTGGGGGATTTGTCACTCTATAAACCTAGGTTATTTCATGCGAAATTATAATAATCTGAATTTTGAATCATTAATGGTTATCAAACAAGCCTTTATCCCGCTATCTACTTGCTATTATTAGTTGTAGGTTCGACGAACCGCCACCAGATAAAAACAGCAACGCTACCCAACAGACCGAGGATCATTATCCATGCACCCAGCCCTGCTTGTGGCGGCATTTCGCCATTGCTCTCAGAGGTAAATGGCGCTATGACCATAATAAGCGTGCCAATAATGATTGATGCAGCGCAAGCAATACAGTAAAAACGGCCCTGAGCGTTACGGACAGCCTTCCAGAGTGTCAATACCAGGCAGCTGAGATAGAGTGTCGCAAATAGACCAATATTGATTATTTCACCTACCGCCCAAGCATTTGGGTTAATGACGGTGTCTGGATGCATTCATTTATCCTGTATCTTTATTCTTGTGGGCGGATGATTGCATTGGTGGTATTGAACGTGCCCTCAGCCCAACTATAGGCAGCAAAACAGGCACTTGGGGCAAGTAAATTACAGCTGGTTCCATGATGCTTGAGCAACAACACAGGCGAGCTACCAAGTGATATAACCGTACTGTCCTGCGCAAGAAACTCAAACCGTTTATAGCTATTGTCATCGTTTGAAACGAATACATTGATGTAATGACCACCGGTTCCACCGTCAAACAGGGTGGCAGAACTTGAGCAACTGAATACGCGAGTATCGATGATGGGATCAGTAATACCGTCCTGATTAAAATCAGTAGTAAAATAAATACCACCATCAGTGACCTCTAATATGCCCTTATCCAACGTTGCACAATCCAATTTAGCCGCCGCAACAAAAGTAGCCAGAGTGGGTTTAAAACGCGTTGAAATATCTTGTGCTGACGCCATCGCAGGGATGATTAAAACCAAAGAGACCGCTGTCGTTATTATGCTTTGCTTTATGATTGAATACATAGGTTTTGATTTCCAGCTCGGGAACATAAACAAAAAAAGCCCATAAAATATGGGCTTAAATATGGCTTATTGCAAGTTAATACCCGCTATTATCTAGCGCGAGATTACTCCCATTCGATCGTTGCTGGTGGCTTACCTGAAATATCATAAACGACTCGTGAAATACCATCGACTTCATTGATGATGCGGTTTGAAACGCGACCTAAGAAATCATACGGCAAATGTGCCCAATGCGCGGTCATAAAGTCGATAGTTTCTACCGCGCGAAGCGATACAACCCAATCATATTTACGTCCATCACCCATTACGCCCACTGAACGAACGGGTAAAAATACCGTGAATGCTTGGCTGACTTTATTATATAAATCGGCTTTATGTAGCTCTTCAATAAAAATAGCATCGGCACTGCGCAGTAAATCACAATATTCTTTTTTCACCTCGCCCAGTACACGCACACCTAAACCTGGTCCTGGGAACGGATGACGATAAAGCATATTGTAAGGCAGGCCTAACTCTAAACCAATCTTACGCACTTCATCTTTAAATAACTCACGCAGTGGCTCAACTAAACCCATCTTCATATCGGCAGGTAAACCGCCAACATTGTGGTGCGACTTAATCACATGGGCTTTACCGGTTGCACTGCCTGCTGATTCAATCACATCAGGATAAATAGTACCTTGCGCTAACCATTTAGCATTAGCACATTTCTTTGATTCTTCATCAAAAATTTCAACAAAAACCCGTCCAATAATCTTCCGCTTTGCTTCAGGTTCTGCTTCGCCAGCCATCGCATCTAAGAAACGATTTTCAGCATCTACATGAACAATCTTGAGCCCAAAATGATCACCAAACATTTCTAACACTTGCTCGGCTTCATTTAATCGTAGTAAACCGTTATCAACAAACACACAAGTCAGTTTGTCGCCAATAGCGCGATGCAATAGCATAGCAACTACAGATGAATCTACCCCGCCAGACAACCCCAGAATAACTTCGTCATCACCAATTTGTTTTTTAAGACGTTCAATGGCATCTTCAATAATTGATGATGGTTTCCAATTGGCTTTACAACCACAAATGTCTAAGGCGAAATGCTCTAGTATGCGCTGACCTTGGCGAGTATGGGTCACTTCTGGGTGAAACTGTACACCGTAAAAACCTTTGTCTTCATTCGCCATAGCGGCAAATGGACAGGTCGCCGTTTTAGCAATGGTCACAAATCCTTCAGGAATAGCAGACACTTTATCGCCATGGCTCATCCACACGTCAAGCAATGGTTTGCCCTCGGCACTAACTGCATCTTCAATACTTTTAAACAAGGCTGACGTAGTTTGTAGCTCAATTTGGGCATAGCCAAATTCGCCTTCACCCACACCTTTAATCACTTTGCCACCGAGTTGTTCTGACATGGTTTGCATGCCGTAACAAATACCTAATACTGGTACACCAGCTGTAAATACATATTCAGGAGCGCGAGGAGAATTTTCCTCGGTCACACTTTCAGGGCCGCCCGCTAAAATAATACCATTTGGCGCAAACTCACGAATTTGCGCTTCGCTCACATCCCAAGCCCATAACTCACAATACACACCAATTTCACGGATACGACGCGCAATAAGCTGAGTGTATTGAGAACCAAAATCGAGGATTAGAATCTTATGATCGTGAATATTACTCATGGATAACCTTTACATATTGATTAAGTGTAATAACCCGCATCAAATCAATGCGGGCAAATTAACGCTAATAACAGAAGGGCGACAATTGTCGCCCTCATTGAAATTATGAACCAGAACGGTAGTTTGGCGCTTCTTTGGTAATAATCACATCATGAACATGCGATTCACCCATACCTGCAGATGTCACTTTCACAAACTGTGCTTTTTCATTTAAATCTTTAATAGTGGCACAACCTGTTAACCCCATGCATGAACGTAAGCCGCCCATATGTTGGTGAATAATTTCTTTCAACTTACCTTTGTACGGTACGCGACCTTCAATACCTTCAGGGACTAATTTGTCTGCAGCATTGTCACTTTGGAAGTAACGGTCTGATGAACCTTGAGTCTGGCCCATTGCACCAAGTGAACCCATGCCGCGATAGGATTTATAAGCACGACCTTGGTAAAGTTCAGTTTCGCCAGGTGCTTCATCAGTACCAGCAAACATAGAACCCGCCATAATACATGATGCGCCAGCAGCTAATGCTTTAGCCAAGTCGCCAGAGAAACGAATACCGCCATCAGCAATCACCGGAATGCCTAACGCAAGTACAGCTTCAGCAGCATCAGATACTGCGGTAATTTGTGGCACGCCAACACCGGTCACGATACGAGTCGTACAAATTGAACCAGGGCCGATACCGACTTTAACCGCGTTAACGCCCGCTTCCACTAACGCTAATGCGCCAGAAGCCGTTGCTACGTTGCCGCCAACAATTTGTAAGTCTGGATATTTAGCGCGCGTGTCACGAATACGTTGTAACACGCCTTCAGAGTGACCATGAGATGAGTCGATTAATAATACGTCAACACCGGCCTTTACAAGTGCGTCAACACGCTCTTCATTACCAGGACCTGCGCCCACTGCTGCACCAACACGTAAACGACCTAACTCGTCTTTACATGCGTTGGGTTTGCGCTCAGCTTTTTCGAAATCTTTAACGGTGACTAAGCCTTTAAGCTTAAAGTTACTGTCGACCACTAAGACTTTTTCAATACGATGAGAATGCATTAATTTTTGCACTTCATCTAATTTAGTCCCTTCTGTCACGGTGACCAAACGATCTTTTGGGGTCATCATGTCGGCAACGGTTTTGCTCCAGTCAGTCACAAAACGCACGTCACGACCAGTAATAATACCCACAAGTTCGTGTGCATCATTCACCACAGGGTAACCAGCAAAACCATTACGTTCAGTTAATAAACGTAAATCAGTTAAGGTTGTTGATGGGGTAACGGTAACGGGGTCTTGAACAATACCGGCTTCATAACTTTTAACTTTACGGACTTCTTCGGCTTGTTGCTCAATACTCATGTTTTTATGAATAAATCCTAAACCACCTTCTTGCGCCATTGCGATAGCAAGACGAGATTCAGTCACGGTGTCCATAGCAGCAGACACGAGTGGAATATTTAATTCGATTTTAGTCGTTAAACGAGTTTTAAGAACAGCGGTATTAGGGAGTACGGTCGAGTGGGCAGGAACCAACAAAACATCATCAAAGGTTAGTGCATCTTTCAGTAAACGTAGCATGGCAACATCTCCCTAGTAGGTAGGATTTTGATTGAAATATTGCGGCGAGATTATACCTTGCATATTGCAGTTGGTAAATGGAAAATAGATATTTATTAACGTTAGAATGAGAACTCTCATGAGTGCCACAAAAAACAATGTTTACAGTGTTTCGCAATTGAACAGCGAAGTGAGGCATATTCTTGAAGGTCAAATTGGCAAAATCTGGCTTAATGGTGAAATATCAAATTTTTCGGCTCCCAGCTCAGGGCATTGGTACCTCACGTTAAAAGATGCTCATTCACAAGTTCGTTGCGCGATGTTTAAAGGCCGTAATCAATCGGTACGCTTTAAACCTGTTAATGGCCAGCAAGTATTAATTAAAGCGGCAATAAGTGTGTACGAGCCTCGTGGCGACTACCAATTACTGCTTGAGTCGATGTTACCCGCCGGTGATGGATTGCTGGCACAAGAGTTTGAAACACTAAAACTGAAACTAGCCGCAGACGGCTTATTTGCCCTAGAAACCAAACGCCCTATTCCAGACAACATTCAACGCATTGGGGTTATCACTTCGGCAACCGGTGCGGCGCTGCGAGATATTCTGCATGTGTTAGCGCGTCGCGATCCCTCTATTGAAGTGGTGGTGTACCCCACTCAAGTTCAAGGTGCAGCGGCCAGCCAACTAATCTGCCAAGCTATTGTCACTGCAAACCAACGCATGGAAGTTGATGTTTTACTGCTTACCCGTGGCGGTGGTTCGTTAGAAGATTTATGGTGTTTCAACAGTGAACACCTAGCTCATGCTATTTACAACAGCGCCTTACCGATTATCAGTGCTGTCGGCCATGAAGTAGATACCACTATCAGCGACTACGTAGCTGATGTGCGCGCACCGACGCCATCTGCTGGTGCAGAATTACTGTCAAAAGATAAGGGCAATAAAGCAGAAAAACTAGCATTATTGTTATCGCGTTTACAACAGGGTATGAAACATTACCAATTGCAGCAATATGGTCGATTAACTCAGTTATCCCATCAACTGCAACGTCATGAACCACAACGTAAACTACAGCAATTTGAACAACGGTTTGACGAAATACAAATGCGCCTAGAAAATGCCTTACAGCATAAACTCAGCCGCTTAACGTTACGCCACCAGCAATTGCATAATCGCTTGCAACAGCGCTCACCAATTAATACCCTAAAGCTAGAAACTAATCGATTATCTTATCTGCACACTCGTTTAACGGATGCCATGCAGCACAAATTAACTCAGTCAGAACAAAAGTTATTTAACGCAGCACATCAGCTTGATACTGTGAGTCCGCTAGCAACCTTAAGTCGTGGCTATTCGATAACCAAAGATATTGATGGCAAGGTATTATTTGATAGTGCAAACATAAAGTCGGGTGATGAAATCCACACTCAATTTGCACAAGGTAATATCGCCTCAATAGTGAAATAACCTTAACGCGAAATAATAACCTGTGAGCAAACTTAAGCATAAAGTGCCAAAGGGTATCTTAGGGCCTGTTGATCTTTCAAGGTTATTTTTGCAGCGAATTGTTGGCCATTTGTACAAGGCAGAGACTTTGAGGTGTAGTTATTCTACATAAAAAGTCGATAACACAGTAAAAATGGCCAACAAACGCTGCCCGAAGGGTTCGGCTAAAAACGTTTTACTCTTTGTTGAATGCATTTTGCTTAGATGACTAGGCATCAATCCATTCGCCTCGATTAAAACGTTTTTAACTCGAACAAAATTCAACCAGCAAAGATCAACAGGCCCTAGTACCAGGATTATGTTGAGCGATAAAAAATGGCACTAAGTGATTATTTCACTTAGTGCCATTTTTGTATTACATCATATAAATCAATTAAAAAGACTTTATCGATTTATGGCTGACTATTGACTACTTACCGATTGGCGTGAGTACAATTTCAACACGACGATTTTGTGAGCGACCTTGCTCAGTTGAATTACTTGCAATCGGGCTTGACTCACCCATACCAGTGGATGACACGCGTGCGCCACTGACTTTTTTACTGGTAAGATACTGAGCCACTTCGCTAGCTCGAACTTGTGACAAACGTAAATTGTAAGAATCTGAACCTGAACTGTCGGTATAACCAATTACATTTAAGCGGGTATCATCGTATTCTTTAGCCACTAATACCACACTGTCTAACACTGATTTAGCACGTCCACTTAATACTGTTTGATCAACCGCAAAAGTCACTTCATTAGGCATATTCAGTACAATGGTGTCACCATTACGAGTGACACTCACACCAGTTGATTTTAGCTGTTTGCGCAATTCAGCTTCTTGCACATCCATGTAATAACCAATACCACCACCAACAGCTGCACCAGATGCGGCACCAATTAATGCACCTTTACCGCGGTCGCTTTTGCTTGACGAGAGCACGCCGATGGCTGCGCCAGAAAGGGCTCCAATCATTGCACCATTAGTCGCTTTAGCATTTTCTGATTCGCCCGTATAAGGATTAGGTAATTGGCAACCTGATAACAACAGTACCGAACCCATTAATGAACCGCATAACAATGATGCATTTAACTTTACTAACATACACACTCCTAACTACTTATCCCTGATGGATAAGTAAAAACTGACAAAATCGACAACAAATTAAATCCACTCAAAAAAGGGTTATTGTAACGTACATAAGCATAAATCTTACGTTATATTTTATTAATCATCCGTCTACGCAGGCCAATAAACCCAGCGAGAAAACTGATACTTAACCAAGATAACGATCCACCAGAATGCTCATTTTCGATATAAACTTCTTCCACATAAACCGCGTCACGGTCGCTACTTTCAAGTGGCAACGCATACAATGCATTTGATTCATCGCTGCTGATTGTGGCTACCGGATCGGCATAACCTAACTCATATAAATCGATCAACACATCGTAATGATCGGTTTGATAACCATTAGCCAATGTGGTGAGGACTTCGTAATCGTCGTTGCTAGAATCGGCATGTAAAGTGAATACGTCGGTTGAGTAATAGTGAACCCATGGACCACCGTCTTGACTTAAATATAATTCAGCAAATACATCGGCCTGTATATCGCCCGCACTACTATTAATATCGGCATCAAAAGTCACACTAAATGTTTGATAAAACCCGTCGTAATCATAATCTTCCAATAAACGAGAATCAGCGCCGTAGAATGAAAAGTCGTAATAAACAACTTGGTTTTGCAGTGCTAATGCTCGCTGCTGTTTGTTGGCGACTGTGGCGGCGGCCTTCTTATTTTTAGCCATCACCTGCTCACGAGTGACCTTTTGAATTGCACTGCTCGCATTACTTGGCAACTTAACTTGCTCATGTAAGGCATTCATCCTGGCCTGCTTATCTGTATCAGATTCGGTTACTTGGCTATTAATCACTCTTGCTTGGCTGTATGTGCCTAAACCTTGTTCAGATATCCGTTCGGCAGCTTGTACTGTTGGCGAGCTTAACCACAGTGCACTGGCAACGCATAAGCTTATTCCCAATTTTACTTGGTTATTGATTGACGATACGTTGGCTGTCTTTGCAGTATTATGTTTCATGTTAATTCCTCACAGTCTTGATATTGATGCCATTAAAGCCTAATCAAAATGAACATAAGCTGAACATGACCTTTAAGGTGACGGCCAATAATCCTTTAAAATAAACCGATACACTGAATAGTTAGCTTAAACTTATTCCCAAACGGCCTCGATATGCGGTCTGCTAGAGTCGCGGTGCTTTTATAGGCTCCTAGGCTCTTGTTATAGTATTTTATAGAACCTAGAACTGAGAACTGCAGAGGTTTGGGCATATATCATTCAGCTAATGTTCATCTGCTAAAACATATACTGCACTCACAAATCATCCAGATAGTTATTTTATCTATACCTTACGGGCGCTTATTATACCTTATGGGTATTTACTCAATTAAGTTAAGTAGATGTTTCTATATAGAAAGGGATCTTTTACACTGACAATAATGAGGTTATTAAGGATCACAATATGCCGCGTATGCTCAACGTAAATACCATAATGTTAGGCCTGATATTAGTGATACTGTCACTATCTTGCCCAGTACAGTCTTATGCTGCCGCATTGGATTCATCTGTCGCTGTTAACCTCTCTCCCGGCCCTAATAATAATCGTCAAAATAGTAATCAAAACAGTAGTCTCACGGTAACTAGCGCACAACAAGCTGTACAAATAGCCCAAAGTCGCTATTCAGGTAAAGTATTAAAAGTGCAATCAGCTAACGTCAATGGCCATCCTGGTTATCGGATTAAACTACTCACCAATGATGGGGTGATTTTTTATGTCTCAGTCGATGCCACCAATGGCTCTGTGTCAAGGAACTAGCCCATGAGATTATTACTGGTAGAAGACGATCTAGCCCTGCAAGCTAATATCAAACAGCATCTTATCGAGGCGCAATATACTGTTGATGTCGCCAGCGATGGTGAAGAAGGCTTATTTCAAGCTCAAGAATATCAATATGATGTGGCGATTATTGACGTGGGCTTACCTAAGCTTGATGGTTTGTCATTAATCAGTAAGCTACGTGAGCAAGACATTAGCTATCCGATCATTATTTTAACTGCTCGAGACAGTTGGCAAGATAAAGTGGTTGGTTTAGATGCTGGTGCAGATGACTACTTAAGTAAACCCTTTCAGTTAGAAGAACTCGTTGCCCGTATCAATGCATTAATTCGTCGTTCGGCAGGTAAAGCCAGCCCAGTCATCCAAAATGGGCCCTTTAGTATTAATACTCGCAGTTTAGAAATTAAAAAAAGCCAGCAAATAATTAACCTGAGCGGTTCTGAATACAAACTATTTGAATACCTGATGTTACATCCCGGTTCAGTGCATTCAAAAAGCAGCTTAATTGAACATATTTACGATCAAGATTTTGATTTAGATTCCAATGTTATTGAAGTCTTTATTCGTCGTTTACGTAAAAAACTCGACCCAGACAATCAATATCAATTGATCGAAACCTTACGCGGCCAAGGCTATCGATTACGTCAGTTAGAACCAGATGCATAAACTACTTAACTCGCTTAAAGTCCGCATTGTTGTCAGTGCATTACTACTGATTTTAGTGCTATTGCCTATTATCGGTATGACCGTTAACAAGGCCTTTGAAACTCAAATAAATGTTGCTGCAAAAAACCAGTTAAAGGCCTATGTGTATTCTGTTTTGGCCATGGCTGAAGTCGAAGATAACCAATTACAAATGCCGTCTCATTTACTTGAAAACCAATTCAATGTCATTGGATCGGGCCTTTATGCCTTAATCACCACTAAAGATAACCAGTTACTGTGGACCTCCAACTCATTTCTCGGTCTCAATACACCTATTAACTTACCTAAACCCGCTACCGGTAGAAGCACGTTCGACACGATAATGATTAATGATAAACCTCAATTGATCTTTAGTTTTAGCGTTAGCTTTGCCACCAGTGAACAACCTTTTACCATGACGTTACACATCATAAAAAATCAACAAGAATACCTACAACAAATACAAAAGTTCTCCAATACCTTATGGACTTGGTTACTGATCTTAACGGCCTTATTGGTTATCGTGCAGCTAAGCTGGTTATTGTGGACGCTAAAGCCTTTAGGTAAATTAAGCCAAGAACTCAGCGCCGTAGAACAAGGTACCTCAATGCAGCTAAGTACTCACTATCCTGTTGAACTGCAAAAAGTAGCCAAGCAATTAAATACCCTATTGCAAACTGAACAAAATCAACGTAAACGCTACCGTAATGCTTTAGCCGATTTAGCCCACAGCTTAAAAACGCCTTTGGCGGTAATGCAAACACAAGCGGATTTAAGCGACGCCTCGATGGAACAAATTAATCGCATAAACCAGATTATTGCCTATCAACTTAGACGAGCACAAAGTGCTGCTGGTAGTGCTTGGCACTTAGGAATTGGTGTCGACGATATCGCCGTACGCTTAGTGCGCACTCTGGGTAAAATTTACCAACAGCAACAACTTAATATTGATTATCAAGGCGACCACAATGCACGCTTTAAAGGTGATGAAGCCGATTTAACAGAAATGCTCGGTAATGTGTTAGACAACGCCTGTAAAGCCGCAAGTACCCAGGTAAGGCTAACCGTTATACAAGGGCCCGACAGCCTACGTATTGCTGTAGAAGATAACGGCGCAGGTGTTCCGAAAGACAAACAACAGCAAATTTTCGAACGCGGCATGCGCGCTGATACTTATGAGCAAGGTCATGGTATTGGTTTAGCGATTGTGCGTGACCTCGTCGATAGCTATCACGGTAAGCTTACCGTTGGCCAATCAACATCATTGGGCGGCGCCAAATTTGAGTTTGAATTTACTCATTAATCGCTAACGTTTAATCAATAGATAGCTCGTTGTTAACTCAACTTCACGATAAACGGCTACATCTCTCGTGTAGCCTTCAGCTTATGTTCATCTTCGACTCGTTATCATCAAGCTAACAGTCATCAATGACACTGGAGATAACATGAAAAAAGCCATTCTAGCACCCGCTCAGGCGCTACTTGCCTTAGCGTTGGTCTGTACACCATTAACAAGTGTACAAGCGGCGCAGCCAGCTAATACGTACACTTATACCGCCGAAGATGAAGTGGTCAGTGATGCTGAGTTAGCACAGATGCTCGCGCCGATTGCGCTATATCCAGACAGTTTATTAACTCATATATTAATTGCATCTACCTATCCGTTAGAAATAGTACAAGCTAAGCGTTGGTTATCAAATCAAGGTAATCGTAGCACCAACCAAATCATGACCGAGATAGAGTCACAAGACTGGGACCCAAGCGTTAAAGCTTTGGTTGCCTTCCCTAACGTACTCGAACGTTTAAATAATGATTTAGCCTGGACACAAAGTGTAGGTGATGCCTTTTTACAAGATGAAGGCCGCATGCTAGATACGATTCAGGCCCTCCGACAACAAGCCGATGCAGCCAATAACCTGGCCGACCTTGAGCAAGTAAAAGTATCAAGGGTTGAGCGTCGAATTATTATTGAATCGGTTCGTCCAGAAATTGTCTATGTACCTTATTACGACAGCCGCATTGTTTACGGAGACTGGCGCTGGAATCGTTACCCACCGGTTTATTGGAATGCGCCAGCTTATGTGCATTACCGCCCTAACCACAGTGCCATTTATTGGGACAGCGGAGTGCGGATTAGTTTCAACTTCTTTTTTAGTGGTTTTCATTGGCATGACCGCCGCGTAATTGCGGTGCCAGTACATCAAAATTACCGTTACTACACACCACGAAAAATTAGTTATAGCCATGGAGCACAGCATTGGCAACATAAGCCTAAGCATCGTAAAGGCGTGGCTTATCACAGCCGAGTGATCAGTAAGCGTTATAATGGCCATTATGAAAAACGTAACCCACAGGTAAGTTATTCTCGTGAGCCTAAACGTCAGTTAGCTAATGAGCCTCGTCATAACTCAAGCAAAGTAAACGATCAACGTAAACAGGTAAATTACAGTAATCAGGTTAAGCATAGTAACCAAGATAAACACCGCGAGAAATCAGCCGTTAGAAACGTAAACCGTAATGAGCCAGTTGAACACAGAAGTAACCAGCTAAAACGCGAGCTAAGTCAGCAACGTCAACCTGCGACACAAGTAAAGTCGTTTGACCGTAAAGGCGAGCCAACGAAGTCAAACTACAGTCGTCAACGCGACGTGGCGCAAACGGGGCCTAAATATGAGGCAAAGCCGGTAACAAATGTGAGCAGTAAGCCACGTAATCAGCAGTTACAACAAGCTCAAGGTAATACCCGAGTTGATAAAGCACGCCAACCGCAAGTTAACTCAATGCATAATCAACAACAGCAGGTAAAGCAAACTAGAAGAAGTGAGCCACAGAAACAACAAGTTCGTGAAACAACTCGATCAGCGCCTCAACAATCTTCACGATCTGTGAGTCAGCAACGTGATAATTCATCACGCCATGCAAGCCAATCAAGAGAGATTAAGCCCTCAAGAGAAAGGCAGTAGGCGGTTAACGGCTCGATAAAAACAACATGAACATAATGAGTCTGGCATGTTGTTTTTATCGATTAGACATCATGACAACAGAAAAAGAGCCTAATTAAACCTGAGTTTGAGGTAATACAATACGCACATTAAGCCCATGAGGTTCTACCTGACTAAAGGTCAGCTCACCGTGATGCAAACTGATAATATGCTGACAAATAGATAAGCCTAAACCCGCCCCTTGGGATGCATTTTCATCTACACGATAAAATCGATTCTTGGCTAAGCCTATTTCCTCATCGGACATACCGCGTCCTTGATCCATAACACAAATCATCGCCTGATTATTATCCTGTGAAGCCTCAATGGTAATTAATGATTCAACCGGGCTATATTTACAGGCATTCTCGATAATGTTTTTCAGTACTAATTCGAGGTAAAACGGATCGGCATTGATGGTCATTTCAGCTGGAATATCGATATGCCATTCGTAATCGGCAATCACGTGCAAAAGCTGATTTATTACGTTCTCAATAATATTAACTAATTTACAATCGGTTTGATTTAGCGCCTCAATAGCATCAACACGCGACAACAGTAACAATTGCTCTACGGTATGATTAATCCGATTGACTCCCTCACCTATCGCCTCTATGTACGCTAAGGTAGCAAGCTGAATCTCTGGCGCCTGGCTCGACAATAAATCATTCAAGCCGTCACTGTGCAGCTTAATAATCGCTAACGGAGTTTTAAGCTCGTGCGCGGCATCGGCACTAAAGCGGCGCTCACGGATGATGGTATCGGCAATGCGCAGCAAATAACTGTTAAGGGCTTTTTGGATTGACGCTAATTCAGTTGGCAAAGTGAAATTTATTGGGGTTAGATCTTGGGCGGGACGCTTATTTAAATGGCGCTCGAGTAATTTCACTGGTTTGAATAAGTAGTAGGTCAATAGCAACATAAAAAACATCATGATGGGAGCAATGATTAATGGCGATCGCCAAGTATTACTAATAATTAACGACACTAACTCTTGCCTAACGTCATCACGCTGTGCGGTAACAATCCACACCTGATGCGACAACGAGAAAAAACTGTACACATGCCATAACTCATTACCGATGCTTCGAGTATCATACCCTTGAGTGAAATTGGTTAATAGCTGTTCGCCGGAGCTGTCGGAGTATGCCAGTAATTGCCCAGCACTGGACAGTAATTGAAATGATAACTTGTGCTCATAAGATAAGGTGATGGGATTAGCTTGATCGGCAAAGGTTTCGATTTTTGAATCTGAAACATGAAACAAGATAGGACGCTGGGCCAATTGTACTAGTTGCTCTTCGGTCAGCTGTTCCACATAAAATTGTTCAAGCATTTTGGCGGTTTGAACCATTTGTGCATCAAACAACTCTTCAACTTCATGCATGGCATCACGAGTGCTTAATATACTCGAAAACGTCACCGTAAGAACAATCCCCACCAGCATCAGTAAACTTAATAATAACCGTAATGAAAACATAATATCCTTATTTTATTAAGTATCATCAATCTGATACTGAGCGGGTCGCGATTTGTAGGGTGTTGGATTTACGGTGTGTTTGGCGGGCTAATTTAACTAACCTGCAAGAGTAATAATCGGTTATCAAACGGGTGAGATAGAATAGGTTAAATATTCTGATTTGAATGACCTAGCCTGCACTTAACTCAAGTTGCCTGGTACCAATGGAATTATACCGTTTCAGTTAAAATATAACCGATACCACGTACAGTTTTGATTATTTCGCTAGCGGTTTTTTTTCGTAAATGATGGATATGCACTTCAATCGAATTGCTGCCCACTTCATCCCAACCATAAGTTAACTGCTCGAGTTGATTACGGGTTAATACTCGTCCTGCAGATTGAGCAAATTCCAGCAATAATTGATATTCACGTCGGGATAACAATACTAACTCACCACGAAAATGAACCTCGCAGCGCGCAAAATCGATGTCGAGTGCACCGTAACTAAATTGGTTGTTATCTAGGCCATGTTGGCGACGAATGATCGCTTTGAGTCTAGCAATTAACTCTCTTACATCAAAAGGTTTACTTAAATAATCATCAGCGCCAATATCCAAACACATTAAGCGCATGTCAAAATCAGCGTTTGCAGTCAACACGATAATAGGTAATGAGATACCATTTTTACGCCACTGCTTTAATAAGTCAGCACCATTACCGTCGGGCAAACCCAAATCGAGAATAATGGCACTAAAATCTTCATTTTCTAAGGCGATTTGTGCTTGATTATAAGATGCTAAATGGTCAACCTGAATGCCTTCTTTGGCCAAGCTCATCACGATACCTTGGGCTAACAGCTTATTATCTTCTACTAATAATACCCGCATTCATTATCCTTAATCATTAACGAAACACCTTAAAATCGACACCTTGTTGTTGTAAAAAATCTTCCGCAACCGCTCCTTTGAGCATCGACATAGTGGCTAACATGCCTGCCATCACACAATTTGGCGCCAATACAGTGACAGACAATGGCGCATGCTCTATGGGATAACCTGTTTTAGGGTTAATAATATGCCCATAACGCTTACCGTTTACTTCAATATAACGCCGAGTATTACCACTGGTAGCTAATGCACCTTGGCGAATGGTTAACAGGGCCGCAGCATTATCGAGCTTGTGCGGGTTTTCAATGCCCACCTGCCAGCCATCAGTTTTGATGATTGGACAAGCAATATCGCCCCCAAAATTAACAAGTACCGATTGATTTGGCCAACGTTGCGCCAATATTTTCGCAGTGCGATCAACTGCATACTCTTTACCAATACCACCAAAATCGACACTCATGCCTGCTGGCATATAAATGCTGTTGCCAGTTAATTCAATAGAAGCAAAACCAACATGACGCAGAGCGTTATCGATATTAGATTGAGCGGGCACATTATGGCTGCCATCGAAGCGCCATAATGCCATTAATGGGCAGGCACTAATATCAAACGCAGCCTCACTTAATTGAAAACATTGCTCAGCAAAGGTAAGTAAATGCAGCGTTTCGGCATCAATCGGTATTATTTCTCCTTGGGCATGATTTAACTGCCACAGTACGTTACCTTCAATAAAACGACTAAATTTATGCTCTATACGCTTTGCTTCATCATAAGCAATATTGAGCATTTGCCTAGCTATGTGCTCGTCATCTACCGCCATTAACAACTCACATGGGCTTGCCATGGCGTTAAATGAACCCAAAAAACCCCAAGAACGAGTGCGTAAGCTCATCACTTTTGGGGCTTTTGATGCTGTCGTTAGCCGTTTATACACGTTAAATAACTCTGCTTAAAGATGATTGTATATCGAATAATATATTCATCTTAAAACGAATAACTCACTTGAGCTACTATCGCTTTTACCGCAGGGAATAAATCGTAGTTTTGTAACTGACCAGGTAACTCTGTACCGTTATTTTCAGGATTTTGCTGGTAATACTCAATACGATAACTCAATTCATGGCCACCTGATAAACGCTGACCAAACTTAAGCCCTATGGTATAAGCCGTCATATCACCAATACGGTAATCAGCACTGGCAAACTCAGGTATTGCATCACCACTCATTAAGAATGGTTGATAAAACTCGGCCGCCTGCTGCTGGTAATAACGCAAATGCAATTGTCCGTACATGCTTGGACTAAAATAATAGCGATAATGAGTTTCCAAAGTATGCGATTGTATATCCCAATCGTCAGTGCTGTAACGATACGAGAAATCGACTACACCTGAATCCAAAGCACCTTTAGTGAGTAAAAACACACTATGCTTCAAACGTGAATCTGGACGATTTTCATAGCGGTAAGCTTGTGTTTGACCGTTAACATCGACTTCACTGAGAATTTTATACGGGTCAGTCATGTAACCAGACACACTTGATAAACCGTAGTTAGCTTGCATAAGCCAATTGCGATTAATAATCTGCGTCACACCAAACATAATATCACTGGTTTGTTTCGTATCATCACCGTCTAAACGAGTTTGATCGAACGCAGCTTGATAATCGGTATCTGTGGCATAATTGCCACGAAAGACCATTTGTGACATGGCGACTGGACGACCGCCAACAGGGTCAACCACATCGTTGCTAAAAGCACCCGATAACGCCAAGGTCGTGTTGTTTTTATTAAAGCTACGTTCAAGGCCAGCATTAATACCCATCGATAGATAATCGAACTCTTTAGAGCCATATACCCCGACATTGCCGGTCCAATCTTGATTAAGTACTTCTTGCCAATTAGCGCTTAACTGTACTCGAGTATCATGAAACGTATCGTCGAGCGGCGTTTCGCCTACGTCAACAGTATATTGACCATCACCAGAAGGACGAGTAAACGTTTGGCTTTCATCTTGTGCAACAGCACCAGATGCCGATGCACCAGTCAAACTGTCGACCACAATTTTCAGGTCCAATAATGAACTGTCGCCAAAGGCTTTTTGCACATTACCGATGACTTCAGCAGCTTGAACTCTGTCTTGTTCGCCATAATACATAATGGCAGCATCAACTTTCCAATCATCATTAGTAGGTGTCATTTCAACAGCACTAACCTGTTGGCTCAATAGACTGCAGCTTGCTAATGCCAATGCACTGGCAATACTTTGCTTCGATGTTAGTTGCATCCACAACCTCCACCCGCTAATGAACGACCGCCACTGGTACCTTCTTTACTGAAATAAATATGATCATCTAACGCCAGATCAAGTTTCTCACTGTTTAATGCCATATCTGCACGAGCAAGTTGATCTTTTTCCCAGGGTTGCACACCCAGACTTGAGCAGCCAGCCAAAATATTGACAATGGCTAACGCCACAGCCGCCTTCGCTAAGGGTTTATAAAACGCTTTAGTCATGAGTTTATTCCTGTAACAGTATTTGGATTTCTTGTTCGTAGGCGGGGATGTTTTCGGTAAAAAATCCCATGTGAGTTTGTACTAGTTCACCTTTGCGATTAAACAAAAAGCTACTTGGCATACCTTGTAACTCAAAGGCTCGCGCAATATCACCCTCGGGGTCAAAACGAAGATTAAATTGTCCCGGCAGCTTACTCAAAAACTCACGAGCTAATGCGGTGTCAACATCAAGGTTAATCGCTACAACCTCTAAACCTTGCTGTTGATATTTCGCTTGCATGGCATTCATCCAAGGAAACGATTTACGACATGGACCACACCATGAAGCCCAAAAATCAACATAAACAACCTTACCGGCAAATTGTTGTAAACTAACCGACTGGCCTTGCAGATCCATCACCTTATTATCTAATGACGGTGCGGCTTGAGCCGTTATACTTAGCCCAAGCCCTAACGCCAAACTTAGTACGGCAATGTTTAACTTACTTAAGCGTGAAAATAACTTTTTTGACATCATATTTTTGCCTACAGACTTGATAGCAGACAAAATAAGTCACCAATCTTAAGGTTTACTTAAGCAATGAAACCAAGCAAGTTAAATAGCTGAATAGGGTAAATATCGCCCAGTTCAATAAACCGTACAGGCTAGCCACCAATCATTTTCGACACTAAGCCTTTATCATGACCAGACTCTGCCACTAAAATCCCTGCTAGATGTAAGCTAATGAAAGGGATGAAATACCACAATGCCAGCTTATGGATTGTTTCAGCCTGTTCCTCTATTGCTTCAGGACCAAACTTAAGTAGCAACCCGGTTATGACCGATAATGCTACGCCAGCATAAAAGACCCAATACACCCATGCCTGAAACTTTTGCTTTGTGGTAGCTTGGCGTGAAAAAGGTGATAGGTAATGCAAACCAAATTTAGCCATATAGATAAAACGAGCCAACACAAATACCCCGACGGCATAACCAAAATAAATATGCCATTGGAACATCACGCCACGGATGCTTTTAGCAATGCTCACCGATTGCTGGTCAGTAATCATCACATCTATTTTTGTTAGGCCTTGATGAATAATGGCAGCCATATGGTTTTTCTCCATCCAACCAAGCCTTAATAATATCGTTAATAACATCACCATCATGGTCAATGCTAGTCCCCAATGAATAAGACGATGGAGCAGCGGATAAGTTGTCTGTGTTTGCATAAAAACCTCGATAGGATTGCAGTGATGGGGCTATTATCACGCCGAATTCTTAACAATCACTTATGAATGACAATAATCGAAAAATAATCTAAAACATGACATTATAATGATAAAATAACAATGAACGGACTCACAGATGACTCATTTTCTGCACAAGACTCGACAACTAGCGTTATTCCTTGCAGGTTTTGGCACTTCATTGGGCGGACTTTATACCTTATTCCCACAATGGGCTGTCGAAAATCTTAACCAGTTAGCCTATCACTCCAGTGATTCGATATTTATTCAGCATTGGGGATTAATGGTATTAATGGTGGGATGTAGTTTTTTTATTGCTATGGTCCGTTCAACTTGGGTAAAACCGTTGTTTTGTATTGCGCTAATTGAAAAACTATTTTTTATCAGCCTTGTTCTCAGCAATGCCAATCAACCCTTTATTGATGGGTTTTGGTTATCAATGACGATGGACAGCATAATATGTATTTATATCATTGGGTACTTATGGTTCTGTCGTACCTCTGCAGACATAAGCTCTTAAGATAATCAACTATAATTTAATCAGCTGAACTTTTAATCAATAATATCTCTCGGTGCAGCAACATCGCATTTTTTGCAGATCAAGATCGTCCCCAGTTGTTGCTGCCGACCTTCAACCGTTATTACCCAAGGGCGAACGGTCCAAGGAGGATTATGACGCACATGTTGAAAATGGCCACAAGCTAATTCCGCAACCCAATGTTGCTCCTCGTCTACATGATAACCAACAATTTTTTGCTGCATACCCGTTCAACCCACCATTGATATTTTGCCGTATTACAGAATAAAGATGCTTTATTGAAGTTCAATAAATAGCCCACACTGTGGTGGTAATAGCCACAAAAAAGCCTGAACAAGTCAGGCTTTTTGAGTCATAAATAACTTAATACAACGCTAAGTTATTTAGTACGATCGCGAATGTGGCTCATTGCACGCTTACGACGACGCTCTTGACCGATAGTCAACTTTTCCGTTTTACCTTCAAACGGGTTAGCACCTTCATGGAAACGTAATTGGATTGGCGTACCCACTACTTTTAATGAACGACGGAAGTAGTTCATCATATAGCGTTTATATGAATCAGGCAGTTTCTTAACCTGGTTACCGTGGATCACAACAATTGGAGGGTTATAACCGCCAGCATGAGCATATTTCAGTTTCACACGACGACCATTGACCAATGGTGGCTGGTGATCATCTTGAGACATTTGCATAACGCGAGTTAGCATTGAAGTACTCACACGGCGTGTAGCACTGTCGTATGCTTCTTCAATTGACTCATATAAATGGCCGACACCTGTGCCATGTAATGCGGAGATAAAGTGAATCCGGGCAAAATCGATAAATCCTAGGCGGCGATCAAGCTCACTTTTAACACGGTCTTTGATTTTTTGATCAATACCGTCCCACTTGTTTATCGCAATAACCAAAGCACGACCCGCGTTTAAGGTAAAACCTAATAAACCCAGATCTTGCTCTGCAATACCTTCACGAGCATCGATCACTAATAGTACAACGTTAGCATCTTCAACCGCTTTCAAGGTTTTAATCACCGAGAACTTCTCGATAACTTCATGTACTTTACTGCGGCGACGAACACCAGCAGTATCAATTAATACGTACTCTCTACCTTCACGTGACATTGGAATGTAAATACTGTCACGGGTTGTGCCTGGTTCGTCATAAACCACTACGCGCTCTTCACCTAGAATACGGTTAATGAGCGTTGACTTACCCACGTTAGGCTTACCAATAATAGCGAGCTTAATCGGTAAGTTCTGTAGGCGAGTTTGTTCTGCTTCAGCTTCTTCTTCAGTATATTCACGCTCAATCTGCTCGCCTTCTTCGTCTAATTCACGAACAATACCCATGGCTTCAGCATAAGGCGTTAATGCATAGTCAATCATGTTGGTGACGCCACGGCCTTGTGACGCAGCCATTTGATACACTTCACCTAGACCAAGAGACCAAAATTCACCACATGCTGAATCAGCATCAATACCATCAACTTTATTGGCCACCACAAAGGTAACCTTGTCGCGGCTACGTAAATGCTGAGCAATGGCTAAATCTGCCGCCGTTAGGCCGGCACGAGCATCGGTCATAAATAATACGACATCAGCTTCTTCAATCGCGGCCAATGACTGTTCAGCCATTTTAGTTTCGATCCCCTCTTCGGTGCCATCAATACCGCCAGTATCAACAACAATAAACTCGTAGCCAGCTAAAAATGCACGGCCGTATTTACGGTCACGTGTTAAGCCAGGGAAATCAGCGACTAACGCATCACGAGTACGAGTAAGACGGTTAAATAATGTCGATTTGCCGACATTCGGTCGCCCTACAAGGGCCACAACAGGGATCATGATTTTGCCTCTAAAAAACTTTTCAATAAAAAGCCCCCGGAACG
The DNA here is from genome assembly GCF_003855395.1 of Shewanella livingstonensis. Taxonomy (NCBI): domain Bacteria; kingdom Pseudomonadati; phylum Pseudomonadota; class Gammaproteobacteria; order Alteromonadales; family Shewanellaceae; genus Shewanella; species Shewanella livingstonensis. The sequence goes on along the minus strand of NZ_CP034015.1, from coordinate 1,685,954 downwards.
CTTCCAGGGGCTCTAGTAAGGATATTATACCTTAATTAACGCAAAAAGAGTGCTACGACTTATTCTGCATCAGTTTCAGTATCTTCCTCTACATTCATTTGCTCTTGTTTGTTCAACGAGACAATAGCTACTTTACCGCTACGACCTTGAACATAAATTTTATCGCCTACCACTAACGGTTGACCATATAATCCATCACTATCAACCTCAATGCGGCCAACTACATCGCCACTATTACGGTCAATAAAATGCAAGTAACCTTCAAAATCACCGACTACAATATAATTATCAATTACTGCAGGTGCCGTTAACTCGCGATTTTTAAGGACTGAATTACTCCATAACTCTAAACCATTGCGACGATCGACTGAATAAATGCGGCTATGATCGTCGACTAAATACAGGCTTATGCCAGCTGCAGCTAAATCATTAAAACTTGAGTATTTACGTGACCAAACAGTACGCCCGCTGCGCAACTCCATAGACACTAAATTACCGTTGTAACTAGCAACATACAGATTTTCGCCCAGTATTAATGGGGTCATATCAATATCTGCCATCCGAGTAAACTCATTAGCACCGGTTGGACTAAAAACAGCTTGTTCCCAAGCAGCTTGACCATTACTTTTAACCACAACAGCAACTTTGCCATCTGCCGTGCCTAAAAAGAAACCGCCCGCTTCATAAGCAGCAGAACCTGTGCCTCGTAAAGTAAGGTTGGGGAGTTGCATTTCATAAGACCACAGCTTTTTGCCAGTATCGATATTGAACGCTTCAAATACACCTTTACTGGTATTCACCGCAACAACATCTTCTGCCACTGTAGGTGCCGACAACAACTCGCCATTAGCTTGTGTTGACCATACAACGTCACCCGTTGCTTCATCAAGCGCAACCAATAAACCCGTTTCGCCACCAACAAAAACTTTGTTACGTGCAGCGGTTACACCAGCAGCTAAACGAATACCTTTGGTTTTGATTTCAAGTCTATCTTCAAAGACGTCATTAAAGTCTTGTTTCCATAGCTCATCACCACTGGTTTCATCAAAGGCAACCACAACACCGCTACGATCGGCTACAAACACCTTGCCATATCGAACTGTAGGACGAAGCTGCGAGTAATAATCACCTACACCATCACCTACACTGGTGTTCCAAATAATCTCTGGAAACACAGTTGCTTGTATATCAACTAATTCACTCACTGGCTCTTCTTCAACATCACTTGAAGAACAAGCAGACAGAAGAGCGACACTTAACCCAACGGCAAGTAGATTTTTACACCAAGACTTCATTGGCTAAATTCCTTATGCCTTGTTTAGATTGTCTAACTTCATGGTCAACGCTGGACTGGCTAACGCGCCACCATTATCCACTGCTGCTTGATAAGCTGATTTGGCTTTATCCAAATCACCTTGACGCACTAAAAAGTCGCCTTTTAATTCTTCACGTTGTGAAGCAAATGCTTTATCAGTCACTTGCTCCAGCGTGGCTAGCGCCATGCCTAAATTGTTTTGTTCAGCCTGGATACGCGCTAAACGGATCATCGCCACCATGCCCAAACCAGAACCAGGTTGCGCAGCAATTATCTTAGTAAATGAGGCTTCAGCTTTGGCTAAATCACCTGCTTCAACCGCCGACTTTGCTACCATCAACTCAAGCAATGCTTGATAACCTTGCTGATCATGTTCTGCTGTAAAGCTTTCTGCCTGAACTAATAACGCTGCAGGGTTAGCAGACTGTGTCACGATAGACTGAAATGACTCTGAGGCTTTTTCAGCCGCAGTCACTTTCATGTCAGAATAAGTATTCCAACCGTATAGACCACCAAGGCCTACTACGGCACCCACGACAATTGAGGTACCATAATCTTTCCAGAACTGCTTGATAGCATCTACTTGTTGTTCTTCTGTGCTATAAATTTCCACTTGCACTTCCCCTTTAAAATCAATTCTTAAATCAGTTCTGCAATTTTAGCTACGAGTTCACTACGCGTAACCAATTGTTGTTCATCGTTTGTTCTTAACGGCTTAATAGCAACTTGGCTATTGGCCATTTCGTTTTCACCAATAATTAACGCAAACTGAGCACCGCTTTTATCGGCACGTTTCATTTGCTTTTTAAAGTTGCCACCACCGCAATGGCTCATGACTTTAAGTGTTGGTAACTGTTGACGCAACTCTTGAGCCACTTTAATAGCTTCAACGACGCAATTATCGCCCATAGCAGTGACATAAATGTCCACTTCAGCAGCAATATCGCTAGTTAACTCAAGCGTTTCAAGTAATAGTACAATACGCTCAAGGCCCATTGCAAAACCAACAGCAGGGGTATCTTTACCACCCAGTTGGCCAACTAAACCATCGTAGCGTCCACCCGCCAATACGGTACCTTGAGAGCCCAAACTAGTGGTAACCCATTCAAATACAGTACGGTTATAATAATCTAAACCACGCACTAAACGTGGATTGATGGTGTATTGGATACCAACGGCGTCTAAGAGTTCACACAAAGTTGAAAAATGTGTCTTAGTCTCTTCACCAAGGTAGTCCATCAATGCAGGGGCATCAGCTAAAAGAGCCTGTACCTGCTGATCTTTACTATCTAGTACGCGTAATGGATTTGAATACATCCGACGTTGGCTATCTTCATCTAACTTATCTTTGTGTTGCTCTAAAAAAGCAATTAACGCATCGCGATAGGCAGCACGTTCAGCCGGATCGCCTAAAGTATTTAGCTCTAGTGCTACGTGTTCTTTAATGCCTAACAAGTCCCATAAACGGGCAGATAACATTAATACTTCAGCATCAATATCGGCGCTACCAATACCGTAAACTTCAACACCAAACTGATGAAATTGGCGGTAACGACCTTTCTGCGGGCGCTCATGGCGAAACATGGGTCCCATATACCATAAACGTTGTTCTTGATTGTAAAGCAGACCATGTTCGTTACCTGCACGCACTGTTGAAGCAGTGCCTTCTGGACGTAACGTTAAACTGTCACTGTTACGATCTTCAAAGGTGTACATTTCCTTTTCAACTATATCGGTCACTTCACCAATAGAGCGTTTAAAAAGATCGGTACTTTCTACGATAGGAGTACGAATTTCACTGTAACCAAATGCACTGACTGATGAGCGCAATACTGCTTCAACTTTTTGCCATAAAGGACTTTGTGTAGGCAGAATATCATTCATTCCACGAATAGCTTGGATTTGCTTTGCCACGGTTAACTTGTCCACTTCTTGATTAGCTTGCGCTAATAAAATGTAAATATACCCTCAACATCAACAACTCTTGGTTGCCATGCACAGGATTAAGATTATTCTGTTTTATCGATTATCGCGATGCGATTAGCCATCATGCTGGCTTTAGCGCGGATTTTTGCTTCTAAACCATCGACAATACTTTTATTGTCAAAGCGCTCTTTTTGACGCACTCCGTCATCATAATAACCGCTCTTAGCATGGCCGCCAGTTAAGCCGATATCAGCCACTAACGCTTCGCCTGGACCATTGACTACGCAACCGATAATAGATACATCCATTGCAGTAGTAATGTCTTCAAGACGACGTTCAAGTTCATTGACGGTACTAATCACATCAAACTCTTGGCGCGAACAAGAAGGACAAGCAATAAAATTAATGCCGCGACTACGAATACGTAGCGACTTTAAAATATCAAAGCCAACTTTAATTTCTTCAACCGGATCGGCCGCTAACGAAATACGTAAAGTATCACCAATGCCTTCGGCTAATAACATGCCTAAACCAACAGCTGATTTGACTGAACCTGCGCGCATACCGCCGGCTTCAGTAATACCTAAATGTAACGGTTGGCGAATTTGTTTAGCCAGCAAACGATATGATGCGACAGCGAGGAATACATCTGATGCTTTTACGCTGACTTTAAATTGATCAAAATTCAAACGGTCCAAAATATCCACATGACGCATTGCCGACTCAAACAATGCCTCCGGGGTAGGTTCGCGATATTTGTCCATTAAATCTTTTTCAAGCGAACCACCATTCACTCCGATACGGATGGGAATGTTTTTATCACGCGCACACTCAACTACGCTGCGAATGCGTGCTTCATTGCCAATATTGCCTGGATTAATACGCAGACAATCTGCACCGTATTCGGCCACTTTAAGTGCGATACGATAATCGAAATGAATATCGGCTATTAACGGTATATTCACTGACTGTTTGATAATTTTAAAGGCTTCAGCATCATCCATTGTCGGTACTGAAATACGTACAATATCAGCACCCACTTTTTCTAATGCTAGAATTTGCGCCACGGTGGCCGCTACATCGGTAGTTTTAGTATTCGTCATCGATTGAACAGCAATCGGCGCACCATCTCCAATAGGGACATTGCCCACATAGATACGTGTAGATGGTCTGCGAATAATTGGGGATTCGTTATACATGCAAATATGCTCTATTGCTGGTGCTAAAGCATTATGACGCTTTAGGCAGGGTTAATCTTGCTACTCGACCGTTGGCAAACTCAGCTAAACTGATGTTATTGCCATCGAGGCTGATACTGGCTACTTGAGGTGCACCCAGAATCACTTTAAAAGGTTTAAGACCACGGACTTCAATTCGTTGTGCCGCATTTTTCACGCCATCAACCATCACTTTACCATTAGCATCAGTCACATTAACCCAGCAGTCACCTGAGAGTTCAATGGTCAATACACTTTCTGTACCGGCTATAATTGTGTTTGTTGACTCTGTAGCTATAGCTGCAGAGTCAGTATTTGCACCCGCGCTATTAACAGCAGGTAATTGCTGTGCCGCATTGGCAGAATCTTGTGCAGATTGGATTAGCTTATCTTCAGCGGCTATTGCAGCCTTATTGGCTAAATCTGTTGCACTATCGTAACCTTCGCTACCTTGCTCATTACCACTAGATTGTGATGATTCGCTTCTAATAATCTGCTGTGGTTCCGGCATGTTGCTTACAGCAGCTATCTCTTCAACTGTTGGCTGTGATAAGTCAACACTTGTGAGTAGCGATGACTTTTGCACCCACCACAACACTAGCATTGCAATCAATACAGCAATAATAAGATAAGTCACAAAATTAAGTCGACTATTACGGGCTTGATGAGTTGTTTTACGTGAGAAACTTTGCATTACAGGTGCAACAATCTCAGGCAACTGATGGCTTAAGCATAGTTGAATTTGGCTAATATCAGCATTCACTACGCGGGCATAATTTTTAATGTAACCTCTAACATAAGTGGTAGAAGCTATATTAACAAAAATGTCATTTTCAAGATCATTGATGATCTTAGGACGTAAATGCAATTGGGTTGCTACGGTCTCAATTGAGATCCCCTTTGCTTCGCGAGCCGCTTTTAAAATGGCGCCGGCAGTAACAACATCCTTTAACAATGACGCTTTTTCTACGTCTTGTTCTACTTCGAATTCATTAGTCATTAATTCAGGTTAGCTCTATAATTTTTGGCTTGTGGTGATGCAGGAAATTTCGCAATAAGTAAAATGCCAAATCGTTTTACGGCTTCTACATCGTTTGCCGCCCGCTCAATCTTAATCCCTAAGGCTAAACTTTCTGCTGATTCGCTAGCAACTCGATGGTATCTTGCGAGTTGTTCGCGCGCACTGCCGTAGTCAGCATCTTCCATGGCTAACTCGGTTAACTCTAAAAACGTTACTTGACGTCTTTGATCATACTTTAACGCCATATTAAAATACTGTCGCGCTTTTTCTTTATCACCCGCTTTGCGACTGCATACGCCCAGGTTTTCATAGCTCGATGCTGTACGGGTATATTTAGGTGTATCAATTGCCGCAAGAAACATTTTTTCAGACTCGACAAACTTGTTTTGCTGACACAAAAATACCCCGAAATTATTCCGAGCATCTCCGGTTACATCATCAAGGCTAATCGCTTTGTTATATGACTCTTCCGTACGCTCTATATCACCAACCGTCTGATAATAATAAGCCATTGCCATATGAACTTCACTGATATTCGGCGCATATTCAACTGCTTTGTTTAAATTATACTTCGCTTGTTCACTATTACCACGATTTAGATACGTTAGCCCAAGTTGCATACGTTCTCTAGCAGCCCCCTGCTTATTAAACTTACGTTCAGCTACAGGGGTATCAGTCCCCGTATAAGTACGCTCAGTCACACAAGCAGTGACAGATAAGGCAACTAAACTAATCAGAATAACCTTTTGCATTCCTTGCTTCATTTATAAGCCTATTATCTATGCAAACAACGAGTTATTCCATTGTGACTGAAATCTGATTCTGTTGCATTTGTTTTTTTGCTAAACGCTTTGTTCTATCACGGATATCACCCGCTAATTGACCACAAGCAGCATCAATATCATCACCACGTGTTTTACGCACTATCACTGTTAGACCGTGTTCCATCAACACTTTAGAGAAACGATCTATACGAGAGTTAGATGAACGACCGTAAGGAGAACCAGGATACGGGTTAAACGGAATTAAGTTAATCTTACATGGAGTATCTTTCATTAACATGGCCAGTTCATGCGCTTGATCTGTGCTGTCATTGATATGATCAAGCATCACATACTCAACCGTCACTCGGCCACGATTTGCATTAGATTTTTCTAAATAACGACGAATAGCCGCTAAAAATTCTTGCAGCGGATATTTTTTATTAACGGGAACTAACACATCACGCAGTTCATCATTAGGCGCATGAATACTAACCGCTAAAGCAACGTCTATTGAGTCACCTAATTTATCAAGCGCTGGTACTACGCCAGAGGTTGATAATGTCACGCGGCGTTTAGATAAACTAAAGCCAAAGTCATCTAGCATGATATCCATTGCAGGGATCACATTAGCAAGGTTAAGCAAAGGCTCGCCCATACCCATCATCACCACGTTAGAAATAGGTCTATCGCCAGTGTCTTTATGGAAACCTAAAAATTGCGATACTCTCCAGACTTGGCCAACGATCTCCGATACTGTTAGATTACGGTTAAAACCTTGTTGGCCGGTAGAACAGAAGGTACACTCTAATGCGCAACCCACTTGCGAGGATACACATAATGTCGCGCGGTCTTCTTCCGGAATGTATACCGTTTCGACTTCTTGGCCCTGGCCAACATCGATAGCAAATTTAATTGTGCCATCAGCAGACTTTTGAAAATTAGAAATTTCAGGTGCAACAATTTCGCATTTCGCAGCTAATTTACCACGTAATACTTTGTTTATATTGTTCATTTCTTCAAAGTCAGTGACGCCAAAGTGATAAATCCACTTCATTAACTGATCGGCACGAAACGGTTTTTCGCCCATATCACTGAACAATGCTCGCAGTCCTTTACGATCAAGATTTAATAAATTGATTTTCTTTTCGCTCATCAGCCTAACCTCAAACACCAAAACCTTTAACACGGCGGCGAATTGTACAGGTAGCATAAGGTTTTAGCCAGTATATCTGCATTTAGCTTATAGTGGATTTTAGTCTTAACAACAAACTCACTTATTTACACAATATACAGTACCGTTTTGATAATTTTTGTACCTTTAATATACAAGGAAAGACTCATTATTCTACTTCTTAAAAATTCAGATTAGATTAACAATTATTATGATATTCTTTCACTGGGCTATGTGGCCTCTTATGAGTCAGTATTTACTTTTATCTTATGATAACCCTTCTGTTTATCGTTATTGCTGCTATTTCAATCTCGTTTTTATGTAGTGTATTTGAATCGGTATTGCTATCCGTTACTCCCAGTTATATCGCAAATCTTAAACAACACCATCCTCATGTTGCTGCTAGGCTTAATAAACAAAAGCAGAACATTGATTCTCCCTTGGTTTCTATTCTGACACTCAATACCATTTCGCACACCATGGGTGCATCTGTTGCTGGCGCACAAGCTGCAATAGTGTTTGGCAGTGAAATGCTCGGTGTATTTTCTGCGGTACTGACTTTTTTAATTCTATTCTTATCAGAAATCATTCCAAAAATATTGGGTGCAAACTATTGGCGTAAATTGGCACCCGCAGTATCGATATGTCTTTATTGGATGGAAAAAGCCACCTTGCCTTTAATTTGGTTATCAAGAAAAGTCACCAGCGTGTTTGGTAAGGGTGATACGAACCTTTATATTCGCCAAGAATTAAGCGCCATGAACCAAATGGGTAAAGACAGTGGCGAGCTTAGTGCGCAAGAGTCACAAATAATAACCCAAATGTTAGCCATGAAAGATATGTGTGTTACTGACATCATGACACCACGAACAGTAATTTTTAAATTACCGACCACCATGACAAATGAGCAATTTATAGAGCAACATTTAAGCAGCCCATTTACACGCTTTCCCGTTTATCTCGATGAACGAGACAACGTGGTGGGTTATGTAAATCGTAACGACATTATTCTTCAAGCTCGCCAGGCACCAAATACAGTCATTGGTGACTATTTGAAACCTTTGTTGGTTGTGCCCTCTTCTGTCAAGGTATTGCCTTTATTTCAAACTATCATCAAGCGTAATGGCAAAATGGCCCTGGTGGTTGATGAATATGGTTCAAGTGAAGGTATTGTCACTATTGAAGATATTATTGAAACATTAATAGGTTTAGAAATTGTCGACTCAAAAGATTTAGCACCAGACATGCAAGCTCTTGCGCGTAAGCTATGGCAACGACGAATAGAAAGTAAAGGTCTCGTCATTTACAACGAAACTGAAACAAACTAGTGTTGTTCATCCCCGCTAAATAACGTCTTTTTGGTATTAATTAATTCTGTTTGCAACGTTCATATTGAGCCTGCAAACAGACTGCTGACCTCGTAGCGTCATATCAAATCAATATAAGCAATCATCACTATTATCATTGTTGCTGGTGACATAATAACGGCAAATACGCTAAGATAGCGGCATTATATTGAGGAAACTAATGCTAAATTCTTATCGCTTATCCATAGCCCATATCAACGACACTCATTCTAATTTTGAACCTAGCCCAGTCCAGTTTAACTTAAGTGCTAACCAGCAACAGTTCACACTTGAAGCGCATTCAGGTGGCTATGCACGTTTAGGTTATCAAATAGAACAAGCCAGGCAACAAGCAGCAGCTAAGCAGTCACCTTTTATATTTTTACATGGCGGTGATAGTTTTCAAGGCACGTTGTATTTTAGAGAGTTTAAAGGTGCCGCTAACGCTCACCTGCTAAACTTGCTAAGGCCCGACGCTATGGTATTGGGCAATCACGAGGTCGATGCTGGTAACACCCCAGTACAAGCCTTTTTAAATCGTATCGATTTTCCGGTATTAGCCGGTAACATGGACTTAAGTCAAGAAGACCGCCACAAAACAGGTCGGCTTTATGGTCATCCCATGCTATACGATTTTGATGACTCAACAGAAACGGCCAAAGTGTTAATTAAACCGTTTCACGACACTAAGTTAGCGATAATTGGTATTACATTAGATCAAATGCGCTTAATTGCCCGCCCAGATCCAGATACCTATTTTGTTAATGCCATCGAAACCACCCGACGCACAATACAACGCTTACATCAACAAGGTATTCGCCACATAATCGTACTTAGCCATTTAGGCTTAGATCAAGATAGAGAACTAGCGGCAAAGGTTGACGGAATAAGCTTAATTGTAGGTGGACACTCACATACTCTTCAAGGTGAACTGAGTGATATTGGTTGGAGTGATATTCCTTATGCCGAGACGATAAATTCAACACCCATTTTACATGCAGGTAAATATGCAGAAACGATCGGCTTAGCAGAAATATGTTTTGACCAGCACGGTAAAATAGTGGAATTGATCGGCAATAACTATTTTATGGTTGATAAAAATATCACTGTAACCACCAAAGACGGAAGTAGTGCCGACAGTAATACTGCAGCAATGTTAGTCGAACAACTTTTTGCTCACCCCTGCGTAAGAGGTGCACAACATGATGAAGAGATCCACGCTGTTATCCATACTCAATATAGACCCTCATTAGATGCGATAGAAAATCAAATCCTTGGCCATATTCCGCGCGACTTTGTCCATACACGCCTACCCAGTAAGCACTTACCTCATGGAAGTGAAATAGCCCCTTGGGTCAGTCGTAGTATGTATAAGGCGGCTAAAAATATTGAACCGACGATAGATTTTGCATTACATAATGCCGGAGGTGTTAGGCAGTCGTTAAACAAAGGTCAATTGTCATTAGCCGATGTTGTTGGGCGTATTTTACCATTTGAGCTGCCGCTTACCTTATATAGAATTCAGGGTAAATTTATTATTGAAGCACTAGAGTCCGCCATCAATTCCGCCACAAACAATGGCATTATGGGCACAGGGGCTGGCAGTTTCCCCTATCCTTATGGTTTGCGTTACTTCTATGATGGTAAGCAAGCAAAAGGCTTACGGATAACTCAAATTGATATCTACAAACACGATCATTGGCAAACACTAGAACCTAATAAGTCATATCTCGGTGTATCAAGCTCTTACACTGCTTCAGGTAAAGAAGGGTATGAAGCCTTATTACATGCTCTTTGGCAGCACCCCATTAATAACCAAACGCTACCAGAAGCCTTTATCGACTTTGTTAGCCAACATGGTCATCTTATCACTGGACAACTGTTTGCCAATGTCCACTATATTAGCCACCGCGATTAAACGATGGTTTCATAATACCTAACAGCTGATAGACAACAATAATTCGCGGTAGATCACAGACCACAATCAGCAGAGATGGTTAAATAGCATAAAGTTGAGCCAATCTCGTTATCCACTATCATCTGTAGATAAAATAGGAATACATACATGAAAGCTAAATTAATCGCATTTGCTGCCGCAGCCACTTTGGCTTTAGGCGTTTCTTCTGTGTGGGCACAAGGTGCTTTGCATCAAGCTGAAGTACTCGATACCATGAACGGCGGCGGTTATACCTATGTTCAATTAAAAGAAGCAGATAAAACTTACTGGGCCGCGGGTCCGCAAACTGAAGTGGCTAAAGGCGACAAGGTTGAAGTGTCTGAGCAAATGTGGATGAATGACTTTAAAAGTTCAAGCCTAAACAGAACATTTGATAAAATCATGTTTGTTGGCGATATTAGTAAAAAGTAGTACGTTTTATCGCAAAAACCTTACATAATTGACCAATCTTATCGATTGGTCTTTTTTATGAAAAACTCAATAAATCAACCTTATCAAATCGTTGATTTCTCTTCGCGATACGCAACTCAAATAAGCCAGTTATACCATACTGCTGTGCAAGGTATTACTCACCCAAGATACCCACAACAAAAACTCAATGCATGGTCATCAGCGCCGCGCTCTGCAAAATTCTGGCAACTACAATACAAACGAAATAAGGCATGGCTCGCGCTTGATAACCATCAGGTTATCGGTTTTATTAGTTTAGAAACCCATTTTAAGCACCAAGGTTATATTGATTGCTTATACGTGCATCCCGACTACCAAAAACAAGGCATTGCCAGCGCGCTGTTTCAACACCTTCAACATTGGGCACTGCAGCAACAATATCCATTTATCAGCGTCGATGCATCGTACTTATCTAAGCCGTTATTTGAAAAAAAAGGCTTTACCTTGCAGCAAACAAGCTACCAACAAAAATGTGGTCAAACGTTTACCGGCTTTTACATGAAAAAATGGTTAATAGACTAGATACTAGGGCGGACTTCGTCCTGTGAGAACGCTATAAAAGCGATAACGAGCGTTAAAAGCCTAGATGCTAGGACGATAACGATTGAACGTTTTGACCGCTTTATTTAGACGCAGTCCGCTCTAGGCTATTACGTTCGTTATCGCTTGCTACCTAGCTTCACCTCTTTAATAGCGGTTGCAACATTTCTTCCAATCCATTGAGTTTCACTTCATACATTAATGCGAGCTGTTCACCTAGCTTGCCTTCGGGAAAGCCTTTTGAATGAAACCACACTAAGTATGGCTCTGGTAACTGTAATAATTTACGTCCCGCATATTTACCAAATGGCATGGTTTGATTAATCGCGTCTAATAATTGTTGCTCATTCATTCTGCAAATCCCACTACCTTATTTTCTAAGTAAGAGTGTATCACGCTGTCACCAGCAAACATGCGCCCTTTAAATAGCCACTCCACTTATATCAATTTAAAATATCCAGCCTAAAAATAGAACATTAAATGCATATAGAGTTAGCGCATGAATACAATTTGTCATTTAAGCGTATCTGGAATAAGGCATATTCTTATAATAAATATACCTTAAGTGGTTATAAGGTTTAACTTTTTAATAACATTGACGTACCTAATATCGAGTTGTCAATTTTTTGCCATAAGAGCCATTTTAGTCAATTAAATATCTAGGTGACATTTATAAAAAACTGCCAATAATCAGCTAATTGACCAAACCTAAATGATTACTTACAGTGAGGTTAAGGATTATATTTTGTTGACCAAGTAGCCTGATCTGGAGGGCGGTATAGATGATCATATTAGTGGGTGGTGAAAAAGGGGGAAGCGGCAAAAGCTGTCTTGCGCAAAATATTGCAGTATTCCTGACCCAAGAGGTCGATGCTAGTGTGATTATGGTCGATTGCGATCCGCAAAGAACAACATCAGACTGGATCCAAGCCCGTAACAACAACCCCAAATTATCTGCCATTAGCTGTGTGCAACTTTATGGTAAAATTCGTAATGACTTACTCAGCCTAGAGCAGCATTACGATTACGTTATTGTCGATTGTGGTGGCCAGGACAATCTTGCCTTGCGAGCATCGATGTCTGTTGCATCGCACGTATTAATGCCGTTAAGACCTAAACGTCGTGACTTAAAAACCGTCAGCCACATGGACGATATCGTTTCTACTTGTTTAATGATCAACCCAAAAATGAAAGCGTCATTTGTGATAACGCAATGTCCAAGTCTGCCTAACCAGGCAAGCAGAATAACCGAAGCAAAAGATGTCTGTCGTACCTATGACATTAACGTATTAGACGCCGTTAATTACAGCCGCAATATTTATGATGACAGTGAAGAATCAGGTTTATCTGTATTTGAATTAGAACCCAAGGGAAAAGCAGCAGAAGAGATGCGCAGTATTGCCTGCGAATTACTCGAGATTACCGATGCAAAGCAACTTATTGAACAGCGTAATACTGCATCGAATGTAACTACATTGAGAGGAAATTATGGGACTAGCCGATCTCAAGAAAAACGCTTCGTTATGTAATAACACCAATAACATTGCGGTATCGATTGATGACTTTATTGCTGCTGCGGATCTGTATGCCACTGGCCAAGATCGTCCTCGACAAGTATCAACACCATTGCTGAGTGCAACTGATACTGATATCCAGACAAATATAATCGACTTTTTACAGCATAAATATCCACAGCATATAGAGCCAGTAACGTTAGCCAGCAAGGGGGAGAAGCAACCTTATAAACGTTGTACTTATACCTTAAATGAAACGGCAATGAGTCAGCTAGCATTACTAAGCCAGCAAGGGGGTATCGCAAAATCAAAACTCATTAGGCAGTTGATTTCACAATATTTCAGTTTAACGCCACAGCAGCAAAAAATATTAGGCACTAACTTTACAGATTAATAGTTCGTTTATTTTTGATTTGAATAGTCAATATATACCTCTTTATCCCCGCCCTTTCACTGGCAGCCAATATGATATTAATATTGGCTAGCCAGTGCTTTTAGTTACCCTAAAGTTTAACCAACAATATAAACAGGCTAAAATAACACTTGCCGCTGCTATTTAGTTTTCACCAAAGCTTGAATTTGTTTACAAACTACCCCATTAATCTCTTATGTAATGAAAACAGCTATCGAAAAAATGACTGATTCATGCTCAAACTTATAAACTTATACATAAGGTTGGGATTGCAATCTTATCGCCCTCTTTGAACTATCAGGACACATCTATGATTGCGATTATAATATTGCTCATTATATCTATGACCGCTGTGGGATGGATTACTAGTAGCCAATGGCGTCTCAACCGACAACGCAACATAGTCAGCCGTCAGCCATTCCCGACACTGTGGCGTAACATATTAAAAAAGCGATTTCCTTATTTTAAAGCCATGCCGACTGACTTGCAGCTTCAACTCAAAAAACATATTCAAATATTTATTGATGAAAAACAGTTTGTCGGTTGTGACGGATTCGAGATTAATGACGAAGTGAAGGTCACCATCGCAGCCCAAGCTTGCTTATTACTACTCAACCGCAAAACCAACTATTATCCCAAGTTAACACAAATATTAGTCTACCCGAGCGCGTTTATTGTTAAGCAAAACAGAACAGATATCGCTGGTGTACAATCGTCCCAACGTAATGTATTACTGGGGGAATCTTGGGAATATGGTAAAGTTGTTTTATCATGGAATAGTACAGTAGAAGGCGCAGCCGACCCGTTTGATGGCAGTAATGTGGTCATCCATGAATTTGCTCACCAGCTTGATCAAGAAGATGGTAGTGCTAATGGAGCACCGCCGCTGCGTGATATCACTTCATATCGTTCATGGTCTGACATATTGGGACAAGAATTTAAGCAACTTCAGCATTGCGCTCAACATCATATCCCGTCATTATTCAACTATTACGGCGCAACGAATCCAGCAGAGTTTTTTGCGGTGATAAGTGAAACGTTTTTTGAACGCCCAACGGAGTTTTACCAACAGCATCAACAATTGTATAAAGAATTAAGCCAGTTTTATCAGCTAGACCCCATAAATTGGCATTAGTGACATAATCAACACCAAAAATCATAATAATAATTCACCATATAAAAAGGGATACTATGCAATCAATTATTCACCGACTCGGATTTATTGCCGTGTTAATGACCACCGTGGCAGCGTTTGACTTACACGCCACAGAAGCCGATGAGACAACTCTTGGTCAAAGCCAAACTGAACCAAAGAGCAAGCAGGTAAGCCAACAAATAAGCTCAGAAAGCGAAGCTGTCATTAAAGATATTAGCCAGTCACATGAAATAATTGATAGCCAAGGTTTATCAGAAAAAGACAGCCAAACCGTAAGTTCCCTTTTAAATCAATTACATGAAAGCGCAGCGGCTGCTGATTGGGCGACTTATTTTAGCCTTTATCACCCACAAGCAGTGTTTATCGGTACCGATCAGTCAGAGCGTTGGAATATGGTTGAATTTGAGGGTTATGCCAAACCGACTCAAGGGTGGCGCTACGATGTGAAATCTCGTCACTTGTTACAAATTGACGATACCATTGTA
The DNA here is from genome assembly GCF_003855395.1 of Shewanella livingstonensis. Taxonomy (NCBI): domain Bacteria; kingdom Pseudomonadati; phylum Pseudomonadota; class Gammaproteobacteria; order Alteromonadales; family Shewanellaceae; genus Shewanella; species Shewanella livingstonensis. Next base: position 1,670,680 of record NZ_CP034015.1, on the reverse strand, counting down.
TTTGACGAGCTACTTTATAGTCCAGAATACGGCATCAGTCGGGGTACTGGTGCACTAGTGCAAACTGCGGAAGGTTGGAAAATAGCGCAATACCATTTGAGCTTCCCCATTCCAAACGATAAAGCCAAACGAATTACCAGCTTAATAATGCAATAGCAGTTAACTGATAGGTGGCCATTGTCGAGTACGATGACCACCCTATGAGCCAAATCTACTTTTAATTTTAAGAGCTGGTCCATAATTATTCGATATTTAATAATCGTTCTATGTCATTGATACCTTAAAACATACATTGGCTAGTTCACTAAAGTGAGTAAAACTGTCAAAGTCTTGTTGCTCAAAATGACGTCCAGACCCTTGCCTATCTGCATAAAACAACCCTAATACTTTATGGCCTATACACAGCGGTGCTAATAGAAAACCATTTTGAGAAAAGCGTTCAACTAGCTCATCATCTATTTGCACTTTGCATTCATTACTGGTTGGGGCATTCACCCAAAGGCTCTTTTTTTGTCCTATACACTGAGTGAAGACCGATTGAGGATCATCAAGCTCAATCACAAAAGCTTGTTTTAATAACTCAGCACCATCTCCCATCATCACTCTTGGTTGTAATAATTTACGGCTCGGTGATAGTAACAACACACCACAACGGTCTAAGCCAACTCCCGTTAACATCCCCTCTAATGTTGTGTGCATGATGTGATTAAAATCAGTTTTAACCACCGCATAATGAGTTAATTGTCTCAGTTTACTCAGCTGATAACCTTGGTTAGTTTGCCGTATTTCGGTAGGCTCAATCGGCGAATCAATATGTTCTAATACATCTGCTGTATGAGGCAAATAAGTCACGATCGCTTTGGCACCATACTCAATGGCCAACTTATGAGTAATTTCGCTGCAACCAATAAATTTTTCAGTAAACTCATCGACACTGATGTCTAACATCTCTGCTGCTTGGGATAAGCGCTTATGTAACTCTTCGGCATTAACTTTGGGTTGTGAAATAATCTCTGACAACTTGTCGGCTAAAAAAATACAACGGATCTCAGGCATGCGCTCATCAGGTTGCGCTAAAGACTTAAGCAATACTTCACCTAAACCCCAACTCCTAGCAATACTCTGGGTGAGTTGAACAAAGGAGGTGCCAAGTTCAGCACGGATCAATGAGTTTTGTGTGATTTTATCCTCTATTTTGAGTAATTTTTTATCCAGTTGTTCGGTCAACTCACCACCCATACTCCAAAATGCACTTTCACCGATGCGGTACAGTAATGAGGCAATAAAGACTTCTTCACGCAATGATTCCCCCTTGTCGCTCATCATCATTCGAGCCAACATAGCCGCTTGAAATGACTGTGCCATCAGCTTTAATAAACGCTGGTAAACCCCCTCTGAAAGATGCTTATTTTCTAGCAAGCTGGTAAGTAATTTAGCGGTAAGGCAAATATTGCGGATAGTATCAAAACCAAGTACCACAGCAGCACGGCTAACGGTTGATACTTGATTAATGCCTTTATTATAAATAGCACTGTTGGCGACGCGTAAAATACGCGAAGTTAATGCGTTATCGTGCATCACACTACGCCCGAGTAAAGCTAACGAAGAGACATCATCTTTTGCCAGCTGCTCTAAATCTCGTACAGTTGAACATAATGCAGGCATTTCTTGATCACTGATACGCTTGGTCCAGTAATCTGCTCCCTTTTGCTGAGTCATCGTCTTCAAGATTAACCTAAGTGTAACAAATGTTGTTTTTAGTATACTCAGTTTCATCACAGTGTCTTGCAGATATTGTCTTTAGCCCAAGCTAGCTCACGTATCAACATATAATAACAACACTCTCTACCTTGCGCCGATATAGGCTATATGAATTAACCATATTGATGTTAGTAAGTGTCACAAATGACATTTTACATTCCTAACGGCATCACGTTTATTTAGAGATTACGAATGTTTTTATTAATAGTAATGGGAGGCGGATCCACATCATGCGTGGCGCCTGAGAGGGGAAAAGGTCATGTTATAAAAAGGACATAAAAAATAAATAAAAAAAACGGCTCACAAGGAGCCGCAATCACAAATAATGTGGTTGGAAAAGCTTACGGGTAGGAAGCACCCAAACAATCAGGATCAACTACTAAGCATTTGCTTATAATCCAACATACTTGGATAAAAATCCCGTGCTGCCTGTAGGTGAGCTGCACGGGGTTACAACAGTCACAAAGTGACTAAACATGTAAAACGGTTGAGACTAACGATTAAAACTGTTCTTCTTCAGTAGAACCCGTTAGCGCTGTTACTGACGATTTTACGCCTTGAATACACGTTGTTACTTGGTCAAAGTAACCTGTACCCACTTCTTGCTGATGCGATACGAAAGTATAACCTTTCTTAGCCGCAGCAAATTCAAGTTCTTGTACTTTTTCAACATAGTGCTTCATGCCTTCGCCACGTGCATAGTCATAAGCTAAATCGAACATGTTGTACCACATGTTATGAATGCCTGCTAACGTGATGAACTGGTACTTGTAGCCCATGTTTGACAACTCTTGCTGGAACTTAGCAATCGTAACGTCATCCAAGTTCTTCTTCCAGTTGAACGAAGGTGAACAGTTATAAGCAAGAAGTTGATCTGGCTACTGTGCATGAATGGCATCAGCAAATTTCTTCGCTTCTTCAAGACAAGGTTTAGCGGTTTCACACCAAATTAAATCAGCATAAGGAGCGTAAGCAAGACCACGAGAAATAGCTTGGTCTAAACCAGCTCTAACACGGTAGAAACCTTCGTTAGTACGTTCACCAGTAACAAACTCACGGTCATATTCATCACAATCTGAAGTTATTAAATCAGCAGCATTAGCATCTGTACGGGCAATAACCAAGGTATCCACACCACTAACATCTGCCGCTAAACGTGCAGCAACTAACTTTTGTACTGCTTCTTGGGTTGGAACTAAAACTTTATCGCCCATGTGGCCACACTTTTTAACAGACGCTAATGGGTCTTCAAAGTGAACGCCTGCAGCGCCGGCATCAATCATTGACTTCATTAGTTAAAATGCATTCAGTACGCCACCAAAACCGGCTTCTGCATCGGCAACGATAGGTAGAAAATAGTCAGTGTAATTGTCATCACCAGGATTTACTTCTTTGCTCCATTGAATCTGGTCTGCACGACGGAATGAATTATTAATACGGCTAACGATTGCTGGCACTGAGTTGGCTGGGTAAAGTGATTGATCTGGATACATAGTACCCGCTAAGTTAGCGTCAGCTGCTACCTGCCTGCCTGATAAGTAAATAGCTTCAATCCCCGCTTTTACTTGTTGTACTGCTTGACCACCTGTTAACGCACCTAAAGAGTTCACATAGCCTTTTTTAGCGCCGCCGTTAACCAGTTCCCACAATCTTGCAGCACCCAGTTTAGCTATAGTGTTTTCTGGTACAACAGAACCGCGTAATGCAACAACTTCTTCAGCTGTAAAAGGACGCTTAACCGCTTTCCAACGTGGATTTTCAGCCCAATCTTTCTTAATGACATCAACCTGTTGCTGACGAGTTAGCTGTGTAGTCATTGTGTCGCGCCTTCAGATATTAGGGTGGAAAAGTGAATCGTTCAACTTTGCCTAATTCAGTAGTGTTGTCATTAATACTCTGTTATTAGACATTAAGCCGTTAACAGTTCATATCCGGGTAATGTTAAGAAATCGACTAACTCATCTGAGGTAGTAATTTGCTCAAATAACGCAGATGCCTTGGCGAACTGGCCTGCATTAAAACGTTCAGCACCAAGTTCCTTTTTCACATTGGCCATTTCTTCTTTCAACATGTCTGTAAATAATGCTTTAGTGACAAGCTTGCCATTGGATAGGCTTTTACCATGTTGGATCCATTGCCAAATAGAAGTACGCGATATTTCTGCTGTGGCAGCATCTTCCATCAAACCGTAAATCGGTACGCAACCATTGCCCTGAATCCATGCTTCGATATATTGCAAAGCAATTCGAATATTCAACCGCATGCCCGCTTCAGTTCGCTCGCCTTCACAAGGTTCAAGTAACTCACTTGCTAAAATAGGTGCATCTACATCGCGGGTAATATGCAATTGGTTGGTTCTATCACCACCAATGTAATCATTAAAAATTTTCATCGCTGTGTTGGCTAAACCCGGATGAGCTACCCAAGTACCATCATGGCCATTACGAGCTTCTAACTCTTTATCGCCACGAACCTTTTGTAGTACCAGTTCGTTAGTCGCTTCATCTTTGGCTGGAATGAATGCAGCCATTCCACCCATCGCTAATGCACCACGTTTATGACAGGTTTTAATCAATAAGCGTGAATAGGCACTTAAAAACTTAGTGTCCATCGTTACCGCTTGACGGTCGGGTAGCACACGATCGGGGTAATTCTTTAAGGTCTTTATATAGCTAAAAATATAATCCCAACGGCCACAATTAAGCGCTACTATGTTTGATCGAAGTTCATAAAGGATCTCTTCCATTTCAAACACCGCAGGTAATGTCTCAATTAAACAAGTACATTTAATTGTGCCTGGCTGTAAGCAAAAACGTTCTTCGACAAAGGCAAACACTTTTGCCCACCAACGCGCTTCAATATGGCTTTCTAACTTAGGAAGATAAAAGTAAGGTCCAGAGCCTTTAGCTAGCAGCTGGCGATAGTTATGATAAAAGTACAATGCAAAATCAACTAACCCACCAGGGATAGGTTTACCTTTGTATTCAATATGTTTTTCAATAAGGTGCAAACCACGTACACGTGCAATTAACACTGCAGGATCCGGATTTAACGAATAATGCTTGCCCGTTTCCGGAGCAGTAAAATCAATATCACCACGCACGGCATCACGAAGATTAATTTGACCCTCGACAATTTTTTGCCAGCTCGGAGCTAAAGAGTCCTCAAAGTCGGCCATAAACACTTTTACATTGGCATTTAAGGCATTAATAATCATCTTACGGTCAACCGGACCGGTAATCTCAACACGCCTGTCGGTTAAGTCTTCAGGCATACCACGAATAGTCCAATTACCTTCGCGTATTGCACGAGTTTCAGGTAAAAAACCGGGTAACTCACCGCTATCAATTCGAGCCTGTTTTTGTTTGCGCTTAATAAGCAACTCTGGCACTTCATCAACAAACTTGGCACATAACGAATTAAGGAAAGCCACGGCGCCAGAATTAAACACTTCTTCTTGACCGCTAACGACTGGACCAACAAAGGTGAGATCGGTCTTAAGCGAATCATCAGCATTTGCTGTGGACTTACAGTGCTGAGCGACTAATTGTTCTGCCGTCATAATAATGGCTCCCTAAATGCTGTCTATATTGATATTGGTTGTCGTGCTTCACTGGGTATAACGTTAACTACCGCTCATTCATATGCATCACATTGTGGTGCAAACTGAATCGCAACACTTAATTAACGACTCATGTTTTTTACCGCATTAACTCAATTGACTTAACTAAAACTCGAGTGACTTAATTAAATAGCTTACTCAGGACATTGACGATGAAGCTGACTGTTGCACCAAAAACTTTCAAATGTCTGTTTCGCACTAAAAACTAACCAAAAACGTTTGTAATTGCAACCGTTATCACTTTACCAAAATGACTTTAAAAATACGCAACAAGAACACGAAAATTAGTATTGCCACAGGCAACAACCAACCATAAGTACATGTTTAAAAAGAATATAATAAAACAGAGTATATGCTTTAAAATTGACACCGTAAATTCATCTTACCAATTGACCAGCAAACCAAAATGGTAAAAAAGGTTGTAACTAAAAAACATAGTGTAAACAATTCCTTACCAACCTTTGGTTTATATTATTGAATTAAACAATTTAGTAACGTTTTTAGCTTACCTATACGTAATTATATTTTATTATTTATAAACATATAGTTAGACAGTAATTCCTTGCTCATTAGTTTAAACAACCGTTTTAAGCTAACGTTTACGTAAACGTTATGAAAATAGCCTATATAAGCGCTTTAAATGTGAGTTACGTCACCCGATCAACAAGCTCAAGTAGCTTGGTTTATTTTAAATAAATTTGAAAAAACTTATAAATGAAACAATAAAAAACCAAAATGGTGCAGTTAAGCGTCACAAAAACTTAATAGCAGAACACAGCTCACAGGATGTAGGTAGTAGGTGAAGCATCACTTGTGCGATTGTAGAGCGCCAAAAATCATACTGAAACGCAAACTGTAAATAATAGAGCAAGGGGTAACTACTGTAATGCGTGGGATGGCTAGACGTTAACGTTCACAATGTAAAAGTTATAGGATTTTGTTTGACACGGATTTGGTGCAGAGGCTCTGTTACAAGGTCATAGGGTAATAGGTTCCCTTAACTGCAACTTGAGATACCAGATAAAATACATAAACAAAAATGACAAGACTTCACCTATTTCATCTCTAGCTTACTATTTTCCTCTAGCTAATATGGCGTATACAAACATATAAGAGGCTATGGCAGTGTATAGAGAATGTACTGCTGGTTTGTAAGTATAGATGTAATGGGTGCGTATCAACCAGAACAACGCAGGATAACGGCCTAAGAACGATTAATGAAGTATACCGAGTAAAGTGGCTTATGGCACAACCGAAGTGTCAGTTTTTCGTGCAATTAGCGGCAATGGCATAAGTCGCCATCACTAGACTGATTATTCACTATTGTCCGGTAAGCGCTGATAACGGCTTCATAGTATCGTTATAACATTTTACGCAATTTCGACCATTATGCTTGGCTTTATACAGGGCTAAATCCGCACGATGAATTAATGGATCAAGGCTCAAATCATCTTTACCCACACTACTCACACCACAACTCACCGTCACAGTAAAATCGTGGCCAGAGAAACGAGTGTTAATATTAGCGATTTCATTGCGGATCCGTTCTGCAAAATCTGCGGCGATCTCTTCTGTCTGCTTTGGCATAAAAATAGCAAATTCCTCCCCACCCATTCGGGTAAAGATATCAGTAGGTTTCAGCATACCGTCAATCACATGGGTGACCTTTTTTAATACCCAGTCACCGGTAGCATGACCATATTGGTCATTAATGTTTTTAAATAAATCCAAATCCATCAACACTACTGAGAAAGATTCGCCAAGCGTCTGTGCTTGAATAAATTCATTTTCAGCCATCTCTTGGCCTGTACGCCGGTTAAAAATACCCGTTAATCCATCTCGCTGCGCTTGTTTCATAAATTGATTACGTTGCATCCAAGCTGATATCAATAACAATAATAAACCAACAGAAAGCCCGACTAATAATGTTGAAAACATGATGGATGAACTTTTTTCTTTCATGAACAAATCTTTTTGTTTCATCAATAGTTCATGGTCTTGGATCAAACTGGTATTCTCACGATTTTTTTCAACGCTATCAAAACGAGCCATTTGATAAGCATTTTCTTTTACTTTCTGTTCATCCAGTAATTGCTGACCAAGTGCAGAGGCAACAACTTGATATTGATATGCTTTATCAAACTGACCACGTTTACCCGCAATTAAAGACAGTATTTCACTAACACGTTTTTTTACCTGCATGTTACTAGGCTTATTAGGTAAAGCATTAATTAGCTGTGCAAACATATCTGCTTGTTGATAATCACCCAGATGGAAATATATCGAACTCAAATAAGACTGTATTTCATTGATCTCAACAGCAAATTTAAACTTTTGATAGCGCTCTAACGCTACAAGATAAAATGGCTCAGCTTCTGCATACAACCCTTTATCAAACAACACATTACCTTGTCCCTTAATAGACATAATCTCAATTAATGGAAAATCATGGTTTTTACAATAAAGTTGAGTGTCTTTAAATAACGTCTCTGCTTGATCAAAGTGTGCTAGCTTTAAATGAGCAACTGAATGGTACAACATCGAAAAACATTCACTTTTTGGGTCTTCACCTTGATTTAGACTCAGTGCTAATTGTGCTATGCGTAGCATTTCCTCATAAGCATCAAGCTGTAAATACACATTCATCAGGCGGATATATGACATTATTTTTATACTTTGATCTTGATAACTGTCTATACGAGAAAGGTTATTCTCTAACAGAGTAAAAGCTTTTTGATAATTTTTTAATCCAATATTTGCAGTGATTTTCAGTAAATAAATGTTTGTGAGTTCTTCACCAACCGGACCATATTTCAGTGCTTCATCGAAAGCTTTATCAGCTTCGACAAAGTGGCCTAAATAAAGATCTTTTGAACCTACCAATCTATACAGGCGACTATGTTGTGATATGGAAAGTAACGATTCTGAGGATAATACGATATTCGTTTTTTCAATGACATAACCAATATCCGTCTTTAAAGATTGTTCGATAATGTCGAGTTCTTTATCATAATCGACGATGTCAGCTATCGCCGCGCGGCTAAAAAGCAGCACGATGATCATAAAAAAATACATCACTATTTTAGGCAAAAAGTAATTACTCTGTCGGATTGCTTATAATCATATACATGGCCATTTCTTTATCACCAGATAATTGGCTCACTCGTGCTTTATCACCTGACATAACAGCTTCAATCTCTTCTTGTGTTAATCCATTCGATTTCATTACAGCGCGAGGATCAAGCTTATATGCTTCCAATAAAGCGGCGTCAGTTCCAAGCTGAGTAAAAAATGTATTCATGTCAGACATATCGTAACCTTATATTCTAGATTATATTTGTAATTAACGGCTCAAATTTACATCAATATGATCATCTTTTTTAACAACGTTAACTTTACTGGGTCTGTTCGTCGACAAAAATGTTATAACCATTTTTTTATCGCAAATCTCTACACAAAATTGCCTATTAAAATGTTCTTATCAAAAAAACAGTATTAATGTCGATAAGTATTGAACAATTTACTCCCTATAATACTCATCCGTTACTGATTGATAATAATTACAGTCATTTTGAACACACTATTTCTTGATTAACACATTCATGCAAAATACTTAGCCAAAATCTGATTCAGCGATGCCTAATTTGGCTAACACCTCATGGTTAAGCGTCATTGGACGTGCTGGAGGAATTAACAACGTGCTAATCATTGTTAGCTTAGCCTCCGGCAATAAAGATAACGGCATGCGCTCTATCACTGGTGATTGAAATGGCAAATTTGCTGCTTCATATATAATCACTTCATGATTCAGCGGATACCATTGATTTAAGTGTTCAACCAAAATCTGTAATTTATCTCTAGTACTACTAAATTGAGTTAAGGTATGTTCACCAGCTAGCGCAATCTGCCAGAGTAAAAGATGCGAGGTAGGATCCGGCAGATGGTGATAAAGCATGAACTGCGTTGCTTCAAAACTTTGATGGCCACTATTACCAGGATCAATACCTAAATCAGCCCACAAACAAGATTCAGCAGAAATTCCAGGTAACATATTAGCGTCAAACCCCTCTGTTCGAGCTTGTTTAATCGATAAGTGTCCTACACATGCAAATACCCCAGGATGGCCATACAAAGCGCATACGACTAGGGCCTGTTGATCTTTGCTGGTTGAATTTTGTTCGAGTTAAAAACGTTTTAATCGAGGCGAATGGATTGATGCCTAGTCATCTAAGCAAAATGCATTCAACAAAGAGTAAAACGTTTTTAGCCGAACCCTTCGGGCAGCGTTTGTTGGCCATTTTTACTGTGTTATCGACTTTTTATGTAGAATAACTACACCTCAAAGTCTCTGCCTTGTACAAATGGCCAACAATTCGCTGCAAAAATAACCTTGAAAGATCAACAGGCCCTAATTTACCTAGGCGAACTTCATCTAAAATAGCATCAACCATTTCGGCATAAGTATCACGACGATTTTTTACCTCATCGTGTTGAGCATAATAAGGCTGAAGTGAGCGAACATCAGTATTAAGCGACATTAACCAACGTTCTGAAAAACCATCGGGCACTAACGAAAAAACCACATCAGCATGCTCTATATAACTCAAACTTAATGCGCCTATTTGCCCTGCTAGTTGTAATCCCGTTCCAACACAAACAAGGTTGCCTTTTTTTGCTCTAGTTAATGTTGCTATTGGTGATTGTTGTCTCGTCATCATGGTTTCTTATTTTGAAATAATTATAATGCAAAATAAAAGCATAAAATAAAATTATCAGTGACTTATATATTATTAGCGATTGACATTACTAAATGTTATCTAGGGCCTCTAAATCATAAGTTGAGCAACATTCTATCAACATTTTTGGCTCAACGTTAAATGTAAATTAAAATTTACTCTACATTTATTTATCGGAGAAAATGGAACTTCAACCGCTAAATTGACTCAAAACCACAACATCTTCTAATAGACCCTTGTCAGCATAGGGACTGCTTGGGTATGATGACCGACAGAATTTAGGAAGTAGCGCAGACAATGATAAACAAAAAACAAAGTCTTACCCTTGTAAGCGCAGTAGCGCTTTCATTATCTCTTAGCGGATGCAGTGTGTTTGATTGGTTGATTTATAAGCCAGACGTGCCACAAGGCAACTACATGGAAACACAGCAAGTCGAAAAGCTTCGTGTCGACATGACTAAAGAGCAAGCAGAATATATTTTAGGTCGCCCAGTATTGCGTGACAGCTTCTCCGATGACACTTGGTATTATGTGTATCATTTCAAAAGTGGTCGAGATGCCAGCATTACCCATAAAGAGTTAATCATTCACTTTACTGGTGATAAAATTTCCAGTGTTGATGGGGATTATGACTTAAGCACAGAATTTGAAACTCCGCTTGATCAAAGCTCGTTGCCATCGATTAATGACCCTGATCTTAAGCCTTTATTACCAGAAGCTCGCCCTGATGCGAAACCTTTGGTTGAAGAGCAACGCCCAGCGTTAAAGAATCAAGCTGAAAATGATAACGAAGCACCATAAATTACCTATTACATGTGATTTATGCCAATAAAAAAGCAGGACCTTAATAAAGGCCCTGCTTTTTTATTATATCGCCACATGTGGGTATTGGCTTATTAATCCAAGTTGGATGAATTACCCAAGGTTGATACTAATTAACTTTGGCACCAGTAATTTTATTAATCCGGCCTTCATCTTTGGCTTTTTCAGCGCGCTTACGGCGTACATCTTTAGGATCTGCAATTAACGGGCGATAAATTTCAACACGCTGACCAACAACAAGCACTTCATCATGCTTAGCCTGGCGGCTAAACACCCCAAGTTTAACCTCTTCAAGGTTAATCTCAGGGAAAAACTTAATAATGTCACTTTGCTTAACCGCTTCAATAAATGTGGTTCCAGGCGACACCATCACTGAAATAATCTTCTGTTGTTTTGGTAATGCATAAATGACATCTACCGGAAATTTTTCTGTTTCATTAATCACGATAAATCACCTTTGCCCTTTCGGTAAATGCCATCACCATCGACGACATTAAATCTTTAAATACCTTACCAAACGCCATATCAACTAGTAGGTTTGAAAATTCAAAATCCAAATCAAACTCAACTTTACAAGCTTCTTCGGTCAGCTCAGTAAATTTCCACAAGCCATGCATATATTTAAAAGGGCCATTTTCCAATTCAAGTGAAATCGATTTGCCTTGGACAACTTGATTACGCGTGGTAAACGTTTTACTGATCCCAGCTTTACTAACATCAACCGATGCCACCATGGTTGTACCATCAAATTCAAGCACTTTTCCGCCGACACATCCGGGGAGAAAAGCATGATATGACTCAACATCATTGACTAAATCATACATCTGTAAGGCACTAAATCTAACCAGCATACTTTTGGAAATCTTGGGCATCTGACGTCACTATCCTTAATACAATAGCGAGATTTTATCACGTTAAACAAAAAAGGCATCTTAGAGAGTGTTAAATCTCGTTGGAAATAACACAATCACCAAGAAACTGGGTATAATCGTTGTAATATCATAAATCTCCCCCATATCTATTAGAGAATAGTATTAGCATAATAGAGTTTATCAAATGGGCTCACTGCGGGTTGTCCAGCACCATCCTTCAGGTCAATAACGGCAATCAGAACGGTAATAATCATGGTAAAAAAGAAATCAGCAAACACCTCAGCGAGCATCGCACGCAATAAACGCGCGACCTTTGAATACCGCATCGAAGACAAAATCGAAGCGGGATTACAACTTATGGGCTGGGAAGTTAAATCTATCCGTATGGGTAAAGTCAATTTATCTGATTGTTATGTCTATATTAAAGAGGGTGAAGCCTTTATGCATGGTTGTACTATTCAACCACTGAATACCGCTTCTACCCATGTAATATGCGATCCAATTAGAACTAAAAAGCTGCTATTAAAGCGCAGTGAAATTGACAAACTATCTGGCTTAATCGAACGCCAAGGCTATACGTTAATTCCTTTATCAATGTACTGGCGCAAAGGCGCCTGGGTAAAAGTCGAAATTGGCTTAGGTAAAGGTAAGAAAGATCACGACAAACGTGAAGATACCAAAGAACGCGAGTGGAAAATTGAAAAAGCCCGTGTAATGAAAAAAGACAAAGAAAGTGCTTAATAGCGTTAATAGGCCGCAGAAACCAATTAGAACTGATAAGTTGTTATTGAACATAGGCCTATAACGAACAGATAGTGAACAAACGATTATATTTTGTTAATCGATACTAGGTATTCATCTAACAAAGCGTTATAGTTAACTCAATTGGGGGCGATTCTGGATTCGACAGGATTCACGAAACCCAAGGAGCATGTCGAGGGGCGGTTGGCCTCGTAAAAAGCCGCACCGTTATAGTTGCAAACGACTCTAACTACTCTCTAGCAGCTTAGGCTAGCTAGCCATCACCCACACGTTTCGCACGTGGACAGTGGATCATGATGGTCATATTACAGTGTGCTAGCGAGGGAACTCCGTCCGGGGGTGAACCGCGAAACAGTACCGGACTCACCAAGTAGCATCCTGTCTTTCGGAGACTGCTTGGTTAAATAAAAGAGAGACTAAACATGTAGCGCCGAGGATGTAGGCTTTCTGGACGCGGGTTCAAGTCCCGCCGCCTCCACCAATTACCGAAAGGGCTTAGCAGCAATGCTAAGCCCTTTTTCTTTGCCTAATGGCGACAAAGTGGCGACAGCCATAAAATGTTCAAACTTCGTTTGAAATAGGATCGCAAGGTTCCACCCTGCACAGGCCGAGAGGGGATCAACAGCAATCCCCTCTTGGATCACCCCTGCCGTTCCGGCAACATTTTCGCTTTTTAACCAAACAACAGCAGCGAAAAAATTACGACGGAAAATTATCGAGCTTTTGAACTCGTTTGTAGCCAGCCTCGGCCTTATTCGAAAATGCTAACGCTTCAGATGGGGCGTCCCTTCCCCTCCAAAGCTAGCTGGCCGTCCATGGCCAGCTCACGTCATTTTCTTCAACGGCCTCAAGTTAAGAGTTGAATCAACCAATTACAAGCAAAGCATGAAACTCGTTTTTGCCCCAAAACTTGTTACTATTTAATGATTAAGCTGTCCATTGCCAAGTAATCTCCAGTGTATTCAGCGTGTGCTATTTCATTATTACCATCTAGATGTATTCATTCGCTACTAAAAACAGCAAAACTACGTTACTAAAACTGTACTCTCAGAAACATACTTAAATGAGCTCGCTGGGTGTATAGAAATAAATCAAACAACACGTTGAGTAAAACTAAAGTCGCAATGTTGATTTATTTTTGATGTTTTATCGCTTTACATTAAAGAAATAGGGGATGTAGTATGGTATTAATCAATAAATTAGACAGTCGATTTTATCGGGTGAGCCATTAAATAAACTATCAGGTGAATCGGATGTTTGAAAAAAAAAGTAGTCGTGCAAAGCTATTAAGGTGGTTAAAGTCTGCTTCGAGTGTAAACTTGCTGTCTATAAGCCTGAGTAATAGTATCTCCTTTGTTGTTACGAATGTTTCCTCACCTAGTTTTGTTGTGAAATCAATGGAGAAAAGAATCATTTCCTAAAGGGCAGTACGTAGTTGAATATAAATATTCTGAATCAAATGATGAACAAGAGAATGTTCCATATACTAAAACTATATTGACAATAGTATACGATGCTAAGTTAACTTCGGGTGACAAGATTTTAAATTTAAGCTCATTGCTCCCTAAAATTAGTGATAATGAATATATCGTGACTAGTACTACTGATACGGGCGCATATGAACTGGTTTCAGTCTTTATTAAACAACCAGAAAATCCCTTCGAGTTGGAAGAATTGCGAGAAACTCTAAATAAATATGCATCCTTTGTATCGATTGAGGATGGTTCAGGTTTAATCACGGAGCTGAATTCTTTTATCAATGGTAAACAGTTCACTTAACGAGTCGTTAAAAACGACCATAACAGTTGCTGTTTGCCCTTTCTTAGCGATTTCTAGCCAACAAATTTTGTCTCTTCATAATGAGGAGATATGTACCTAAGTAAAGTTAAATGCCGGACGCTCCAAAAAATGGATTTGAGACTAATAATGGAAAATGAATCATCAACTGGATTTGAACAAAATTTGACTATACTTCCATCTAATTACGGTTTACATATCACTGATGCCCAAGAGCGTTTTAGTTCTGCTTACGTAAAATTAATGTGTGCAGCGGCAAAAATTAATTACAGTGAGTCAAAGACGGATAATGAAAGCATCGATATAGAGCTCATTGGTAAAGGTTTCCAAGGTAGATGGAAAAAACCAAGGATTTTGGCGCAGTTAAAATGTACTTCTAACTACAACTATATAGATATGAATAAGCAAGAACTTAGCTTTCCATTGCCTATTAAAAACTATAACGATTTAAGGGGGATAGAAGATCTACCAAAGATCTTAATTGTTGTTTTTTGCCCTGAAGACAATAATGAATGGGTTCAGTATTCGGCACTTCAATCTAACATTAGGTTTTCCGGATATTGGGTAAGTCTCGAAAAAGCACCCGAAATGAGCAACAAGACGAGCGTAACTGTTAAAATTCCTTTTTCTCAAGCTTTTAACAATCTCACGCTGATTGAATTAATGAAACAACACAGTGCGAGAGGATTAATGATATGAGTATGCAACTATCTTTAATCGATGTGACTAAATATCTTGCAGAAAACGGATGGTATAAAGCATCAGAACTTAGAGGAACATTTCAGATCTGGCATAGTCATAAGTTTCCAAACTCTGAAGTTACATTGCCACTGAATCAAGAGCATAAGCGCTATAGTTCTCTTCTACTAGATACCTTAGAGGAAGTGTCAGAATACTTAAAAGTGACCCACGATACTTTGGTGAAGCAAATATCTCCTTTAGACTATGATGCCATAATGGTTAGAGCAACTGCCGATGATGTTCAAAATGGCTCAATTCCATTTGAAGATGGCATGAATCTCCTGTCTTCGTCATATAAATTACTTAAATATTGTTCAATCAAAATTAAAAAATTCAAAGATAAGAATAAGCACTTAGGCAGTTATTACAGCCATATTTGTATGGGGCAAACACAAATAGGCAGTTATGTTGTTGCGATACATTCCCCCTTGTATCGCGTAAATACAGAAGAGTCTGAACTGTTTGATAGTAGTTCATCGTTGGGGCGTATGATCAACAAGTTGTTCTATACTAAGTTGGCGAAAGTATCTGCCATATTTGAACAAGAATATGAAATTGAACTAATTACTCAGAAGTTACTAGAGTTAGGTATAGACAAAAAAGATTGCGATGCACTTATAGAGATATTTGGTTTTAAATCTCATCGGGATATTGAAATTAAAGTTAATTGGTCGTCAAAGGAATTTATAGATGTCAAATATAAAGATCCTATTTCATTTTATTCTCGAAATGTCCAAAAGATCGTCGACTATCGAGAAGCATTGAAAGATAAAAAAACTGAAAAGAGTATACAACTTTCAGGAGAAATAGCTGATTTACATAGAAGTTACGATGATGACTTAGGTCGCGCAAAGCTGAGGACTAAGTATCATGATAGAGAAATTAGTGTCTCATTTACTGTAAGTGAAGAACTTTATCCAATAATCGCTAGCGCTCACGTTGATAAGAAGGTTATTACGTTAACTGGCGAGTTAGAAGTTGTTAAAGTGGACAATAGAGTGTCAGCAAATTTCAAATATCTTACGAAATGGAGTATTTTTGAAAACTTAGAAATGACTGGATCAGAGTTCGATCTCGAAATTACTAACAAGAAACTATGACCCTATAACTATGATTAAGCTTTAGCATTTGAGGCTGACATCATTTTTCTGATGATAAAAAACAACAGTTTAGTGTAACAATTAACTAATCCAATACTCGTACAACCCGCGTTTACAGGCGTCTTAGAATTAGGGGGAGGGTTCAAAACTTGTCCCTTAAGCTAATGTCTGTCCATAAATGAGATACCTCAGCTTGAAATGCCAAAATTCAACTCTGAACTTGAGGTCGTTGAAGAAAATGACGTGAGCTGGCCATGGACGGCCAGCTAGCTTTGGAGGGGAAGGGACGCCCCATCTGAAGCGTTAGCATTTTCGAATAAGGCCGAAGAACACTCAGACGAAGTTAAAAGCTCGATAATTTTCCGTCGCAATTTTTTCGCTGCCGTTGTTTGGTTAAAAAGCGAAAATGTTGCCGGAACGCTGAGGGTTTGCAAAGGGGTACAAGCGCTTTACCCCTTTGCTCTGGTGTGGGCGAAGCGCCACGACGTTAGTGGCGGCGGGACTTGAACCCTGGTCCATAAAAAATCCCCGTTGATATTGCTATCAGCGGGGATTTTTTATTAACCAGACTAAAGCTGATTAATGGTCACTTATAACAATTAGATTACTCGTTATTAGCTTTGTTTTTTAACAAATTTTGATTTCAGCATCATTTGGCCATTGCCATCAACTTTACAATCAATGTCGTGGTCGCCGTCGACAAAATGGTTGATCACTGCTTTAGTGCCGACTTTAAGCACGAGTGATGAACCTTTTACTTTAAGGTCTTTGATTAAGGTGACTTTGTCGCCTTCTGCTAATAAATTGCCGTTGGCATCTTTTAAAATGATGGCGTCTGGATCAACCACTTCTTCATTTGGGTTCCATTCATTGGCGCATTCTGGGCAAATTAACAATGTGCCGTCTGAATAAGCGTACGGAGACTCACATTTTGGGCATGGCGGGATTACATCACTCATATCTTTACTCTCTGTGTTCTTGGCAGTTGTCGAATAAGTTAATAGCGCTAATACGCAGTTCGACAGGCTTTATCGATTGGCGTGAGATAGAAAAACATCTACCCTGCCGAATATTGTAATGACATTATAATGCCATTATCACAAATTGACTACCCTAGGGTGATAAACCAACTGAGCCACTAGTCTGCTAATGTAACTACTGGAATGACCACTAGTGTCACCAATAGCCTAACAATAGGCGAATTGAAGCTTAGCTTTTTACCTGTGGATTAGGGCGACTTTGATTGTCACCAAAACTCACATCATGCTTTTCGAGGTATTCGCGAATAAGCTGACGGGTGACTTGTGATGGGGTGAGATCTTGCGCAGCACACAGTTGTTCAAATGCCTGCTTTTTTAGCGGGTCCATTAATACAGTAAAACGTGCAGTTTTATTTTCCACAGTGGGCTAGCCTTTCATTACGACATGATAATTTGATTATAATCCAGCGTGTGGATAAAGACCATATTCTGTATTTTTTATTCGTACAACAATTCACTTGAGCTGTTTATTAGAGCTATTAACTAAAACCATTTACTCGAGCTAACAAACAACTAGGCTGGTTAAACCTAATGATGCCCTAGCCCGAGTGTGTCTAGCTGTTAAGCGATGCTAGCTAAACGTGGTAACAGCGCTTTAAAACTCGGTCTGGTTGATGAACTGTGCTGCAAGCAATCTTGCACTAACAGGCGCAACATTATCGCTTGTGGTCTGTCTGGGTTATCGATGAGGTTTAGCATGTCTTCGACCAAATAACCAAACGCCCTAACCTCAATAGCTTGCATTAATCGCAAATGCTGTGGGGTAAATTGCTTTAAATTTGAGGCGGCGCCAAAATCACCAAACAGCACGTTATCGTGAGTATTTATCATAATATTGTGGGCATAAATGTCGCCATGGCTAATCCCATTTTGATGTAAATGAGCCAAAATATCAGCCATTTGGCAAGCAATATGAGCAATGCGTCCCCAGGTAAATACTGTTTGTGCTTCAAAAGTGTCACGGCTACAGGTTTGCAACGACGGCGGTAAACCTAAATTACCGTAGCTTGGCGGAATAAGATCCATCACTAACCCAAGCTGCTCAGGCTGATTAATTTGTGCCACCACATTAATTAAATTAGGGTGCTCGCCAGCGGTTAAGCAACAATCAAGCTCATCCGCTGGATAACCATCACTGGTTACCATGCCTTTAAACAACTTAATGGCGACATCAGCGTCGCTGCTAAAGTTTGTATCAACTGAGCTTTCTGTATGGTGAGTTGCTTGATAAATTAATCCAGATGCGCCCTGCCCGAGTAACTGACCTAAGGTAAACTGGGTTAATGGCACTATAGGTACGCGAGTATTATCGCAATGTTCTACATGACTAAACGCGTTACCTGCAAATGCCAGCCACGCTAAATTAGGTAGCTCAAATAACCAATGTGGTAAGGCGGTAAGCTGGTTAGCCGATAAACGGATAAGAGCCAATTGATGACAATTAGCCATGCTATTAGGCAGTGCGGTTAATCGATTACCCGCTAACGCGAGTTTTTCCAGACGATGACACTGACCTAAACTGTCTGGCAATTGCTCAATGTGGTTATCGGTTAATATTAACCAACGAGTTTGTTTTGGAATAGATGCTTCGGGTACGGTGCGAATTTGATTGGCTTTAAAGCCTATCATCTCTAAGTTAGGACATTGACCTAATACGGCTGGTAGATGTTCAAATAAATTATTCGACACAAACAAGATTTTGAGTTGATGCAAGTCGGCAAAGTTATCAGGTAATGACGACAATTGATTATTGCTAAGATCGAGTACTTCTAAGGTGTCTGCTAACTCAAACAATTTAACCGGAAACTCAGTCAGTTGCTCCGCGATATTGACTCTTTGATTACCCAATAATAAGCCATCATTTAATTGCTGCAGTGTGTGCATCATGTTTCTCTTTGTCGAAAATTGCCGACATAGTAATTGACTGCACTCACTGAGACAAATTTCTGTCAAAAAAAGACCACAACAAAAGTTGTGGTCAAGACGGATGCTAAAAAAACAAATTGGGGTTGATGATCTTAGCGCCAATTCTCTCACTTAAAATAGCGATGAGAAATGGATTCCTACAAGCTACGTGTCAGTCACTTCTGTTGAAGCTAAGCACGCAAAATAACGCAAAACATTAAAACAATTCAGTCAGCATAGTGTCGGCATAAGTAGTTAACTCAGCCCCATCGCGCACTTTGGCGACATAATCAGGGTTGGCAATAAATGGACGACCTATTGCTAATAAATCAAATTTATTGTCATTGATCGCTGCACTACCGGTTTCTGCAGTGTAGCTGCCTACACCCACTAATGTACCGGTGTAAATACTGCGCATATAAGCTGATATACTGCCGCCTAAGTAATCAAACTGCATTGAGTCGTCAAAAATACCACCATGTAAAAAGGCTAAATTTCGTTTGGCCACTTCAGGCAATAAATAGTCAAATACAGCACGATCACGTGGATCTGCAGCCATATTGAAATAGGCCGCGGGTGATAGTCTAAGAGCTGTGCGATCTGCACCAATTCTAGCAACTACAGCATCAACGACTTCTAAGGCAAAACGTGACATATTTTCAGGTGTTTGGCCATATTCGTCTTCACGACGGTTATTATCGTGATGCAAAAATTGGTCAATTAAATAGCCATTAGCACCATGAATTTCAACGCCGTCAAAGCCCGCATCAATCGCATTTTTCGCCGCTTGAGCATAATCCACTACTAACTGCTTAATCTCGTCTAGCGAGGCAGCTTTTGGCGTTTGGTATACCAACTCGCGCATTCTAGGCACAGTGCCTTCAACAGCTTGGGCGGATGAAGACAATACATCACCACCACCAAAAAAGTGTGAGTGAGCAACGCGGCCGGTATGCCAAAGCTGAGCAAAAATTTTACCGCCATTTTGGTGCACGGCATCGGTCACTTTCTGCCAACCGTTAATTTGAGCTGGAGTAAATAGACCTGGGGTATTTGGATAACCTTGACCATCAGGGCGAATAATGGTCGCTTCACTGATGATTAAACCTGCTTCAGCACGGCGAGCATAGTAGTCAACCATCTTTTGCGTCGGCACAAGATCATCATCCGCCATACAACGTGTTAATGGTGCCATTAAAATCTTGTTTGATAATGTTAGGGTGTCATTGAGTTTGTAAGGGGTAAATAAACTGGCCGTCATGTGGTTAACTCCATTCTTGAATATACGTTCAAGATTAATCGTATTTGAATAGACATTCAAGTAATTTTTGAATAGTCGGTAAAATTTAGTTAGACTCGAGCGTTATGAGTTATCACGCTTTGTTGTTGACCAGAAGTGACCAGATATGAGACACGCTGAATTTAATAGAGAAACCGTTTTACGTGCTGCCATGAGCACCTTTTTAGTGAATGGATACGCTAAAACCAGCATGCAAGATCTCACTAAAGCAACAGGACTGCATCCTGGTTCTATATACTGTGCCTTTGATAACAAAAAAGGTTTATTTATTGCCGCCATTGAGCAATATCAGCAAGATCGCAGTGAACAGTTTGAGCAATTATTTGCCAATGAGCGCTCAGCAGTAGACAACTTAAGCGATTATTTAGCGTTAATATTACAAGAATGTTTAAGTGGTGATGCGACCCAATCATGTTTACTCACAAAATCGCTGAGTGAGATGGGCGAGCAAGACGAGCACATTAAACAAGTGACCTGCCAGTATTTACAACTTTGGCATCAATCACTGGCAAAGGTGTTTGATAAGGCAAAAACACAACAACTAATCGCCCAAAATAGTGATAGTCAATTTTTAGCTCAATATTTAGTGATGGGAATATACGGTTTACGAACAGTCGCCCACACCCAGCCTAATGGACAAGTATTACAGCCTTTAGCTGATAAGCTACTGGATGATTTATTACGCAATGAGTCGTTGTTGGGCTGCACTAACATCTCGAGCTAAACTGACAATATGCATCGGGGAAAGCACAAAAAAAGACACGTTATCGTGTCTTTTACATTGGTTGACTTCAATTTATAAGCTATTAATAACTGCTAAGCTCTGTTAGCAACTTATAAAATATGAGCAACTTATAAAATGTTAGCTCAAGACACGTTGCGAATAAACACGTTCGCCCAATGAGTTAAGTATTTTGCACTCGCCTTCTAATACCGCAATAATCGATTTACCTCGGCGAAATGATTCAGGGATCATCACACGTCCAGTTTGGCTGACTTGCAGATCGGTCATCACAGCATTATGCATTTCTAAGCCAACCGGGGCTTCATAATACAAAATAGTCACAGTCGCATTTGACGTTTGACCTTCAGCAGATTCAGGTTTCATATTTGGACTCTCATTTACAGCATACTAGTTAAGGGTCGAATTGATGCGGATCATCTAACTCATCAACTCATCTCAGGATAAAATGGATGAAACAATAGACTCTCGATATTGAGTTCACCCAATAGAGAGGTCCTTTCTCTTATTTTTATTTTTAAACACATTTGAGCTTTAAAACGATAATTCACTATTAAATAGTATTATCGATTTAAGACACTTGATACATAAACTTAACACATCTGATGTATAAATATGAATAATTATGTGCTTTCTGCATGAGGTACTTGTCGTTAATTTTGTCATATTTATGGTGTTATCAAGCCTATTTATGTGAAATTTAGAACCAGCACCTAAACAGCACCACTTATTCCTGCTAGAATCGGTGACAATTTTTAGCCTTAAACATTTAATAAAACGAGATTAAGATGGGCAGAGCATATCAAAATAAAAAAGAGTCCATGGCGAAAACCGCTGGCCAAAAGACACGTATTTACTCACGTTATGGTAAAGAGATTTATATTTGTGCTAAAGGCGGCGTTGACCCAGATGGCAACTTAGCTCTTCGTAGCTTGATTGCCCGCGCGAAGAAAGATCAAGTTCCCGCACACGTTATTGAACGAGCCATTGAAAAGGCACGTGGTGGCGGTGGTGAAGACTATGATACCGCGCGCTATGAAGGTTTTGGACCTGGCGGTTGTATGGTGATTGTTGACTGCTTAACTGACAATGGTAACCGCACATTTACTCAAGTTCGCCAAGCGTTTGTTAAAAATGATGCCAAGCTAGGTGGCCCAGGTACTGTTGGCCATATGTTTGAACATCAAGCGGTGTTTGTGTTTGATGGTGATGACGATGAAGCCATTTTAGAACTGCTTATGATGGCAGACGTCGACGTTGCCGATGTAGAGCTAGAAGATGGCATCATCAGCGTATTTGCACCCGTATCTGAGTTTAACAATGCACGCACTGTGTTAACTGAAGCCTTTCCAGAGATAGACTTTAAGGTAGAGAATTTAGCCTTTGTGCCACAAACAATGACTGAACTTACTGGTGAAGATATTGAAAGTTTTGAAAAGTTCTTAGCGGCTCTTGATGATTGTGATGACGTTCAGAACGTGTATCACAATGCACAGATTGATGAAGAATAAACAACGCTAACACTAAGGCTAGAAATTATAAAGCCTAGATGACGAGCGATAGCAAGCGGTGACGGTCGATGGTAAGACTAAGTGTTGACCGCTCTCTTCGTAAGCGCAGCGTTCGCTTGTTATCGTTTCCTCGCAGCCCTAGTATCTCGTTGTTATCTTTACCGAACCAAACAAAAAACGCAGCGAAAGCTGCGTTTTTTTTGGGAAATAAACCGGTTAATGGTTTATTTACTTAGGTCCATTTCTTGGACTTTTTCATAAGCAATCTCAGGTGCAGTTACATCTGGTTTTTCATGTAAGTCTGCTTTTAATTGACCTTTACGATGCTTTAGTGCCGCATCTAATTTTTTAGCGGCGCTCGTGATAGCGGGATACATGACTAAGTCAGTACCTTTAGCAGCAATGCGAGTTCCTTCATAGTTAGTTCTAATTTCAACATCATATTCACCATGCTCTTTAGCTATGATGATATCTAGCGAGATAAGCGTTGGGAAATGGCTAGCTATTTTAGCGAATTTTTCATCTACGTGTTGTTTGACAGTATCTGTAACATCAACATGGTGACCAGAAAGATTTATTTTCATAGATTGTCCTTAAAAGAATTTACTTGCCAAATTTATTGCGTATTACAACTGCATGCTGACATAAATAGTGTTGTTGTACAAATGCAGGCTGACATATTTAGACATCGGCATGTGCTTTGTATCACAAGTACTCAAACCTATAATGTGTTTTATATCTGTTTGTATACTTTACCAGCAATACTATTAATAAACGTGCATGGGGTATATCTAATTGACCTAACCCTTACATTGATTAAACATCAGATTACTGGTTAAGTATAGACACAATTTAGTCCCAAAGGTTGCAACTTTTGTGTTGTTTACACAAGTGATTACAAACCAAACAAATAACGACTAAAAGCAGTTACTTTATAGACAACTATACATTTTTTATCTTTTCAGGCTTAAGTAAATGAAGTCGAATTAATTTTTAAAGAGGATCCCATGGCAACGAATCAACTACAAATCGATATTATTTCAGACGTAATGTGCCCTTGGTGTATTGTCGGTTACCGTCGTCTTGAACAAGCATTGAGCAAATTTAACGATTTAGAGGTTAAATTGCAGTGGCACCCGTTTGAGTTAAACCCCGCAATGGGACCTGAAGGTCAACATTTAGGTGAACACATTGCAGAAAAATACGGTTCAACACCTGAGCAAAGCGCACAGAACCGTCAGCGATTAACCCAAATGGGTGCCGATTTAGGTTTTGAATTTAACTTTTCCGACTCATCACGTATTTACAACACGCTACTGGCCCACCAGCTACTGTATTGGGCTGCAGAGACGGGTAAGCAAACTGACTTGAAATTGGCGCTGTTTAGCAGTTATTTTACTGAGCAGAAAAACCCAGATGACATTGAAGTACTCATTGAAGCAGCTACAAAGGTTGGCTTAGATGCTGCTGAGGCACGTGCAGTGCTCAGCGACAAACGCTTTGAAACTGCGGTAAAAGAAGAAGAGCAATTGTGGATCAGTCGCGGAATTCAAGCCGTGCCTGCCATTGTGTTTAATCAACAATATTTAGTCTCTGGCGCACAAGACCCCGATACTATTGCAGAATTGATTACCAAACTGCTCGCTGAAGCAGCATAAGCCGCTTTGAATAAACACACAAAACCCAGCCTAATCTGGGTTTTGTGTTTTACGAGGTAACCACTTAAACCTAGTTCAACTTAGTAACAAATAAGCTTGGCGACTCAGTACTTGGACCTGTCACCGTAAAGCGATAGGTACTGGCGATTGTGACATTAAAATGCATGTTGGCGCCTTTTTTACTAAGGTTTTCAACAGCCCTTCAGTCACAGCGTCATCACCAACTATTGCGCCGAAGTCAATTGTCGACCAATCTGCTGTCGCGATTTTAAATTCATTATCACCAGCAGTTAACGCAATATCGACGTGGTAAATGACATAGCACAGCACATACGCATTCATTACAAATAGATAGTATTCCGTTGTTTGAAAACTCATAAATAAATAACGAAAATATATATAAAAGCATGATTAAAAAGATATTTAAATCGCATTAATGGATAAGGCTTTATCTACATTGTTTGTATCGATTTCGCCACATTTAGTGGTCGTTTCAGTTTGACTATTTGGGTCAAATTAATGGACATTAGGGTACGCTTGGTGTTGAATCAATAGAGATGTGTTACCGTTTGGTGAGTGACCGATTTTCAGAGTAATTCACGCTAAATTAAGTTGTTATAAACACCACGTCTATGTGGTTTGGGGAGTACAAAATGGGCTTTAAATTAACGGTAAATTGGCAGTCTTCACCAAGTGAGGAAGGTGAATTTAATCGCGATCATGAGGTTAAATTTGGCACTGGGCAAACGATTCAAGCGTCATCTGCGCCTGAATACAAAGGTAATGCTGATAAAGTGAATCCAGAAGAAAGCTTACTTGCGGCTCTGTCCTCATGCCACATGCTGACCTTTTTAGCGATTGCCCATTTAAAGCGGCTACCTGTTGCCAGTTATGTAGATAATGCCACTGCTGATTTAGGTAAAAATGAGGCGGGTAAAGTCGCTGTGGTTAAGATGACATTAGCACCTAAAGTGACGTTTGCAGAAGGGATTGAAGTTGACGAAGAAACGTTAGCGAAGATACATGAAAAAGCCCATGCAAATTGCTTTATTGCTAACTCATTAGCATGTGAAGTTGAAATAAAGCAGTAAGATTTTTTACAGTTTTAAGAATAACCCTCTCAACATTACGCTAAGAGGGTTATTTTTTATTGGTTTACTGAAGCCAATTTAAAGTTATTTGGCTTTTATGTCAGCTGCTTTACCTATTTTTGGCATTGGTAAGCCTTGTAATGGAGCAATAGGTTGTTGTGCTAGTTCATCTTTCAAATAACTAATAGCTGCGTCAAGCTGTGCATCTTTACCGCTAAAAGTGGCATAAGGTAAGTTATCAACTTCAATGTCTGGCTCAACCCCGTGACCTTCAACAACCCAACGGCCATCGATGGCATATTGTGGGTATTCTGCCACTCGTGCCATGCCTTTATCGGTCACCGAATTGCGACCCGATAACCACACTCCCGCGCCCGCAGTTTGCTTACCGATAATAGGCGCAATATTTAGCGCTCTAATGCCGGCAGAAAAAGTCTCACCATCTGAGTAGGTCATTTGATCAGCCAACACCACTAAATGGCCTCTGAAGGTTTGTTGCATGTTTGCGTTTGTGCTGCCATGAGTTGGCTGCCAAAATGCCCACGCACGGCGTAACAGTTTTTCGATAATCCAGCTGTCGATATTGCCACCACGATTGCGGCGAACATCGATGATTAAACCGTCTTTGTCGTAATTAGTATAAAACTCGCGAGCAAAGCTTTCGACATCACCGCTGCCCATGGCATACAAGTGTAAATAACCAATATTCCCTTGAGAGGCTTTGGCCACTTTGTCGCCGTTATGCTCAACCCAATCAAGGTAACGTAACTTGGCATCGGTACCAATATCATGGGGAGTGACTATGGTATTGATGGCTGTTTTACCACGGACTAAACCTAACAACACTTGCTTATTGCCTTGATTTCGCAGCAGTTGAGTTACATCGGCAATGTTAGTGATTTTCTTACCATTGATGCTCGCAATCACATCGCCTTCTTTCGCATCAACCTCAATGCGTGCCAATGGGGATGCCGACAACGGTAACTCTGGGTCTGTTTGATAAATATGGCTTATCACCACACCTTTATCGGTTTGTGTCAGCCTAGCGCCTAACGCAGCTGCTTTGGCTGCATCGGAATCTTGGGCAATATCGCCACCACGCACTTGTGAATGTAACGAGTTCAGTTCACCCATCATTTGGGTGAAAATATCATTGAGCTCATTACGATCGGTCAGTCTGTCGACCAAAGGTTGATATTTAGCTTTAGCTGCTTGCCAATCTACGCCGCGCATTTTTGGATCAAAAAACGAGTCGCGATGCATTAACCACGCATCTTCAAAAATTTGTTGCCATTCTTGCTGCGGCGAAATACTTAATTGCCATTGGTCGGTGCTGACTTTGGCGCGCGATACATCGCTGGGAAGTTTGTCGCCGGCATCGACAATCATGAGGCTTTTAGGATCAGACTGTTTGCGCAGCATAATTTTACTGCCATCTTTTGATAACGAATATTGGCCGACATCTTCACCAAAGGTGTCGACTTTAATATTAAGCGAATCGAACTTAACCAGTTTTAGCTCGCTTTTGTCTTGGCTACCATCCAATAAATACAGCTTATCTTTGGTTGCGGTTAAGCTATTGTAGTTACCTGCATCAACTGGCACTTGCCATAAGCGTTGGTTTAATCCGTCCCACTCAACTTTGACTTTTGCTGGGGTGTCTTGGTCTTTACTGTCAGCTTTTTTAGCGTCTTTGTTAACGGTAAGCTCGGTTGGTTTGGCAAACGGAAATGATGCTTTAGCATCTAATGCTAAGGCAAACACTTGAGTGCGTTTATCAAATATCGGCCCCATGTTACGGTCGCCCCAAGGCGAGCCAGGATTGGCTTTAAATTCGCGGTTAGACAAGAAATACAACCATTTACCATCGTGACTAAAGCTAGGAGAAAACGACTCATATTTGTCTGTGGTCAAGGTTTGTGATTTTGATTCGTTAATGGAATACAACACAATTTGCGGACGTTGCTTACCGATTTCGGCCTTGGTTAGCGCGATAAATTGACTGTCGCCAGACCATTTTATGTCTTGGTAAGGGCCTAAACCCTCGCCATTTTGAATGATTTTTTGGTTATTGTTGCGGCTTAAATCAAGTAACCATACATTGCCCATGTAATCGTCATGCACTAAATAACGGCCATTGGGAGATAACGACAAGCTGGTGCGTAAGGTGCTGCCATCTTTAGTGAGCTGCTTAGCACCAGCAGAACCGTCGGCAGGATATTGCCAAATTTCTTGTTCGCCAGATGCATCGCTAATGCCATAAACCCATTTGCCGTCATCACTTAACAATGCATCGCGTACACGACTATCGGCGGGTGAGTCTATTTGCACTAAACGACGACCGTCGTTGCTGGCAATAGCGACATGGCTACGGGCCGTTATTACTACGTTATCGCCTTGATGAGATAATACTGTCGAGGTGGCGTAATCCATTGGGTCGTTAACCCACTGCTCGCGGCGATGAGTAAAGTCGCTGGTAAGCTCGATGGCTACTGTAGATTCTGCAAGATCGGCTAAGTTAAGCAACTTAATGTCGGCGCCCTGCTGAAACACAATACGGCCGTTATTAAGCTGAGCGTCACGCACTTGCCAGTCGCTGTATTGAGTGTGTTGCTTAATGTCTTTACCATCTAGGGTCATTGACCAAATGTTGTCATTGCCAGATTGATCACTGACAAAGTAAACACGCTGGTTCCATAGCATTGGCTGTTTAACCGAGCCTTCATGGGCGCTGGTTAACTGCTGCGCTTCTTGTTTACTGCCTAACTTATAACGCCAAATTTCGCCTTTGGCGCCGCCGCGATACACTTTGACATTGTCGCCGCTAACTTGCAGACCAAATTGGGTAAAATAAACATATTCACCTTTATCATCAATGGTGCCTTCGACTGCGTCAGCTAACGGTAAATCAGTAATGGTTAAGGATTGTGGATCAACGGTTTTAAGCACCCAAAAGTTAGCCGGGCCAAAGGCGTTGTCGGTTGAATACAATACTTCGCCAGACGCTGTCCAGCCTTGCAGACGTACTCGGCTGTTTTCAAAGCTCACACGTTTAGCTACGCCGCCTGCAATTGGCATGACATACACTTCAGTTGCGCCTTCATAATTAGCCGTATACGCAACCCATTTGCCATCTTTTGAGATGGTTGCGTCCATTTCTTCGGCAGCCAAACTGGTTAAGCGGCTGGCTTTGGTTTGATTGAGTTGCTTAGTCCAAAGATCGCCTTCGGCAGTAAACACTAAGGTTTGATCGTTTAAGGCTGGAGCACGGTAATAACCTTGATTTGAGGCGTTGGCGAATATCATTGATGAACACGCTAAAGTGCCTAGTGCCAACATACAATGCGCAACGGAGCGACGAAGTTTCATGGTGAGGAGCTTCCTTATAAAGTCGATAAATAGAGATAACGCGTTATCGAGTAGGCTATTTTTATTGATTGATTCACGTTATCAGAGTTATGCCAATTGTTGCAGTACAAAAATGTAACTAAGCTCTACAGGAAACAAAAACGGCTAAGCAATAATTGCTTAGCCGTTGGTATTTTACCGTCTTACTGTTCTGGTATTTTGCTTACTGCGAAGTCAGTTGCAGTACAATTTTATGGTATTGCTCATAAAGTGGATGCGACGGATCTGATAGCTCAGGGAAGCGTTGATCGATGGTGATCATATAACGCTCAGCCTGAATCAGTTTATTGTCGGCCATTAATACTTTTAAACGAGCCAAAGCAACATCAGCAGTATCTAACTCAATGTCACCTTTTAACGAACCATTAAATGACTGTTTCACTTGTTGCACCTCCTTGTCATGGCTACGTGATTGCAGCTCTAATGCTTTCTTTTGTGCTTCTGCATTTACTTTGGCAGGTGCTGGCGCGGCACTCATTACCGCGGACGATTTATCTGCCATTTGAGATTCAATGGTTCCGTTGCTATCAGACCGATTGTTATCAGATGCTTCACTGACTACATCACGATTAACACGTTCACTATTCATTGGCGCTGAACTCATCGACAATCCCTGTACGGCAATCGATTCTGCGGCTGTGGCATCTTCAACTGGTGATTCTGTTACTTTAGGTACATCCGATGTCGATTTGACCTGCTTAAATGATGACTGCTGAGCAGGTACGCTTTGTTCCGAGTCTGTGCCAAGGTGTTTTTGCAAACTTGGATTTAATATAAATAATCCCGCCACCAGCAACACTGAGGCAGCACTTGAGTACACCCAAGCATTGCGTTGCCAGATTGATTTTTTAGTTGAACTCACTTTAGTGACGTTAACCCCCGAACGCGCCTTGGCTAATATGGCTTCATCAAGTTCTGCAGAGGGTTGCTCTAATGGTTGTTGATGATAAGCATCTTTGATTTCAGTTTGTAATGCAGTGAACTCTGCATCATGATCTTGTTGCTGACTCATAATGTTGTCTCCTGCCTTTGATTAGCAATACATTGCTTAATACTTTGATAAGCATAACGAATACGACTTTTAGTTGCTTCTAAAGTCACATTGGCAATGTCGCTTATCATGGCGGCGGTCATGCCCATTTCAATGTTGAGTAAAAAAGCCTCTTTTTGCACTGCGGGTAACTTAGCAATGCAACCCTTCATCATATCGGCTTGTTGCTGCTGCTCAACTTGTGGCTCGGGCGAAGCTTGATCGTCGGCTTGTAAGCTGTCCATGGTTTCATCTTCACCAAGCGGGGTAACCTTATCGAGAGGCTTAACGGCTCGCACGTGGTCAATCAATAAATTATGGGCAATTTTATATAACCAAGTGGTGAATTTAGCCGTGACTTGATATTGCTTCGCCGCATTAATCACCTTACCCCAGGTATCTTGATACAAATCTTCGGCTAGCTGCTGGTCATGTAATTGACGCACAAAATATCGGTACAAAGGGCCTTTGTGTTTAAGGTATAAGGCTTCGAACGCGCGTACGTCACCGGCTTGGTAGTCGAGCATCAGTTGCTCGTCACTTCCCACTTGAGGAATTAATGACTCATCCTTAGGGTGTATTGATGTTGGCACCATTTTATCCTTTTTGTGACGCATTTATTGGCTAACCCAACGAGTTTCAGGTTCAGTCATCAAAACCTGCTTATCGAGTACACTTGCAGTTTTTAACATTTGCACAAACTCATGGCGATAGCCAAAACGGTCTTGGCCCATTGCAGACTCAGCAAGTGTAATTAACTTAGCATAATCAGTATCGTGGACATAATTATTCTGGTTAAGCAGCTGACCAAAACCTGCAACTGCCGCAGCAAATCTAAAATCGTCACTGGCTTGGTGTAAATGCGTTAGCTGCTGCTCACGGTTAATGGGGTAAGTGATTAATTGACTGTCTTGTTCGCCAATCGCTTTATAACGCAGCTTTAAATAAGCCACTTCATTTGCGGTATGTGGATGAACTTTAGCATCATCTATTTGCGTCGATTCTGTGGCGGTATAACGCAGCGGATCAACTAGGCGATTATGACTGTCGTTATAACGAATTTCATATAGCGCAGTAACAGTATGACCCGCACCAATTTCGCCAGCATCAACAGCATCGTTATTAAAATCACTGCGATTTAACAAGCGGTTTTCGTAACCAATCAGTCGGTACTCAGACACCACCGCAGGGTTAAACTCAATTTGCACTTTGACATCGTGAGCAATGGTTAACAGTGTGGCACTAAGTTGATCAACTAGCACTTTTCGTGCTTCATTTAAGGTGTCGATAAAGGCATATTGTCCGTTAGCTTTATTGGATAGTTGCTCCAACAAATGGTCGTTGTAACTGGCAGTACCCGAACCTAGTCCAAAACCAAGCGTTGATAAGCCAATACCCTTTTTGCTTTGACTGGCAACGAAATCGACCAATTGTTGATGATCTGTCATCCCCAAGTTAAAGTCACCGTCGGTGGCTAATATGACTCGGTTACTGCCATTTTCGATAAAGTGCTTTTGGGCTAATTGATACGCCAACTGAATACCTTGGCTACCGTTAGTGCCACCTTGCGCATTTAACTGACTTAGGGCTGTTTTAATGGCGGTAAAGTCATTACCTGCGACACCGTCAAGGACGACACCACTGGCACCGGCGTACACCACAATCGATACTTTATCTTGCGCCGATAATTGCTGACTCAGCATTAGCATGGCTTGTTTCAATAATGGCAATTTATCAGCAGACGACATAGAGCCTGACACATCAAGTAATAACACCAAGTTACTTGCGCCAAGCTTATCAGGCGCAACATCAAACCCTTTAAGGCCAATACGTAATAACTGAGTATCTGCATTGTAAGGTGATGGTGCTAATTCAGTATTGACACTAAATGGCTGCTCAGTGTTTGTCGGTAATGGGTAGTCATAGCTGAAATAATTGACTAACTCTTCTACCCTAACGGTATTCTTAGTCGGCAGTTGGCCTTGATTGATTAATCTGCGCGTTGTGCTGTAACTGCCAGTATCAACATCAATTGAAAATGTCGATACTGGTGTTTCGCCAGCAACCATATTGCCGTTTTGCACTACCGACTCAAACTTATCATTAATCGTTGGTGCTAAAGAGAAATTGCGATCACTTACGCTAGCATGCTGAGAACTCACAATACGCTGCGCCATTGACGATGTCATGACTTTAGCACTGCGATGTAGCTCCTTTGAGCCTTGGTATAAATCAGCCTGTGGCTCAGACGCCATCACTAAGCCTGCTACCTCAGATAACTCGGGACGCGCTTGTGCAGATGAATCCGTTTTACTCGCGGATTGAATTTTAGAAGCGGGCTGATTTTTAGAAGTAGATTCGGGCTGATTTTGTTTCGCGCTGTCTTTGGATTCTTGCGCACAACCACTGATAATAATCGCACTAATCACGATGGCTAAGGCGCTGTGAGTGAGTTGTTTATGGGTATTGTTCATGGTTATTCCTCTAATCTATCGACTGATTTATTCATATTGGCCGCATCAAAAAAGTGACCTTGCATACCGCTAATAACGAGCGCGATAAGTAAAAGGGTTATTTATATACAATGTGTTTAAGTAGTTTTCGTATTTAGAAACTGAGTGTTAGCCTCAAGAAACACTGAAATGCAGCCAACAGAGCACGGCTTATGCTATTATCTAGCACCTTTTTTATCGCCTTAATATTGACGTTAACCGCCGCTGTACCCTACTGAGCGAGTTAACTAAATATACTAATAGAATAAGTACGTTAAGGAGTTAACATGCAAGCCCTAGTTGCTGTTGTAATGGGTTCGAAAAGTGATTGGCCGACAATGGAAGCCGCCGCTGAGATTATGGATAAGTTACAAGTGCCTTATCATGTTGAAGTTGTTTCAGCTCACAGAACACCAGACAAGCTAATGGAATTTGCAAGTTCTGCTGCAGATAAAGGCTATAAAGTCATTATTGGTGGCGCAGGCGGAGCAGCCCATTTACCAGGCATGATCGCCTCTAAAACGCGTTTGCCAGTATTGGGAGTCCCAGTACAAAGCAAGGCGCTATCTGGCATGGACAGTCTATTGTCTATTGTACAAATGCCGAAAGGGATTGCCGTTGGCACCTTGGCTATCGGTACGGCTGGTGCGTTTAACGCAGGTTTACTTGCTAGCCAAATTTTGGCGATTACCGATGCCGCTTTAGCTGAGCGTTTAGAAGCATTTCGTGATGAGCAGACTCGCTCGATCCTTGATAATCCCGATCCGAGAGAAGACTAATGACCTTGCCAAAAAATCTATGGGTATTGGGTGACGGTCAATTAGGTGCCATGCTCAGTCATGCTGGCCAACCGTTAGGCATTAATGTGCGCCCAGTCGATATTATGACGCCATCAGATGCACAATTACCGCTAGAAGCTGACGACATCATTACCGCTGAACGCGAGCAATGGCCTGAGTCGCAGTTAAGTTTACAACTCAGCCAACATCCACATTTTATCAATGGCCCTGTATTTGGTCGTTTAGCGGATCGTTTTAGCCAAAAAAGTCTGCTCGATGAATTAGCCGTCGCCACATCGCCATGGCAATTAGTTGATGATAATACCAGCACAGAGGCGCTACATCAGGCTTATGGTGAACGGGTATTATTAAAACGCCGCACTGGTGGTTATGACGGTAAAGGCCAACATTGGCTTAAGCAGGCAGAAGCAACAACCATCCCTGCCGATTGGCGTAATGAAGCCATTGCAGAACAAGCGATTAACTTTGATGAAGAAGTGTCACTAGTCGGCGTGCGCACCCAGGATGGCCGCTGTTTATTTTATCCACTGACACTTAACCTGCATCAAGACGGTATTTTAATGGCCTCTATCGCACCATTAAGCCGCTTAGCGCCTTTGCAAGCTGAAGCAGAAGACATGTTGAGCAAGGTGATGCATGGCCTTGAATACGTGGGTGTGATGGCAATGGAATGTTTCCGTGTTGGCGAACACTTAATGGTCAATGAGTTAGCGCCGCGGGTACATAATTCTGGCCACTGGACTCAAGCGGGTTGCCACATTAACCAGTTTGAACTGCACTTACGTGCTTTGTGCAATTTACCTTTGCATCAGCCACAGGTTAATTTCCAATGTGTGATGGTTAACCTAATTGGTGTTGATAAAGACGACCGTTGGTTAAGCCTGCCAAATGCAGAACTATTTTGGTACAACAAAGACGTTCGTGTTGGTCGTAAAGTCGGTCACTTGAACCTGTCTGTGCATAATAAAGCGATGTTAGATGACAGCATTAGCCACTTAAAAGTGTGGATGCCACAGCAATATCAAGCACCATTAGATTGGATTTTGGCAGAGTTTGCTTAATAGATTGGTTAAACAAGCGGGTTTAATTAGTTTGTAAAATCAATTAAACAAGTCATCAAATCTGTTTCTTAGGGCTTTACCTAAAGACACACGAAAAAAGGAGCCTAGGCTCCTTTTTTGTTATTGATTTTTGGTGATTAAATTTGGTGATTGAATGCTTTCTTGTGATTGAATAGCTAGGAATTTCGCTTAAAACGCTAATCATTGTTCACCGTCATCAGTAAGCCGCTACACAAAGTCACTCAGACTTAATCAAAAAACACTCGCCATAACCACGACGAATCTAAATCTTCTTTGCATTGATGATACTGCGCAGCGTAGCGTTTTGAACGCTTGTCGACTTTATTGGCTACAGGCGTTAACCATCTTTTAGCTTTATAGCTACCACGCTTATAGCCGCCCCAACCTTCGTGATAATTTAAGTATTGGTTTTTAGCATCCCACTTTGATACGCCATTAATTTTATGGGTTTTGTAAATAAACCAGCCCATAAAGTCCATCGCATCATCAAAATCACTGCGACTAGACCAATTATTACCGGTTTCGCGAACGTAGTCGTCCCATGTCATGGTTTTAGCTTGTGCATAGCCATAGGCATCGCTGGCTCGTCCAGTAGGGATAAAACCTAAAAAGTATTCCATTGGCGGCGCGGCATTGTGTTTAAATGAACTTTCTTGATACATGATAGCTAAAGGAACATGTACCGGCACGCCCCATTTCTCACGCGTATCTACTGCAGCTTCATACCACGAACGATGTTCTTTAAAAATAGCACACAGGTTATCAGGCTCTTTCGGAGGCGAAGTGGCACATCCCGCTAATGACAGTAATACGATTGCGCTGACGGCACCTAAAAAACACTTCATAACACCTCTACCAGTACCTAAGATATTGATTCTGGAATCAGTTTTACATCAATTAAAAATCAATGCAATTGTGCTTAACGTTTCATTTCACATTGATGAGATTCTGTTTGCCAAATAATTGGCTGCCAGTAGCCTTGGTTTTGGCCAATATAGATTTTATCAGTATTGAATTGGGCGGCAATATGGTAACGCTGATCAGCTTCAATGTTGACCGAAAACACTTTCACTTTACGAGCCGATAATGACACTTTCAGTTCGGGGGAGTTAATCAGTTCAGCGACAGTAAAGTCATGCTTGCCTGGCGATAACAAGTAGTTAGGTCTTGAAATAACAGCAACACCATCTAAATGCGTTACCACTACACGGTATAAATTGGCACTGTTGTCGGGGGCTAAATAGCTCGATACAGTGCCACACTCTACCATTTCATCTGGCGATGAAGCACAGCCGGGTAACACTAATGCTGCTACCGCGACGAGCAGCGCTCGCCAAGATGAATAAACTTGCATGATTATTTAGCCTCGAAAGTGCCTGCTGGAACAACATCACGAAAATAATCTTGCAAGAAAGTGGCAAAATTATCTTGTGGTTGAGCCTCTAAACTTTGCTGCTCAAGCAGAGATTTCTTAGCCTCGTCTTCGTAAGCTTTTTCAACCTCATGGCTTAATGGGTAATGAGTTAAAAATTCATGATAATCATTCGCTAATTGTTTAACCCACACACTATGATCTGTCCCTTTAACCACAACTTCATTTATGACTCGACCGGATAAGGTTTTATCTGGATCATCGATAGCTTCAGACCAAGTACTTAACGCGGTTCTATAAGCATGGCTATCATCGCCGTCCAGTAACTTTGCGATGGTCTCTAATTGTCCAAATATCTCGTGCATCCATTGCGTTAAGCTAATAGTTTTACCATTTTGCTGCAATTCAAGCCCAGGTTTACGGCCTTCTAATACTACGGCTTTTAAGTTCGCGGCAATTTCTGCTTCACCGACAGCATCGGTATCTTCAGATGGCGACAGCAAACAATACAATAAAAATAAATCTAGAAAACGTACTTGAGTAGCGTCAATCCCTACAGGGCTAAATGGATTAACATCTAAGGCTCTAACTTCAATATATTCCACCCCTGCACGCGATAAAGCTTGTGAAGGTTTCTCACCTTTTTTAGTCACACGCTTGGCGCGGATTGGCGCGTAAAATTCATTTTCAATTTGCAAAATATTACTATTGAGTTGGCGATACTCACCATCAACATTGATACCAATTTTGGCAAACTTTTTCGATGGCATTTTAATCGCAGCGCCGACGCCTTCAAGGTAGTCAGGCAATGAGTTGTAGCTAATATTAAGCGTGTCTTGTTCTTTGTTGGTATAGCCTAAATCACTCATGCGTAATGACGTTGCATAAGGAAGGTATAAGGTACCTTTGCCGGTTTTTTGAAATTCGAAATCGACGTCTTGATCTTTAATAAATGAACTGCATAATGCTGGTGTTGAGCCAAATAAGTACGGTAATACCCACACTAAACGGCGGTAGTTACGAATAAGGCCAAAATAGGATTCTGAGATAAAATCTTCAAAGCTAATATTTTTACTGCTGCAAGCGGCACTATTGGTCATCTTGTCATCATACAGACGCTGCCATAAATCTTGCGATACAGAAAAGTTAAAATGAACCCCAGAAATGATCTGCATTAATGCACCATAACGATGGGTTAATCCTTTACGATATAAAGTTTTCATTTTACCGTTATTAGAGCTGCCATAGCGTGCTACTGGGATATCGCTTACTTCACCAACATAACACGGCATGCTAACGGGCCACAGTTTTTGACCGTTTAGGTTTCGGACACTGTAAGCATGAGTTTGGGTTAAGCCATCAAGTAACTCATCAATACTGTGGCATACCGGAGTAATAAATTCTAATAAAGCTTCGCTGTAATCAGTGGTAATACGCGAATGCGTCAGAGCAGAACCGAGCGCTTTTGGGTGGTCATCTTGTGCTAAGTGGCCATTTTCATTAATACGCAATGCTTCACGTTCAATACCACGTAACATACCCAATAAAGCCTCACGGCCTTGAGTGTCGCTTAAGTGTTCGACTTTTTCATTGAAAGACTTCAATTTACTACTCTCTTTTATGGATTCGCATTGCGAGTAAACAGCTAGACCTGATAATAAACGAGATTATTACTGAAAACGCGAAAAAAAATGTAACTCAGTATAATTAGCTTGTTTATGGATGCTAAATTAAAAACGGCAACACTAGCGGTCACCGTTGATGGAGCCTCAAATATACTCTTTTTTGCCCATTGACCGATATTGTATAATATTACGATTAATGTACATAATTTAGCTCAATCTATTTATAAATAGATTGAGCTAAGTGTATATAGGGTTAACATTAGCTTATTTCAAGGCTAGTGTTAACCCTAGCAGTAACAAGTGTTCAACTAGTCGGCAAGTGTTACCATTTCAATTTGATACCCTAGCGCTTTTAGCTGTGGCTCAACAGTGGTTTTATCACCCACCACCAGCATAACCATGTCGTTGATATTTAATAATCTACTGGCAAGCTTATTTAACTCACTTGTCGAAATGTTTTTAACTATCTCATCTTGTTTAACGGTAAAGTTTTTATCCAACTGATAGCGTTGGATCATTCTTAAAAAACCGGCTTTTTGATACGGTGTTTCATATTCTAACGCCTGGCTTTGTGCAATCGAACTGCGCATAAAGGTACTTTCTTCGTCGGTCATGCCTGACGCTTGGTAAGCGTTAATTTCGTTGACAAACTCGACCAGAGATAACCCCGTCACATCACTTCTAACACTGGCATACGCCATAAACTGACCCGTATCTTCAGCGCCACCAAACTGCGTGCGAGCACCATAGGTATAACCTTTATCTTCACGTAAATTCAGATTAATGCGGCTATTAAACGCATCACCTAATGGGTAGTTCATTAAATAGGCTTTAAAGTAATCACCGGTTGCATCATACGGTAACGATACTTGACCAATATTAATTACCGATTGAGCAGCCCCGGGCTTATCAATTAAATAGACGGTATTTTGAAGGTGGGTTGGCAAAGCTGGTAAGGCGGCAATCTGAGTCGCCTCGCCTTGCCACTCAGTAAACATCGATAATTTTGGCATAATCTGTTGCTGACTTAAGTCTGATACCACCACCATTTGAGCATTACCGGCACGGAACTGCTGTTGATAAAATTGTTTCACATCATCAAGGGTTAACGCCTCGATAGATTTAATCGTACCATCACTGCTGATCCCTAATGGGCTATTACTGCCATATAACAAGGCAGAAAAACCTGTACTAGCTAAATAGTTGGCATCTGACATTTGATGTTGTAAACCTTGCAACTGTTGTTGCTTAACACGTTCAAAGTCTGCAGCAACAAAACCAGGGCTGAATAAACGCTCTTTAACAATGGCAAGAGTAGCGTCTAGATTTGCGGTTAAACTTGACACTTTAAGGTAACTTTGTGAATCACTAGCACCGAAGCTAATTGATGAGCCAAGCATATCAAGTGCTCCAGCTAATTCTTCACTACTGCGTTGTGCACTTGACTCATTGAGCATAGAGGCTGTTAACTCAGCTAGACCCGCTTTATTAATTGGCGCTAAACGATGGCCGCCATCCAAGTAAACAAGCAGTTCAACGGTAGGCGTTTCATCACTCTCAGTGCCCATTACTTTAATGCCATTGGCGAGTTTACTGTCCCACAACTGTGGCACTGTTAATAATGGTGCAGCTGCTGATGGAGGCATTTTATTGCGATTAAATGAGGATTTTGCAAAAGTAGTATTGGTTAATCCCGTTACGGCATCTTGTGCAATGGGCAAAGTGCTCGGTTCAAAATTATCCGCGTGGGCGATTAATTGTGTTTGTCCTTCAGGCACAATACTCATCACCACCATAGGCTTGTTTTTGATGTACGTATTAAAAACCCGCATCACATCGGCTTTGGTGACATTCGCATAGCGGGCTAAATCAGATGCCACCATGTCAGGCTTGCCAAAAAAGGTTTGATTGGCGGCCAGTGTTGATACTTTACCTGCGACGCTTTGCATACCAAAAATAGTAGCCGCCTCAAACTGCACTTTGACTTTTTGTAAGTCATCGTCGGTAACACCACGTTGCTCAAACTCACTGATAGTTTGATTTATTTTGCTTTCAAGATCTGCAAGGCTGCCGCCTTTAGCAGGATTTGCCACAGCGTAAAGTGACAACTGACAAGTAAGCTCTTGGCATGGATGGCTTACCGCAGCTTGCACCGCATAACCATCTTTAACCAAGTTTTTATATATCAGCGATGTTTTACCGCCACCGAGAATATTAGCCAGCAAATCTAATGCGGCTTCGTCTTTGTGTTGTGCGTAAACAGTGGGGAATCCCATGTATATTAATGGCAAATGTACTTTGTCTTCCATCGATATATAACGGGTTTCATCCAATGTCACCATGCTTTTAGCTTCAGACTTAACCGTAGGCCCTGCTGGAATTTCACCAAAGTATTTATTTACCCATGCCAGTGTTTGCACTTCATCAAAATCACCACCAATCGTTAAAGTAGCATTATTAGGCCCATACCAACGTTGGAAAAAATGTTTCACATCTGCAGCTGTGGCGCGATCTAAATCATCTGGCCAGCCAATAACAGGCCAAGAATACGGATGACCCGCTGGATATAATGCTTGGTTAAAACGTTCATTCAAACGGCCATAAGGGCGGTTATCAATTCGTTGGGCACGTTCATTTTTAACGGTTTCACGCTGAACTTCGAATTTTTCGCTGGTGAGTGCAGGTAATAAAAAACCCATACGGTCAGACTCTAACCAAAGCATTTTTTCTAATTGATTGCTCGGCACAGTTTCAAAATAATTGGTTCTGTCGGTATTGGTGGTGCCGTTTAATGTTCCACCCGCTTCAGTAACCACTTTAAAATGTTGTTCATCACCCACGTGCTGTGAGCCTTGGAACATCATGTGTTCAAATAAATGGGCAAAACCACTGCGGCCGGCTAATTCACGGGCTGAACCTACATGATAAGTCACATCGACATGAGCTAAGGGATCAGACTTATCTTGATGCAAAATAACCGTTAAGCCATTGGCTAACTGATATTTTTTATAGGGAATGCCTACTTGATTGTCTAACAAGGTCGCCGTTTCAATTAACGTCACGCCTTGAGGTAAACTCGATGCTTGTTGGGCGTCATATGCACAACCACTCAAGGCTGCACTGATAGTTGCTGCTAATATCCATTTATTCAAATTTAGTTTCAAAATCGATTCCTTCCTTTATAACAAATATATAATCATGGTTGCAGAAATAACGGGGTATCAAATCTCAAGCGTATACATCATCAACAATACAATGACGCTATAACGGATAAGCTTACCGATAAACATAAAAAAAACAGCTGGCACGACAGGTATTTTAAGCCACCCTGCTAGTAAACATAATAAATCACCAATGATGGGTAACCAAGACAGCAGTAAGGCCCACATACCATACTTTTCTATCCATGCTATTGCATAGCGATATTGGCGACGTTGAATATCTTGTGGATCTTTGGCTAACCGCCCTGCTCGACCGAGTGCATAGCTGGTTATCGCTCCAAGCGTATTACCAACACTGGCTACTATCAATAACTCAAGCCAGAAAGAAGGGCTTTGATTAAGTAATGCCACCAGTAACACTTCTGAGCCACCAGGCAATAACGTTGCAGCTAAAAAGGCACCGCTGAACATTAACCATAAACTCGTCATCGATAGACCTTATTGTGCATTAATAGTTTCACTCCAGTCACTATTCAATTTATTGCATGCAAGTTTGGCAATGAATATATGCACGATATTTTTTGCTCAAGACCTAGCTAAATTCCTTGCCAAATTCCTTGCCAAGAACTTTAGTTGAACATTTTACCAAACATTTAGCTTAAGCAGCAGCGTAATGACACCTAAAATGACACCACTCATATCGACATGACATTCAAAACGCCACGTTGATACGATGTCTTATTACATAAAAATGCAAGGTTATCTTATTCAATTTACGTTAATTGAGTCTCTGAAGCACTAATAGGTTAATGAGTAGTGAAAAACTTAAAGTTATAATAACAAAATTACTTATTCTTATAAGTTATAATAAAATAACGTTGTTTGTCTTTGGATCACTTCATACAATACGATTAATATTTATTAACCTTAACCGGTTTTGTTAATCATTATTTAGCCTTAACACCACGCATTTTCTTCAAAAGCTAAACAGCAATAGATCTTCATAAAAGGTTTAGCTTCTAATAATTAATCACTCATTAATGAATATAATGAGTCACGCACAACGGCGTTGTCTACTCAAATTTAGTGACGTCATAATGACATAATTTGGAATTCTCATGATATTGCAAACGCTCAAACGCATCCCTTTTTGGCAGAAAGTCATTGCAGGTTTTGTTTTAGGAACACTCACTGGCGTCGGATTAGGCGAGTCTGCAGTGATGTTAAAGCCCCTTGGTGATCTGTTTATTAGTGCCATTAAAATGCTAGTTGCTCCTTTGGTATTGTGTGCCATTGTGGTGAGCATTACCTCACTAGGTTCGCAAGGTAATTTAAAACGTTTAAGCTTTAAAACATTAGCCATGTTTATGTTTACCGGCACCATAGCATCATTCATAGGCTTAACGGTCGGCAGCCTTATCGACATGGGCGGTAATCTTGCTTTAGCCACATCGGAAGTGCGCGAACGCGATATTCCAGGCTTTGCTCAAGTACTGCTAAACATGATCCCAGTGAATCCATTTGCATCATTAGCTGAGGGCAATGTGCTACAAATAATCGTGTTTGCCGCATTAATCGGCATTGCCATTAATGCAGTTGGCGAGAAAGCCGCACCGTTAAAGAACGTTTTTGAAGCCGGCGCCGAAGTGATGTTCCAATTAACCCGTATGGTCCTAAAACTAACACCGATTGGCGTGTTTGGCTTAATGGCTTGGGTTGTGGGTGAGTATGGTTTAAGTACACTATTACCTTTAGGTAAGTTTATTATGGCGATTTATATTGCCGCGCTGATTCATATCGTGTTTGTTTATGGTGGATTAGTGAAATTGGCTGCAGGTCTAAGTCCAGTTCAGTTTTTCCGTAAAGCTATGCCCGCTCAAATAGTCGCTTTTAGTACAGCATCAAGTTTTGGAACCCTGCCAGCAAGCTCTCGTTGTACAGAGTCTATGGGCGTGTCAAAACGTTACAGTGCTTTTGTACTGCCACTGGGCGCAACTATGAACATGGACGGTTGTGGCGGTATTTATCCTGCTATTGCAGCTATCTTTATTGCGCAAATTTACGGTATTCCACTCGACATGACGGACTACATGCTGATTGCGGTAACGGCAACCGTTGCTTCTGTTGGTACTGCAGGCGTTCCAGGAAGTGCGATGGTGATGTTAACCGTAACTTTAGGCGTGATAGGCTTACCACTAGAAGGTATTGCTTTTATCGCCGCCATTGACCGTATTATTGATATGATCCGCACCGCAACCAACGTGACTGGCGATATGATGACTGCGGTTGTTATCGGCAAGAGCGAAGGTCAACTTGATGTAGAACAGTTCTACTCAGATGAAAAACCCTCACAACAACCAGCCACTTTGTGATGTTTCGCAGTGATAAGCAGAAATGATAATAAAAAAGCGAGTATCAATTGATACTCGCTTTTTTATAACATAAGACAATCAATGATTATTGATTATTGATTATTGATTATTAGAATTTAGCATTTGCCCACAACCATACTTTATCTGTATCAACTTTACCGGCACTCGCATCGCCTGCTGAGTAGGCCGCATATTTAACGCCTATAGTGTAATGTTTATCGATAGGTAAACTAAATACTGCATCAATTTCATCACCTAAATCATTAACCGTTGCGCTTGATTCGTCAGCTTCAAAATCATGATAAGCCAATGCCCAATTACCGCCGACAACGCTGCCGCCTACAGAAATATAAGTATCAACAAGACCTTGTGCAGGTGTTCCTAAGAATTGATCAGACCAGCCATTGAACGCGTGTAACGTGGCAAGCGGTGTCGCAAAACCATATTCGCCATTGTCAGACCCCAGCTGTTCGTAACCTAGCTTGAACGTTAATCCGCTAAAACCAACACCCACTTCACCTAACAAGTAGTCTGCGGAATAAGAAGTTGTAGCAGTATCTGCATCTTGAGTGGCGTATTCTACCGTATAAAGTAATTTGATTTTGTCTAAATCTTTGGCGCCAGCAAAACGCACGCCATAAGTGTCGATACCGTTATCAAGATTGCTATCTTCTTCGAGTAAATAGCCGTAAGCACTTAACTTACCAAAACCTAAGTTATAAGACGCATTGATAATGTGATCTTTTGAATCAATGTCTTTTACTTCAGCAAAAATACGGTTGCGCTTGTAGATGTAGCCATAATCAACGCTAAAGTCATTCATCGCATATTGCA
This sequence comes from Shewanella livingstonensis, assembly GCF_003855395.1. Lineage (NCBI taxonomy): Bacteria > Pseudomonadati > Pseudomonadota > Gammaproteobacteria > Alteromonadales > Shewanellaceae > Shewanella > Shewanella livingstonensis. The sequence continues at coordinate 1,627,044 of NZ_CP034015.1, read as the reverse complement.
TAGTGACAGCATCGAATGTTTGACGATCTTGACGCCAACCTACGTGCCCTAAAAAACGCATGTTATCAAGTGCGATCACTTGACGACCAGCTTTAGCTGTAAAACCATCACGCTTATATTGTAAAAAAGCTTGGTCTAACTCAGTTGTTTCTGGATCTGCAATAACTGAATACGCGCCATTATTTCCAATCGCGTCGTTATAATCATTTACACCAGCCAAATTGCGCGAGTCTTCAAACTCAACTAAAGCTGTTAAGCCATAATATTCTGCTGTAGCAAACGTTAAACGAGTACGCAGTGTTAGCGCATCAGCATCTTTTAGTGCGTTGTCTTGATCGACTGATTCATAACGTAAATTTAAATCTACATTGGCAGTACCTTGAGTAACAGCGTCTGCAATAGAATTAATATTAGTATCTGCTGCATTAACGCTTCCCATAGCTAATAACAACGAACACGTTAGTGCTGATAAAGCCCATTTTTTAGCTACAGCTGAATTAAGGCAAGCCTTACCCACAACTTGACTAGCAAGTAATTTGTTATTCATCTCACATCCTTAATATTATTTTAAGTAAAGTTAAGTTACCAATAGGCTAAATATACGTAAAATATATGACTACCAAGTTAACTGGGATTAACTTTAGATACTTCCTGAATCCATTTCCGTGATTTATCCAGCATTTTAAATACTTCTTTACCCAAATGTTGACGGCAATTCAAAATTTGCGACTTTTAACAGGTAAAATTAGCATTATATCGAACGGATAATATTTGAGCTCATGTTGTTTTGGTAACAAAACTATGAATAAAAACGGTAACTTAAGTACCTACAAAGGAGTATTTTAGTGGGGTTTTTCTGAAAGTTGACTTTTACACATACCACCTCTAAATTAGCAATACCTAACACTAAAAGCATATCGGTATGCTAAAACTTTATATGCAGAATGAAGTTACGCACACTTTTCGAACTAAAATATTACGTTTAATGAGCCACTAAAGTTGGTGATATTTTCATAAATTAGTCGATTTCTTTTTTATATATAGGTTAAGAATAGAATCAAAGACATAACCGTTCATGTAATTTCATGCGATAAAGGCTAATCTAAAAGCAAATAATTTATTCACGACTATAACGCCACGACTCCCAAGTATTAAAGCTTAAGTACGCCAATATAAATCAAATAGGTGTATCAACTTTACCAATCAGATAGAAACAAAAAAGCCAATGCGATTGCATTGGCTTATCAACTCGATAGATAATTTACCCTAATACGGCCAACAATACCCCTGCGGCAACAGCGCTACCTAGTACACCTGCTACATTAGGCCCCATAGCATGCATTAATAAAAAGTTTTGATTGTTAGCTTCTAAACCTACTTTGTTCACTACACGGGCAGCCATTGGCACGGCAGATACACCTGCGGCACCAATAAGCGGATTAATTTTCCCACCAGAGAGCTTACTCATCAATTTGGCCATCAATACACCAGAAGCAGTACCAATACTAAACGCAACTGCGCCAAGGATTAAAATACCAAGAGTTTCGATTCGTAGAAATTGATCGGCTGATAACTTAGAACCTACAGCAAGACCTAAAAAGATCGTCACCATATTAATTAGCTCGTTTTGGGCGGTTTTAGATAAACGATCGACCACACCCGATTCGCGCATTAAATTACCCAAACAGAACATACCGATTAGCGGTGTCGCCGCGGGTAAAAATAAAATGGTTAATCCTAGTACCATCAGCGGAAAAATAATTTTCTCCATTTTACTGACCTCACGTAGTTGCTCCATTTTGATTTCGCGTTCTGCTTTAGTGGTTAATAACCTCATAATTGGCGGCTGAATTAGCGGCACCAGAGCCATGTACGAGTATGCAGCTACAGCAATAGCGCCTAACAATTCAGGTGCCAGTTTAGAGGCTAAGAAAATGGCAGTAGGACCATCGGCACCACCAATAATGGCAATAGCGGCTGCATCTTGCATGCTAAACTCAAAACCTGGCACCCAATTAAGGGCGATAGCACCTAATAGAGTGGCAAAAATACCAAATTGTGCCGCAGCACCGAGCAATAAGGTTTTAGGGTTGGCTATTAATGCCCCAAAATCAGTTAGAGCACCAACTCCCATAAAAATCAGCAGTGGAAATACACCCGTTTCGATACCGATATGATAAGCGTAGAACAGTAAACCACCTTCATCAGTAAAACCTGCATTAGGAATATTGGCTAATATCGCGCCAAAACCAATGGGTAATAATAAGAGAGGTTCAAAACCTTTTATTATCGCTAAAAATAATAACAAACAACCAACAGCCATCATCAGTAGTTGACCACCACTAAAGTTGGCAACACCCGTTTCGGCCCAAAAGGCCATTAATCCTTCCATTTCGACCTCTTATACTAGTGACAACAATGTTGAACCCACTGTGACACTGTCACCCTGCTTAACCGCTAACTGAGTAACAACACCATCTTCTTGGGCGCGAATTTCAGTTTCCATTTTCATCGCTTCAAGGATAATAATCACTTCACCCATTTTTACTGTTTGACCATTATTAACTAACACTTTAAAAATATTGCCTGATAGTGGCGCGGCCATAGTGCACTTAATCTCACCGGTAGTCGCCGACGTTACCGCTGCAGAAGTAACCACTGAAGGTGTTGCTGAAGTAGATACAATATGACTTATCTCACCCCCTTCGCTCACTTCTACTACAAAACGTTGACCTTCGACATTAACGGTATAAGTTACAGGACCACTATCGGTCTTTACTTGGAGATCATCGGCACTAGGGACCGGCTCAAACGCATCTGGATTACCGCGATTTTTAAGAAACTTAAGACCAATTTGATTAAATAACGCGTAAGTCATTACATCGTCATCTTGTTCTGCTGCTAAGCTAAAGCCCTGCTCTTTGGCGGCTTCAGCAAGCTCTACACGTAACTTATCAAGTTCTGGTGCAATTAAATCTGCAGGGCGACACGTAATAGGCTGCTCACCTTTTAACACTCTGGCTTGTAGTTCCGCATTCACAGGCGCTGGCGTAGCACCATATTCACCCTTTAAGACGCCTTCAGTTTCTTTGGTCATCGACTTATAACGTTCGCCCATCAGCACATTAATCACTGACTGTGAACCTACAATTTGCGAGGTAGGCGTAACTAAAGGTAAAAAGCCAAGATCTGCGCGTACCCGCGGAATTTCTTCAAGCACTGCGTCCATTTTGTCTGCTGCACCCTGCTCTTTTAATTGATTTTCCATATTGGTTAGCATGCCACCAGGCACTTGAGCACGTAAAATTCGAGAGTCGATACCTTTTAATGCACCTTCGAAACGAACATATTTTTTTCGTACCTCACGAAAATAAGCGGCAATCTCTTCCAGCAAAACCATATCGTAGCCGGTTGCTCTGTCCGTATCTTCAACCATTGCCACTAAAGTCTCTGTAGCGCTGTGACCATAGGTTTGGCTCATCGATGAAATAGCGGTGTCCAATACATCAACACCTGCTTCAATCGCTTTCTGATACGTTGCAGTACTCAAACCTGTAGTCGCATGGCAATGCATCGATACCATCAAGTCCGTTTGCGACTTTAATCGGCTAATTAAGTCATACGCTTGCATCGGTTTAAGTAAGCCGGCCATATCCTTAATACATAATGAATCAGCGCCCATGTCTTCTAAACGCTTAGCCATATCAACCCAAGTATCTATCGAATGAACAGGGCTTGTGGTAAAAGAAATAGTACCTTGGGCATGACCGCCAACATTTTTAACCGCTTTAACGGCAGTTTCAAGGTTGCGGACATCATTCATCGCATCAAAAATACGGAATACATCGACCCCATTAGTGTGAGCGCGCTCGACAAAACGGGTAACAACATCGTCGGCATAATGACGATAACCTAATAGATTCTGGCCACGAAGCAACATTTGTTGCGGTGTATTAGGCATGGCTTTTTTCAGCTCACGAATACGATCCCATGGGTCTTCTCCGAGATAACGAATACAAGAGTCAAACGTGGCTCCGCCCCATGATTCAAGTGACCAGAAACCTATTTTGTCTAATAGCGGCGCTATGGGTAACATATCGTCAATACGTAAACGTGTTGCCAGTAATGATTGGTGTGCGTCACGCAGGACTACATCGGTTAGTGCTAATGGCTTGCTCATAATGACTCCAAATTTATTTCGCGCGGTATTGATGTATCGCAGAGGTAATTGCGGCAACCAGCTTAGGATCTAAACCAGTATGTCCCGGTGCATTAGATGTTACTGGCAAAGGTGTTACAGGCACTGGTGTAGCGGTTGTCGCTTCAGATGCAGGAAAAAGTTTGGCAACAATGCCAATAGCGATGATTAAGATACTCAAAAAAATAAAAACTAAGCCCATGCCCATTACCATGATGCCTAGTGCATCGGATAACTGCTCTGATATCGATGTCATGTATCCTCACTTTGTCTGTTAAACATCAAACCATTACGTTGGCTATTATGTACTGTCCACATTGCATGATCATGGTGCAAAGTCACAAAACGTGCACCACGATAACAACAGTTTTAACGGCAGCATAAAAGAGCTTGAATTATGCATCAAAGCATAAATATTCAAACTCAACGCTTATTCAATGAAATTATATTTCATGGCAAACAGCAAATTGAAGCTGGAAAACCAATTATCTGTCACAAAATATAAACAATTTATGATAAAAATGCTATCTTTTTGTAAATTGGTCTTACCAAAAGAGCGATATTCAATCGTAGAGAATCAATAAACCTCAAAAAAATAGCCAATAAATTATTGAATCATCACATAATCTGCCGAAGATGCTTTTTAATTGATAAAGTAACATTGATTTATAAGCGTCACCCAATACATTATTCATTTAACATCTTGATAAAAGACATTCTCAACAGTGATATAGATGATTAGTGAATAAAGATGTCAGCATCCACTCTAGCTTAATAAAGAGTGACAGTTAAAAGTAAGAAGAAGCTCTCAAATTAAACGCAAAAAAAAGCCCTGCATTAATGCAGGGCTTTTTTATTATGGTGCGCGTGGGAGGAGTCGAACCTCCGACCGCCTGGTTCGTAGCCAGGTACTCTATCCAGCTGAGCTACACGCGCAAAATCTTTACAACACGCCATTCACAAGTATCGCTATGGTTAGTATTTTAAACAACTAACCATACTTAATGAATGGCGGAGAAGGAGGGATTCGAACCCTCGATGGGATTTAAAGCCCATACTCCCTTAGCAGGGGAGCGCCTTCGGCCACTCGGCCACCTCTCCGCAATATATGGTGCGCGTGGGAGGAGTCGAACCTCCGACCGCCTGGTTCGTAGCCAGGTACTCTATCCAGCTGAGCTACACGCGCATAAATTGGGTTTTAGTGAAACATGAATGGTGCGCGTGGGAGGAGTCGAACCTCCGACCGCCTGGTTCGTAGCCAGGTACTCTATCCAGCTGAGCTACACGCGCATTCATGTTTAACACTATAATAGATAATGGTGCGGATGGGAGGAGTCGAACCTCCGACCGCCTGGTTCGTAGCCAGGTACTCTATCCAGCTGAGCTACATCCGCATCGTATATCTATTGTAAGAAATGGCGGAGAAGGAGGGATTCGAACCCTCGATGGGATTTAAAGCCCATACTCCCTTAGCAGGGGAGCGCCTTCGGCCACTCGGCCACCTCTCCGTTTCTTGGCGCACATATTACTGTTTGATGAAAATAAGTCAAACCCTTTTTAGGAAACCTAACTTCATTTGGAGTGTTTTTAAGCACATTGGGGATAATAGACTCAAATAGTCATGAAAACTGTATTATTTTTTATGAATATTGGTTTCTATTAACGGTATTAATCCTCTTAACCTCTGCTCGAGTTAAGAGATAGCTAAATCAGAAAAGCAAAAATAGATCGCCTATTTCATAGAAAACTAGTTATTTATTTTATTGCCGAGGGCTGGTGACGTATTAGTAACCAGTGCCCATTAATTTCTGAAGATAAGTTTTTGAAGATAAGTTGTGTAGCAGTTTGCAGTAATTTTATACAACTGAAGATTCTATTAGACATTTTGTCGATACCTAGCTTTAGTTGCGCACCATACTAAGCGATACCACAATCGCAAATAAGAGCATTTAAATATTACATTTACATAATACTCGGCTGCGCAATGTAACCACCATCACAATGCAAAGACGACCATGTTAGTGGATTAAACGTTATTAACACGAGGGATCAACATTAGGTATCAACATGAGAAAGGTTACTCGCTAAGTTAAGCTTGATAGCAATTGTCATCCATTCCGCCATACGACCTTATTTACAAGCTCAAATTGAAATCAACACTAAAGAGGCTCATAAGACTTACCGCGAGTAAAAACGCGTACCAAAGCTATTAACTAAGATTACGATGTTTCCCAATGAGTGCAAACAACGGATTGACCAAGCATTTGAATCACCCCAGCGAGGCCTCTAAAACAAACGCTAAAGCGTTGCATACATTTAAAAGTAAAACGGTAGCTTTTGCCGCAATAACCTTAAATTGAAAGTTTCAGGCGTTTTAAATTAATAACGACCTTAAGTTCTGCTCCTGATAATAAATGGGACAAACAATAATACGTTCTCAAATCTCGACGCAAACTTGTTCATTGTGTTACTCACAAAGTGAATCTTTGCCCCCTTTCCCAGCATCAGTACATGAATGCCATCCAGCTAACTGAAGGTAAACCTTTATTACTGCGGGAACGTTACCTTGTGAGGATTGGTATAAAGTAAACCGACAGTTTTCTTAAGTACAGAAAACAAAAAAGTCAGCAAATGCTGACTTTTATGATATCGACCATATATCTGGACGAAATTAGTAATTACCGCCTTCAGAAGGGGTACCTGACTTCTCAGACTGAATACGTTGATAGATCTCTTCACGATGAACAGACACTTCTTTAGGTGCATTAACACCAATACGTACCTGATTACCTTTAACACCTAATACAGTAACTGTGACTTCGTCACCGATCATTAATGTTTCGCCTACACGACGAGTCAAAATTAGCATTCGATTGCTCCTTTAAGTTCAATCTGCATAACACGCTTTATCCGTAATATGCGCTCATTATAAGGTCTGCTTTACATAAAATCATAGTATCAATTTCTGAATACGTCGGTTTATAAAGCATATTCTCTTAGGTAATCACAAAATTTGATGATTAATCATCTTTTAAAACGAGTTGACCGTCAATTAATCATATTCACGACACAACTCGGTTGTTAAACAATCCAATACGGCAAACTAATAACAAAAACGATAGGGATAGAAAAAACAAGTATCAAAATAGAGTACTACATTTGAGCACAAAAATGAGTATTGTCCAACGCTAACAACCCTTTTAAACGCTTTTACTGTTAGCAAGTTAGTTCACTATGCCAAATCTACTCATAGCACTCAAGTCATAAAGTCGCATATCATAGACTTTATGACTCAATTGCCATTAAAAAACGCTAATCTACAGATTTCATTAGCTTAAACGTTCGTTTACCCAAGGTTCTACTAGGGCTAATGCTGCCGCTAAATTCTCAGGTTGAGTACCACCTGCTTGAGCCATATCGGGACGCCCACCGCCTTTACCACCAACCTGCTGTGCAACCATTGCCACCAACTCACCGGCTTTAATCTTTTTAGTTAAATCATTACTGACACCAACAATTAAATTAACTTTGCCATCTTTAGCTGTGCCTAACACAATAATGGCAGATTTAAGCTTTTGCTTCAGTTCGTCTTGCAAACCACGTAATGAACCAGGATCAATACCGTCAAGCTGTTTAACTAAAAGTTTAACACCATTGATTTCCACTGCATCGCCGGCCATATCAGCACTAGCTGCTGCAGCTAACTTATCTTTTAACTGAGACAAATCTTTCTCTAACTGTTTCACTTTATCTAACTGAGCTTTTAATTTAGCCACTACAGAAGCACTGTCTGATTTAAGTAATTGCGCTGCTTCGTCTAACACCGCTTGTTGCTCGGCAATATAAGCCATAGCAGCAATACCGGTAACGGCTTCAATACGACGAACGCCTGCAGCAATGCCACCCTCAGAAGTGATTTTAAATAACCCAATATCGCCAGTACGGCCAACGTGAGTACCACCACACAGTTCGATAGAGAAATCACCCATGGTAACCACACGCACTTGGTCATCGTATTTCTCACCAAATAATGCCATTGCACCTTTTTCTTTGGCTTCATCAATAGCCATTTCTGTCGTGCAAAGCTCATGGTTACGACGAATTTGAGTATTGACTAAATCTTCTACGGCTTTCAATTCTGATGGTTTAACGGCTTCAAAGTGAGCAAAATCAAAACGCAAACGTTCGGGATTTACTAATGAGCCTTTTTGAGACACATGTGATCCTAATACTTGGCGTAATGCTGCATGCAATAAGTGAGTCACCGAATGATTTAACTGAGTACGGTGACGCAATTCTTTATCCACCTGCGCAGTTAATTGCTGGCCTACAACGAGTTTGCCTTGAATTAATTTACCTTGGTGGCCGGTAGCAGAACCAAACTTTTGCGTATCAGTAACGTTAAATTCTACGCCATCAGTTGTTAATTGGCCTTTATCACCAATCTGTCCACCAGACTCGGCATAAAATGGAGTGTTATCGAGTACAACAACAGCATCCTGACCCACAATTACAGCATCAACGGCTTTACCGTCGACATATAAACCTACTACGTTCGGCTGCCCTGTTAGCTCGGTATAACCACTGAATGAAGTTTCGGCATCAATAATTAAATGGTTATTATAATCTGCACCAAAGTTACCCGCAGCTTGTGCGCGACTTCGTTGCTCAGCCATTGCAACTTCAAAACCCGCTTCATCAACATTAATGTTGCGTTCACGACAAACATCAGCAGTTAAATCGACAGGAAAGCCATAAGTGTCATACAGTTTAAATGCAGTATCACCATCTAAAACGTCACCTTTTAATGCAGATAGAGCACCATCTAAAATGACTAGGCCGCGCTCAAGCGTACGGGCAAACTGCTCTTCTTCTGCTTTTAAGGCTTTTTCAACAATGGCTTGAGTTTGCTTTAAACCATTGGCAGCATCACCCATTACACTAATAAGTGTTGGTACTAATTTATAGAAAAATGCATCAGTGGCACCAAGTTTATTACCATGACGAACCGCTCGACGAATAATACGACGCAACACATAACCACGACCTTCATTTGATGGCATAACACCATCGGCAATTAAAAATGCACAAGAACGTATATGATCAGCAATAACACGCAGAGATTTATTTTCTAAATCACTGACACCTATAATTTCAGCCGTTTTGGCTATTAGCTGTTTAAAGATATCGATTTCGTAGTTTGAATGCACGCCTTGCATAATCGCTGCAATGCGCTCAATACCCATACCGGTATCAACAGAAGGTTTTGGTAATGGCAACATTTCACCGTCTGCTTGACGGTTATATTGCATAAATACAATATTCCAAATTTCAATAAAGCGGTCGCCATCTTCTTCAGGCGTACCAGGACGTCCACCCCAAATATGATCACCATGATCATAGAAAATTTCACTACACGGACCACAAGGTCCAGTATCGCCCATCTGCCAGAAGTTATCTGACGCAAACGGTCCACCTTTGTTATCGCCAATACGGATCATATTCTCTGGCGCAACACCGATTTTTTGAGTCCAAAGATCATATGCTTCGTCGTCTGTTTCATAAATAGTGACACATAAGCGATCTTTTGGCAGTTTGAGGGTTTCAGTTAAAAAGGTCCAAGCGAAACGAATGGCATCTTCTTTGAAGTAATCGCCAAAACTGAAGTTACCTAACATTTCAAAAAAAGTATGGTGACGAGCCGTATAACCTACATTATCTAAATCGTTATGTTTACCACCAGCACGAACACAACGTTGTGATGTTGTGGCTCGGCTATAATTACGCTTATCCATACCGAGGAACACATCTTTAAACTGGTTCATACCCGCATTGGTAAATAACAGTGTTGGGTCGTTAGTGGGAACGAGCGAGCTGCTATCAACAACCTGATGTCCGTTATCTTCAAAGTACTTTAAAAATGCACTTCTTAACTCTGCTGTAGTCTGAAACATAAATGGCCCTGAATAGAGAAAATACAAAAGTAACGAGCTTGGCATGCAAGCCAGTAAATGTAGGCATTATATACTGAATTTGTCGAAAGAAGCGAGGCGAGTCAGTCGATTATCATCTCAGTTAAATTCGATAGCTTAAGAGGTTAATTGCACCAAAACGAATGATATAGCGAGCGAAGTACCGTTGTTTTAATGGAGGTCTTTGAAGATAGCATTCTTGAGTAACGATTCTTTTGAGCGGGGTTATGTTTAGCCATATCAAAAATCTATGCTGCGGCTATCAATCATCACTGTAATGATGCCTTTGCTTAAAACCGTTTCCGCTAGGGCCAATTTAATTGCATATTGTTAAGGTTTTTATGAATATGTCGATATCAATAAATTCGTTAATTAAAATTATTAGTTGCCGTAATTATGTCAACCATGACCACTTCAAAAGCAATCATTTCTACAGCTTGATGAAATCCACAATCTAATTTTTATAGGACATGGCATTATAAAAGCCGTTTAATGATAGCTAATGCTTTATTTTTTAACGAAAAAAATCGCGGTGTGCAAGGTGCACTACCGCGATTGATTTTATTGACGGGTTTAGAAAACTTCGCCGGTTTCAAGATCAATATTATCTTCACTTTCTGATTTTGAATCTGATGCGTTAGCACCACCATTCAATAACATAGTACGTAAAGTAGTATTAATCTCACTGGCAATTGCTGGGTTTTCAGTAAGGAATTTACCTGCATTCGCACGGCCTTGACCAATCTTCTCGCCTTTGTAGCTATACCAAGCACCCGCTTTATCAACCAGCTTGTGCGCAACACCTAAATCGACTAATTCACCAGTACGATTAATACCTTGTCCGTAAAGGATTTGGAATTCAGCTTGCTTAAATGGAGCAGCAATTTTGTTTTTAACCACTTTAACGCGGGTTTCATTACCGATAACTTCATCGCCGTCTTTAATAGCACCGGTACGACGAATATCTAAACGAACTGAAGCGTAAAACTTGAGTGCATTACCACCTGTAGTCGTTTCAGGGCTACCAAACATCACACCAATTTTCATACGAATTTGGTTAATAAAAATAAGCAGAGTATTAGATTGCTTAAGGTTACCAGCAAGTTTACGCATCGCCTGGCTCATCATACGAGCAGCTAGGCCCATATGCGAATCGCCAATCTCACCTTCAATTTCAGCTTTTGGCGTTAACGCTGCAACAGAATCGACAACAATAACGTCTACAGCACCAGAGCGGGTTAACGCATCGCAAATTTCTAATGCTTGCTCACCAGTGTCTGGTTGCGAACAAAGTAAGTTATCAATATCCACGCCAAGCTTTTTGGCATAAATAGGGTCAAGAGCATGCTCAGCATCAATAAACGCACAGGTTTTACCTTCGCGTTGCGCTGCGGCAATCACTTCAAGAGTTAATGTGGTTTTACCTGATGACTCTGGTCCGTAAATTTCAACGATACGTCCCATTGGTAAACCGCCGGCACCCAGTGCGATATCCAATGAAAGCGAACCGGTAGAGATAGTTTCAACATCCATTGTGCGATCTTCGCCCAACTTCATAATTGAGCCTTTACCAAATTGCTTTTCAATTTGGCTTAAAACGGCGGCTAGCGCTTTCTCTTTGTTTGGATCAACCTTCATTATAAAACCCTCTTAAGGCATTCAATACGTTTAGTAAAATGCTATTTTGACTTAGGTGAAATGATCTAAACCATTTCATTATGTCCATCAGTATACTGTATAGTCATACAGTATCAAGTGCTGAGCGCAATTTTTTTTAAACCTTTGAGAATTGCCTTTTTATATCAATATTTGATTCTCGTAAATTTTTTTGTATGAATCTATTTATACCCTGAGGGCAAATATTGTTAAGATTGGCCCCATAAGATTTACGCCCTAAGATTGATTAATAGTGAAGTGTTCATAATGACAGTGATTGATACCAGCGATTTAGAAAAACACACCCCAATGATGCGTCAATATTTGGGCTTAAAAGCCGCCCATCCTGATATGTTATTGTTTTATCGAATGGGTGATTTCTATGAACTATTTTACGATGACGCTAAACGCGCTTCTGAAATGCTAGGTATTTCGCTTACAGCCCGCGGAAAAAGTGGTGGTGATCCTATCCCCATGGCAGGTATTCCCTATCATGCTGTTGAAGGTTATTTAGCAAAACTTGTTAATATTGGTCAGTCTGTGGCCATTTGTGAACAAATTGGTGATCCTGCCACATCAAAAGGTCCAGTTGAGCGTCAAGTGGTACGCATTGTTACACCTGGCACTTTAACCGATGAAGCGCTACTGCAAGAAAAACAAGACAATTTGCTGGCAGCGCTCTATCAAGGTAAAAACGGTTTTGGTTACGCTACCTTAGATATTTCATCAGGCCGTTTTGTGGTGGCGGAATTGCCTACTCGAGAAGCTTTGGAAGCTGAATTACAACGCACAAATCCTGTCGAATTACTTTATAGTGAAGATTTTTCTGACATGTTATTAATCAATAAAATGAAAGGTATTCGTCGTCGTCCTGAGTGGGAGTTTGACTACGATACTTGTGTAAGTTTATTGCTAAGTCAATTTGGTACCAAAGATTTACATGGCTTTGGTATTAGTGATGCACGCTTAGCATTACAAGCTGCCGGTTGTTTAATGCAGTATGTAAAAGATACTCAAAAGATGGCATTGCCTCATATCAATTCGATTGTGCGTTTTAATCAATCTGAATCTATTATTTTAGATGCCGCGACTCGACGCAACTTAGAGCTAACTCAAAACTTGTCCGGTGGACGAGAAAATACCCTGTCGTGGGTGCTGGATAATACCGCTACCCCTATGGGTAGCCGCATGTTACAACGCTGGATCCACGAGCCACTTCGCAATAGACAAACGATTCAATACCGTCATAGCGCGGTTAGCGAATTAATTGAGCAAAATATATATCAACCCCTGCATGAACAGCTCAAAAGCTTGGGCGATATTGAACGTATTATGGCGCGGTTATCACTACGCAGTGCCAGACCTCGAGACTTTTCACGTTTAAAGCAAGCGCTGACACTTTTACCAGAAATTAAGCAAACATTAGCGATATGCCAGCAACCTCGATTAACGGCATTGGTTCAATTATTAGGTGAGTTTCCAGAGCAACACGATTTACTCGATCGCGCTATTGTCGATAACCCACCAGTATTAATTCGTGATGGCGGTGTTATCCGTACAGGCTATAATAATGAGTTAGATGAATGGCGTAAATTGAGCGAAGGCGCGAGCGATTATTTGGTTGAACTTGAAGCTCGCGAGAAACAACAAACAGGGATTAATACCTTAAAAGTGGGTTATAACCGCGTCCATGGTTATTATATTGAAGTAAGCCGTTTACAGGCTGATAGAGTGCCATTGAGCTATCAACGCCGACAAACGCTTAAAGGAACTGAGCGTTATATCACCCCAGAGTTGAAAGAATACGAAGAAAAAGTACTCTCAAGTCAGGGCAAAGCTCTTGCACTTGAAAAGCAACTTTGGGAACAATTATTTGACCTGTTATTGCCAAAATTACAAGAGTTACAACAGTTTGCTAGTGCCGCTGCTGAATTAGATATATTGAGCAATTTTGCTGAGCGTGCAGAAACATTTAATTATCAATGCCCACAAATGACCCATGATATTGGTATTCATATTAAGGCTGGTCGTCATCCTGTTGTTGAGCGTGTCAGCCAAGCAGCATTTATTGCTAATCCGGTCGAGTTAACCCCAAAACGCCAAATGCTAATTGTAACGGGTCCCAATATGGGCGGTAAATCAACCTATATGCGTCAAGTGGCACTGATAACATTGATGGCGCACATTGGCTGCTTTGTTCCAGCGGACTCTGCTCGAATAGGTGAAATAGACAGAATATTCACTCGTATTGGTGCATCAGATGATTTAGCTTCAGGTCGCTCAACCTTCATGGTTGAAATGACCGAAACGGCCAATATTTTACATAACGCAACGGCAAACAGCTTAGTGCTGATGGATGAAATAGGCCGTGGCACCTCAACCTATGATGGCTTATCACTAGCTTGGTCTGCAGCAGAATATCTTGCAAAAAACCTTAGTGCACTGACATTATTTGCCACTCATTATTTTGAGCTTACCCAACTGCCAGAACTGTTATCGTCAGTGATTAATGTTCGCTTAGATGCCATAGAGCACGACGACACCATTGCTTTTATGCATTCAGTTCAAGACGGTGCAGCAAGTAAAAGTTATGGTTTACAAGTAGCGGCGCTCGCCGGAGTACCAGCGCAAGTGATTAAAGCGGCAAAACAAAAACTGCATCAACTTGAAAATAGAGACATGAGTTTATCACCACAGAATACAACCCAGGTGAGCATGAATTTATTACCCCCAATACCAGAACCTTCAAAGGCATTAGAAAAGTTAGCACAAATTAACCCAGATGATTTGACGCCCAAACAGGCTTTAGATTATTTATATGAGTTGAAGCGCTTAAATAACGTAAGCTAACCATAGCTAAATAGTGTTTACGTTTAAATTAAAATAATAAACGGTGGAAGTCTGTTAAGACTTCCATTCCACTATCCACTCAAAAAAGAAAGTACTGCGATAACGATAGCCAGGTTCGACAATAGGTTGAAGATGATAGGTTTGATAGGTTAAAATATGCTAGAGCAATGAGATAGAGTCAAAAAATCGACTAGTATCGAAAATGATGATAATTACGTTAAATTGAACAAATGATTAAGCTTAAACCTGCTTCGTTCACCTCTATATTGCTTAATTGTATAGCATTTACCATTGATATCGATTGGCGGGATAAACCTAAGTGCATGAGCCAAAAATACTACTCATATAGGCTTTGACCCGAATATCGATAATAAGCTTTCACTATCCATTAATCTCTGAATAATGCTTCAACTGAAAGCCCTTGTGCTCCCAACAGATCTTTTAAACGTTTAAGCGCTTCAACTTGAATTTGACGAACTCGTTCACGCGTTAACCCTATTTCGGCACCGACATTTTCTAATGTTGAAGGTTCATATCCGAGTAGACCAAAACGTCTCGCCAGTACTTCACGCTGCTTAGTATTAAGCTCATTTAACCATCCAACAATCGAAGTAGATAAATCTTCATTTTGCACACGATAGTCAGGACCAACAGAATCATCATCAGCAATAACATCTAATAATGCCGTCTCATTATCACCACTGAGAGGTGAGTCTACCGAGGTGATTCTTTCGTTTAGTTTCAACATCCGACTAACATCACCAGTCGATACATCTAACTTTGCGGCGATTTCTTCTGCGGTAGGTTCATGATCAAGTTTTTGCGCAAGTTGCCTTGCTGTACGTAAGTACACATTTAATTCTTTAACAACATGGATCGGCAAACGGATAGTCCGAGTCTGGTTCATGATCGCTCGTTCAATAGTTTGTCTAATCCACCATGTTGCATAGGTAGAAAAACGAAAACCACGTTCAGGATCAAATTTTTCGACCGCTCTTATTAAGCCTAAATTACCTTCTTCGATAAGATCGAGTAAGGCTAAGCCACGATTGTTATATCTTCTGGAAATTTTAACCACAAGGCGGAGGTTACTTTCTATCATGCGGTTGCGAGATTTTTCACAGCCTTTGAGGGATTTACGTGAAAAAAACACTTCTTCCTCAGCTGTTAATAGCGGAGAAAAACCTATTTCACCTAAATATAATTGAGTAGCGTCTAAATTTTTCTGTAAGTCATCTTGGACTTTTTCTTCAATATCGAGTTGTTGCACCAAATCACGACGATCGGTTGCAACTTCTGGTGGTTGTTTAGCTAGATCGACAAGACATTCTGCTGAAGCAGTATTATTTTTGCGGCTCATAATTGCTCTCCCAAACCTAATTTATGTTATTTAATCTACTGCACTCGCTTATCCTCCGTTAATTATGTTGCTAAACAATTACTGTTTAGGTAGATATCGTAATGGGTTGACAGACTTACCATGAAAGCGCACTTCAAAGTGAAGCATAACTTGATTAGTCCCGGTACTGCCCATTTTGGCAACTGTTTGGCCTGCAGTCACATATTGCCTTTCTTTAACCAGTATCGTGTCAGCATGCGCATAAGCACTTAAAAAATCATCATTATGTTTAATAATAACTAAGTTGCCATACCCGCGCAGTGCATTACCTGCATACACGACTCTCCCATCTGCTGCGGCTTTAATAATATCGCCGCGATTACCCGCAATCTTAATACCTTGATTGCCTTGTTCTGAAGCCGAAAAATACCCGATTATTCGACCTCTAACTGGCCAATGCCATTGTTGAACTTGTGGTGGTAAATTTGCAACAGAACCACTTGTATTTTGGTTAATTGTTTGTTGGGTAGTTGTTACAGAATACGCAGGCTTGACTTTGTGATCAAGATCTTTTTTCGTTCTGACTGAAACTACCGCAGGGCTTGGCGTTGGCACTTCTGCTGGTTTGATTGTTTCTAATTTAGAACCAATCGAACTCGAGATATAGGGTTTAGTAATAGCTTGAGTTTGTACCGGGCCAACATAAGCTTGAGACGGTCGAACCATTGCCGATGGGCGATTAGTTGTTGCGGATAAATTAAGCATTTGCCCAGGATAAATAGTATAAGGCGTCGATAAACGGTTCAAACGAGCGACTTCAACAAAGTTACGCCCTGCCCCCCAAGCTATTGAGTAAAGCGTGTCACCTTTCTTTACCCTATATTTATCGGTTTTTAATGAGCCTTTATGGTAACGAGGGCCATGATTTTTTGACGATAAACTATCAACCGGTGCGGGACGTTCAGCTTGAAAGCTACATCCAGAGAGCATGATTGCTAAGACCACAAAGTTTGGCCAACCGGTATTCATCAAACAAAGTCCTTAAAGAGAAAAATACGTGATTGTTAAACTAAAACAAGCTTGTTCTAAACGAAAACATCGTTAATTTACCAAGACTCGCTTTTATCGAATTGACTATGCCAAATCTCCATTAATAAGCGGAACAAATTTAACCGCCTCAATAATCTCAGATTGAAATGTCTGCCCGCTACGGGTAATTTTGAGTAATTGTTGAGTGTCTTCCCCAACAGGAATAATTAATACTCCATGGTCAGCTAATTGTTCAAGTAATGCTTGAGGTACTGTTGCTGCTGCCGCGGTCACCATAATGCCATCAAATGGACCACGGTTTGGCCAACCTTGCCAACCGTCACCATATTTAAATGACACATTATGTAAATCTAGACGCTTTAATCGCTGGCGAGCTTGTATTTGTAATGCTTTTATACGCTCAATAGTACATAACTGTGGAATTAATGATGCCAAAACAGCGGCTTGATAACCTGAACCGGTACCAATTTCTAACACTTTTTGAGGCTTATGTTGCAGTAAAAGCTCAGTCATTCGGGCGACAATATAAGGCTGTGAAATAGTTTGTCCCTGCCCGATCGGTAATGCGGTATTTTCATATGCTTTATGAGCAAGCGCACCATCAAGAAATAACTCTCGTGGTGTTGTGGCGACAGCATGCAATACTGCAGGATCTTTGATCCCTGCATCAGCCAATTTTTTGGCCAAATTAATTGCTGATGTTGAAGCTACCCTTGTCATATTTTTATTATCCAATCGGCTAATCCATCAAGTTGATTGTACGCCGTTAAGTCAACCGTTAGCGGTGTTATCGATACATATCCTGCTGCTACTGCACCAAAGTCGGTGCCTTCACCTGCATCTTGTTCACTGCCAACGGGCCCAAGCCAGTATATATCTTTACCCGCCGGATCTTGAGTCTTTATCATTCCTTCAGCTTTATGTCTTGCCCCCAAACGAGTAACTTTAATCCCTTTAATTTGTGCTGCAGGTAAATCAGGAACATTAACATTTAAAATTTGATCTCGGCTGATAGGATGCTCCAATAAGCCTTTTACAATTTTTGCAGCATAAATAGCGGCAGTATCATAATGGACTAATGATTTGCCCACCAGTGATATAGCCATCGCCGGTAACCCTAAAAATCGTCCTTCCATTGCTGCTGCAACAGTACCTGAATATAGGGTGTCATCGCCCATGTTAGCGCCAGCGTTAATACCCGATACCACAATATCGGGTTCTATTTGGCATAATTGTCTAATAGCAAGATGGACACAGTCAGTAGGGGTGCCATTAACAGAAACATAGCCGTTATCTAAGTTATTAATTCTTAATGGATTAGTCAAGGTTAATGAGTTACTCGCCCCTGAACAATTACGATCAGGAGCAACGGTTAATACTTGGGCAAACTCACTCAGTGCGTGACTTAACGCAATAATACCTGGCGCACTCACGCCATCATCGTTACTGACTAAAATATTAATCATTCATTAACACTCTTCATTTTTTTGTGCTTGTTGCTCAGCAACCATGACTTTTCGTTGCGATTCTTGGATATCTTGATAGTCAGCAAGCTCGCGGAGCACTGAAGTAGCATAACTGCCGGCGGGCAAAATAAATTCAAGTGTTACCGTATCTGCGTCAAACTGCCATTTCATTCCTTGTGGTTCAAGTAATAATGGGCGTCTTTCTTGTAATAACCCAGCCTCTTCAAGTCCTTGCAAGTCGGTAGATAACTCAGTTAATGGCATCATCTCCACGGCTAATGCATCACCTTGAGCTAAAGGCGTTCCTCTTCCCCACAGGGGAGCGGCAAGTTGGATGTCTTTTTCGACTAAACGCCTATTGAGCACATCATCCCATGCTTCAACCGTAAAATAGCTTTTACTGCCCGCTAACATGACGCAATCACCTACTAATGTATCGGTATGATGGTTGGCCAATCGAAATGACACCACTTGGTTAAATACATTGGAGCGAACCGCCGATAGATACATGCTGCGTTTATGACGATCTTTTATATTTCGACCACCACTGAGCATTTGTCGACCCAAAAGGAGATTTTTGCCATCATGGCCAAAACGTTGTTCGCCAAAGTAATTAGGCACACCCAGTTTGGCTATCTGTTGTAAACGCATTTCAACATCGGCAGTATCGGTAATATTACGCAATGTCAGCACAAAGCGATTGCCAAGTAAGGCGCCTATACGTAATTTTTTACTATGCCGGCTACTCGATAAAATAGTGAGTTTGTCGTCATTAAGCTGTGCCCACTCTGGTGTTTCTTTACCGGGGATGCGTATCCCGAACCATTGCTCAGTAATGGCATTTTTATCTTTTTGGCCAGCATAAGTCACTTCTTTAGGATGAACCTTAGCAAATTTAGCTAGTATTTCAGCAACATAAACCGTATTCATACCATTTTTGCGCACATGAAGCATATGATGTTCACCTTCACCGGTAGGGGTAAAAGGCAGAATTTCTTTAACGATAAAATCACTGTTATGAGTACGTAAATCAGCTTGGCTTATTGGTTTACCAAATAGGTAATACAATTCTTTCATGTGGCAGAACTCTCTATATTTGTAGGTTATTGACTCTTCATCAATACAACAGCTTCAACAGCAATGCCTTCTTTACGTCCAGTAAAACCGAGTTTTTCGGTCGTTGTCGCTTTAACATTAATGTTATCGATATCAGTTTGTAAATCAGCGCTTAAGCACTGACGTATGGCTTCAATATGTGGTGCCATCTTAGGTGCTTGTGCAATGATGGTCACATCTAAGTTACCTAAAACAAACTGCTTTTGCAGTGCAAGTTTATAACAGTGCCTTAATAGCACTCGACTATCGGCACCGGCAAAATTAATATCGGTATCAGGAAAGTGTTTACCTATATCACCTAACGCCATTGCACCTAATATGGCATCACTAATGGCATGCAGTACCACGTCACCGTCAGAGTGTGCAATCAGCCCGCTTTCATAAGGAACTGTCACGCCACCTAAAATAAGTGGGCTATCGCCGCCAAATTTATGTACATCAAAACCATGACCGATACGAATATTCATTTAAAACCTTATCTACATTTGCTATGAGGTGATATTAACGACTATAGCTATATCTATTAAATTTATTGTTGTGATATAAACAAAGCGGCTAACTGTAAATCATCAGGATGAGTCACTTTGATATTATCGATACGTCCACAGACCAAACCCGGCATAACACCAGCCCACTCCATGGCACTGGCTTCATCAGTAATAGACACTTTGGCCGCTAATGCGGCCGATAAGTGCTGGCGTAACACTGAAACAGGGAAAAACTGTGGGGTTAATGCATGCCATAACAGGGCGCGATCAACAGTATGAACAATATGACTATTGGCATCACTGCGCTTCATGGTGTCACGAACTGGCGCGGCAAGAATGGCACCTTGGGGATGAATGTCTACAGCGTTAATTAATTGAGTAATATCATCGTGGGTTACACAAGGTCTAGCGGCATCATGAACTAAAGCCCACGCATCAGGATTGAGGGTATGGGCATAATCTAATGCCGCTAAAACAGAATCAGCACGCTCTCCACCACCGGCAACTTGGGTTAACCTTGGATGCTGTGATTGGGGTAACTGATGGAAGTAATTATCTTGTGGATGCAGTGCAACAACAACTAACGTTATTTCAGGATGAGCCAATAATGTATCTAATGTATGAGCCAGAATGCTTTGATGCCCAAGCATTAAATATTGCTTAGGTTTATCAGCCCCCATGCGGCTGCCGATACCAGCAGCAGGAACAATAGCAATAATAGAACGAGGATTATTTCGCATATTAGCAGTACCAAGATTGAAAGTAATATAATTAAGGGTTATATCTGCGTTGCAACACAGCGTTAACGATTAAATTGGTTGCGCTCACGCAGCTCACTACCAACGACCCGATAAAACGTTTCGCCTTCTTTAACCATACCGAGTTCATTACGGGCACGCTCTTCGATGGCTTCAGTGCCACTTTTTAAATCAATAATCTCTTCTTTAAGGATTTGATTTCGAGCAACAAGCTTACCATTACCTTGTTCTTGCGCCGCTATTTGCGTTTGCAACACGACATATTCTGAAAAGTTGTTATCGCCCTGCCAAAGCCGGTACTGTAAGAGTGATAATAAACAAATCAATAAAAATATTAGTTGTTTCATAATATTAAGTTATGTCGAAGTAACCCCTGGAAAATATGACTGTTATAGTACAACAAAAAAGGCCACCGAGTGGTGGCCTTTTTAAGCTAAAGCAAAAATATTATCCTTGGCCTTTCACTTCTTTAAGACCGTTATATGGTGCTTTTGAACCTAGCGCTTCTTCAATACGAAGCAATTGGTTGTATTTAGCAACACGGTCACTACGGCTTAACGAGCCTGTTTTGATTTGCCCTGCCGCGGTACCTACTGCTAAATCAGCAATTGTTGAATCTTCTGTTTCGCCACTACGGTGAGAAATAACAACCGTAAAGCCTGCATCTTTAGCCATTTTAATTGCAGCCAAAGTTTCAGTTAATGTACCGATTTGGTTGAATTTAATTAAAATAGAGTTAGCAATACCATTATCGATACCACGCTTAAGGATCTTTGTATTAGTGACGAATAGATCATCACCGACTAATTGGATTTTATCGCCCATTAGTTTAGTTTGGTGAGCAAAACCATCCCAGTCAGACTCGTCAAGACCATCTTCGATAGAAACAATTGGGTAGCGAGTAGTAAGATCTTGTAAGAAGAAGTTAAATTCTTCAGAAGTGAATTTCTTGCCTTCACCTTTAAGATCGTAAATATTGGCTTCTTTGTCGTAAAACTCAGATGCAGCACAATCCATCGCTAACGTGATGTCTTTACCTAACTCATAACCTGCGTTGGCAACAGCAACTTTAATTGCGGCTAGTGCTGCTTCGTTAGACGCTAGGTTAGGTGCAAAACCACCTTCATCACCAACAGCGGTTGAGTGACCGTCAGCTTTTAACACTTTGGCTAAACTATGGAACACTTCTGCGCCCATGCGTAAACCTTCACGGAACGTTTTTGCACCAACAGGCTGGATCATAAACTCTTGGATATCAACGCTGTTATCTGCATGCTCGCCGCCATTAATGATGTTCATCATTGGTAGTGGCATAGAGTAAACACCAGGCGTACCATTTAAGTCAGCAATGTGAGCATATAAAGGGACATGTTTAGCTGCAGCGGCAGCTTTAGCAGCAGCAAGAGACACAGCAAGAATGGCGTTAGCGCCAAACTTAGCTTTGTTTTCTGTGCCGTCTAAGTCAATCATAATTTGGTCAAGTTCTGCTTGAGCTAGTGCATCTTTACCTTTTAGTGCATCAGCGATTGGGCCATTAACAGCAGCAACAGCCTTAAGTACACCTTTCCCTAAGTAACGTGCTTTATCGCCGTCACGTAGTTCTAATGCTTCGCGACTACCAGTTGAGGCGCCAGATGGTGCCGCAGCCATACCAATAAAACCGCCTTCTAAATGCACTTCTGCTTCAACTGTTGGGTTACCACGCGAATCCATAATCTCGCGACCAATCACTTTAATGATGTTAGCCATAATTCCCTCGTACTTTGGGTAAGTAAATTAAAAAATTAAAAGAAATAAAAAGTTAATACCAATAAAAACACATAACACACTTAAACAAGCTGATTTATTGGTATGTAACTTTCAGTTTTGTAATTTAAATTCGATTAGTGCTTAGGATAAATCGAATTAGACTTTGCATCAACTTAGTTTTCACTACAGTGTTACATCATCGATGCGATTATTTGATCTAACGCACGTATCTTGAATAAAAAAGCCGCTAATGGATTCATTAGCGGCTGGTTCATTAATCGATATCGCGTTTTTGATACGCATAAGAAGCGGCAATAAACCCTTCAAATAATGGATGTCCATCACGTGGTGTTGAAGTGAACTCTGGGTGGAATTGACCCGCAACAAACCATGGATGATCAGGCAGCTCAATCATCTCAATCAATTTACGATCAGAAGACAAACCACTGAATATAAGGCCTGCTTGCTCTAAACGTTCAATGTAGTTGTTATTGACTTCGTAACGATGACGATGACGTTCAACACAAGAATTAGCGTTATAAGCGATAGCGGCTTTAGAACCTTCTTTTAAATGACAAAGCTGAGCGCCTAAACGCATGGTGCCACCTAAATCGGAAGACTCATGACGTTTTTCAACATCACCTTCTTCGTTAATCCACTCAGTGATTAAGCCCACTACTGGATATGGTGTTTTAGGATTAAATTCAGTTGAATGAGCGCCTTCTAAACCGGCGACATTACGTGCAAACTCAATTAACGCCACTTGCATGCCTAAACAAATACCAAAATACGGTAAGTTGTTTTCACGGGCAAATTTAGCAGCAAATATTTTACCTTCGATACCGCGTTCACCAAAGCCACCAGGGACTAAAATACCGTCCAGGCCTTGCAACACTTCTTCGCCTTTAGCTTCAACCGTTTGCGAATCGATGTATTTAATATTTACCGTTAAACGGTTTTTTATACCCGCATGCTTTAAGGCTTCATTAACTGACTTATAGGCATCTGGTAACTCAATGTATTTACCTACCATACCAATAGTGACTTCACCATTTGGATTGGCTTCTTGATAAATAACATGCTCCCACTCTGACAAGTCAGCCTCGTTACAATCAAGGTTGAAACGCTTGATAACTAAGTCGTCTAATCCTTGAGAACGAAGTAGTGCAGGAATTTTATAAATACTATCGACGTCTTTTAATGAAATAACAGCACGCTCTTCAACGTTACAGAATAACGAAATTTTGGCTTTTTCATTAGCAGGGACTGCACGGTCACCACGACAAACCAGTACATCTGGTGCGATACCAATAGAGCGTAACTCTTTGACAGAATGCTGAGTTGGCTTAGTTTTAATCTCACCAGCGGCACCTAAAAATGGCACTAAGGTCAAATGCATAAATAAAGTGCGTTCACGTCCTAGCTCTGCACCTAATTGGCGAATAGATTCAAGAAAAGGTAATGATTCTATATCACCTACCGTGCCACCGATTTCCACAATCGCCACATCATGGCCTTCGCCACCGGCTAACACTTTTTCTTTAATCGCGTTAGTAATGTGTGGAATAACCTGAATGGTAGCGCCTAAGTAATCACCACGACGCTCTTTACTAATCACTTCTTCGTAAATACGCCCAGTAGTAAAGTTATTACGGCGATTCATTTTAGTGCGAATAAAACGTTCGTAATGACCTAAGTCGAGATCGGTTTCAGCGCCATCTTCAGTCACAAATACTTCACCGTGCTGAGTCGGGCTCATGGTACCTGGATCGACGTTAATATAGGGATCAAGTTTCATAATGGTTACATTGAGGCCACGCGCCTCTAAAATTGCTGCGAGCGATGCTGCTGCAATGCCTTTACCTAGTGATGAAACAACGCCACCAGTAACGAAGATATACCTTGTAGTCATGCTGAACCTGAGAAATTGTGTTAGAAAAAACGTGCTTGTAAGAAAGCACTAGGACGGGGCAATATTATAGCAAAGCCGCCTCGTTTCGACAAACTTAAACGCGCTAATTTTAGCTTAATTTATGTTTTCGTATTGTTTTACCGCATTCCAGTAGTGGTCTAATTCTTCCAAGCTATGCTGCTCTATTGGTTTACCGCTTTCGCCTACACATCGTTCTACCCCTCTAAATCGCCGTTCAAATTTACGATTGGCTTGACGCAATGCTTGTTCAGGATCAACCTTTAAATGACGCGCAAGGTTAACCACAGCAAACAACAAATCGCCCATTTCATCTACAATTCTAGGTTGGTAAAAATCAGGATCTTGATGTCGCAGATTAACTTCTACTAGCACTTCATCAATTTCTTCATGGATTTTTGCGACTACAGGATCTAGCTCTGCCCAATCAAAACCAACCTTTGCCACTCGATGTTGAATTTTTCGAGCTCGGCTTAGCGCTGGCAATGCTTGAGGGATATCATCTAGGGCTGAATGCTGTTGTTTTTGCTGGCGTTCAAAGGCTTTTAACTTATCCCACGCTTGGCTTAAATCATCGGTACTAGTAATTGCGGTAGTTGCTTGGGTTTCTGAATCACCAAAAACATGTGGATGGCGACGAATTAACTTATCACTAATACGTTCAACCACAGTGGCAAAATCAAACTTACCTTGCTCTTGCCCTAGTTGGCAATAAAACACCACCTGAAACAGTAAGTCACCTAATTCATCCGGCAGCTCTTCCCATGCTTGTCGCTCAATAGTATCGACAACTTCATAAGCTTCTTCTAAAGTAAAAGGCATAATGCTGGCAAAATCTTGGGCAAGATCCCACTGACAACCCGATTCAGGATTGCGTAATTGCTGCATGATGGTCAGTAACGATTGAATGTCTGCCACAATAATTCCTCTTTAAATAATTAAAAAGGCACCTTGATTAGAGGTGCCTTGGTCGCGGTAACACAATTAGCTGAGTAAAACTTGATTATCTGCGTCTTGATTATCGATTTGCTAAAGTATAAAAACTGAAGTCAGCGAACTCAAGCCTGTAAACTAAAGTCGGCGCGACTCTATCACGCCGTCGACTTGCGATAATTTGGCGAGGATCCGCGATAAACCGTCTAAATTATATAACTCAAGTTCAAGCTCTACGGTTGCCGTTTGGCTTTTAACATCTGATGACGAGCTCATTGCCATTACATTAGACTTTTCAGCAGCAAGCACTGTGGTTAAATCGCGTAATAGCCCACTACGATCATGGGCAAGTACTCTAACGCGAATACGATAACCTCCAGAATAGTTTTCACCCCAAATAACATCTACGCTTCGTTCAGGATGTGCACGCATTAACTCTTTCACTTGCTCGCAATCACTGCGGTGCACTGAAATACCTCGCCCCATGGTGATATAACCAAAAATCTCATCACCAGGCACCGGTTGGCAGCAACGAGCGATGTGGCTCATTAAATTACCCACCCCATTAACTTCAACTTGGCCTTTACTCGATTTTTGAGGTTTATGGGACGCTTTCTTAATAATGTCTTCAAGTAAATCTTCGTCAGTGTCTGCAACCTTGCGAATTTTGGTGTCGGTAAAGTTAACGACCTGATTTAAGCGTAAATCTCCCCCGCCGATAGCCGCCAGCATGTCGTCCATTGAATTTAAATTAAAACGCTCTACCGCCACTGCTGCGTCTTTAATTTTTAAGCCAACGCGGGCTAATTCAGACTCAAGCATCTCTTTACCCGCGGCAATGTTTTTATCGCGGTCTTGTTGCTTAAACCAATGTTGTATTTTTGAGCGCGAACGCGATGACTTGATATAACCTAAGTTTAAATTGAGCCAGTCACGTTTCGGGTTAGGTGTTTTTGAGGTGATAATCTCAATACGTTCACCGGTTTCAACTTGATAAGTGAACGGTACAATACGCCCATCCACCTTAGCACCAATACACTTGTGACCCACTTGAGAGTGAATATAGTAAGCAAAGTCGAGTACGGTTGACCCTAAAGGTAAATCAACTACTTCGCCACTTGGGGTAAATACATAGACTCGATCTTCAAATACCTGGCTACGGACTTCGTCAACCAAATTACCACTTTCAGCCACATCTTCTTGCCACTGTAAAATTTTACGCAACCAATTAATTTTTTCTTCGTAACCCGTTTGTTTGGTGCTACTGGTGCCTTCTTTATATTTCCAATGCGCAGCGACCCCAAGCTCAGAATCTTGATGCATCGCCTCAGTACGAATTTGAATTTCTACTGTTTTGCCTTCAGGGCCAACCACCACAGTGTGAATAGATTGATAACCATTAGGTTTTGGATTGGCTACGTAATCGTCAAACTCCCGCGGAATATGGTGCCAAAGGTCGTGCACAACCCCTAATGCGCCATAGCAATCTTGCAGTCTTTCAGTGACGATACGTACGGCTCGAACATCAAAAAGCTCATCAAACTTGAGATCTTTGCCCTTCATTTTACGCCAAATACTGTAAATGTGCTTAGGACGACCATACACTTTAGCGCGAATATCATCACTGTCTAAACGTTGCTGTAGCTGGGTAACAAATTTATCGATGAACACTTCACGATCAACCCGCTTACCATCCAATTGTTTAGCGATGTCTTTGTATACGATTGGATGCAAGTAGCGAAAAGAAATATCCTCAAGTTCCCACTTTAATTGACCAATGCCCAAACGATTTGCTAATGGCGCATAAATATCGGCAATTTCACGTGCTAATAATACTCGCGTTTCTTCATCGGAATTTTTGACCGCGCGCAGTAAACACACTCGCTCAGCTAATTTGATCACTACGGCGCGAACATCTTCAACCATGGCTAGTAACATTTTTCGGATGTTATCAATTTGCGGTTCGGCATCGCGAGAGTTTTGACTGACCTTTAACGCGCCAATGGCATTCATAGTCACAACGCTGGCAACTAACCTTGCAAGGTTTTCACCGTATTGCTCGAGAATTTGCTCGTCATTAAGCACGCCAGCATCGAGTAGCAAAAATAATACCGCAGCTTGCAGGGTTTCAATGTCCATATTCAGCGGCGCTAAGATTTCAATCATTTCGCGAGCGCGCGCAAGCAACTCAGTATGAGCCAGCTTATTTTTAACCGGTAAGGCCTCAACTTGCTGGATCAAAACCAATAATTTCTGAGCGTCATCTTTATCGTCGAGATAACGAGCCACCCACTCATCTAATTGGAATGCTTGCGTATTAAAATGTGCTTCGCGAACAGATACCATGAACCCTTCCTTAGCCGCATGACCGACTGACATCCAACTATATTCACACATGTCATATTATGCAGATATAGCGTTAACAATAACTAAACGACTTATCTTGAAGATCTAGATACTTTTGTCAATTCAATAGCGTTCAGTTGAGCAATTTTTTAACAGACCTAGCGTATATGGTTAAAAGCTGACTGTTTATTTATCTAATTCAAATAACACCATGGCTTCAATATGATGCGTCTGTGGAAACATATCCACTAATCCAACTTGGGCTATTCGATAACCATTAGCTAATAATACACTACTGTCGCGCGCTAAACTTGCCGGATTACATGAAACATATACCACTTTTTTAGGTTGCATTTTCTGCAACCATTGTAAACTTTCAAAAGCGCCAGCTCGAGCAGGATCAAGCAACAACTTGTCAATTTTGCCTAACCAGGATTGCGTCGATAAATCGGCACTTAAATCTGCATGATAAAAAGTAACATTATCTAATTTATTATCGATAGCATTCTGCTTAGCTTGTTGCACCATTTCAGGCACCCCTTCAACAGCAACAACCTCTGCAGCCTTTAATGCCAACGGTAAACTGAAATTTCCTACACCACAAAATAAATCTAAGATTCGCTCACCTGGCTGAGGGTCTAACCACTTAATGGCTTGATCTACCATAGTTTGATTAATTGCACCGTTAACTTGAACAAAATTACCCGGGGTAAAAGAGCAACGTACGGACTCATTAGCAAGATGATAATAAGGCAAGACCACTTGGTTATCATGGGGTTGTAACAAGGGATACAATTGCGTCAATTGGCCGGCATCATCTTGTAATAATAAGTTAAGTTGATGTTTTTCAGCAAAACCCGTTAACCAACGAATATCAGAGGCAGGTAACACTTTAGTGACTCTTAGTACGGCAAAGTTACCATTGTCGGCTTGTGTGAGCTCAACATGGCCTAAACTAGACCGCGCTTTGAGTTGATTTAAATTAACGGCTAAAGGGGTAATTAATGCCGATAAAGACTTTGCTAATACGGGGCACTGTTCAATAGAAACAATTTTATTACTACTGCCTGCACGAAAACCAAGTTGTAAGCGGCGAGTATTTTTATCAAATAATGTTGCCAGCCTTGCGCGGCGACGATAATGCCACCCTTCTCCCACGATAGGCGCAGCGATAATATCTGCCTTAATAGTGGTTGCACTCGACAGCTTGCTAATAAGTTCAATTAACGTTGTTTGCTTATGTTCGCGCTGCGCGTTTGTGTCCATGTGTTGTAAATCACAGCCGCCACATTGGTGATAATGAGGACAATGAGGTTTGACGCGATTAGCTGATGCAACATCAATTGCCATTAACTTAGCTTTGGCATAGCTTTTCTTTTGTTCAACAAATTGCACTGTAGCCGTCTCTCCAGGGAGGACCCCTGGAATAAATACCACTTTGCCTTGATGTTGCGCTATACCTGCGCCCAAATGGTCAAGTTGAGTTACGCTGAGGCTTAGCTTTGTTGATAATTGCTTAGATTTGTTCGGTTTTGCTTGAAAAAATTGTGCCATTTCGGCCTCAGGTATTGAATAAAAAACTAGTCAAGAGTGCGCAATATCTGGCAGTCTAGACGCAATAATAGCGATTTAGTAACAGGGACACACCTAACAGCCATGAAAAGTGCCAACAATATGACCAAATACAGCCTACGCTCTTGGGTTCTGGTACTTGCGTTAGCGCCCACTATCGTAGTGGGTATTCTACTTGGAAGTTATTTCACGATAAACCGCTTTTATGAATTAGAACAAACCTTAATTGAAAAAGGCAGTAATATTGTTGAACCGTTAGCGATTGCCAGTGAATTTGGTATTATCAATCAAGATCGTGAATCGACTAAACTTTTACTCGCTGCATCGCAAATAAATAACGCATCTCTGATCCTCTCCATCGCTGTTTTTGATGCCGAAAACCAGCTCTTTGTGACCTCGCACTACCACAAAGATTTTGAAACGATGCGCTATAAACAAGCTTTGGCAAACTTAGTTGGTACAGAAAATGAAACCATTGACGATACGCTAGTCATTCGTGTGCCAATAATATCCCATACCGGGTTAGAACCAAAACCGGTTACCAGTATAAATCGGCCGAATAACATCAATATCGATAATGCTTCATCGACTAATGGCATCATTGCGCCTATTTACAATAATCAACAAGAGCGAGTTCTAGGTTATATTTCAGTATTATTGAATAAAGAAAATGCCTTGCTCGAACAACATCGGGCTGCAATAGCGGCGTTTATTATTGTATTGATTGGGGTGCAATTTAATTTATTTTTTACCTTCCGCTTAGTCAAGCACGTAAACTACCCGATTACAGAAATGGTTCGAGTAGTGGCCAAAATCCGTGAAGGTAAACTTGATACGCGCCTGGAAGGCAACTTAATTGGTGAACTTGATCTGCTTAAACGAGGCATCAACGCAATGGCGGGCTCATTGTCTGAATACCACGATGAAATGCAGCAAAATATTGACCAAGCAACCTCCGATTTACGCGAAACACTTGAACAAATTGAAATTCAAAACGTTGAACTCGATATTGCTAAAAAAAGGGCGCTGGAAGCGAGCAGGATTAAATCTGAATTTTTAGCCAATATGTCACATGAGTTACGCACACCACTTAATGGCGTCATTGGCTTTGCCAGACAATTATTAAAAACGCCACTGCATACCAGCCAACTCGATTATATTAAAACCATTGAACGCAGTGCCAGTAACTTACTCGGTATCATCAACGATATTCTCGACTTCTCAAAATTAGAAGCCGGCAAAATGATATTAGAAAAAATGCCATTCGCACTGCGTGAAACACTCACTGAAACACTTACTATTATTGCCGGTAGTGCGCAAGAAAAAGGCTTAGAACTGGTCATAGACATAGACGCAAATGTGCCAGAAAGTGTTAGTGGTGATGCGATGAGAGTCAGCCAGATTATTACTAACTTAGTCGGTAATGCTATCAAGTTCACCGACAAAGGCAGCGTCATACTCAAAATACACTTGGTAGGACAAGATGACGATAACATCACCTTACGTTGCGAAGTTATCGATACTGGTATCGGTATTGATGAGAGCCAGCAAGAGTATTTGTTCCAGGCATTTGGTCAGGCAGACTCATCCATTTCACGCCGTTTTGGTGGTACAGGCTTAGGTTTAGTGATTACCAAACGTTTAATTAACCAAATGGGTGGTCAAATAGGCTTCACATCAGCACCAAGTAAAGGCTCAAATTTCTGGTTTATTCTGCCACTTGGGATCAGTCAATTTGAAATTGGTGAAGTATTGCCAGTGGATGCTCTGCAGCATAAGTCAGTATTATTGTACGAACCTAGGGAGTTAACTCGCGATACATTGAATAGACGCTTAGTGTCATGGCAATTAATTATCACTAATGTCGCCAATCCCGAAAATCTTACTTCAGTATTACAAAGTAAAAATAGCAAGTTTGATTACATTATTATCAGCTGTCATGGCTTTGCAGACAATGCAGCCTTTATCCACTTATTAAAACAAGCTAGACAGCATACAGACTGCCTTATTTTATTACATGATTGTTTAGACCAGGATATGATACTTAATGTGTTGAAAGTCAATGCAGATGTATTACTCAACACCCCTGTAAGCGATTTTACCCTAGCCCATCATTTAATATATCCACCAATGCCGTCTACGTTAGTTAGCCTACCCGAACCAATAAATAATGACGTCACGAAGCGCCTCAATGCATCAGTATTGGCTGTTGACGACAATATGGCTAATCTAAAGTTAATTGATACGTTACTCAAGGAGTTAGTCGACAATGTCGTCACAGTCAATAACGGCGCAGAGGCAATAAAACAAGCAAAGGCACAAGCATTTGACTTAATATTTATGGATATTCAAATGCCGGGGACTGACGGTATTACCGCAACCAAAAGAATACGGTCAGAATCACTCAATCGTAATACGCCTATTATTGCTGTAACAGCGCATGCTATTGCCGAAGAACGTGAGAATATTTTAGCCAGCGGTATGGACGGATTTTTACCTAAACCTATTGATGAACTGTCACTTAAAAGTGTCATTAGCCGCTGGATGATTAAACCACAGTTAACCCATTTTGATACCCATGTACTCAATTGGGACTTGTGCTTAACCCAAGCAAACCAAAAAACCGATTTAGCCTTAGACATGTTAAAGATGCTAGTTAACTCATTGCCCGAAACTACCACTACTATTAATGAAGCGTTACTGACAAGAAATGCAGCGGCGCTCTTGCAAGCCGTACATAAACTGCATGGGGCAACATGCTATTGCGGTGTACCTACAACACAAAAGCTATGCAGGGATATTGAGTCAGCATTAAAGCATAAAATTGACATTGATGACTTAGAACCTGAAATACTAGAGTTACTTGATGAGTTAACTAAGGTAGAATCAGCAGCAAATCAAGTCATAAAACAGCTATCAGTGGATGCCCCTAATGACCAGTAAATCCGGTTTTTTTAAACGCCTAAAAGCATTATCGTTACCTCAAAAGCAACTTTTTGCTTTAGCACTGTGCCAACGAATGCTGCCTAACTACCAACTTTTTTCCGAAGTATGTCAATTTGGCGAACCGCAGGTGCTTAGCACTGCATTGGAGTTATTATGGCAAAGCCAATATGACAAAAAGCTAAAATTCAATATTGATGTGCATTTACAACGCCTTGATGAAAACACTCCTGATCCTAGCAATTTTGAAGCCTATGGCGCTTATCCTGCCATGGATGCTGCAGTGGCTATTGCCACTCTAATGGGTGCAATAGATGGAAAAATTGAAGAAGATATTACTAACATTAGTAAATTATCATCAAGTACTGTGGCCAATTATATTGAAGCCATTAGTGAAGAGTCATTAATGGATGAAGAGCTCGATGAATTTGTATTTTCACATCCTGTAATGGAAGAAGAAAAAGAATTACAAGGTCTGTTACTCGACATAATCGAAGCCAATCCAGATATAAACAGTGAATTGGTTAAAGGTTTACGTAAAGATATCATCGAAGCTGGCGTGTCTAATATTGGCATTAGTCTCTAACATTAGCCTCTACCTTTAGTGTGAGTCTGATACTGCCAATAAACATGCTATAGCCTGAACTTATTCAGGCTTTTTATTGAGTGTCGCGCCATGAAGAAAATTTTTTATCAAGGTTTCACTTTCACAAATTCCGACGGTAAAACGGATAATTGGACCTTAGCCATTGGCAATCAGGTGCGAGTAGGCTCGTTATTTGAATTAAGACGACAAGTACACTTTTTTACTGAACTTGGAATATTGCCTCCACCGAAAGTATCTCAGGCAAGTTTAAGCCTAAAAGTAAAAAAATAAACACTCGTTTAACTTTAGCCTAATTGCATCCTCCTATCAAAAAGAAGTAAAGTGACTTTATTATCATTTTGCTAAGGAATTGCGTGGGATGTCCAGTATTCTTACCCCGCTAATCGCTGTATTTATTATTATGTTGCTCGGCAGTGTTGTGCAAAAATTGAGATTTTTGCCAGCAGATACCGACCTCATCCTCAATCAATTTGTGTACTACATTGCTTTCCCAGCAATTTTACTGATTGTATTAGCTGAAACACGCATTGAAGACATTATTCAATGGGGCTTTATTGGTGGCTTTAGCTTGGCAATGATCATTACCTACGCATTGGTAATAGGTGTGTCATTATGGTGTAAGCCTAAGCAACAAGCTGTTGCTGCCATGCGCGCCTTAAATGCTACTTTTGGTAATACAGCATTTATTGGTATTCCATTGTTGAGCCTATTATTCCCTGACCACAAAATGGCTTTAGTGGCCGCAGCCATTGCCAGCTTACTGTCAGTATTCATGTTCGCCTTTGCTTTAGTTTCTATTGAGCTGGCCAGCCGCGATAAACAGTCAACAGACCATGCCATGGTCATCATGGCAAATGCGTTGTATAAAAACCCAATTGTGCTCGGCAGTCTTATTGGTATCAGCCTATCTGCGTTGCATATCACCTTACCCGAGAGTCTGGCATTAGTACTGCACCAAGTGGGCAATACCTCCAGTCCTTGTGCCTTATTTGCTATCGGAATGGTACTTGCTAAAGCATTACGACATCAATCTTTTGCAAAAATGTTCAGTCTTGGCTTAATTGCAGAGCTGAGTCTAATCAACTTACTCAAGTTAATTATTCAACCCTTTATTGCCTTTGGGTTACTCAAACTCTTCGGTGTTGAACACGATCTACTCACTATGGGAGTGCTTTTAGCCGCCTTACCAACTGCAGCAAGTGTTTACCTATTAGCTGACAGATACCAAATAAATGCCAATGGTAGTGCCCAAGGCATTTTATATGGCACATTAATCACTTTTATCAGTTTGCCTATAATAGAAGCACTTTTAAAACACATTGCTTAATGTTCGACCTGCTCTCGATGATAAAATAGTCAATGGTAATTTTACCTAAGCACTTTACTGTATATAAAATCAGTATATACTGTTTATCAATACAGTGGTTTGGTAGTTTCATTGACAGGAATTCATTATGCTTTGCCAACTCAGCATCAATAATTTTGCTATCGTGCGTTTTTTAGAACTCGACTTTAAAGCCGGTATGACAAGCATCACCGGAGAAACAGGTGCTGGTAAATCGATTGCTATCGATGCGCTTGGATTATGTCTTGGTAATCGTGCTGATGCCAATACTGTCAGACCGGGCGCCAGCAAAACCGAAGTCAGTGCCCGATTTACACTTCATGACGTGCCTTTAGCTAAGCGTTGGCTTGAAGATAGCGATCTCGATGCTGAAGATGAGTGTATATTGCGCCGAACCATTAACAGTGATGGCCGTTCAAGAGCCTACATTAATGGTAACCCAGTTCCGGTTACACAATTAAAAGCCATTGGTCAGTTATTGATAGGTATTCACGGCCAACATGCCCATCACGCCATGCTCAAAAGTGAACATCAATTAAACTTACTCGATCACTATGCCAACCATAAACTACTACTCGACAGCGTTAGTGCTAGTTATCAACGCTGTAAACAAGTAGAAAACGAACTAAAGTATCTTGAGCAAGCTCAACATGAGCGTATTTCGCGTCAACAGTTACTCCAATATCAAGTAGAAGAACTTAATGAGTTCAATTTAGGCTTAGAAGAGTTTGATGAGATTGAGCAAGAACATAAGCGCTTAGCCAATGGCACAGATTTAATTGAGCGCTGCCAAGCAGGTTTACATTTACTGACTGAAAGTGACGAAGGCAATATAGAATCATTGCTCAATAAAGTAGCGGCTATCGCTGACACGCTTCAAGGCTATGATGAATCACTTGCCCCAATCAGCTCAATGATCAGTGATGCATTAATCCAAGTACAAGAAAGTGCCAGTGAAATTGAAAGTTACTTAAGCAGTTTAGAACTGGATCCAGAACACTTTGCCTATTTAGAGAAACGCCTCTCAACCGCAATGCAATTGGCGCGTAAGCATCATGTTAGTGCTGATAAGCTGGCGGTACATCATCAGGAACTGATGTCTGAATTGGCCGAACTTGCAGGCGATGAAACCAAACTAGATGAAATAAGGCAACAACTTGAAACTAATAAAAATAATTATTTAACTAATGCACAAAAACTCAGCCAGAGCCGCAGCCGTTATGCCAAAGAACTAGATAAATTAGTCACCCAGTCTATTCATGATCTCAATATGCCTAAAGGTAAATTTACCATTCAAATTAATCATAATCCGGACAACATTTCAGTTAATGGCTGCGATAGTATTGAATTTATGGTGACCACAAATCCAGGGCAACCATTACAACCTATTTCTAAAGTTGCCTCTGGCGGTGAGTTATCGCGTATTGGATTGGGAATTCAAGTCATCACAGCTAAAAAAGTCGCCACTCCAACATTGATATTTGATGAAGTTGATGTGGGTATTTCAGGCCCTACAGCCTCTGTCGTCGGTCGCATGTTACGTAGCCTTGGTGAGTCGACTCAAGTGTTATGTGTCACCCATTTACCACAAGTTGCGGGTAATGGTCATCAACACATGTTTGTGAATAAATTTAATAAGGGTGGTAATACTGAAACGACCATGCAGACCTTAGATAAAGATCAGCGGGTGAATGAACTTGCACGCTTATTAGGTGGTGATGTGATAACCGAAAATACTTTAGCTAACGCCCGTGAATTGCTGCAATAATCGTTATGCACTTATAAAAAACAAATCAATATGTTAACGTTAAGTTAAAATAGATTTACGGATAAATCATAATGATGCAAGTGTTAAAGGGTTTGGGTGTCTTTGTCGGGCTGATATGTAGCTTAATGGTATTTACTGTGGTCTGTTTAGTGGCCATTAATGCAACAGACAGAACAAAGTCACCTAATACTCTTTTAGTTGAAAACTGGCTAAAACAGCAACCTATCGACCCTAGCGAAAATGGCTATGAATATGCAATTACTCTCGTAGGCACAATAGGAGACGATAAAACAAATAATAAAAAACCATTAATCAGCTTCAGCGAACAAGAAATCGAGTTAACTGACAACTTTAAAACCGCTTGTTATCAAACAGATTTGATAATATGCAGTGTATTTATTAGCGATAATAGCGATAATATTAGAGATGTCATTGGCGCTCATAAAGCCAATATACAACAATATAATACATTATTAGATATGCCTTATTGGCAAGAAGAACCACAGTCTTTAACCCCAAACAATCAAGCTCAGTGGGGTCTGCTTTTTAAGTTAAGAGATGTTCGTCAGCTTGCTGCAATAATAAGTGTAGATACATCTGACAACAAACTGGACCAACAAGCTGCAGTAGCATTTTTAAACAAAGATGCATATTTTTGGAATATGGTTTATCACTCATCTCGCTCAACACTCAATCATATGATTGCCGTTAACATGATAAAATATCAGCTTAATTTAGCTAGCACCTTAGCTAAGACCACAGATGCAGCTATTGTAACCAAAGTCACAGCTTGGCAAACATCATTCGAGTTAACTGATAGTGATTTTGAACGGATATTTTCTGGAGAATGGCTTTTTGCCCATAACGTTACAGAACAAATGTTAATTGAAGTGCAGTCTGATAGTGCCGCTTTTTATGAGAAATGGTTAGCATATGCGTTGCTTAAGCCAACAGACAGTGACAATCTCATGGCCGAGTATATTGTCAGCTTAGTAAAGGAACCGGTTTCGACGACCTCAATGCACACGCTTAAAGAACCAAGCTATTGTTCTAACGACAATTATTTTCAGCAATTATGGATGTTACGCTACAATCCGATTGGTAAACTATTTAACTGTACTGTTTATGGAACAGATTACAAACAACGTTTAACGAATATGAATACAGAGTTAGAGCAATTGCGGACGAATCTACTTACCGCAGAGTCATCCTAGTAAGTAGCTGTGATTGATTTAGTATAAATATTATCGACAAAAAAGAGCACAAATGTGCTCTTTTTATGTATTAGGTACGATTTGTAGGTGCATTTATAATTATTTTTTAATCATTGTTTATAATCAACTACTTATAATCAGGTATTGATATAATATTTATAGATAATAGACCGCTAGTTGTACACCTATTAACGAAAAGACTCCTGCTAATACATCATCAATCATAATCCCAAAACCACCATGCACTTTGGCATCAAGCCAACGGATAGGCCATGGTTTAACAATATCAAAAAAGCGAAACAGTACAAAACCAAGTGCTAACCACATAAAACCTAAAGGCGCGGCAATCATGGTGATCATTAGGCCGACGACTTCATCCCACACAATCGCACCATGATCATGCACGCCCATATCTTGAGCGGCCTTACCACAAATATAAAAACCAGCGAGCATACTAATACAGGTAATGATGAGGTAATGGGTTAAGCTTAACTGCTGCATTAATAGCACTAAGGGCACGGCAGCTAAGGTGCCAAAGGTGCCCGGTGCTTTAGCGGCTTTACCACTGCCAAAACCTAACGCCAAAAAGTGCACTGGGTTTGCTAGTGATAGCTTTTTAACAAATTTATCTTGGGTAAATAGTTTCATAATGCTGCTATTAGAAGTGTTCAAAACTACGGGATACCGGAGTAAAAGCAATACCATCGTCAACGAACTTTAGTTTGTCGCCAGCACAAATCTGACCTATTTTGACAAATTTAGCTCCCGCATGAATTAACGCAGTATCAATAGCGCCACGTTGCGACTCAGGCACAGTAAAAAGTAATTCGTAATCTTCGCCACCAGTAAGCGCATAACTTAACGCATCTTCACGACTGAGATTGGCTTTGATTGATTTTGACAAGGGAATTTGATTAACATCGATGATAGCACCCACTTTAGATGCTGATAATACATGACCAATATCAGACATTAATCCATCAGATAAATCGATAGCACTTGTGGCTAATGTGCGCATTGCTTGACCAGCCAACACTCGAGGGGTTGGGTAATAATGACGATTAATCAGGTATTCTTTATCTTCAGTATTAACGGTTTTAACACCTCTGAGAATATCTAAACCTAAGGCAGAGTCGCCTAATGTACCTGTAACATAAATCCAGTCACCTATTTTAGCCCCTGAACGGGTTAAAGCTGTACCTTTAGGGACTTGACCGTTAATGGTAATGCTAATACTGCGTGGGCCACGAGTGGTATCACCACCAATTAATGCAATACCATAATATTCAGCAATCTCAAAAAGGCCTTCACTGAAATGTGCTAACCAAGGCTGGTCAACATTAGGCAAGGTCAACGCTAAAGTAAACCAGGCAGGCTCTGCACCCATTGCAGCAAGATCGGAGAGATTAACCGCTAGCGATTTATAACCTAAAGCATGAGCTGGAATGTCTGCAAAGAAATGGACATTTTCAACAAGAGTATCACAAGAAATCGCTAACGATTTGTTGCCTGTAGGATTCACTAACGCACAGTCATCGCCAATGCTTAACTCAACATCGCGTCTTTGTTGACCTTTATTGCGGAAGTAATGTTCGATGAGTTGGAATTCTTTCACATTCAGTCTGGTACGGTAAACCGTCCACCTTAATTTTGAAACCATTAATAACAAATGAAAACGGTATCCGAAGATACCGTTCTGGTGTTACTTATGCTTCACTAACTTATCAAGCAAGCCGTTGACAAATTTGTGACTATCTTCAGCACCAAACGCTTTCGCTAACTCGATACCTTCGTTAATCGCCACTTTAAACGGCACATCTTTGCGAAAGGTCAACTCGTAAGTTGCCAAGCGCACAATGGCTTTTTCTACTGGTGACACTTCTTCAAATTTACGATCTAGATGTGGCTTTATCAGCTCATCTATCTGTGATGTTTTTGTCGCCACACCGGTTAATAGCTCACGAAAATAAGCCACATCAACACCATCAGTGTTCTGTTCAGTTAAAAACTCATGTTCTACGTCAGCAACTTTGTTTTTACTTAACT
The DNA here is from genome assembly GCF_003855395.1 of Shewanella livingstonensis. Lineage (NCBI taxonomy): Bacteria > Pseudomonadati > Pseudomonadota > Gammaproteobacteria > Alteromonadales > Shewanellaceae > Shewanella > Shewanella livingstonensis. The sequence goes on along the minus strand of NZ_CP034015.1, from coordinate 1,587,698 downwards.
GCCATGAATAAATGGCTTGAACGGCTAGACGGCGGGCCTTACGGCGCTCTGAAGGTTTCATACTTTTCCTACTATTACAGCTGTTGTTCTAATTGTTGCAGTACATTAACCATTTCAAGCAAGCTAAGGGCGGCTTCGCCACCTTTGTTGCCTGCTTTAGTACCTGAGCGCTCAATAGCTTGCTCAATGGTATCAGTAGTTAACACACCAAATGCAACAGGAAGATCATACTCTAATGAAACTTGTGCAAGACCTTTGTTACATTCACCAGCAACAAAATCAAAATGAGGAGTACCGCCACGAATGACAGCGCCTAATGCTATGATTCCGTCAAACTTTCCACTTGCAGCAACGCGTTTTGCAGCAAGAGGCAATTCAACTGCACCAGGTACACGAACAACAGTAATGTTGTCGTCGCTGACCTGGCCGAAACGCTTTAATGTGTCTATTGCACCATCAAGCAGACTTTCAACTAAAAAGCTATTGAATCGCGATATTACGATCGCCACTTTGGCATTTTTCGCTTCGATATTACCTTGAACTACGTTCATTCTATCTTACCTAAATTAGCTAAAGCACCCGGCTCGGGGCAAAAAGAGGCATTATGATATCACAGCCAAAAGCCCTGAGCGCTATGCAATTAATGAATTTGTTAAGTTTACCATAAGCCAAAATTATTCAGCTATATAATCTGTCACTTCTAAACCGAAACCAGACAATGAATGGTAACGCTTTGGAGAACTGAGTAAACGCATAGTACTGACACCTAAACTCGATAGAATTTGTGAGCCAACGCCAACGCGACGAGATGTTCCTTGCCACATTGCTGGCGCAGGTGACTGACCGTTATCTTCAGCCTCAAACGCTTTAACCTTGGCCAATAACTGGCTTGAATCTTCAGCGTTAGCCAGTAACACTAATACTCCACCTTCTGTTGCAATGCGCTCCATGGCTTTTTCTAATGGCCAACTGCGCGTTTGATCGCGCTCAGAGTGCAGTAAATCATTAAAGGTATTTTGTAAATGTACACGCACTAAACAATTAGGCTTCACTTCATCTTTAACCAAGGCATAGTGTAATTGATTATCGATAGTATCTCTGAAGGTCACCATAGTAAACTCACCAAAACGAGTCGGTAATTTACACTGAGCTTCGCGTACAACCGTGGTTTCATTCGTATTACGGTATTCAATTAAATCGGCAATAGTGCCAATTTTAATGCCGTGCTTTTCACTGAAAATTTCTAAATCTGGACGGCGCGCCATGGTGCCATCTTCATTTAAAATTTCCACAATCACACCAGAAGGCTCACAGCCAGCTAAGCGAGCTAAATCACAACCAGCTTCTGTGTGACCAGCGCGAATTAATACTCCGCCCTCTTGTGCCATCAACGGAAAAATATGCCCCGGCTGTACTAAATCAGCCGCTTTGGCATCTTTGGCTACAGCAGCTAGCACTGTCACCGCACGATCATGAGCCGAAATACCAGTGGTGACACCGGTAGCAGCTTCAATGGACACGGTAAAATTAGTTGAGAACTGGGCATTATTATTGGTAACCATTAACGGTAAATTTAACTGCTGACAACGCTCTTTGGTCATGGTTTGGCAAATTAATCCGCGGCCATACGTTGCCATAAAGTTGATTGCGGCTGGCGTGACTTTATCAGCAGCCATGATCAAATCACCTTCATTCTCTCTGTCTTCATCATCCATTAAGATAACCATCTTACCTTGACGAATATCTTCAATGATTTCTTCTATGCTATGTAGCGCCATTGTCAGACCTTTATTTATTAAGTGTTTGATTTAAACCTTAGGCATTAAATCTATTTATACTGGGTATTATTTTACCAGCTATGTATTAGATACAAATGCTGCTTTACGGTGACCATTAACGCAAAAAGCCTGATTTAGCGAGTAACTCCATGGTCACACCCGATGACGGCTGTGTATGGCTAGCTTCTGGTTGCATTAACCGCTCTAAATATCGGGCAATTAAATCCACTTCAATATTGACACTATCACCGACTTTCAAATGCACTAGCGTGGTTTCACCCGCAGTGTGAGGCACAATCGTTAATCTAAAACGATTTCCATCAACTTCATTCACAGTTAAGCTTACACCATCAATAGTGATAGAGCCTTTGTGAGCAATGTAGCGACTTAATTGAGAAGGTGTCGATAGCCAAAATTCAAGTGATTTACCTCTGTAAGCACATTGCTCAACTTTTGCAATGCCATCAACATGGCCGCTAACCATGTGACCGCCCAATCTTGTGGTCGCAGTAACGGCTTTTTCAAGGTTCACTTTTTGGCCAACTTGATAATCACTAAAACCGGTTAATACGACAGTTTCAGCAGATATATCAGCAACGTAACCATCACCGAGCCTCTCAACTACCGTTAAGCACACACCGTTAGTTGCGATGCTATCACCTAACTTTACATCGGTTAGATCCAGCTTACCGCTAGCAACCGTTAAGCGAATATCGTTACCTTTTCGATCAATTTTTCGTAATGTGCCAAGGGCTTCGATTATCCCAGTAAACATAATACTCACTTTTTGCAGTTAAACTTTGCTGTTGTTCAGGTTTTGGACTGAACAACACGCACATTAATAGGGTTGATTATATCTGAGGATATAACGCTTATCTTGTCCAACGTTGCGTTCATCAATTAATTGCAGTGACGGCGTTTGCTCCATTGCACTGTAATCAGGTAACTGCAACATATTACGTCCATGGCTGCCTAATAGTTTAGGTGCTTGATAAAGTATAATATCATCAGCAAGGCCTTGAGCGACAAACGCACCCGCTAGGGTCGCGCCCGCTTCAATTAATACAGAATTAGCCTGTTGACCTAAATACGTTAGCAAAGCTAACAAAGGGATTCTACCTGACGAGTCACATTCTAATTGTAAAAAAGACACGTGTTGCGGAAATGCAGTTTTGCTGTTGGCAGGATATTCACAGCCAGAAACCAGTAATATAGGGCTGTTAATCGAAAATAACTGTTGTGCAGGGGTTAATCTTGCGCGGCTATCCAGTACCACTCTTAAGGGCTGAAAGATTTCATCTTTTGTATGACGAGTGGTTAACTCACCTAGCGCCTCATAGCGCACATTAAGGCTAGGGTCATCGACAAGAATGGTTTCAATACCGGTGATTAATACGCAGTGACTGGCACGGTATTTTTGCACATCAGCTCTTGCTGCACTGCCGGTAATCCACTTAGACACCCCATTAGATAGGGCTGTTTTACCGTCTAAGCTGGCGGCTATTTTCACGGTTATCCAAGGAAGCCCAGTTTTCATCCGTTTCATAAAACCCAGGTTAAGGTCATAGGCCTGCTCGCTGAGCAATCCAACATCAACCTCAACACCAGCCTCACGTAATAGGGTAATCCCGCGGCCAGACACTTCAGGATTGGCATCAGTCACTGCGACCACAACTCTGGCAACTTTGGCGTTAATTAAGCCTAAAGCACAAGGTGGTGTGCGGCCATAATGGCTACAAGGTTCAAGAGTGACATACGCGGTAGCACCTTCAGCAGACAAGCCATTATCATGCACCATTTTCAGCGCATTAACTTCGGCATGCCCTTGGCCCGCACGTTGATGATAACCCTCACCAATAATCTTATTCTGATAAACAATGACACAACCGACACAAGGGTTCGGCCTAGTGGTATAACGACCTTTTTCAGCAAGCCCTATAGCACGGCTCATCATTTGGGTGTCAAAGGTAGACCAGTTAGACATAATAGATAGTCTCTTATTGTTCAAATGCCATAATAACCTTTAAAACAGGATATCATTACACACCATTACTTTTGCAGCTTAGCAATAGCTTCACCAAATTGTGATACATCTTCAAATGCCCTATAAACAGAGGCAAAACGGATATAAGCCACCTTATCAAGGGTCATCAACTGTTCCATCATAAGATTACCAATCATTTCAGAATCCACTTCGCGTTCACCTGTTGCGCGTAGCGTTGATTTGATTTTAGTCAATGCTTGTTCAATTTCATCAATGGATACCGGACGTTTTTCAACTGCACGCAACATACCGCCGCGCAGCTTTTCTTCATCAAAGGGTTGCCTGGTGCCATCACGCTTGATGACTCTGGGCATCACTAACTCTGCACCTTCAAACGTGGTGAAACGCTCATGGCATTCGGTACATTCCCGGCGACGACGTACTTGGTGACCATCAGCCACTAATCGAGAATCTATAACTTTGGTATCGGTCGCGCTACAAAAAGGGCAATGCATTGAACCTCCTGCAGAAAAAAACAAAATGGCCGCTAACAATTAGCGGCCATTAAAGTTTATCCTATTTGTTGAACAAGGTTAACCTAAACCTGTATCAACAGACATCCAATGACGATTAACCGTAGACAGGGAATCGAGCACATAATGCCAACACTTGGGCTTTTACTCGCTCAGCCACTGCAGTATTAGAGGCATCATCAAGAATATCGCAAATCCAACCGGTTAACTCTTTCGCTTCAGCTTCTTTAAAGCCACGACGAGTAATCGCAGGGGTACCAATACGAACACCAGAGGTCACAAACGGTGAGCGAGGATCGTTTGGCACAGAGTTTTTGTTAACAGTAATGTTTGCGCTGCCTAATGCGGCATCGGCTTCTTTACCCGTTAAATCACGGCCAATTAAATCAACCAACATTAAATGGTTTTCAGTACCGCCAGAAACGATTTTATAACCGCGGGCTAAAAACACTTCAACCATGGCTTTAGCATTTTTAACAACTTGTTGTTGATATACTTTAAATTCTGGCTCTAATGCCTCTTTAAATGCTACCGCTTTACCTGCGATGACATGCATTAAAGGACCACCCTGACCACCCGGGAATACCGCTGAGTTTAACTTCTTATATAAGTCTTCATCATCGGCAGCAGAAATAATAATTCCGCCACGTGGGCCCGCTAATGTTTTATGGGTCGTTGAGGTAACGACGTGAGCATGAGGTACTGGCGTTGGGTAAACACCAGCAGCAATTAAGCCTGCAACGTGGGCCATATCAACAAACAGGTAAGCACCAATTTTGTCAGCAATCTCACGCATTTTAGCCCAGTCAACAATACCTGAAAACGCCGAGAAACCACCAATCATCATCTTAGGCTTATGCTCAATGGCTAAACGCTCCATTTCGTCATAGTCAATTTTGCCAGCTTCATCGATACCGTAAGGAATAATGTTGTATAACTTGCCAGAAAAATTAACAGGTGAACCGTGGGTCAAATGACCACCATGAGCAAGGTTCATCCCTAAAACAGTATCACCTGGCTGTAACAACGCCATAAACACTGCGCTGTTTGCTTGCGAGCCTGAGTGAGGCTGCACATTAGCGTAAGTGGCACCGAATAATTCTTTTGCGCGTTCTATCGCTAATGTTTCAACGACATCAACGTATTCGCACCCACCATAGTAACGCTTACCTGGATAACCTTCAGCATACTTGTTGGTTAACTGAGAACCTTGCGCTTCCATCACACGTGGACTGGTATAGTTTTCAGATGCAATCAATTCAATGTGTTCTTCTTGACGACAAGTTTCATCTTCAATGGCTTTAAATAGTTCTGGATCGTAATCCGCAATATTCATCGCTTTCTTCAACATGTTAGCTCCAACATCATTATCTATATAGTAGGGTTGCGGCGTATTCTACTCTGCAACGATAATTATTTACAGTACAAACAACATGAAATTCACTGTGTTCTGAATACAAAACGATTCATGTTTATCGTATCAAACTAGTAGATTTAACCGCTTATTTGGCTAAAAAACCACTCGGGATTAAATCACACAATTGCCTGTTGAGTTAAGCCCATAATCCAGTAGAATTATCAGCATCTTTGTTGACAATTAGACAGTATCATTATGGCTCAATTTGTATACAGCATGCTTCGAGTGGGTAAAATTGTCCCGCCTAAAAAGCAAATTTTAAAAGACATTTCGTTAAGCTTCTTTCCTGGGGCAAAAATTGGTGTGCTCGGTTTAAACGGTTCTGGTAAATCGACCTTACTGCGCATTATGGCCGGTATCGACACCGAAATCGAAGGTGAAGCACGCCCAATGCCTGGGCTAAAAATTGGCTACTTACCGCAAGAACCTAAGTTAAATGAACAACAAACGGTACGTGAGGCGGTTGAAGAAGCCTTAAGTGAAGCTAAAAACGCATTGACTCGTTTAGATGAGGTTTATGCTGCTTATGCTGAGCCCGATGCAGATTTTGATGCCCTAGCCAAAGAGCAAGGTCAATTAGAGGCCATCATCCAATCTCAAGATGCACACAATATGGAGCATATTCTTGAGCGAGCTGCAAACGCATTACGCCTACCCGATTGGGATGAAAAAATTGCCGTACTATCTGGTGGTGAACGCCGTCGTGTCGCTATTTGTCGCTTGTTACTTGAAAAGCCAGAAATGCTATTACTCGATGAGCCAACCAACCACTTGGATGCTGAGTCAGTCGCCTGGCTAGAACACTTTTTACAAGAATATACCGGTACTGTTGTGGCCATCACCCATGACCGATACTTCTTAGATAACGCTGCTGGGTGGATTTTAGAACTCGACCGCGGTGAAGGTATTCCGTGGGAAGGCAATTACTCTTCATGGCTTGAACAAAAAGATGCTCGCTTACAGCAAGAGTCTTCAACAGAAAGTGCTCGTCAAAAGACCATTGCTAAAGAATTAGAATGGGTACGTCAAGGTGCTAAAGGTCGTCAGTCAAAGGGTAAAGCTCGTATGGCTCGTTTTGAAGAGCTAAACACCAATGACTACCAAAAGCGTAACGAAACTAACGAACTGTTTATTCCACCAGGGCCGCGTCTTGGTGACAAAGTTATCGAAGTGACTAATTTAACCAAGTCATATGGTGACCGCGTATTGATTGATGATTTAACATTCACGGTGCCAAAAGGCGCGATCGTCGGCATTATTGGTGCTAACGGTGCCGGTAAATCAACCTTATTCAAAATGATCTCAGGCGATGAACAACCAGACAGTGGCACTATTTCTGTCGGTGAGTCAGTTCAAATTGCCTCTGTAGATCAGTTCCGCGATTCAATGAATGATAAGAATACTGTCTGGCAAGAAATTTCTGGCGGCCAAGATATTATGCGCATCAACAATACTGAAATCTCAAGTCGTGCTTATGTTGGCCGCTTTAACTTCCGTGGTGGCGATCAGCAAAAGATTATTGGCACCTTATCGGGTGGTGAACGCAACCGAGTTCACTTAGCCAAATTATTACAAGCTGGTGGTAACGTATTGTTACTCGACGAACCGACCAACGATTTGGATATCGAAACATTACGCGCTCTTGAGGAAGCCTTGTTAGAGTTCCCAGGTTGTGCAATGGTTATTTCCCATGACCGTTGGTTCCTCGACCGTATTGCAACCCATATTCTGGATTATCGAGATGAAGGCAAAATAAGCTTTTATGAAGGTAACTATACAGAGTATTCAACCTGGTTAAAGGATACATTAGGCACTGATGTTGTTGAACCTCATCGATTAAAATACAAGCGTATAAATAAGTAATCCGTTTGTCATAAAGATGTTTAATAAAGCAGAGCCAAAGTGCTCTGCTTTATTATATTGGCTCGTTTTTTTAAAATTATCACCGAGTTTGAACTATCGAAATATCAACATGTGTCAAAATTTTGTCAATTTATTGTGAGCAATGCACCACAATCTGTTTGTAAAGCCAAAATAACTTCAGTATTATAAATTATTAATGGATTATTTTACTCTTTGCTGATTACACTCAGCGCATTACAGAGTGTCGATGGTTCCAGCCTGTAGAGAAATTTAATGGAGAAATCAGTGAGATACGGTTCAATTAGCCTTGCTTTATTGTGCTTATACGCAAGCAACTCATTTGCGGCACTCGAAGTCATTACCACGTCAGAAAAGCAGACTCTTAACAAAATTGAAAATCAATACGATATCGATACCCTGCTAATCACTGTTAACGACAAATTCTCACAGCTTAATAAAAAAGCTTATGACGTCGAAGGACTGAAAAAAACAATTGTTTCGGAACAAAACCGCTATGATGAGTTAATTGCAGAATTACCGCAGGTGATTCGAGCAAAAACAGCTCTTCCGGAAACCTATAAACAAATTGAAGAATCAGTCAATTTAGTTGATGAGCTAACACTTAAAGCAGAAGAAGACAGTAAACGTCTGGAAACTGAAAAGGTTGAAATATTATCTGAATATGAAGCTATAAATAATAAACGTGCTGCTAAAAGTCAGCAATTATTTAAACTCAAAACAGATATCACTAATCGCTTAATTACAGACTTATCAAAATCAAGCAGTACTCTGCCTGTCAATATTAATGGCTCTACCGAGTGCTCTAAATATCAGACTATCGCAGATTGTTTGAAAGAATCTAAAAGCAGTATTTTATCTAACACGCGCAATGAATCTCCATTTTTAAATGATAAAAGTGTTTTATTGTCGTATGAAGTCGTTGACGCCAACATGAACATGAGAGGCGATTTACATTATAAAGTAGCGATGAACTTTAAGCCTTCTTATAACAATAAAATCGACTCTATGCTCAATGAAAAACTAGGCCTAGTATCAGCGATGGTGACTTTAATCAGTAACGTCCCAGCAGATTGGTATGTTAATGGTACAAAAGTGGGCACCGGTAAAAAACTGTTTCACGAGATCCCTTTAGGTAAACACGGCATTTTAGCCTCATACCAAAATCAAGATAAATCGAGTGTCGAAAACATTGAAGGCAACGGTGTATTTAACTATAAATTCAATGAAGTTGCTTCTACTAAAAAAGTAACTAATGCACCGAAAATGGTTATTGCAGAAGTCCCAAAAGGGATTATTAAGCCTACGCCTAAGCGAGCACAACCTATAGCCCAAAAACCTAAGGCTAAATATACCCTTTTTTCTGACCAAACCAGTATTAAGCTAAGTGATGATGATGCTCAAAAGAAGTCTTCAGATAAAGGTTATGAATATTTTATGGGTGTAACACCAGTAAACAAAAAGCAAAACATTGAGTTTACTAACGAACCTATTAATAAGTAATGGGTTAGTTAAGGTCGTAAAGTCGCTCTTGCGATTAAACCAGAATTAAAAAAACCATATCAATTGATATGGTTTTTTTATGGCTATTTTTATTAAAAACTACCATCTTGATATGCGCCTTGTTACAAAGAAAATCAAAAGCTTTACATTACTTTACGCTCAATTAAGCAAAAATAATTACAATATACCAACATCAATCACCGGCTAGTCATTAGCCAATGTCGTGGCGTAACGACACCTTAAATTATTGCTTATAGAGATGTGTACTCAAATGATCAAAAAACTTGGCCAATGTCTATTTTCAACTACTATATTGATTATTGGATATGTTGGATTTATTCCCAATGTTATCGCCGCACCACCTTCTTCGCGCGCAGAAAAAGTGGTCCCTGTCATCACCGCCACTGTTGAACAGCATGAGCTTTCACAATCAATTACCTTAATAGGAAAGCTCGCAGCCACTCACTCGGTAATGATAGCGCCGCAAGTAGCAGGGAAAATAGACAGTATTGAAATCACATCCAACCAACACGTCAGTAAAGGCCAAGCATTACTGACGCTTGATAATCGCAAAGCCAAAGCCAGTGTCACCGAAGCACAAGCCTATTATCAAGATGAAGTCCGTAAGCTTAATGAGTTTAACAAGTTGATTCACGTTAACGCCATCACCCAAACTGAAATAGAAGCGCAAAAGTCTAGTGTGGATATCGCTTTCGCTCGACTAGAGTCAGCAAAAACAGACCTTGACTACCATACGTTAACGGCACCTTTTTCAGGTAACAGCGGCCTTATAAACTTCAGTCGCGGAAAAATGGTCAGTATCAACGAATCATTATTATCACTTGATGATTTGACCGTATTGCAACTTGATTTACAAGTTCCAGAACATTATCTATCACTATTAAGTACCGGTATGTTAGTAAACGCGACAAGCAGAGCTTGGAGTAAAACGACTTTTACAGGCAACATTATCGCGATTGATCCTCGGGTTAATTCAGCAACGCTCAATCTCAATATTCGTAGCCAGTTTGATAACCAAAAGGGCCAATTAAAACCCGGCATGATGATGTCTGCAACATTAGTTTTCCCTAGCGAGTCATCTCCTATTGTCCCAGTACAAGCGCTTGAATACTCTGGTACTAAACGTTATGTCTATGTAATAGATAAAGACAATGTCGCCAAACGGACCCAAGTGATGTTAGGCGCAAGAATTAAAGATCAAGTATTGCTTGAATCGGGCATCAACATTGGTGATCACATTGTGGTTCAAGGCCTAGTAAACATGCGTGACGGTGTCAAAGTGAAGGACTTAGCCTCTCAATCTACAACAAGTCCTGTTGAACAGGAGCGCAAATAATGTGGTTAAGTGATACGGCTGTTAAACGCCCTGTTGTTGCAATTGTACTCAGTCTATTGCTGTGTGTGTTTGGCTTAGTATCATTCTCTAAACTGTCAGTGAGAGAAATGCCCGACGTACAAAATCCTGTCGTGACCGTGATGACCACTTATAGCGGTGCATCTGCCACGATTATGGAAAGTAAAATAACTAAGAGCCTTGAAGATGAATTAACCGGCATTAGTGGTATTGATGAAATCACTTCCACAACTCGAAATGGTATGTCGCGTATTTCAATCGAATTTGAGCTAGGTTGGGATTTAACCGAGGGCGTTAGTGATGTACGCGATGCCGTAGCCAAAGCACAGCGCCGTTTACCTGATGAAGCTGACGACCCTATTGTATCTAAAGATAATGGTACCGGTGAACCATCGATTTACGTCAACTTAAGCTCTGAAAACATGGATCGTACTCAGCTTACTGATTATGCCCAGCGAGTATTAGAAGATAGATTTAGTTTAATCACTGGCGTTAGTTCAGTTAATATTTCCGGCGGCTTATACAAAGTCATGTACGTGCAGCTAAAACCACAATTAATGGCCGGTAGAAATGTTACCACCAACGATATTGTCAATGCATTGGATACTGAAAACCTCGAAACTCCTGGTGGCGAAGTCCGTAATGACACCACTGTCATGTCAGTCAGAACTAAACGATTATATTACAGTCCAGAAGACTTCAACTACCTCGTGGTTCACACTGCCGACGATGGCACGCCTATTTATCTTAAAGATGTCGCCAATGTGTTTGTTGGGGCTGAAAACGAAAATTCGACTTTTAAAAGCAACGGCATTGTTAACTTAAGCCTAGGTATCGTGCCGCAATCAGATGCAAACCCGTTAGACATATCGATGCGAGTCCAACAAGAAGTCGATAAAGTGCAAAGTTTTTTACCCAAAGGAACACAGTTGGTTGTCGATTATGATGCCAATGTGTTTATTGCTCGCTCAATTAATGAGGTATACAACACCTTGTTCATTACTGGCGTGCTAGTTATTCTAGTGTTGTACATTTTTATCGGTCAAGTACGAGCCACGCTTATCCCCGCAGTAACCGTTCCAGTATCGTTAATTGCAGCCTTTATGGCGGCCTATAGCTTAGGTTACTCAATTAACTTATTAACCTTAATGGCGCTGATTTTAGCTATTGGGCTAGTGGTTGATGACGCCATTGTGGTGGTAGAAAACATCTTCCATCATATTGAACAAGGTGAAGAGCCATTACTCGCAGCATATAAAGGTACTCGTGAAGTCGGTTTTGCGGTTATTTCAACCACGCTAGTACTCGTGATGGTATTTTTACCCATTTCCTTTATGGATGGCATGGTTGGTTTACTGTTTACAGAATTTTCGGTCATGTTGGCAATGTCGGTATTGTTTTCATCGCTTATCGCCCTGACTCTAACTCCAGTGATGAGCAGTAAGTTATTAAAAGCCAATGTGAAAAAAAATCGTTTTAATATTGCCATCGATAATGGGTTTGCCCGTATAGAGCAACGTTATCGTAGTATGGTCAAGTGGGCATTACGCTGGCGTATGGCAGCGCCAATAATTATTATTGCCTGTATTGGTGGTAGCTATTTACTCATGCAACAAGTGCCCGCACAATTATCGCCACAAGAAGATCGCGGAGTACTATTTGCGTTTATTAAAGGCGCTGAAGGCACCAGTTATAATCGTATGATCGCCAATATGGATATAGTTGAAAGCAGACTGATGCCGTTATTAGGTCAAGGGGTCGTGAAATCATTTAGCGTTGAAGCGCCAGCATTTGGCGGACGAGCAGGAGACCAAACCGGCTTTGCTATTATCCAACTGGAAGATTGGCAAGATCGTGATACCGATATTAAACAAGCCTTAGCGCTAATTAGCCAAACCTTAAAAGATATTCCCGATGTGATGGTACGCCCTATGCTGCCGGGATTCAGAGGTCAATCAAGCGAACCAGTGCAATTTGTGCTCGGCGGATCGGACTATTCTGAGTTATTTAAATGGGCTCAAGTACTGCAACAAGAAGCCGATGCTAGCCCTATGCTGGAAGGTGCTGATTTAGATTACGCCGAAACGACCCCAGAACTAGTAGTGACGGTAGATAAACAGCGGGCGGCAGAGTTGGGCATTAGCGTGTCAGAAATATCCACCACCTTAGAAATTATGTTGGGCGGGCGCAGTGAAACGACTTTTGTTGAACGAGGCGAAGAATATGATGTCTATCTTCGTGGCGATGAAAACAGCTTTAACAGCGTCACTGACCTCAGTAAAATTTACTTTCGAAGTAGCAAAGGCGAGCTTATCACCCTCGATACGGTAACCAAAGTTGAAGAGGTCGCTTCACCACAGCGGCTCAGCCATACCAACAAGCAAAAATCGATCACTATTAAAGCCAATTTAGGTGAAGGTTATACCCTAGGCGAAGCACTAGACTTTTTAGAGCAACGCGCTATAACACTACTGCCAAATGATATTTCAATTGCTTACACTGGTGAGTCAAAAGACTTTAAAGAAAATCAAACCGGAGTGTTGATTGTATTTGGCTTAGCCCTGCTAATTGCCTATCTAGTATTGGCCGCTCAATTTGAAAGTTTTATCAATCCAGCAGTGGTGATGTTTACCGTTCCAATGGGAATTTTCGGTGGTTTTATTGGCTTAGTACTCACTCATCAAGGGATGAATATCTATAGCCAAATTGGTATGATCATGTTAATTGGTATGGTTACCAAAAATGGTATTCTCATCGTTGAGTTTGCCAATCAATTGCGTGATCGCGGTTTATCACTCGATAAGGCTATTATTGATGCATCAGCGCGTCGTTTACGGCCGATATTAATGACCGCCTTCACCACATTAATTGGGGCTATCCCCCTGATAATGTCTACCGGCGCTGGCAGTGAAAGCCGCATTGCGGTAGGAACTGTGATATTCTTCGGCATGGCATTTGCGACTATTGTCACCCTATTGGTGATCCCCGCAATGTATCGACTTATCTCTTCATCAACTCACTCTCCAGGGTTTGTTGAAGCACAACTTAATGACGCCATTGCTGCTCAAAAAGCACAACAGCCTTAATTTTTACAGGTGTAATAATGACAACGCTTGCCGTATTTGTAGATGTGCAAAATATTTATTACACCTGTAAGCAAGGTTTTGGGCGTTCATTTAACTATCGCGCTTTATATAAACGTTTGGCAGCCCAAGGCAATATTAGTCACGCTATTGCTTACGCCATTTCACCGGTTGATGATGGCCAGGTTAAGTTTCAAGATGCGCTAAAACATATTGGCTTTACCGTGAAAACCAAGCCTTATATTCAGCGTAGCGATGGTTCTGCCAAAGGTGATTGGGACGTTGGGATCACTATCGACATGCTGGAGATAGCTCCCACAGTTGATGAAGTTATTTTGCTCTCTGGTGATGGTGATTTTGATTTATTACTCCAAAAAATCAACCAAACTACTACATGTTATACCCATGTATTAAGTGTTGAACGCCTCACGGCAAAATCATTAACTGATCAAGCGCAACAATTCACGGCAATAGATCCATCGCTTCTTATTTAACAGCCCAAACCTAACGGGTTCCGTTAGGACTGGTTAATCTTTCAAAGTTGTTTTGGCAGGCAATTGCTGGTGATTACTTGCATAAAAAGCTACAAGGCAGTTATTTAATTATTCTACAGAAAAATCGACAACACCAAATAAATCAGTAACAAACGCTACCGAAGGATTCGGCTAAAACGTTTTACTCTTTATTGAGATTCTTTTTATTGAGGTTCTCTTTACTAATGGATAGTTGCCTAGATTACTAGGCTGTAAACCCACTACATCGATTATCACGCTTTTATCTCGAACAAGATCTTCAATATTGAAACCTTGCTTACAGAGTTTCAGCTATTTGAGGTAAGTTAACCTTAATGAATGAAGGCTAACCCTGCTTAGTAACGAAACTTGTTACAACAATTTCACTCGTCTCAACTCAGGAAATAAACGTTTATCAAACAGCCCTTCACTTCGCTATTTGGTTATATCGACTTATAACAAACCCATTATTTGTGCCTCTATTCACTTTATTTACTATACATAAATAACGAACTTGATATTGATGATTTTAAAACACATTGATATACATCACTTTATGCGCTCTTTTATCTATAGAAAGGTTAAGTCGATCCCAAAGCCATAAACAATGTTATTATTTTGTTGTGAAAAGTAGTAGCTATATTTACAATATATCATCCTGTTACGATAGGTATCAAAATCAGTTTTCTATAAAAATAATAAGGTATCTGATGCTGCTAAGTTTCCAGAGATGGGTATGCTCCCTGTTATGCTTACTTTTATTCATTACCTTCACTCCATCATCCGATGCCAAACAGTTCCAGATAGATCGACTTAATATCGCTGACGGCTTACCGTCAACCACAATAAACACCCTCTATCAGCAAAAAAATGGCTTTTTATGGTTTGCTACCGACGCGGGAGTGAGCCGATACGATGGTCAAGAATTTATCCATTTTCAGTTTTCGCCGGGGACAAGTAAGCATATATCGAATAACTTTGTTACCGATATTATAGAAGACTCTCAAGGCAATATTTGGTTTGCTACCGAAGATGGGCTCAATCAACTCAACGTAGATGATGAACTTAATATCTACCCTACTGCACAGCAACCTTTCGCTCAAAATACTAATTGGATAATGCGCTTATATCTGGATTCAAAACGCCAACTGTGGATAGGTACAGGCAGTGGTTTACAATATAAGACCGAAAATGGAACCGATTTTATCTCGGTGCCATTATATTTACATCAGCAAGATAGCCCTACCGAAACATCCGTTTATAGCATAGTAGAAGATACCCAACATCGACTTTGGGTCGGTACTGACTATGGTTTGGCAGTATTGCAGCCCAACGCAACAAAAATGCTGCTGTATCAACCTGATAAAGCACAAGCAATATCCTCAAAGACATCATCTGTTACTACTACAGATTTATTTAGTGATTACATTCTAGTGAGTCAAATAGACAACCAAGGCCAAATTTGGTTTGGTAGCCAACATTTTGGGTTAATTAAATTTATGCCCAATGACAATACATTCCAACATTTTTTTAATCCCAAACAACCACATCCCGGTGGCATCCCGAGTAACTACATCACCAGCATAGCAATTAAAGATGAACAACATATTTGGATTGGTACCGATAACGGTGCGGCAAATTTAACCGTTGCCAGTGAACATTTTGATTGGCTAAGCTCGCAAATGTTTAATCCACAATCACTGCCGAGTAATAATGTTGATGACGTTTTTATCGATCATTCTGGACTCGTCTGGTTTGCGACTAACCAAGGCGCGGCATATTACACCCCACTGAAACAATCAAGTCGTCTTTATAAACCACTGGCAAGTCAATCTGAGTTATCGGGAGCCAATGTCTATGCCATAGCCTTAACTCAATCAGGTGAAGCTTGGGTAGCAACAGATAACGGTATCGATAAGATAAACATTGATAATAAAACAGTCACATTAGGGCCGCTAAAAAATAAACAAAACACGACCTTAATCCATAATATTTGGAATGTAAAAACGGATAAAGATAATAATCTATGGTTTTCTCATGCTGAAGGAGTGAGCTTTTATGACCAACGCCAAGACACAGTGCAGCATTTTAGTAATAAAGCCAATAACCCCTATGGATTTCCTAATACTGACTTTTACACCGTGGACCCTGATCGTGAAGGCAATGTGTGGATCACTGGATATTTAGACGCCGGTGTTATGTTATTTAATCCGCAAAAAGGTTTACTAAAACATTACTTTAACGATAGTGACAATCTTTATACTTCCGGTGGCAACTTCACCTTCGACAGCTTAATCAGTCAACGAGGTGAGTTATGGTTAGCCACCACCAATGGTATTTTTATTGTTGATCCTAAAACTGACATGACATCACATTTAAATTTAGGTAATGAAAGAGAGAATATTCGAATAGGTGGTATTTTTGAGGATCAACAAGGTATTATATGGGCTGCAACGCAAGGGCTCGGGCTAGCAAAAATAATTCCAACGCCTGATGCTCCACAGGGATTTAGCATCGAATATATTACCCGTAAGCAAGGTCTACCTGATAACCGCTTAAAAGCTGTCATCGGCGATGATAAAGGTAATCTATGGTTAACCAGTCAACATATGTTGATAAAGTATAATCCCCAGACACGTGAGGTAAATGTATACCCTAGTGTGATAAGTACGGATAACTTAACCTTCAATGAAGCCGCTATTGTGTATTATCAAAATCAACTGCTTTTAGGCTCAAATAAAGGGGCTATACAACTAGACATCAACACCATTAGCCAAAACAATTTTGCACCGCCAGTGCATATTACATCAGCAAAAATAGCCAACCAATCCTACATTAATATTAATAGTCATAACCTTCCACCTAAGCCTGTACTTGATTATGACAACAACATGATCCAGTTTTCATTTGCGTCGTTAGACTATACCGCCCCTGAGCGAAACCAGTATCGATATAGGTTAGCGGGCTTCGATCAAGATTGGCAAAGCACACTACAGCCTCGTGCGATGTACACTAATTTAGCGGCGGGTGATTATGTGTTTAAAGTGCAAAGTACCAACAGCGACGGCATATGGAGTAACCAGCAAGCTGAGTTTGCTTTTAACATAAAAAAAGCCTGGTGGTATTATGCGCTAATCAGTTCAGGCTTAATCATTTTATTAATCATCATACTGTTTGCATTATCACGTATTAAACAAATGAAAGAGCTCAGTCGCCGAGCTAACTTTGACAGTTTAACCGGATTGGCAAACCGATTTCATTTCAATCAACAATTGTCATTACTGGTGTCTAATCCCTACAACACTGCAGCCGTCGTGTTTATCGATTTAGATCACTTTAAAGAAGTTAACGACTCTATGGGACACGATGTAGGTGATGAACTCATTATCCAAGTGGGTAAACGCCTACAGCATTGCTTAAGCCAACAAGATGTTTTGGCTCGTCTTGGCGGCGATGAATTCGCCTTAATCATTCCATACGAGCAGACTGCTAGCGACGTTAACCGAGATTTAGTCAACATCATTGAACGCGTTCGACAAACACTAAACAAAGGCTATCAAATTAATCAGTATTGGCTAAACAGTTCTGCCAGTATTGGTGTGGCATGCTTTCCTGAAGATGGTAGAGATGCCAAAACATTATTAAAACATGCCGACACAGCCATGTATGCCGCTAAACAGAATGGTCGTAATGGCAGTTATTTTTTTAACGAAACCTTATCCACGGCACTATTAGAAAGATTGTTGATTAAAGATCAATTAAATAATGCGCTGTCTGATGCGCAATTTGAAGTACATTACCAGCCAAAATGCTGTGTCGATAGCCATAAAATTGTCGGCTTAGAGGCGTTGCTTCGTTGGAAACATCCACAACATGGAATGATTTCACCTGTGCGCTTTATTGATCAAGCAGAAGACAGTGGCCTAATAATCGATATAGGATTATGGGTACTTGAACAAGCATGCCAGCAAGGTTACCGTTGGCATCAACAAGGGATTCTAAGAGGCAATATTTCAGTCAATATCTCGCCGGTTCAATTATCACAACCGACGATTGTAGATGATATCGCAGCCATTTTAGAGCGTACCGCCTTCCCGGCTCATTATCTTGAACTGGAAATAACCGAATCATTGCTTATTAAAGACTTAAACGCCGCACAAGATGTACTATTAGCACTGAAACAGTTGCGCGTACGTATAGCACTCGATGACTTTGGCAAAGGCTACTCATCATTAAACTATTTGACTCAGTTCCCGATTGATACGTTAAAAATAGATAAGGGCTTTTTAAGCCGTATTTTACCGGAAGAAACTAGCAATATTGTATTACGAAACATCATTACCCTAGGAAATGAACTGAAATTAGATGTGATTGCCGAAGGGGTCGAAACTCATGCCCAATTGCGTAAACTCAAACAGTATAACTGCAAAATAGTTCAAGGTTTTTTGTTCAGTCAGGCCCTGGATGTCACTCAATTAGAAACCTGTCTGCAACATAACCAGTTAACCTTACGGGAGTATGTCGGAGCTCCAAATGAGTAACGTAAGCTATGACAAGTTATTGCTAAGAAGCAACAAACATCATCAACAACTCACGACTAATCTTTAGCAGCTGAGATACAAAAAAGTGCCAAAAATGAACTGGTAACCTGTTAATCAGTATATAGGATAAACGTTACCTGAGGATCTTAATCTATAGGCGTTGATATGGATAAAGTATTAATACAACACAACTCATACAGCGTAAAACGCTTACTTATTTAGTATCGCATACCGATTAATTTAATCACTCAGAATTCAGCTAATGAAAGCCCTCTATGATTTGGAATATCACTTTATGGACAAAAGTGTTAATATTCTCCCGCCGTGGCAGGACACTTTAATAAAGGATTATATGTCGTTAATACGCTACCAAAGCCCACTTTTTGATGACCTTTCTATGTCCAAACGAGATCGTTTATTGATCCATTTTATATTAATGCTAATGAGCGTTATGTGCTCAGTTAACTCAACCATCGCCATAGCAGAACCATTAGCAATTACTTTAGCTGCTGAAGATAGTTGGCCTCCCTTTGCTGATGAAGTCGGAAGAGGTATTTCCCACAACATTATCCGCCATGCTTTTGAACTAGTCGATGTAGATGTTTCAACTATCGTGGTGCCTTATGCTCGAGGCTTGATTATGACCGAACGCGGTTCGGTTGATGGCGTGTTTAATGTCACGAGGGAGCAAAGCACTATTGATCGATTTGTATTCGGTAATGAACCTTTGTTTACCGTAACGGCTTCGTTCTTTTTTGCCAAAGAATACCCTAGCCTCGCAAATGATAAATGGCAACTCCCAGCAAAAAGCAGCATTGGTATTGTAAATGGTTATGAATACGGAGATGAATTCCTGGTGCTTGTAGAAAAATTAAAACTGCAAGTTATCACCGTCAATAGTCAGCGCCAATTAATTAATTTGCTATTAGTAGGCAGAATTGACTCCGCTATTATGTATGATCTTGTTGCTGATGTTTATATTAAACAGATGGGGGTGAGTAATGATATAAAAGCGAAATTTAATAACCATACTAGTGAAATATTTGTCGCATTTTCTAAACTTAATCCGCAATCAAAACACCTTAGCCAGTTACTCGACAAAGGGTTATTAACATTACAAAAACAAGGCAAATATAATCAATTGCTTCTACCATCAAATGAGTAATCACTCGATAATTAATCATTTAATAACATAAGGTCATAGTGTAATGAGTCATGCCCCTGTGGAGCCTAAATACAGCCTAGTCCACTCTTTTGCAGTACAAATTTATTATGAGGATACCGACTTTTCTGGTGTGGTATATCATCCTAATTTTTTAAAATATTTCGAACGAGCACGTGAACATGTTATTGGCGCAGATGTACTAAGCCAACTTTGGCAGCAACAACAATTGGGTTTTGCCGTTTATCGCAGCGATATGTTATGTCACGATGGAGTTGAATTTGCAGATATTATTGATGTACGCACACAATTTTATTTTGAAAGTAAGTATCGTACTGTGTGGAAACAGGAAATATGGCGACCTAATGCTAAAAAACCTGCGGTAACAGCAACAATTGAAATGGTCTGTATGAATAAAAAACGTCAACTTGCGCCTATGCCTGCAGAGCTGATAGCCTATTTATCAAGAGGATTTTAGCTCTTTACCTTCCCTTTACTTGCAAGGGTGTTATGGCTGATTCATGTATTAAGAGCTAGTGAGCGGCTAATTGAGTTAAGGATAATTAAGTTGCAGATAACTGTGTTCAAACTCACTGGCAGTAAAAGGTTTGGCAAAATAATCACCTTGGATAGTATCTACTCCCAAAAGATGTAAGCTATCTAACACCGATTTAGATTCAACACCTTCAACGGTCACTTCAAAACCAAGGTTTTTAGCAAGCTCAATACTGGTCTTAACAATTTGTTTAGCGGCTTGAGAGGTTTCAAACTCATCTAAAAAGGCTTTATCAATTTTCACTTCATCAACGGGTAAATGACGTAAATAAGCCAAAGAAGAGTGGCCAGTACCAAAATCATCAATGGCAAGCTTAACTCCAATATCGCGTAATTGATGTAAAGTCACAATCGTTTGCTCGAGTGATTTCATTAAAACACTTTCAGTAATTTCAATCGTAATAGTGTCAGCAGGAACCAGATACTGGGATAATTTTGTCGCAACATCAGCCGCAAGGTTTGGATTATCTAAATCAGTTGACGACAAATTAATCGCCACATTAACGTAAACGCCCATATTTCGCCATTTTGCTTGTTGAGCTAACACGTTATCCAGCACCCAAGTACTCAAGAGATCAATCATTCCGGTCTGTTCTGCTAATGGAATAAATTCATTAGGCGAAATTAAGCCTAAACCTTCATGTTGCCAACGGATTAATGCCTCTACTTGCTTACATTTACCACTTTTTATATCTAGTTTTGGTTGGAACACCATAAATAATTGATTTTGTTTTAACCCTTTAGGCAGGCCATTAATGATTAATAATTCTCTGTACTGGGCTTTATCATCATCTTGATCATAAAAAGCCATCGGCTGTTTTAATGTTTTGGCTTTTTTCAGTGCCAAATCTAAACGACGCAGCATCAAACTAACATCGGCATGATGTTCACTTAATGACAGCACCCCTAATTGCATTTTGATACTGATTGGCTGCTGTTCTATTTCAAACGGCTTTTGTAAGTCATTTTTTATTGTCAGTAACTGCTCAACGGTAACCGGTTGCTGAAAAAACAACAGAAACTCGTTACCATTCATGCGCGCAATAAACTGTGCTTTACAGTTAAGGTTATCTATCCGCTTGGCAAATGCTTTGAGTAATTTATCACCAAATAAAAAGCCAAACAGATCATTTACAAACCGAAATTGTCGAATGTCCACCAGCACTAGCATGCCTTCAGAAATGGGCATTTTAGATAGCATTTTACGTTTAAAACCGACGCGATTAGCTAAACCAGTTAGCTTGTCTCGCTCGGCACTAAATAGGTTCGATTGATGTAAATCATGAAGAACGTTAATAAGGGGTTTTAGCGATGCTGAAGAAGAATCAATGTTAAATGAATCTTGATTAAGTAATTGCAATTGTAACGAATGAGTCAATTTTTGAATAAAATGACGCTGACGCCAATAAAGAAGTGCAACAGTGCACAACATCATCACAATTGTAAATAATACTATCGTTAGTAAAACATTCATTCAGTATTCATCACGTTACAATTATAGCCATCAGTTCAATATTGGTAACAATATCACTTAGATATTGATTTTTTAACGTTGACTCATATTCGTTAAATAGGCCCAATATATCGTTATTCGTAACTTTGCTTAATCGAATGATACATTTCAATAAACTCGTCACTGGCAAGATCATCTGGTGTAACGGGCAAACCACGTTTAACAAAAACGCCGAGTCTTTCTTCTAATTCTTCACCGGCACGCAGCTCGCCAGTATAAAATGCAGCTGAACGAATAAAGTCGAGATAGGTTACTTTTTCAGGCATGTAATGTAAGTCCGCCCAACGCTCAACCACTTCCATTACCTCTGGGGCAAAGTCCCAGGTTTTTAATACCGCACGGCCAATCGGCCCCTGCATTTTTCGGACTAAGCTGCGTAAATCATCAATTCGGCCGAACAACTCAGGATGAACTTCCGCTTCTGTTAATACCGGTAACGCCCCAATATTATGCACTAAACCCGCCAGCGTCAGCGTATCACGATCTAATTTTTTAGTCGGATTGCGCTTGTTATATATTTCTAACATCGCACAGGACGAAGCGGTCACTTCAATAGAGGTATTCCATACTTCATCCATCACTTCCCAGACCATTTCGTTGGTTGAGATAAAGAGTTGCTCCATGGCAACTGACGTCGTGATTGATTTAATTTGCACTAAGCCAATACGGCTAACCGCGGCATTGATACTCTCAGCTTTATTGCCTCGAGAATATAAAGCACTATTAGCCACTTTAATAATACGGGCAGAAATAGCGGCATCTTGACCAATAATATCAGCAACTTGCTTAAGGCTCGAATCTTTACGAGACACGACTTCTTGAACACGCATAGCCACTTCAGGCAATGTTGGTAAAATTAAAGCATCATCTTTAAGCTTTTTTAGTAGTCCAACCAACAGTTGATGTTCCGTAGACATATGGTCTCCATAAATAAATAGTCACTAATGTTAGGATTATATACCCAAACCGATGACGTTTGCGATTACTCAACTGAGCAGGACTCAATTAAATATATCATTCAGTTTTGATTTATCGGTTAAAAATATCCATTGATGTTATAAAAATACAACCGACCTCACAAATACCAAGGCTATATTTGTCCCCGCTAATATCCTTAAGTAAGCTGCGGCCCTTGAATCACACAATGTTCAACTAGGTCGAGAAAAACCATGTTTAAACCTGAATTATTATCTCCCGCCGGTACGCTTAAAAATATGCGTTACGCCTTTGCTTATGGTGCCGATGCTGTTTACGCTGGCCAACCTCGTTATAGTTTACGAGTTAGAAATAATGATTTTAAAATGGAAACTCTCGCGGCAGGTATTGAAGAGGCTCATGCCCTAGGCAAAAAATTGTATGTTGTCAGTAATATTGCCCCGCACAATGCTAAGCTAAAAACCTATATTAAAGACATGCAACCTGTGATTGCGATGAAACCCGATGCGGTGATCATGTCTGACCCTGGGCTTATCATGATGGTCCGCGAAGCGTTTCCTGAACAAGTCGTTCACTTATCGGTTCAAGCAAATGCCATCAACTGGGCCTCGGTCAAATTTTGGCAACAACAAGGCATTAAGCGAGTCATTTTATCGCGTGAGTTATCACTGGATGAAATTGAAGAGATTCGTCAACGCTGTCCAGATATTGAATTAGAAGTGTTTGTTCACGGCGCACTTTGCATGGCGTACTCAGGCCGTTGTTTGCTCTCCGGCTATATGAATAAACGCGATCCTAATCAAGGAACCTGTACCAATTCATGCCGTTGGAAATACGATGTGCACCCAGCACAGCAAACAGAGACTGGCGATATCATCCCTGTAGCTCCAACTGTACAGTTTGAAAGCCCTACATTAGGTTCAGGCCAACCCAGTAGCGACATTGTCCTATTACAAGAAGCTGGTCGTCCTGGCGAGTATATGCCTGCATTTGAAGATGAACATGGCACTTACATTATGAACTCAAAAGATTTACGAGCGATTCAACATGTAGATCGGTTAACTAGAATGGGTATTGATTCATTAAAAATTGAAGGTCGTACTAAATCTTTTTACTATGTGGCCCGCACCGCACAATTATATCGCCAAGCGATTGAAGATGCCGCAACTGGCAAAGACTTTGATCGTACATTAATGAACAACCTTGAAGGCTTAGCACATCGTGGCTATACCGAAGGGTTTTTACGTCGTCACGTTCATGATGAATATCAAAATTATCAATACGGCCATTCAGTGAGTGATAGTCAGCAATTTGTTGGTGAATTCACCGGCAAACGAAATATTGAAGGGTTAGCTGAAATTGATGTTAAAAATAAATTCTCGGTCGGCGACAGTGTTGAAATAATGACAACCGAAGGTAATTTTGTTATCACTATTGAATCGTTATTTAATCGCAAAGGTGAATCAATCAATTCAGCTTTAGGTTCGGGGCATTTTGTGTTTCTAGCGCTTGGGGCAGATATTAATATCGACAAAGCCATGCTAATGCGTAACTTACCTGAGGGAATGGATACTAGAAACCCTCATCAACCTGCTTAACATGAGGGTTTTATGGCATTAATCATTGACGATAGCTGCATTAATTGTGATATGTGTGAGCCCGAATGCCCCAATGAGGCGATCACTATGGGCGAAGAAGTGTATGAAATTGATCCCGCATTGTGTACCGAATGTGTTGGCCATTACGATAAACCGACCTGTGTATCAGTTTGCCCGATTGATTGTATTGACCCAGACCCGGAGCATAAGGAGTCTCAAGACGAGCTTTTAATCAAATATGCTCGGCTCACAGGCAAGTAGACAAAATAACACTGCCAGAGAAGGTAGCAATGCAGCAGTGTAAATAAACTTAACTTGCGAAGTGTTGACTCATAATATTTCACTAAACTCGCAGCATCGGTAATGGCTTCAACCCCTGTCATATTTTGAATGTGACCACTTATAATGCGATAGCCTTGAATACAATAGTCTTGAATGTAACGACTTTGAATGTAATGACTTTGAGTGCGGCTACACAGAGTTAACAAAAGAAGATGACAAAATGAATTTTGTCATCTTCTTTTGTGGGTTTATTTATGTGCTGAGCGCCAATAAGACCGATTGAGCAAGCTTAATTAAATGCCCCTAAAGGAGTTTCGTTAACTGAACAACGTACATTATCTGACATTTTTTCTATGTCATTTTTAGTGTTTAGCATATTGTCATCTTCAGGTTGCAATTTAAGCGCTTTATCAATCGTCTCTATTGCACGCAGTTTACAACCCGCGACAGACAAACTATAGGCATAGTTATTTAAATAAGCGGCCTGCTGTTCAGCCTGTTTCGCGGTATAACTTAATCCCTGTTGATACCAAAAAGCGGCCTTTGCGTTATCAATAGCTAAATAATAATTTCCCAGCAAAAAGTAACTCAACCAGTAGTCTGGCCATTGTCTAGTTGCATTTTTAAGGGCATTAACCCCAGGAGTAGATTGACCAATACTGAGCAAATCTTGGGCGGCGCTGGTGTAAATAAACCGGTCAAAATGTGAACTGACCTTATCTACCGGCACTGCAGCCAACAACCAATACTGACCTCGCAACCAGGTTCGTTCAAAGACTTTAAGTTCCGCAATCCGGTTTTTATCTGTGCCTGAATGGAGCACTACCTGCTGATGATCAAGGTCATAGCCTGTCACTACTGCGTAATGCCACATGGGATACCATGAGGTTGATAGATTTTGTAAAATAATAACTGGAATATCTTCACTCACCAACGACAGTAGTTGTGTCAGATTACCCGGTTCTGCATAAGCAAGCAGCCCCTGTTGACGCGCGGCGGCCACCATTTCAATTTGCAAACTACCCTGTAAATCAGGAATAAACAGTGCGGGCGCTATTTGCTGAGGTGTTTTACTTATCCCGTAAAAATTGAACACTTCAGCGAGGGTTGTAGGACCACAGAAATAATCCTCTTGAGGGTAAAAAGGAACCTCAGGGATTTGATATCTAGCCGAAATGTCGGGCGGGTTGGCTAATAGAATGGCTGTCTGGGGCGGCACCGATAGACAGCCGCTAAGAAATAAACAAAAGCCAGTTATGCAAATGGCTTTTGTGAACATGCTGATGCGACTCATATTTGGTAATACGATTTAGTTTATCGGCCGAATGAAAGAAAATACATCGGTTACACCCACTAAATCAAGTACCACCAATACTACTAATACCGTGACAACAACCCCAACTACGCCACCAGCAGCTGCAGGCATATCATTTATCTGGGTATTTAATTGATTGACTTCCTGATCGGTCATACTGGCAATACGCATTTCAGCATCCGCCAAACTAACACCAAGTGCTACCAGTTTGTTTTGTACTTCAACGTTATCAAGCATTGAAATAACTTGTTGTTTATTATATATGTTTTGTTGTTGAACAATAACCTGTTCCGAAGACACGATGCCAGCGTGGGCGGTTGAAATACAAGTCAAATAAGTTAACATTACTGCGGCGACTACAAGAACTTTTTTCATTGGATTGCCTTTGATTTAGCGAATGTAAATTTCTGATAGAGAGTAGAGTTAATGTTGAGTAATAACAAGCTATATTGGATTGTACCCAGTAGATTAATGATGTCATCAGTCAAAGCTACTCAACCTTTTCAGTTCGCGGCAGCTTGTTTGTGTGCACACTTCAATTGATGGTATCAATCATTCACTGGGGTTTAATATGTTGAGCATTTTTGCTAGCTGTTCAATACCTATCCGAGCGGGTTTAGGTAAGTTATCTAACTCAATGGACAACAATAGATTTTTAACTTCTAAACCTAACTCAGTATCGCCTTCTATACGTAATTTACGCTGAAAAAACAGTGTGTCGGGGTCTTCTTTACCTGCCGCAACCAAAATTAATTCAGGCACATTAGCGCTTAATGTCACATCGGGCTGAGTAAAGGCACGCACCCGTAATTGTTGTTCCACACCCACCTCAAAACGCAAACCAATATCATCAACACAAATGCCTACCCATTTTTGTTTGAGAAAATCGAGTTCATCGGACTTCAATTGTTGTGCTAACACGATATTGAGTAGTTTATTAATGACGACTATTTTTAACTTTTCTGGTATCACATTAAGCGATCGACGACTCACTTGAGGCGCAAAATGTAATACATTTTTTGCTAATTGTTGCGATAATTGTTGTGTAAATGCTTGTGCCATCGAGAGTACCTACTTGCAAATAGAACCAATAATCAAGTGAGTTTACTGGCAATTTATCTAACGAAACCTGTTTTAAATCAAATCATGTTAACTCAATCACATTTACACTCCTGTTCTTTGAAAAAAATGAGAACACCAACATGGAACTCTTATGCCCTGCAGGTAATTTAGCGTCGCTAAAGGCCGCTCTCAACGCTGGCGCTGATGCGGTATACCTCGGACTAAAAGATGACACCAATGCACGTTCATTTGCAGGATTAAATTTTTCTGCTGCGCAACTAGCACAAGCCACCCAATTGGCCCATAGCCAAGGTAGAAAGGTGTTTTTAACCCTCAATACCTTTCCTAAACCTGGTGAAGAACATCGCTGGTATCAGGCAGTTGATTTAGCAGCACAATTAGCAATGGATGCTCTCATCGTTGCCGACTTATCATTGCTCGATTATGCCCACCAGCATTATCCGCATCTTCCGCTGCATTTATCAGTACAAGCCAGTGCTACCAACTTAGGGGCTCTGTCATTTTATCAACAGGCTTTTAATATTGAACGCGCTGTATTGCCAAGAGTGTTATCGATAAAGCAGGTTCGAGACTTAGCGAAAGTGAGCCCAGTTGAGCTTGAGGTGTTTGCTTTTGGTAGCTTATGCATCATGGCTGAAGGTCGCTGTCATTTATCGTCTTATGTAACAGGACAATCACCCAATACCGGCGGTTCATGCTCCCCGGCAAATCATGTGCGCTGGCAAGATTCTGGTAGCGATAAATTAACTCGACTCAATGATGTATTAATCGATAAGGCCGATGCGAGCCAACAACTGGGTTATCCCGTGGTGTGTAAAGGTCGTTATGTTGCTGAATACGATCATGATGCAAAATATTTACTCGAGTCGCCTACCAGTTTAAATACCTTAAGTTTATTGCCAGAGCTCGCTAAAGCAGGGATTAAATCACTCAAAATTGAAGGACGTCAGCGCAGCCCCGCTTACGTCAGCCAAGTGACTCACGTTTGGCGTAGCGCTATCGATACTTATTTAGCTAATCCAGACTCTTTTTGCGAGCAACCACAATGGGCACAAGCATTAGCAAAAGTATCCGAAGGACAAATCACCACATTAGGCGCTTATGAGCGCCAATGGCAATAAGGTTACACAATGAAAATATCACTCGCTCCAATGAGTTACTGCTGGTCAAAACCTGACATTGAGCACTTTTATCAACAAGTAGCATTGAGTAACATCGATACCGTTTATTTAGGTGAAACCGTGTGCAGTCGTCGTCGCGAACTGAAGTTTAACGACTATCTAGAACTCGCCAATATGCTCAAATCTCATGGCAAACACGTGGTGTTATCAACCATGGCTTTAATAGAGGCGCAATCTGAACTCAATGAGCTAAAACGGGCTATTGAAAATGGCGATTTTAGTATTGAAGCTAATGATATGGCTGCGGTACATTATGCGCACCAGGAAAAAGTTCCCTTTGTGTGTGGGCCAACAATCAATAATTATAATCGGACCAGCCTTGATTTGTTGCATCAAAAAGGTATGTTCCGTTTTGTCATGCCTTGTGAGTTATCACAACAGTGGTTAACTACCGTTATCAATCAGGACAATAAACCCCAGTTTGAAATAGAAGTCCTCGGCCACGGCTATATGCCATTAGCCCACTCGGCACGGTGTTTTACCGCTAAACATTACCAGCTCCCTAAAGACAGATGCCAAACAATTTGTCTACGCCACAACAAAGGCCTATTAGTTCAAACTCAGGAGTCGCAGCCGTTATTACGCTTAAATGGCATTCAAACTCAATCAGCGGCACAGGTAAACCTGATTAATCAAATACCACAAATGATCAATATGGGCGTTGATTATTGGCGCATATCCCCCAACAAATTAACCGATATAGCCTTGGGTTCAGATCTAGCCAATGTATTACAACAAGTAAGAAATAAGCCGGCTAATATTAACGAACTGTTAAAAAAACAGTTTCACGACAATAAACATGCCGCAATAATCAATCATCATTGCAATGGATATTGGTTAGGATTACCGGGTATGGACTATTACCATGAGCCCGATATACTCACGTAATAATGCTAAAAACCACCCAAGAGCCATTAATGAATAGGCCATAACCATGACAACATTCATGACAATAACCCAGTTCATTAATGGCATAGCTACGGCGACAAAGCCCATAAAACCAAAGCCAAAGCGCCTCAGTAGCAAAAAGTTAACCAAATGATTACATTAGCTTTTAATTATGTATTTTGGTCTCTCCTCAAAGTAGATATCTACTCACATTTAACTAATATCTATTCGGTTACGTTATCATTTTACATACTGCACGTAAGGGGGTAACCTTGCCTACCCAAAAAACACAACTGAATGGACATTCAACCTCTGTCCATAACAAACAGTTGGATAGCAAAGCTGGCCAACTTAAAGCACATACGTAAGGTGTATTTAACGTGACACAAAAAAAATATAACATTAAGACAATTCTTACCTTTATTATTCCGTCACTGATTGGCTTGTTGCTATTTATGACGCCAATTACTGTCGATGGTTCGATCACCATTCCCATTGCAATCATTTCAAAAGCATTGCAGAGCCAAATGGGCAGTTCGATTCAGCTTATCGTTACTTGTATCGTTGTATTAATGGCACTTGCCTCATTGCTCACTCAACTAATCAATCCTAAATTGGTGCGTAAAAGCACTTTTTTACGTACCTTGCTGAAAGTAAATTTATTTTGGTTGGCTGTGCGGATATTAGGTGCAATCTTTATTGTCATGGTTTATTTGCAAATGGGGCCAGATGCAATTATTTCATCGGCAACCGGTGGCTTAGTGCTTAATGACTTAGTACCAGTACTCTTTTCAGTATTCATTTTTGCGGGCATGCTATTACCGCTATTACTTAATTTTGGTTTATTGGAGTTTTTTGGCACCTTATTAACCAAAGTCATGCGGCCAATATTCAACTTACCAGGACGCAGCGCCATTGACTGTATGGCATCTTGGTTAGGTGACGGTAGTGTGGGGATTTTAATGACCACCAAACAATACGAAACCCGTTTCTATACTGCACGTGAAGCGGCCGTTATTGGTACAACCTTCTCTGCGGTGTCGATAACCTTTAGCCTCGTAGTCATTTCACAAGTTAAGCTTGAACATCTGTTTGTGCCATTTTACCTTACAGTGTGTTTAGCTGGTTTTGTTGCCGCCATCATAGTACCGAAATTACCTCCGCTCTCATGGAAAAAAGATCTGTATATCGACAACACACCTCGCCATGAAGATGACGAAACAATCCCAGCCAATCACGGTGTATTTTCGTGGGGATTTGAACAAGCAATGCAACGGGCCTCTTCTGCAGGTGGAGTTAAACATGTTCTCACTGAAGGAATTAAAAACGTTGTTGATATGATATTTGGGGTGATCCCTGTTGTTATGGCTATCGGTACCGTCGCATTAATACTCGCCGAACATACGCCTATTTTTAATTATTTAGGCATGCCATTTATCCCACTATTGGAGCTACTGCATATCCCTGAAGCCACAGCTGCCTCAAAAACAATTGTGGTAGGATTTGCTGATATGTTTATTCCGTCCATTTTAGCTAGCTCTATTGAGTCAGACTTAACTCGGTTTGTGATTGCAGCATTATCGGTAACTCAACTTATTTATATGAGTGAAGTCGGTGCTCTTTTGATTGGTAGTAAAATCCCGGTTAACTTTTTTGAGCTGTTCGTCATCTTTATCCTGCGCACACTCGTAACGCTACCTATCATTGCATTAATGGGCCATTTACTGATTTAATTAATAGTAGTCCATTACATATCAATACCAACCAAGGAGCGCATAGCGCTCCTTTTTCATGCTAAATATTCTCTGCGTAACCGAGATAAATCAAGTATGCTTAAGCAATAAGCATTGGCTATGTGTCATTGCAATATTGATGACTAAGGGTGAACCATGGACGACAGACGTAAATTTTCTCGTATTTTATTTGCAGCCAGTGCTCATCTAGCGCAAACAGAACAAACTTGGCGCACTAAAATTTTAGATTTAAGTCTCAATGGCGCCTTGGTAGAGCTGCCTACTGGATATACCGGCCAGCTCAATACTATTTTACGCTTAGAGTTCGTGCTACCCGACTCTGATGTAGAACTAAAAATGGAAGCGGAAATTGTGCATAAAACACCCGAACATCTTGGCCTAAAATGTACTCATATTGATGTTGACAGCATTACTCATCTACGACGGATTATTGAACTAAATATGGGTGATGCTGAATTATTAGATCGTGAGTTAACCTCTTTAACCACACCAATACCTTAAGCTGTCTAGATAAACGTTCGAATATAAAAAAGGGTAAGTCAATGACTTACCCTTTTACATTCAAAATATAAGCTTATCAAGCGGCATTAATTAATCAGCTCAAGTAACTCATGGATAGTTTTAACTGGAATGATTTTCGCTCCAAGCCCTTCCATGGTTTTATGGTAATTACGAAATGGAATAAAAATCTCAGTAAAACCATGCTGCGCGGCTTCCTTCACCCTCGGCACACCGCTATCAATTGGGCGCACATCGCCGTTCAAGCTCAACTCACCCATGATACAAGTGGTTCTTGGCACAACAAAGTCATTTAAACTACTCAGTAATGCCGTAACAAGCGCTAAATCGATGCAGGTTTCTGACTCATCAATTTTTAAACCACCGACAATATTAAAAAACGTGTCATGGAATATTTTGGTTTTAGTGTGTTTGCGTAAAATCCCGGTTAACATTTTAATTCGGTTCATGTTTAACCCTACACACACACGTTGCGGAAATTCAGACTCAGTTTCTGTGGTTAAACATTGTATTTCTAGCAGTAAATTACGGTTACCTTTACGAATACAGGTAATCGTCGAACCAGGGGACTCAGTGGTGGAACCCGATAAAAATATTTCACTTGGATTATCAACGCTAAGCATACCGCGTTCACTCATGCGGAATATGCCTACTGTATCCACATCACCAAAACGGTTTTTATTGGCGCGTAAAGTCCTAATTTGGCCATCATTAGTGTCAATATGTAACAACGAATCAACGATGTGTACTAAGGTTTGCGGACCGGCGATTTCGTTATTCTTATTCACATGAGCAATAATAAACATGGTGACATTATTTTTTTTACAGTATTGAGTAAATGCCTGCGCCGCGGTTTTAACTTGTGAAGGGGAACCCGGGCTACCATTGGCAGCATCGGTCACTACAGCTTGAATAGAATCAATCACGGCAAACTTGATTTGCTTAGCGTCTAGCTCCTCAATAATCGCCTCTACGCTGGTTTCAGACAGTAGATACAAATTATCTTCATTGTAATTAAGCTTTAAACGGTTCACTCGGTTTTTAAACTGCGATAATGACTCTTCTGCAGTACAGTATAATGACGCCATAGACTGTGACATACGGGCAACTAAATCAGAGAGTAAAGTTGTTTTACCTGCACCTGGATCGCCAGAAATAATATTAACCGATCCCGTCGTCAAACCACCACTGAGCACCCTATCTAATTCACCAATTTCAGTCAGTCTTTTTTCGGCATCTTGTGACTCAACTTCACTGAGTTTTTTCGAGCCACCGCCTACAGCGCCAGCATATCCCAATACAGATGAACGCGAAGTTGAACTCTTTGTGGCGGATAATTTCATTTCCACTAAAGAGTTCCACGCACCACAACGACACTGTCCCTGCCAACGAGGATAATCTAGGCCGCAGTCGTCACAAACAAATGCCATTTTTGGAGCTTTTGCCATATTAATTCCCATGCTATAAATAAATCAATTAATATAATAAGATTGATATTATGTGGTCTGAGGACCAATAAAAAATCATCGTTAATACTTTAGCGTTACTCGCCAAATAAACCATCAATGAATGCCAAAATGACGGTTTAAACCACTCAGAAATACAATAATAACCATGATGTCTTGCCAACGGTTAAAATCTTGTCCACACTCCATGTCAACAACGATATGCAAATAAACTGTACTAGAACAATCAATAGTGAACCGAAACGTTAAATCAATACCGCGACCCCTTTGACACGCTATGTTAATCTTAATTACACAGCAATGGATAACAATATCATTTCGACATAGATATAGAACAAGATTGAAGTGTATATTATTATAAAGATCAGCACTATTTTGCCGATAAACCATTAGCCTGACTCACAACAAACAATTAAAACGATATAATAATGAGTTTAGATAACCACAGTGCATTAATTGAACAACTGAAACCACTGTTTATGGAACCTGATTTTCAGGATGTTTTCGAACAGTTGACCGTTGACGAATCTAATTCAACCCGTTTTCTATTGAAAATGGAGCTAAACCGTATCTCGTCTTTGTGCACCCGTATTATAGATTTACGAGATAAAACCGAGCTACCCTGTGAAGAAGTCGTCATCGCCAACCAAAAACACTTTTTAGACGATCCCGCAAAGGCTGCCTTATTACAAGCACTCCCGTTATACGGTAACAAATATACCCTTGGTGTATATGAGCAGGTTATAAAAGCCCATAAATTACGACGCGTTAAATTAAGAGAAAATGTCCCTGCCGAAATCGTTAATGAGGGCAAGTCATTTCTTGTACCTGGAGTAGTACTTGGCAGCTACTTTAATCGCTGTGAAGAAAGAATGAATTATAGCATTCGGATTATGGTTTCTCAGCAAGGAATAACCGAAATTAATGGTGTAACCCTCGATTTATCTGTTGGCGGTGCTCGCATTAAGTTGCCATTAAAACATCATTTGGACCAAGACAAACCGCTAAAAATAAAACTACTTGAACTTGGTGATGAATTTTATGTAGAAGATTTGCAGCAAGGCGTTGATTATCAAATAGTCGACATTCAGAATAAAGATGATAGTGCTATCTTTAGATTAAAAAGGCTTGGCGGCGGAGACGCGTTAGATAGTGTGCTATCAAAACTAATTCGCAGTTATAAATTTCGTTATAAAGTGGATGTTAACGACGTTATTGTTACTGCCACGGGTTTAGGTTATGAACGTCATTATTTACCACTGTTAACTCATTTACCGTTATTTGTATCAATTGTTGATGGTAAACCACAGATAACCTACGAGTTACTGGGTAGAGGCAACCAACCTACCCAACATTATTTTCAAGATGAAAATGAAATTAGCCAACTACCTAGTTTTATTAACACTAGACGCTTAACCCAATTGATCAAGCATCCTGATAATAATGAACATTGTTACTTATTCAGTTTTAACCACTATGCCAATGGCAAATTACATTTCTACTCTGCAACCTTAGCGGAGCTAAAAGCGACCAAAAATATTCATCTATTTTTAGGGTTTGCATCAACCAAAGCTAGCTGGCGAGTGTTTAAAATTGTCATGCAGCCTGTCGATCATAGTAAAAACTATAAAACGTCTACCTTGCCGGGTGATGATGCTCGCTATGGAGCACTGACCGAACAACAATTATCCCAATTTAGCCATACTTTACAACTTATTGATTTAACAAACAAAGAAGCGAGTAAGGATTATCAATGCTGGTTTGATAAGTCCGATGTGAACGGCTTAAAGATTTTTTCTCAAGCAAAGATAAAGCAACACAGTATTAAAAAAGTATCGATGCCATTTAGTGAGCGACGTCATGAAGCTAGATTCGCTTTTAAAACCTTAATCACCATCCAACAAGGTGATAAACAGGCCACTGGTATTACCCATGATATTTCGAGTCGAGGCTTACAACTGACTTTAGAACAACCTGCTAATTTTAATGAGCCCGGCGCCGTAACATTATCATTTCCACGTCTTCAGGCTGCGGCAGGAAAAACCAATTTATCTCATTTACCTTATCAATTGATCCGCAGCAGAATGAATGGTCTAACCTTACATTTAAGTGCCTTAATTGGCCACTCACCACATGAAGGCGTAGAGTTTTTAAGTAAGCTGATCACACATAACAAACAAAAGTTCGAGCAATTATCAGATCATGAAGGCCAGAAAAAAGAACTGGCTGATGGTATGAAAAATCTGTTTATGCGCCAGTTACCGGGTGTGCCTTACTTTATTGAAAAAACAGTCAAAGCTGCTCAAATGGCTTATATTGGTATTGGTACCACGACTGATGAGATAAGCCATTTATTTGCCCAAGATAGTGACAAAGTACTGCAATATAATTTAACACCATTGCTAGACAACAATGTGTTAAAACAACAGATAATTGACCCGATAAAATTGATGAAACCAACCCAGGACATGGCCTTTTTTGAAGTGTTTATACAGCTCACTCGCCATCCCCGAGGTACAGTGCAGATCCAATGTAAACTAAAATCTGAACTGGCTGCAAGAGAGGAACAAATTGAATTTATCACTCACAGTAAGAAAGTCGGTCGCTTTATGGCGCTAAGAGTGTACACAGGAGCAACTGACAAACCCGATATGAGTTATATTCGACGCGAACTAGAGTACATCAACATTCATGCTAACCACCGCGCAAAGCAGCTAGAAGAACAATTATGGAAAATCATCGGTTCAGGTGAATTGCTAGACATCACGACAGAAGTTGAACTTCGTTTCCCAAGCTTAATGCCCGCCGCTTAATCAATCATCAAGTTAACTTAACGTACTCGGCAGAATTAAAGTGTCAGGTACCATTGTTTAATTTGTACAAAGTGATCTTGCTCAGCTTGTCGATGAGTCAACATACCCGCATGGTCATAATCTAATAAATTACCCTTTTCTTTGGCGAGTAAAGTGTACTTAACCTGGCTAAAACCACATTCATCAATCATATCGCGCACATCCGATGGATTACCTAATACATTATCGTTTTTGCCCGCTATAAACCATGCTGGTGGCCACACAGCCGTTGATGCAGCTTGGGCATAATGAAAGTTATCGTCATGATCAACCCAATCCCCCCTAACCCAGTCAATGGTTTGTAGTAATGATGCGCGACTTTCATTATCCATCCCTACGCGAAATCGACTGGCATCAAAATAACCCTGCCTGGCAATACATAATGGCGCAAAGCGGTTCCAAAAAAAGTCGACCATTAGCCATTTCTTAAGTGATCTCACCTTAATAGTACGTTTAGAACCAAAGGTTAATAACGATGCCACACTTGATTGTAAATCTGGATAGCGAGCCAAACTACTGGCCATTAATACCCCTCCCCACGAATGTGCACACCAATGAACTTTATTAACCAAAGGATGACGCTGTAGAATAAATTGTTGTACTAATGGCAATTGCTCACGGATAACTTCACCTTGTCCCAAGGTAAAGTCACGATCAATTCTAGGCTCGCTTAAGCCCCGCCCAGCAGTATCCATTACATAAACATCAAAGCCAGCTTTAGCCAAAAAGCAGCCTAATCCACGACCGGTTTCGCTATAGAAAACTCTTCCATTAGACATAGCACCGTGCAGCATCAAAATAGGAATACCCAATGCAGTGGGTAACGGAGGACGAATATGTCGTAGATGCAATTGGCCATCACGATAAGGTATAAACAATGAGTCTTGGAGGATATCTATAGTCAAAATAAGCAGTTATGTTAGTAATCTTGATTATAAAACTAACATTACTGCCGTGAAATACAATAAGAATAGAGTAATAATTCTATAGTTAGCCAGCTCACTTGGATTTTTAGAGCTGTAAACAAAAGACTAACGCACGTAAGTCGACCTTTTGTATTGATACATCTGCCGCGGCAATTAATTTTGGTTTGGCATGAAAGGCTAACCCCAAGTCTGCAGCTTGGATCATTAGGATATCATTAGCACCATCACCAATAGCCACTCGCTGACCTGATGCGATACCCCACTGCTTGGCACATTGACCAATCACTCTCGCTTTATATTGAGCATCTACCACTTCGCCAGTCACTTCACCAGTCAGCTTATCATTAACAATAACCAGTTCATTGGCAAACGCAGCGTCCAGATTCAATAATGTTTTTAAATGGCCTACAAAGGGAGTAAAACCACCGGAAGCAACAACCAATTTCCATTGATGGGTTTTTAACTCAGCTAGCATCACTTCAAGCCCTGGCATTAAAGGCAAGGTATCACATAACTGCTCAATAATAGCCGCATCAGCACCCGCAAGTTTGCTCACTCGCAGCCTCAAAGATTGCTCAAAATCTAATTCGCCACGCATGGCGCTTGCTGTTACTGCGGCAACCTCTTCACCAACACCAGCCATGGTAGCAAGCTCATCAATACATTCAATTTCAATGGCAGTAGAATCCATATCCATCACCAGTAAACCTGGTTGATTTAAGCGAGCTAAAGGTTGTTGAATAAGCACAACCTCGGCAGATATATTGCGCGGGAATGATGCAATCCATTGATCATTAGCGGTTTGAGTCGACAATTCAAAACCTAATAAATCGTTCTGTCTAACAAGCTTTGCGACATGAGCATCGGATGAGATTAAGGTTAACCAAGATTCAATCTCCGTTAAACATTCAACGCTAAAAATAACCCGGCAACGGTATGGCAAGTGCGCTTGTAAGCTCGCTAAATAGTCTGATTCTTGATATCGATATAACACACAGCTTAGATGTTGATATGTATCACAAGTGTCTGAAAATATAAAATTAAGTAAAACATTATCACGTTGTTCCAGCATCGATACGACCTCTTAGTATGTTACGACTATCTACTGACAAACTTTTCGATTAATATGGCTTTTTGATGATTCTGTATAATTGGATTAACACTAACATAGCCGCTTAACAAAAAACGGTGGCAACACAACTTTCAATTAAATAGAAAAAACACTGAGGATTAAAGTGATTTTTGTTAAAGGTCTTAAGAAAAGACAAAAATTTAGCAGAATTTTGCAAATTATTGTCGCAATAGCTCTGATAATCGGTCTCATGTACTTGTGGCAATCGAGTTTACGTAATGGTCAAAAATTACTAAATTCACAAACAAAAGTAATGGCAAGATTATTAGCGCAACAAGCCGCTAATGGCGCAGCACCTGCAATGTATTTACAAAATGATGAACAATTACAATGGCTAGCATCTGCGTTAGCTGCTGATCCAAAAGTAATGTCCGTCAATATCTATAATTCGCAAGGCGTTAGATTAGCTTTTGCACAAAGTGTCTCTTATGAAAAATTAGAGGCTGACTCAGAAATATTAAAAGGCCTATTAAAACCTTATCCTCCTTTAATTGAAAACGTCATTCAAGATGAAAATAATTTAGGCTACGTCGAAGTGCGTTTAAATCTCGATATATTTTTTGATGAAATTAAAATTTTGCATGAGCAGAATATGGAATTACAGCAAATGATGTTGATAGTAGCGGGCTTTATAGGTTTACTGTTGTCTCGAGCACTTTCATTTAAACGTGCTGATTTTGATCGCCGAAAAGCCCAAGCTAAATTACGTAAAAAGCCTAAAAAATCGGCCTTGCTCGCTTCAAACGAAACGCAAGCAGACGAGTTAGAAGATATTCAACAAGACCCTCCAGCCTAGATAGATTGCTGACATAAATGACAAACATAAAAAAGGGCACTCAATGAGTGCCCTTTTTATGACTAACGTTTAAATTACAGTGTTAACGCTGCATCTAAAGTCATGATAATCATGTCGCTGAATGTTGTTTGACGCTCATCAGAGGTGGTTTTCTCACCAGTACGGATGTGGTCTGATACGGTTACAACACATAAGGCTTTAGCGCCTAGCTCATGTGCAACACCATATAAACCAGCGGCTTCCATTTCGACGCCTAAAATGCCCATTTTTTCCATAACATCAAACATTTGAGGATCTGGAGTGTAGAACAAGTCAGCAGAAAAAACGTTACCAACACGAATTTTAGTGCCATGTGCTTTAGCAGAATCAACAACTGCACTCAGTAAGCTGTAATCAGCAATAGCGGCAAAGTCGTTATCTTTAAAACGTAAACGGTTAACTCTAGAGTCAGTACATGCGCCCATACCGATAATAACGTCACGCACTTTTACGTCAGCGCTAATAGCACCACAAGTACCAACACGGATTAAGTTCTTAACACCGTAGTCTTTAATTAATTCATGTGCATAGATAGAACAAGATGGGATACCCATACCTGAACCCATAACAGAAATACGTTTACCTTTATATGTACCGGTAAAACCTAGCATGTTACGCACATCAGTGACTTGCTCAACGTTTTCTAAAAATGTCTCAGCAATGTATTTTGCACGTAATGGATCGCCTGGGAAAAGTACCGTTTCAGCAAAAGCACCTTCAACAGCATTAATATGTGGTGTAGCCATGTTATAACCCCTATGTTTCTATTATATTTTGAATCACTTAATTATATTTACAGTTTAGCAAAAGCATTGGACTTTATATAGAACCGTCGTTTGAAAATGTGACTAATTAATAAAAGATTCACCATAACCCATCGGTTCTAACTCAAAATAACTTGCAATAGACTGCCCAATATCGGCAAACGATTTACGACGGCCTAATGAACCTGCAGATAAACCTGCGCCATAAGCAAGTACTGGAACACGCTCACGAGTGTGTTCGGTACCAACCCAAGTAGGATCGCAGCCATGATCAGCTGTAAATACCACCAAATCTTCAGGCTGTAAAATGGCTAATAGTTCAGGTAAACGAGAATCAAAATACTCAAGTGCTTTAGCATAACCGGCGGTGTCACGACGATGGCCATAATGAGAGTCGAAATCAACAAAGTTAGTAAACACTATGGTGTTGTCACCAGCACGTTTAATTTGCGTCAACGTTTCGTCAAATAACTCTTCGAGACCTGTCGCTTTAAATTGTTGAGTAATGCCGCTGTGAGCATATATATCAGAGATTTTACCAATACTGACTACTTCACCACCAGCATCTTTAAGCTTATCTAATACTGTAGGTGCTGGTGGTAATACCGCATAATCATGACGGTTACCAGTACGAGCGAAATCAGCAGGACCCGAACCTACAAACGGACGAGCAATGACACGGCCAATGTTATACGGCTCTAGCTCTTCACGGGTAATTTTGCACAAGTTATATAAATTTTCTAAACCAAAACTTTCTTCATGACACGCTATTTGAAAAACAGAGTCCGCTGAGGTATAGAAAATAGGCTTACCTGTTTTCATATGCTCTTCGCCTAACTCTTCCAGAATTTTTGTACCCGATGCATGGCTGTTGCCTAAGAATC
This sequence comes from Shewanella livingstonensis, assembly GCF_003855395.1. NCBI lineage: Bacteria > Pseudomonadati > Pseudomonadota > Gammaproteobacteria > Alteromonadales > Shewanellaceae > Shewanella > Shewanella livingstonensis. The sequence goes on along the minus strand of NZ_CP034015.1, from coordinate 1,547,446 downwards.
CGTCTAAACCAGCACGTTCAAGAATTTTGTCGGTTAACGCTTTTGGGAATGAGTTGGTTAAATCACTGAAATAACCCCACTCGTAAAGGACAGGAACACCTGCCATTTCCCAATGTCCACTCGGCGTATCTTTGCCTGAACTTAATTCATCGGCATGGCCATAGGCGCCAATAAGCTCGACATTATCATCAAATCCTGCAGCAAATTGACCTGTGCTTTCAAAACCAGCATGGCCAAGGCCTAAACGAGCAAGGTTTGGTAGCTTTAATGGTCCTTTACGACCGATATCCGCTTTACCTTCTGCACAAGCTTGTGCGATATGACCAAAAGTATCTGAGCCAACGTCACCAAATTTATCGGCGTCGGTAGCAGCACCAACACCAAAAGAGTCGAGCATTAAAATAAAAGTACGTTTCATTATATATTTCCTTTATAAATCTGAAGCGCGAATATAACGATATATTTCAGGCGTTTTTTCAGGCGCGCTATCACCAATAATAATGGCTTGTTGAATGGCGGCGGCAGCTTCTGCATAGGCATCTTCAGATTGAGCATGGATCATTGCTAACGGCACATCTTGGTTAACTTGTTGACCCAGTGCGCATACTTGCGTTAATCCAACACTGTAATCCAATGCATCACCTGGTTTGCGACGGCCACCACCTAAGGTAACAACAGCTAAACCAAGTTCACGAGTATCCATTTTGTATGCAAAACCAGAGGTGTTGGCATACACTGGGCGAATAATTTTCGCGTGAGGTAAATATTTATCATATGCCTCAACAAAGTCTGTTGGGCCACCTAAGCCAGAGACCATTTTAGCAAATGCCTCTGCTGCTTTACCGTTATCTAATACAGTATTCAGTTTAATACGCGCTTCTGCTTCATTCTGTGCAATACCGCCCAAAACCAGCATTTCTGCACATAAGCCCATAGTAACGGCATATAAACGAGGATTACGATATTGACCAGTCAAAAAGTTTATCGCCTCACGCACCTCTACTGCGTTACCCGCACATGATGCCAAGACCTGGTTCATATCCGTTAACAATGCAGTCGTTTTTGTGCCTGCGCCATTGGCTACAGCTGTAATACTGCGAGCTAACTCTTCAGAGGCTTCATAAGTTGGCATAAATGCACCACTACCGACTTTGACATCCATAGCAAGGGCATCTAAGCCTGCGGCTAATTTTTTAGATAAAATAGATGCCGTAATAAGTGAAATTGACTCAACCGTAGCAGTGTTATCTCGGATTGAATAAAAGCGCTTGTCGGCTGGAACAAGATCGCCTGTTTGACCAATAATGGCTACACCAGCGTCTTTAACGACTTTGCGGAACAACTCACTTGAAGGTTCGGTCTGATAACCAGGAATAGCATCAAATTTATCTAACGTACCACCGGTATGACCTAAACCACGACCAGAAATCATCGGCACATAACCACCACAAGCAGCAGCCATAGGGCCAAGCATTAGACTGATGACATCACCAACACCGCCGGTACTATGTTTATCGATAATAGGGCCATTTAGATCAAGTGAATCCCAATTTAATACCGTTCCGGAATCACGCATCGCAATCGTTAATGCAATCCGTTCATCCATATTCATATCTTTGAAATAAACCGCCATGCCAAACGCAGCAATTTGGCCTTCTGAAACCGTGTTATGAGTGATGCCATCAACAAAGAATTGAATTTCTGCAGTGCTTAATACATCGCCATTACGTTTTTTACGAATAATTTCTTGAGCTAAAAACATGTTACGTCTCCCTTTAGGCAACCCATCACCTTTAGGGTCGCCTTTAATAATAGGATGCTATCAAGTGATAGCGCCTCAGTACGGCAATGATCCAAGGCCATACTGAGATTTTGGACTATCTATGCGATTAGTAACCAGAAGTAGGCTTAGGAGCTTCTACTAATTCCAATGTATGCAACAAGCTATTTAACAAGCTAGAAGCACCAAAACGGAAAGTTTGCGGGCTAACCCAATCAGCACCTAAAATACGTTCAGCTAGGTCTAAAAACTCTGCAGTTTGAGCGGCATCACGCACACCGCCAGCAGGCTTAAAACCAACCTGACGATTCTTTTCGCTGATAACGGTTAACATAATTTCAGCCGCTTCAAGAGTAGCATTAACCGCGACTTTACCGGTTGATGTTTTAATAAAATTAGCACCGGCATCGATAGCTAATTCTGAGGCTTTACGAATAAGAGCAGGATCTTTTAACTCGCCAGATTCGATAATCACTTTTAAAAGTACATCATCGCCGCACTCTTCTTTACACGCTTTAACGAGTTCAAAACCAACAGTCTCATTACCTTCCATTAATGCACGGTATGGAAATACAACATCAACTTCATCTGCGCCATAGGCAACAGCTGCACGAGTCTCTAATACTGCGATGGCAATGTCATCGTTACCGTGTGGAAAGTTAGTCACTGTTGCAATTTTAATGTCTTCACAATCAAGATCATTAAGTGTTTTGCGGGCGATAGGAATAAAGCGAGGGTAAATACAAATCGCTGCAGTATTACCTGCTGCAGACTTGGCTTTGTGGCACAAATCAATCACTTTTTGATCGGTATCATCATCGTTTAATGTAGTTAAATCCATTAATGAAATACCGCGTAACGCTGCTTTTTTTAAATCAGTCATAATTGCTCTCCGAAACGAAAAATCAAAGTAGATAATTTTTTTCAGGCAACACTATAGAGCAGGCATATTATTAGAATTATGGCCGGGCCTTCAGTATTGCCAGTAAATCTAGGTACTATTTACTAACCTAAGTATTCAATCTGATAACGAGTACCACGACTTGAATCCTTGAAGACCGGAAAAGGCAAAACAAAGATATTTGTTTCAGCTATTCCGCGAAAAATCCTTTTTAGCGCGTAAAAATAAAACGTTGTAGCATACAAACTTTTATATAAAAACACTCTTAATAAAAAATGCCTTATTTTGATATTATATCTTGATAAGCCATATTATTATATTAGACAATGATTTTAAATGAAAGTTCGAAGTCGTTTCTACTATAAAATAAGGAGCCGCAAATGCGGCTCCAATAAATCATATCTTAAACGACTAGATTTTGTATGTCGCGGTTAAGAAGTGAGTCCAACCAGTAGTATTCAAACCATCAAAGAACTGATTCTTAAATGCGTTGTCATTTAAGCCGTATGAGTGGTAGAAATATTTAGCACCATAACCTAAAGCAAAACGGTCTGTATGGTAGTAAAGACCTAAGAAACCAGCGCCACCGTGTTCAGTGTTGTTATAGTTACCATCACTGTTTTGGCCTGAATATTCTTCGTCCATATCGAATTGGTAATCAACATAACCTTGGAAAGATAAGAAGCTTTTGTCTTCGAAGAAAACAAATGGCTTAAACCAGTTAGCTGAGAATTGGTAACCATTCCAGTCTTTACGGTTAATGTCATAAGCACCGTATAAGTTCATGCCAGTTTTACCTAACCATGGAACCATTACATCAGCACCAACACCCCAGAAAGACATGTTAACATCGCCTTCGCCGTTGCCAGCTGTACTGATAGCACCGCCACCCCAGTTAAATAGAGTAGATAAATAAACTTCTTGAACTGGGCCAAAAGATAAATCGGTTCCAGTAATGGCATCAAGAGAGAAACGAGGAGCTAACTTCATGAACATTTTGCTCGCGCCGGTATCTTTATCGCCTGAATCATTGTTAGCTAAGTTGAAAACATCAACGTATCCATATAAGTCAACAAAACCAGAGCGACCGCCAAATTCCATTTCTAAATAGTTATGCGTTGCTTCATCTTCGTTTGCAATTGGATGCTCATCGATTGCATACATAATGTTAAACTGCATCCACTTGTAATCGTTAGCATGAATGTCGCCAGTTTGTTCAGCAGCCGAAGCAGTAAATGCAGAACCCGCTAATGCAACAGTACTTGCTAATACTAAAGTATTTAATTTTTTCATCATCAACCCCATGTATATTATTAAACTATCTTCTTGGATAGCACTTCTTTTTAATCATTCGTATTTTATCGTTACTGATATAAATCTCAATATTTAATCGATAAAAAACGAATACAAAATTCTTTTTTGTGAACAATGTCGCGACTATCTGTCCATACATCATTAACAATTTGACATTTTAATCTTGTCTAGAGGATTTAACACATCCTCTTTTACACTAACTAAAACAGCATAAATTCGTATTGGGAAACGGTGGATTAACACAAAATCAATAACAACTTTCTTACAAACTGGGTCTCTAATCTTTATTAATCTAAAGACCCAGTTTTTTTGGGGTATTCCCCCTGGACTTACTCTTAGATTGCTAAGAATAAACCGGCTAATGTCGCGCTCATTAAGTTAGCTAATGAACCAGCGATAACAGCACGAATACCTAATTTTGCAAGGTCATGGCGACGTGAAGGAGCCATAGCACCTAAACCACCAAGTAAAATTGCAATAGAAGATAAGTTAGCGAATCCACACAATGCGAAAGAGATAATCGCTTTAGTACGGTCTGACATCATGATGCCAGTTTCTGCAACTACTTTGAAGCCTTCAGCAGATGCATCAAGTAGATACGGAGCGAAGTTTAAGTAAGCAACAAATTCGTTAACCACAATCTTTTGACCGATGAAAGAACCCGCAACTAGCGCTTCGTTCCAAGGTACACCGATTAGGAAAGCAAGAGGCATAAAGATATAACCAAGGATAAGTTCTAGAGTAATACCCTCTAAACCAAACCAACCTGTTACGCCACCGATGATACCGTTAACCATTGCAATTAAACCTACGAATGCGATCAACATTGCACCAACGTTTAATGCAAGGTGCATACCTGATGCAGCGCCTGAAGCAGCAGCATCTAAAACGTTTGCTGGCTTATCAGGATCATCTGGTAATCCGTCCATTTCGTTGATAGCAGCTTCAGTTTCAGGATGCATCAGTTTAGCCATTAATAGACCACCTGGAGCAGCCATGAATGACGCAGCAACTAAGTATTGAATTGGTACACCCATTTGCGCGTAACCAGCTAATACTGAACCCGCGATTGATGCTAAACCACCCACCATGATTGCGAATAACTCAGACTGAGTCATAGTCGCAATAAACGGACGCACAACTAACGGTGCTTCAGTTTGACCAACGAAAATATTCGCTGTCGCTGACATAGATTCTGTACGGCTAGTGCCTAATGCTTTTTGTAATGCACCACCGATAATACGGATGATCCACTGCATAATGCCTAAGTAGTAAAGCACTGCAATTAAAGAAGAGAAGAATATAATGACAGGTAATACGTTAATGGCGAAAATAAAACCAACTTTAAAGTTAGCTAAATCACCAAATAAGAAGCTAGTACCTGCTTGTGCATAACTAATCACACTTGATACCGCGTCTGAAACACCTTTCAGAATATCTTTACCGACTGGAACATATAAAACAAAACCAGCAAAGAATGCTTGAATGGCTAAAGCACCACCGACAGTACGAACATTAATTGCTTTTCTATTATTTGATAGTCCGAAACCTATCAATAGTAAGGTGACCACCCCTACCAAACTCATTACTATATCCATTAATCATCACCCTTTTGTTAACAGTTTTTTTGAATGTTGTTAACTCACCTAATTTCCGTTGACGATTATAACTGAGCGCGAAATGAAAAGCGTCGTTTTGATCAAGTTTTTAAAGTTTAATTTCAAACTCTTACGACATTAAAAACAATTTAAGTTCTCATGTTCATAAAAAAACAATTAAAGCTCAAACAGTTGCAAAGCATTTTTATTCAACTGTTCTAATATACAGACAGTCGACTTTTTCTTTAAAAATGCGATCTCGGACACGACACGAGGAAGAATGAGCGGGGTGTTACGTGATTGTGGATGATCAAATGGAGGCATACTTGGCGAGTCTGTTTCTATTAAAAAGTGTTCCAAGGGTAAATTAACCACTGTTTCACGGAGCTTTTTTGCACTTGGATTGAGTATTAAAGCACCAATGCCTAATTTAAAACCCAGTGAAATATAACGCTTGGCAATGTCAGTGTTGCCATAAAAACCATGCACGACACCGCCTTTTGTTAGCTTAAAACAAGCCAGCATTGTGAGTAATTGTTGATGAGCTTTAACCGCATGTAAAATGACCGGTAATTGATAAGCTTGAGCGAGTGACAATTGTTTCTCAAGTAACAACAATTGTTTATCAGACCAATAATGTAATTTATCCAGCCCACACTCTCCAACAGCCACCAAACGCTTATTATTACTATGTTGTTGCAACATTCCACTAAGTTTAATAATGGCCGCATCAATGTCTTCTGGCACAAACCAAGGATGAATACCAAGCGAGAAATAACAATCAAATTGTTGTGCTATTTCGATTTGCTTTTGCCATTGGTCGACTGACACTCCTGGTAAAATTGCCGACGTAATCCCATTCTGGTGCATCGCATCAAATACTTGTGTTCTATCATTGTCGAACTCTGACATGTCGAGATGGGCATGAGTATCAATCATAAGGTAACTCTATTTTATTGCGAATATAATCCTGATTTACGGGCGGCTTAGATATTGGCATATTGTTTCAGGCTAGTTCAATGGTGGCATATCACTATGCTTATTTTCTAACGTTAATCCTATTTTATTACACCACAAAATATATCTTAGCCAGGGGTTTACGATAAACAGCTTAACAATAACCGTATTTATCCTAATTTTTCTATAAAAAACAGCAATAAAAAAAGGCAGCAAAGCCACCTTTTTAACATTTTTGCAAAGTCTATCTTAACAATTAGTGTTCGCGCGTCTTGGCAAACTCAACATCAGGATAACGTTCCATTGATAAGTTCAAATTAACCATAGTAGGCGCAATATAGGTCAAGTTATTACCGCCATCGAGGGCTAAATTTTGACTACATTTACGACGAAACTCTTCTAATTTACGCTCATCTTTGCAATACACCCAACGTGCGGTACTCACACTAATACCTTCGTAAATAGCTTCTACGTTATATTCACTTTTTAATCGTCCAACAACCACTTCAAACTGTAGCACACCAACCGCCCCTACGATTAAATCGTTAGAATCAATTGGTCTGAAGACCTGTACCGCACCTTCTTCAGATAATTGTACTAAGCCTTTAAGCAACTGCTTTTGTTTTAGTGGATCTTTTAAGCGAATACGGCGGAACATTTCAGGTGCAAAGTTAGGCACACCAGTAAAGCGAAGCTTTTCGCCTTGAGTAAATGTATCACCAATTCGCATAGTGCCATGATTATGTAATCCAATAATATCACCTGGATAAGCATCTTCAGCACGACTTCGGTCTCCAGCCATAAAGGTCAAAGCATCACTGACATTGACATCTTTACCGATGCGAACATGGTGCATTTTCATGCCTTGCTCATATCGCCCCGAGCAAACGCGCATAAAAGCGACACGGTCTCGGTGTTTTGGATCCATATTGGCTTGAATTTTGAAGATAAAGCCAGAGAACTTTTCCTCGTTCGGAGTTACATTTCGAACGTCACTTTCACGAGGAAGCGGCTTTGGAGCCCATTCAACGATACCATCCAGAATATGGTCTACACCGAAGTTACCCAAAGCTGTACCGAAATATACTGGAGTTAGCTCACCTTTTAAAAAGGCTTCTTGATTAAAATCATGTGAAGCCCCGGCTACTAGTTCCATTTCATCACGAATTTCAGAAGCATAAGAGCCAAGTACTTTATCAAGCTCAGGATTGTGTAATCCTTTAATAATACGTTCTTCTTGGATCGTGTGACCCATACCACCTTGGTATAAAATAACTTCATCACGTAAAATGTGATATACACCTTTAAACTCTTTACCTGAACCAATGGGCCAAGTAATAGGCGCACAAGCTATCTTTAAAATAGCTTCGACTTCATCCATTAACTCAATCGGATCACGAATATCACGGTCACATTTGTTCATGAACGTCACAATCGGCGTATCACGTAAACGCGTCACTTCCATTAGTTTAATGGTACGGTCTTCAACACCTTTAGCGGAGTCAATCACCATTAAACAAGAATCGACCGCGGTTAACGTACGATAAGTATCTTCAGAAAAATCTTCGTGACCAGGCGTATCAAGTAAATTGATGAGTGCGCCACCGTAAGGAAACTGCATAACGGAGGTGGTAATAGAAATACCACGATCCTTTTCCATTTCCATCCAGTCAGACTTAGCATGTTGACCAGACTTTTTGCCTTTTACCGTTCCGGCCTTCTGTAAGGCGTTTCCGAATAAAAGTACTTTTTCGGTGATGGTGGTTTTACCCGCATCGGGGTGCGAAATGATGGCGAAGGTCCGACGTTTGTCGACCTCAACGTTGTTGCCTGACATGTTAACCTTGCACTAGCCGCTGAAAAAGGCGCAAATTATAGCGCCTATCGGTAGAATTGGCTAGGCAAAGTGTTTTTTAGCTTTTCGATGCTAATTCAGTAGACTGTTGGATCATATTTTTCATTTTAGCTAATTCGATTCTCGCATAACGATGCTCAACAAAATCATAAATATTGGTTGCTAAGGTTAAACGATAAAAATTAGCCGCTTGCTGATATTGACCATTTTCAGCTGCGTGTTTAGCTAAGTAAAAATAAGCTTCACATAAACGCTCTGCGTACTCTTTTGGTTGAGTCAAACCTACTTTTGCTGCAGCAAAGACTTGTTTTTGATTAATCTTACCAATATAAAAATCAACCAACACACTAGACCAAGCTTGATTATTTAATTGCTTTCGTTGCTCGGCTAAATTGGCTAATGCAGCATTTTTATCAACCGCTGCCGTCATCAAATAAAGCCAAAGAGCCCGATAACCGTCACTAGGGTCTCGTGCAAAAAAATCTCTCATGTCATTAATGGCTAATTCATAGCGTTGGCCATAATATAGCGCAATGCCACGGTTTAAGAAGGCATAGTCATAACTAGGAGACAATTCGAGTACACCGTCAAATGCTTCATAAGCACTATCAAACTCACCTTCTTGAGTGTAGTAAATACCCAAAAAATTATATGCGTCAGCTAAATCGGGTTGTAACTTTAAAGCTTGATGAAAATCAATTCGGCCCAGTAAACGTAGCCCAACACTGTCGTAAATGACGCCACGATCATAATGAAAACGGGCACGTTGTTCGTCAGTCAATTCCATAGTCGCTAAAATTTCATTTAGCTTTGCCAGTGTTACTTCCAATTTGTAGTCAGGCATGACCGGAGCAACAATTATCTGCCCTGTAATATTTTCATTTGAACCTAACGTTGAAGCACATCCTGACAACAACATACTTGCACCGACAACAACGGCAACGATTGTGGTGCGTATTTTACATTCCATCCGCTTTACCTTATCAGGTTCTATTAATATTCAACATCATAGCAATCTGGCAATCTAAGAGCCATGCGCATTACAGATTATTTTTTAGAACATAAAAAAAAGGAGATCAAATGATCTCCTTTTATGTCGTAAAACCGTTAAATTAGATTACTCAGCAGTTTCTTTCGCTTGAGCTTCTTTAATTGATAGTCTTACACGACCTTGACGATCCACTTCCATTACCTTAACAGCAACTTCTTGGTTCATCTCTAAATGGTCAGATACGTTAGCAACACGTTCATCACTGATTTGTGAAATATGCACTAAACCATCTTTTCCAGGAAGAATGTTAACAAATGCACCGAAATCTACTATACGGATAACTTTACCGTTATAGATACGACCCACTTCAACTTCTGCAGTGATTTCTTCAATACGACGGATAGCTTCTTTAGTTGCTTCGCCATTTGAAGAGGCAATCTTCACGGTACCATTGTCATCAAGCTCAATCGTAGTACCCGTTTCTTCGGTTAGCGCACGAATTACTGCGCCGCCTTTACCAATCACATCACGGATCTTCTCAGGGTTGATCTTGATAGTGGTGATACGTGGAGCATGAGCAGAGATATCGCCACGATGTGTGCCAATAGCTTGGTCCATCACGTTTAGAATATGAACGCGTGCGCCATAAGCCTGTTGCAGTGCGATATCCATGATCTCTTTAGTGATACCTTCAATCTTGATATCCATCTGCAGAGCCGTAATACCATCACGAGTACCAGCGACTTTAAAGTCCATATCGCCTAAGTGATCTTCATCACCTAAGATGTCAGAAAGTACAACGAAATCGTCACCTTCTTTAACTAGACCCATTGCAATACCAGCAACTGAAGTTTTAATCGGTACACCGGCATCCATTAATGCTAATGAAGTACCACATACTGAAGCCATTGAGCTTGAACCGTTTGATTCAGTGATTTCAGAGACAACACGAATGCTGTACGGGAATTCTTCAGCAGAAGGCATCACGGCATTCATACCACGCCATGCTAACTTACCATGACCGATTTCGCGGCGCTTAGGTGAGCCAACCATACCTGTTTCACCAACAGAATACGGAGGAAAGTTATAATGAAGCATAAAGCGATTAGTACGTTCGCCCATAATGCTATCTATCTTTTGTGCATCACGTTCAGTACCTAAAGTACAGGTGACTAATGCTTGAGTTTCACCACGGGTAAATAATGAACTACCGTGAGTACGTGGTAATACACCCGCTAAAACACTTAGTGCACGGATCATGTCTGGTTCACGACCATCGATACGTGGCTTACCACTGATAATACGACCGCGTACAACACTTTTCTCTAAGCTACCCAATAAGTTGTCTACTTCACGAGCATCAACATCTGGATTTTCTGCAATTAACGCAGCTTTTGCAGTCGCTTTAACAATGCCGACTTGTACATAACGGTCTTGCTTAACTTCAATTTGATAAGCTTCTGTCATGCCAGCTTCTGCAAGCTCTTTAATTTTGGCAACTAATACTGGATCTTGAACCGGTGCAGTCCAATCCCATGTAGGCTTACCCGCTTCAGCTTTAAATTCACTGATAGCATCAACAACAACTTGCTGTTGATCATGACCATAACTTACTGCACCTAGCATGATTTCTTCTGCAAGCGCTTTTGCTTCAGATTCAACCATAAGCACAGCAGCTTTAGTACCTGCAACCACTAAGTTAAGCGAGCTTGTTGCAAGCTGATCAACTGTTGGGTTAAGTACATATTCGTCATTGATATAACCAACACGCGCAGCACCAAGTGGACCGCTGAAAGGAATACCAGAAATAGCTAACGCTGCTGAGGTACCAATCATCGAAACAATGTCTGGCTCGATCTGTGGATCAACAGAAACCACAGTGATAATAACTTGAACTTCGTTTTTAAAACCGTTAGGGAATAAAGGACGAATAGGACGGTCAATAAGACGTGCAATCAGAGTTTCATCTTCTGAAGGACGGCCTTCACGTTTGAAGAAACCACCAGGTATTTTACCTGCAGCATAGGTTTTTTCTTGATAGTTAACAGTTAGCGGGAAAAAGTCACGGCTTAAGTCCGCTACTTTTTTACCAACTACAGTAACTAATACTGTGGTATCGCCCATGCTTGCTAAAACTGCAGCATCTGCTTGACGTGCAATAACACCTGTTTCTAAGGTGACTGTATGTTGACCATACTCAAAACTCTTTACAATTGGATTCACGTGACCCATTCCTTAATTTAATGACCTTTAATTACGCGCACAAGTATACTTCAATTCGACTGAATAGTTAAATAGACGCGAGATACAGAATATGAAAAACGTTAAAATAATCATTTTTTATCTGAGATCATTGTATTAACAAATGATTTTGACATGATTAAGCTAAGATTATCTCAGTTAAGTGACCTAAGGTTCGCTATTAGGTTTGATTATTGATGACAAGACCGATGAATTTGACTAAAATTGTAGCTAATAAGGTCAATTTTTATGTGGGTTAACCAACTAATTGACCAAGTTAGGATTGATTTTATATTAAGTATAATCATTTGTAATTTTAGCATTATAAACTGCAAGAATTAACATAAAAAATAGTCACTTACATGACATGGAATAATACATGACTGCCCGTTTTAAGTCTCTTACATGGAAACAAACTCATTTAGTGGTTTTTACCGCTTTGTTTTTTGCAATTGCCATCTTTATTGTTGAAATTGCCTTAGTGGTCGTTACCACCAAACAACAACTGACTGCAGCACAGCAAGAACTGCTCAACTCTGTCGAACAAACCACTACCAATGCAGTATGGTCACTAGATGATAAACTTGCCAGCCAGACACTGGAAGGCATTATCAAAGTCGATAATGTTGGCTCTGCAGTGATTGAACTTGATGATGGTTCATTATTTGTGTCCGTCGCAAATGAATCAGATGAGTTTTCTAAGAACTACACATCGTTGAGTAATCGTCTTTTTGGTAATTTAAAAGAAATCTCCCGCCCGTTGTATCGCCCATTCTATTTTGAAGGTAATAAACAACAGCAACTTATTGGCACACTAACGATTTTTTACGACACACAAAAACTTACCACAAAATTATTTAGCCAGTTACAACTAGGGTTAATTGCAACCTTAGCTCGTGCGTTGTTACTCACACTGGTGTTAACGGTGGTTTTTCATCGTTTTCTAACCCAACCCATTGCAAGCATTAGTGAAGCAATCGATAAAATTGATCCTGATTATCCTGATGAAAATTTATTACCGATGTCAAAAGCCCATAAGGATGATGAATTAGGGCTTGTGACCAGTAAATTTAATCAAATATTATTACAGTTTAGCCAAACGCAAAATAAACTTCGTAAAATGGCCACTCGCGATCCATTAACAGGGTTACCTAACAGAACCTTACTATTAGAAACATTGAACGTCACCATTCAACGTTCACGTGTTCATAAAAGAAATTTTGCGCTACTTTTTATTGACTTAGACCGGTTTAAGAATGTTAATGACTCACTAGGTCATGCAATCGGTGATCAATTCCTTGCACGTATTGCACGTATTTTAGAAAGAGTCGTGGGTGACAGAGGCAGCGTAGCTCGTTTAGGTGGGGATGAATTTGTTATTTTAGCTGATGAAATTCAAACACCTTCACAAGCGGCCGACTTTGTTGACAAGCTACTGATTCAATTAAATACTCCAATTCAACTTAATGAGCATGCAATTCATCCAGCGGCATCTATCGGTATCTCTATATATCCTGAGGACGGTATTACCGCAGAAGATTTAATCCGCCATGCAGATATCGCAATGTACAGTGCAAAAGCAGCGGGATCTAACCAGTGGTCGTTCTTTAAACAACAAATGACCGAACGTGCTGCGGTGAGGCTTCGTACAGAAGCATCATTACATGACGCATTGAAAAACAATGAATTTTTATTGCATTTCCAACCAAAATTCAACATCAAAACTAATGAAGTTGTCGGATGTGAAGCCCTTATTCGCTGGCAAAAAGATGGTCGTTTAATCAGCCCTATGTCATTTATCCCGGTTGCAGAAGAAACCGGTATTATTATTCCTATAGGACGTTGGGTTATAGAGCAAAGTTGCAAAGTCATTAGAGAATGGCAGCGTAAATATAATTATGAAATTCCAATCGCAGTAAATGTGGCCTCTCAACAATTTGCAGACGCCAGTTTAGTGCCTGACATTAAACAACTCGCAATCCGATACCAAATACGCCCTGAATTACTTGAAATAGAAATTACTGAAACATCGTTGATGAATGATGTTGAACAAGCAATCACTAAATTAGAACAGCTTAAATCGGCTGGGTTTGGTATTGCTGTTGATGATTTTGGTACCGGATATTCATCATTGTCATATTTAAGGCATTTACCTATTACGACAATGAAAATTGATCGAGCGTTTGTCAGCGATCTACCTGAAGATAGCGCAATAGCATCGACTATTTTAATGCTGGGCCGCCAACTTGATTTAACGATTGTGGCCGAAGGTATTGAAAATATTCAACAACTTGAGTGGCTCAAAGAGAATCAATGTGAAATAGGCCAAGGGTTTTTCTTCAGCCAACCATTGCCATTAGCAGAGTTTGAAGAGAAATATATTGCCAGTCGCACAGCCAAGATTATCCATGTTTAAACTAATTTATAAACCTTAACAATCTTGTCCGATCGGCTGCTAATATGATAACAACCCAATGTGGATTAGGAGTTGATAAGCAGTTGATAAGCACCAAGTCTACTATAGAAGTTAGCTCAAACTCATTAGGTCATATCCATACTGAGTAATAGCAGGTTCAGTACTGATTACTTCGCACAATACATTTATAAAAAACGTCCCTTCTTTATGCGACTAAATCTTAATCATCAGCTTAGCTAGTTGCCGCTAACCGCCCAAGTTAATTGCCACCTAATACCCGAGTGAACAATATCAACACGTGTTAAGGATTCAGTGCATGTTAAGAAGATGGGGTGTCGATACTGATTAAAGACGAGTTCCCGACGAGGTAAGCATTGCAGAATACATTCATAAGCAATAACGCTTCATAATCCCAGCACAAACCTAAAAATTACCCCAGCAAGGGTTCAGGCTAGGTTATACAGCCCGTAATCATATAGGTTAAATAAACCAAAGTGGCATGCTATTCAATAAAAAAGAGAGATTTAAACAATAAAATAGATAAAAAGTTATTTTTAGACAATAAAAAAAGGAGGCTAAATGGCCTCCTTTTTTATGGTTTAATCTGCTTACAAAAGTAAGCAGAATGTCGAATTAACGACGTAAACCTAACTTCTGGATCATAGCAGTATAACGAGCTACGTCAGTACGCTTTAAGTAAGCAGAAAGCTTACGGCGTGCACTAACCATACGCAATAGACCACGACGAGAGTGGTGATCATGGATGTGCTCTTTAAAGTGACCTTGAAGGTGGTTAATTTGAGCAGTTAACAAAGCTACTTGAACTTCAGTTGAACCGGTATCGTTTTCGCCGCGACCAAAATCAGCCAAAATTTTTGCTTTTGTTTCAGCACTTAGTGACATGTGTATCTCCAAAAAAAGTAAATGTATCTCAAGCCGATCACTAACTCAGCCAGAGCGAGGGCAGCATTTTAACCAGATTGATGCTTAACCGCAATATAAATTCGATTATTTATCTGTAAAAACAGACTGGCTACTCTGCAGGAACATTGTCATGGATCACGATCAAACGTTTTGGCGCTAATAAACCATCGTCATTCATGATACCCATACCAACAAACCGGCGTTCATCGCCGATCGTGATGCGCACTAACTCATCGGGCTTAAGTCCAGCCGCTTGAATTGCTTGTCCTTGCATGACGTAATATAACATTTCGTCTGGCAAGTTAATTTCAGCAAATTTAGCCACGGCAGTATCCATTGGTAATAGTAATGAATCCATCAGGGTCTGAGGTGCAACATCTTGTCTATGAGCTTGCTCAAGTAGCGCTTCTAATTGTGCTAGGCTCACCATTTTATCATACGGATATTCGGCAACTTGAGTGCGGCGGAGCATAATGACATGCGCTCCACATCCAAGCATTTCACCTAAATCATCAATAATAGTGCGTATGTAAGTCCCTTTAGAGCAATGTATATCTAGGGTTAACTCATCACCTTCAAGCTTAATAAAATTTAGCTCAAATACAGTGATAGGTCGTGACTCACGAGGCACTTCGATACCTTCGCGGGCATACTTATACAAAGGTTGGCCTTGGTATTTTAATGCCGAATACATTGACGGAACTTGTTGAGTGGTACCACGAAAAAACGCAAGCTTCTCGTCAAGTTCTGCTTGAGAGAAATTAATAGCACGTGTCTGTACGACTTCCCCATCAGAATCGCTAGTATCCGTTCGCTCACCCAATTTAGCTGTGACCAGATAGCGCTTATCAGAATCTAATAAATGCTGAGAGAACTTAGTTGCTTCTCCGAGGCATATAGGCAACATACCTGTTGCTAACGGGTCTAAAGCACCTGTGTGGCCAGCTTTATTGGCATTAAAAAAGCGCTTAACTCTTTGCAATGCAAAGTTAGAGCTCATGCCAGTATCTTTATCGAGTAATACGATTCCGTCGATGAAGCGACCTTTAGGGCGACGAGCCATTAATCTTGCTCCTTTTCACCGTCAACAGACTCGCTGTTATCAGATACTTCAGGAGTAAATTGCTGTTGCTTAGCTTTATCTTTATTGATGACCTGCGTCACTAGGTTAGACATACGCATGCCTTCAACCAGAGAGCTATCGTAAATAAAACGTAATTCAGGCATGACGCGTAACTTCATACGCCCAGCAACCAAAGTACGTACATAAGGAGCTGCTACAGTAAGTGCATCAATTTTTTGTTGCACAAGTTCTGTGTCTTCTTCAAAGAAGGTCACATACACTTTTGCATAACTTAAATCTCGAGAAACATCGACGTCGTTTACGGTAACAAAACCAATGCGGGGATCTTTCATATCGCGTTGCAACACCATTGCAAGTTCTTGCTGGAGTTGTTGTGCAATACGGCGGGTACGACTAAATTCTTTTGCCATGATGATATGCCATATCGTTAGGTCTACAATCAAAAAGGGCGGCTAAAGCCGCCCTTCCATTGGTACTTATAAGGTGCGAGCAATTTCGACTATTTCGAAGACTTCAATTTGGTCGCCCACTCGGACGTCATTGTAGTTCTTCACACCGATACCACATTCCATCCCATTACGGACTTCAGGAGCATCGTCTTTAAAGCGACGTAATGACTCAAGTTCACCTTCGAAGATAACCACGTTATCACGTAGAACACGGATTGGTGCGCTACGTTTAACAATACCTTCGGTAACCATACAACCAGCGATAGCGCCGATTTTAGGTGACTTAAATACATCACGCACTTCTGCAAGACCGATAATTTCTTGTCTAAATTCAGGAGCTAACATACCTGTCATTGCAGCACGAACTTCATCAATTAGGTTATAGATGATGCTGTAATAACGCAAATCAACACTTTCTGAATCAATGGTCTTACGAGCCTGTGCATCTGCACGGACGTTGAAACCAACAAGAATTGCATTTGAAGCTGCTGCCAATGTTGCGTCGGTTTCGGTTAATGCACCTACACCTCTAGCAATAATATTCACTTTAACTTCATCTGTAGACAGTTTAGCTAAAGATTCACAAATCGCTTCAAGAGAACCTTGAACATCCGCTTTAAGTACGATATTCAGCTCTTGTACTTCGCCTTCTTCCATGTTTGCAAACATGTTTTCTAGCTTAGACTTCTGCTGACGCGCTAACTTAATGTCACGGAATTTACCTTGACGATACAATGCAACTTCACGAGCTTTACGTTCATCACGTACAACTGTCGCTTCATCACCTGCTAAAGGCACACCAGAAAGACCTAAAATCTCTACTGGGATAGATGGACCTGCTTCAGTAATTGCATGACCGTTTTCGTCTTTCATCGCACGGATTTTACCGTACTCTAAACCACATAAAACGATATCACCTTGGCGTAAGGTACCTTCTTGAACCAAGACAGTAGCCACTGGACCACGACCTTTATCAAGTTTTGATTCGATAACAACACCAGCAGCCATACCATCACGTATTGCTTTAAGTTCTAATACTTCAGATTGAAGTAAAATACCTTCTAACAGTTCATCGATGCCCATACCCGTTTTAGCGGATACATGAACGAACATGTTATCTCCACCCCAATCATCAGACATAATGCCATGTTGAGACAGCTCACTCTTAACACGTTCAGGATCTGCATCTAGCTTATCCATTTTGTTAACAGCAACGATTAACGGTACATTACCGGCTTTAGCATGTTGAATAGCTTCAATCGTTTGTGGCATTACGCCATCATCGGCAGCAACAACCAAAATAACAATGTCAGTCGCCTTAGCACCACGAGCACGCATTGACGTAAACGCCGCGTGACCAGGAGTATCAAGGAAAGTGATCATGCCATTATCAGTTTCAACGTGGTATGCACCAATATGCTGAGTAATACCACCGGCTTCGCCAGCAGCAACCTTTGCACGACGAATATAATCTAGTAATGATGTTTTACCGTGATCAACGTGACCCATGATAGTCACAACCGGAGCACGAGACTCTAGCTTAATATTGTCATCACGATCTTGCATCACTTGATGCTCAAGTTCATTTTCACGAATAAGTACAACTTTATGACCTAGTTCTTCTGCAACCATTTGGGCAGTTTCTTGGTCAAGTACCTGGTTAATAGTAACCATAGTACCCATTTTCATCATTTGCTTGATGATAACGGTGGCTTTTATAGCCATTAAGTGAGCTAATTCAGATACTGTTACAGTTTCGCCAATACGCACATCACGACTTACTGCAGCGGCAGGTTTATTAAAACCGTGCGCCATAGATTCTGGTGCAGTGCTGCGATTACGCATGTGTTTTTCGCGACCGTCACGAGCATCTTTTCCACCACGTTTTTTATTGGCGTTTTTATTGCGAGCACGACGACCACGTTTTTCGTCATCTGCATCTGAACTATCTTCAGCTGCACGAGCAACTTTAGACGTTGTGATGTGATGATCGCCATTCTTTTCAGCATCTAAACGTTGACGCTCTTCTTCAGCCCAACGCTTTGAGTTTACTTCTGCAAGTTGGCGTGCTGTTTCAGCTGCTTTAGCGGCTTCATCTTTCTGCTTTTGAGTAAGTACAGCTTCTTGAGTCGCTTTTAAACGATCGCCCTCAGCTTTTACTGCTGTGGTTTCCGGGTCAGCAACTTTAGTTACTTTCGGTTCAGATTTAACTTTTTCAGATTTCAATTTGGCTTCTGCTTCCGCTTTTTTCTTCGCTTCTGCATTAGCTTTCGCTTCTGCCGCTGCTTTTGCTTCAGCTTCCACTTTTGCTTGAGCTTCAGCGTCTGCTTTGGCTTTTGCTTGAGCTTCTAATTCAGCTTGTTTTGCTAATTCTGTATCATCACGCTTAACAAAAGTACGTTTCTTACGCACTTCTACTTTAACGTCTTTTGACTGACCACCAGTGCTCGCAACACTTAACGTTGACACGGTTTTACGTTGCAATGTCATTTTGGTCGGAACAGAATCTGCACCATGCTGTTTTTTTAGATAATCAAGAAGTTGTTGCTTCTCTTTTTCTGAAACAGTATCGAGTTGTTTTTTGCTTATACCAGCATCGGTGAATTGCTCAATTAATCGATCAACTGATTTTCCCACTTCCGCTGCTAATTTTTCTACGCTTGTATCTGCCATCAATTAAATCCCCCTGTTGATCGACTTATGCTTCTTCGCCAAACCAACAGATATTGCGGGCAGCCATGATGAGCTCACCTGCTTTTTCTTCTGTTAATTCTTCAATATCAATTAAATCGTCAATACCTTGCTCGGCCAAGTTTTCTAAAGTCACTACACCTTTGCTCGCAAGAACATAAGCTAAATGCCTTTCTAATCCTTCCAATGCTAATAAGTCATCACTTGGCTCTGCACCATCTAACGCTTCTTCAGACGCTAATGCTCTTGTCGAGATAGCAGCTTTTGCACGTTCACGTAATGCTTCAACGATTCCTTCGTCGAAACCTTCTATTGCTAGTAGTTCAGATTCTGGGACATAAGCAATCTCTTCTAACGAAGTGAATCCCTCATCAGCCAATACGGCTGCAAAATCTTTATCTACATCCAGATGAGCTACAAACAAATCAATCACTTTAGCACTTTCGGCTTGGTGTTTTTTGTTCATATCTTCAACTGTCATTACGTTTAGTTCCCAACCGGTTAGTTGAGTAGCTAAACGCACGTTTTGGCCATTACGACCAATGGCCTGTGCCAAACTGTCAGCTTCTACAGCGATATCCATCGAGTGGTTGTCTTCGTCCACAATGATAGATGCAACATCAGCTGGCGCCATGGCATTGATCACATATTGAGCAGGATTATCATCCCACAACACAATATCTACGCGCTCGCCGCCTAATTCGTTTGATACGGCTTGCACACGTGCACCACGCATACCAACACATGCACCAATAGGGTCAATGCGACGATCATTAGATTTCACGGCGATTTTAGCACGAGCACCTGGGTCACGAGCAGCACCCATTACTTCGATCAATTCGTCATAAATTTCTGGCACTTCAACCCGAAACAGTTCAATCAACATTTCAGCTTTACTGCGAGTTAAAAATAACTGCGCGCCACGAGCCTCTGGACGTACTGAGTACAATAATGCACGCACACGGTCACCAGGACGGAAAGATTCACGGCTGATTAAATCTTCTTTAAATAATACACCATCGGCATTATTACCTAAATCAACAACCACACTTTCACGGGTGCTTTTTTTAACCACACCAGTAACAATTTCACCTTCACGTTCAATAAATTGTTCAACAATTTGTGCACGTTCAGCTTCACGTACTTTTTGTACGATAACTTGTTTAGCGGTTTGAGTGGTTATACGGTCAAATGCAACTGAGTCGATTTGATCTTCGATAAAATCACCCAATTGAATCTCTGGATCTTCATAACGAGCCGCTTCAAACGTAATTTCGCTATATGGATTTTCCAGAGCTTCGCCATGATCGTCAACAACCATCCAACGACGGAACGTGTCGTAATGACCGGTTTTACGATCAATCGCTACACGAACTTCAATATCGCCTTCATATTTTTTCTTAGTTGCGGTAGCCAATGCAATTTCTAGCGCTTCGAAAATTTTCTCGCGCGGAAGGCCTTTCTCATTGGAAACCGCTTCTGCGACTAGCAGGATCTCTTTATTCATTTGGTCTTGCCTCGTTCTTCACCTGAAACTATCAAAACTTAGCGATAATGCTGCCTTTACGGATATTATCCAAAGCAACAATCAAGTCTTTACCATCAACGGTGATGGTGAGCATTTGCCCATCAACACTACTGATGACGCCTTTTAAATTACGACTACCCGCAACAGGCATAGTCAGTTGTACTTTTGCATCGTCACCTATATAGGCCGCATATTGCTCGGCGGTAAATAAGGGTCTATCTACGCCAGGTGAAGATACTTCTAATGTGTATTCTGTAGAAATAGGGTCTTCAACATCCATAACTGCGCTAACTTGACGACTGGCTTCTGCACAATCTTCAATATTGATGCCATTCTCGTGATCAATAAAAACACGTAAAATTGAATGACGACCAGCTTGAATATATTCAATGCCCCATAATTTAAAGCCTAGAGCTTCAACAGGTACTGTTAACATTTCAACAAGCTTGGATTCTATTGTTGCCAAAAATGACCCCCAAAAAAACAAAAAAAGGGCTAATAGCCCCATTGCAACCCGCATGAAACACGGATATTTAAAAGTTCATATAACAAAAAACCCCGTAATCACGAGGTCATTTTATTATAAAACCTGTAAATTGTGATTTATCTTCTTTCGAAGTTAAAACACAAGGAGCTGGTTGCGGGGGCCGGATTTGAACCGACGACCTTCGGGTTATGAGCCCGACGAGCTACCAACTGCTCCACCCCGCGTCAACTGATGCAAGTATATTGATTTACACTATATCTTGCAATAACTAATCAAACGCTATCCATAATTTGTTAGTTATATTTGGTGCCGAGAGCGGGACTTGAACCCGCACGTCCGTTAAGACACAGCCACCTCAAGGCTGCGCGTCTACCAATTCCACCACCTCGGCGTTACCTGGTTTACTAGTCAGGAATTTTCGTTTCTGACTGTTCGGTCTGCACAGGCGCTTCATCAATGATTTGCTCTGCTGCTGGACCTAAATCTTTCCACTGATCATTTTGTTCAGTGTGATTAGCACTTAAATTACCAATCACTAAACTTAATGCAAAAAAACCAATGGCTAATACTGCAGTACTGCGAGTCAGGAAGTTACCTGAACCACTTGAGCCAAATAACGTGCCTGAGGCACCGGCTCCGAAAGATGCGCCCATATCGGCACCCTTTCCTTGCTGGATTAAAATTAAGCCGATAAGACCTAACGCTACCACCAAGTATACAACTATAAGAACTTCGTACATATAATTACGCGCTCATTGCTATGGTACATAAACTTAAAAACTCACTTGAGTTCAAACTTGCACCGCCAATCAGACCACCATCAACATCAGGCTGGGCAAAAATATCTGCCGCATTGCTTGGGGTGACGCTACCACCGTATAGAATTCTAATATTCTCACCAATAAAGGGAGACACATCAGAGAGGCGACTGCGAATAAACGCGTGTACTTCTTGCGCCTGCTCTGGTGTAGCGCTCTTACCGGTTCCTACAGCCCATAAAGGTTCGTAGGCGATAATAGCGTTATCAAAAGCCATGGTACCGTTTTTTTCAATTACTATATCTAGCTCTTCTGCAATCACCTCAAAGGTACGTCTTGCTTCACGAGCTGGCCCTGACTCTCCTACACATAAAATCGGAGTCAAACCATATTTTTGTGCTGCGGCAAACTTCTCTGCCACTATATTGCTCGTCTCTCCGTACATACGGCGACGCTCGGAATGGCCGATAATAACATATCGACATCCAGAATCTTTTAGCATCTGCCCGGATATTTCGCCGGTGTACGCACCAAAATCATGTTGACTAAGATTTTGTGCGCCCATTCTAACAAGCGCACCATCTAAGGTTTGCTTATTGGCTTCAAGCAGCTGCCGAACACTTTCAAGATAAATTGAAGGCGGGCATAAAACCACTTCAGCTGAATCATTTTGGAGCTTGGTAGCAAACTTCTTGAAAAGTTCTTGGGCCAAGGCCGAATTACCGTTCATTTTCCAGTTACCAGCGACCATAGGACGTCTGAGTGCCATTCACTGTCTCCTCTGAAAGCGGCGTGAATAATAGCGAACCACTTATCAAGTTACAAGAGCTAAAAGGGGAATATTTCACATAAACTGTCGAAGCGTCTACTTTTTGAGCGAGCAACAACAAAAACTGAATATTCAAATAATTAACATGCTGCCTTTACCGCGTCAGCAATACGGTTTGCATATGCGAGCACTTGCGGGTAGTCATCACCCTCTACCATCACTCTGATTAAAGGTTCAGTGCCCGACTTTCGTAATAATACCCTTCCACGAGTACCTAACAGTTGTTCTACATCCGCTTGTACCGCCTTCACCGCATCTGTGTCCAACGGATTAGAGTTACCTTCAAAACGCACATTAACCAGTACTTGCGGTAACATCTTTATTGATTCAGTTAATTGCTCGAGCGTAGCTTTTTGGCGTCGCATTGCCGCTAACACTAAAATACCTGCAACAATACCATCGCCGGTAGTGCCATGATCTAAATTAAGAATATGACCAGAGTTTTCGCCGCCGATACGCCACTCTTTTTGTTTAAGTATCTCCATGACATACCGATCACCCACTTTAGAACGAACAAAAGGGATATCAAGCGCTTGCAATGCTAAAGCTAACCCTAGATTAGACATTAACGTACCGACTACACCGCCTTTTAAAATACCACGCTTTTGGGCATCCACGGCCAAAATATATAGGATCTGATCACCATCAATCACTTCACCATGACTATTTACCATCATAATGCGATCGCCATCACCATCTAATGCAATTCCTAAGTCAGCTTTTTCAGCTAATACGGTTTCACAAATTTTGGCCATAGAGGTTGCGCCTACTTTATCATTAATATTGAGCCCATCTGGTTTATCACCAATGGCAATCACGTCAGCACCTAGTTCACGAAAAACATTAGGGGCAATATGATAAGTTGCACCGTGAGCGCAATCAACCACAATTCTTAAGCCTTCAAGTGTCTGATCTGCAGGGAAATTGCCTTTGCAATATTCTATATAACGCCCTGCTGCATCATCAATTCGTCGAGCCTTACCCAATAAGTGCGACTCAACACAGACTAACGGTTTTTCTAGTTCAGCTTCGATTTCTAATTCAATAGCATCATCAAGTTTACTGCCATCAGTAGAGAAAAACTTGATACCGTTGTCATAATAGGGATTGTGCGACGCACTAATCACCACACCAGCTTCTGCACGAAACGTACGAGTTAAATAGGCAACCGCAGGTGTAGGCATTGGACCAAGCAGTAAAACATTTAATCCAGCTGCTGATAATCCAGCCTCTAGGGCTGATTCAAACAAGTAGCCAGAAATACGGGTATCTTTACCAATAATCACTTTTTGTGTGCCATTTCGAGATAATACTCGTCCTGCAGCCCAACCAAGCTTCAATGCCAATTCAGGAGTCATTTTACCCGCCCCTACTTTGCCGCGAATACCATCGGTTCCAAAAAATTTTCTTTGCTTCACAGGTCCCCACTTAAGTGATTTCACTTTACTTATAACGTTATCGTGTCGATATCACTATAAGTTGGCCATGGTTTCTGACATTACTTTAAGTACATCGACCGTTTCTGCTACATCATGGACTCGTATAATATGCGCCCCTTGCTGAGCGGCAATTAATGCTCCAGCAAGGCTACCGGCAAGGCGTTGATCAATATCACGCGCTAACAGGTCGCCAATCATGCTTTTTCGCGATAGACCCACTAATAAAGGTAAATGAAACTCATGTAACTTTGGTAGAGTCGCTAACAGGCGGTAATTATGCGCTAAAGTTTTGCCAAAGCCAAAACCTGGATCGAGAATTAGACGCTCACGCTCAATTCCAGCAGCTTCGCAATATGCGATACGCAACTCAAAAAAAGCAGCTACTTCATCGATAACATCCTGATACTCAGGTGCATCTTGCATATTTTTTGGCTCGCCCTGCATGTGCATCAAGCAAATAGGCACATCTAACGTAGCTGCCATCGCTAAAGCACCAGGCATTTGTAATGCGCGTACGTCATTAATTAGATTGGCACCAGCATTAACCGCCTGTTCCATCACTTCAGGTTTACTAGTGTCTATCGAAATCCATACATCGTGTGTTTTAGCACTATATTCGATAATAGGAATAACCCGCGCGAGCTCTTGCTCAACAGAAACGTCTTCAGCTCCTGGTCGAGTAGACTCACCACCGACATCAATAATTAATGCACCTTGTTCGACCATATAATCAACATGTCGGCAAGCTTGTTCCAAATCGATATATTCGCCACCATCAGAAAAAGAATCTGGCGTCACGTTTACAATGCCCATTACTACAGGTGCTGATAAATCGAGAGTTTTATTGGCATGAGTTAATTGAAACACAGGTATTTTCCTACATAAGATTAAAAACAAAAAAACCCCTTTCGGGGTTTTCTTTATTGGCTAAACTATTTATTTAACAGGTGATTCATCAGCATCATTAGTATCGGCTTTATTATCGACTTTAGTGTCGGTTTTAGCTTCATCTACTGGCGTTTCAACTTCAGATTTAGGCGTGTTATTGCCACTATCTTTGTCATCAGATGATTCATCTTTTTGCCATTCAGCTGGCATACGCACTTCACGTCGATGCATTAAATCATCGATTTGCAATGAATCAATCGTTTCATATTTCATCAGTGCATCTTTCATAGCATGCAAAATATCCATATTTTCTGTCAACATGGTTTGAGCACGTTGATAGTTTTTATCGATAAACATTTTGATTTCTGAATCAATTAATGACGCAGTATCACCTGACATAGCCTTTGACTTACCCATACTGCGGCCTAAGAAAACTTCGTTTTCTTCTTCTGCATAAAGTAAAGGACCCAATTTGTCAGAGAAGCCCCACTGAGTAACCATGTTACGAGCAATCGAAGTCGCATATTTAATATCTTGCGAAGCACCTGTAGACACTTTTTCGCTGCCATAAATAAGCTCTTCAGCTAAACGTCCACCATAGGCAACTGAAATTTGTGATTCCAGCTTACGACGGCTTTGACTAACAGCATCGGCTTCAGGCAAAAAGAATGTTACACCTAATGCACGACCACGCGGAATAATGGTGACTTTATGCACAGGGTCATGTTCAGGTACTAAGCAACCGACAATTGCATGTCCAGCTTCATGATAAGCCGTCATTTCTTTGTCTGCTTCTGACATCACCATAGAACGGCGCTCTGCACCCATCATGATTTTATCTTTAGCACGTTCAAACTCTTCCATACCGACGACACGACGATTACCACGAGCCGCAAATAACGCAGCTTCGTTAACAAGGTTAGCTAAGTCCGCACCCGAGAACCCTGGAGTACCACGGGCAATAACACTTGCTTTAACATCGTCAGATAAAGGCACTTTACGCATATGCACTTTAAGGATCTGTTCACGACCACGTACGTCTGGTAAACCGACTACGACTTGACGGTCAAATCGACCTGGACGAAGTAATGCTGAATCGAGTACATCAGGACGGTTAGTTGCCGCAATCACAATAACGCCTTCATTACCTTCAAAGCCATCCATTTCAACTAGCAGCTGGTTTAATGTCTGCTCACGCTCATCATGACCACCACCCACACCGGCACCACGTTGGCGACCTACGGCATCGATTTCATCAATAAAAATGATACAAGGAGAAGATTTTTTAGCTTGTTCAAACATGTCACGCACACGAGATGCACCGACACCAACAAACATTTCCACGAAATCAGAACCTGAAATAGTAAAGAATGGCACCTTCGATTCACCAGCAATGGCTTTAGCCAGCAAGGTTTTACCAGTACCAGGTTGTCCCACCATCAACACGCCTGTTGGAATTCGGCCACCTAACTTTTGGAACTTAGTTGGATCACGAAGGTAGTCAACCAGTTCTTTGACTTCTTCTTTGGCTTCATCACAACCGGCAACATCAGCAAAAGTCGTTTTAATTTGATCTTCGCTCATCAGTTTGGCTTTACTCTTACCAAATGACATTGCGCCCTTACCACCACCGCCTTGCATTTGACGCATGAAAAATATCCATACTCCAATAAGCAGTAACATTGGGAACCATGAAATAAAGATTTGAGTTAAAAAACCCGATTCTTCAGCTTCTTGGCCTTTATAATCAATACCTTTAGTTTGAAGATCATTAATTAAATCTTGATCATACATAGGCATAATAGTGGTGAACTTCTCGCCGGTACGTTTCGTCCCTTCAATCGTTCTTTGGTCGCTTTTTATTTCGACCTTGTTAACTTGACCATTTCGGACATTGTCCAAAAAGGCGGAATAATCCATCTTCTGCGAATTCGAAGAAGAGGGGGAATAACCCTGGAACACTGACATCAACACAACAGCGATGACAACCCAGAGTATTAAATTTTTAGCCATGTCACTCAAATTACTCGACCTCTTAACAGTCCTGCGATTATTAACGTTAGACTACTACAACTTGTAACCAGTCGCCACTAGATAGACTTCTCGAGAGCGTGCTCTAGAGGAGTCTGGTTTACGGGTTTTTACTACTTTGAATGCCTGCTTGACTGTTTTTATATAGTCGTCAAAACCCTCCCCCTGAAAGACTTTAACAGCAAAACAGCCATTAGGCGCCAACACTTGATGACACATATCTAAAGCTAATTCAACTAAATACATAGCCCTTGGTTGATCAACAGCATCCGAACCACTCATGTTCGGAGCCATGTCTGATAGTACCACATCCACTTTATCTTGACCTACACGCTCAAGCAATGCTTCAAGTACTTTGTTTTCTCTAAAATCACCTTGAAGAAAATCAACACCAACAATGGGATCCATAGGTAAAATATCGCAAGCAATAACTTTGCCTCTGTCACCAGCAAGCTTAACAGCCACTTGTGACCAGCCACCTGGTGCAGCACCTAAATCAACAACAGTCATCCCCTGTTTTATTAAGTTATCTTTTTGTTGGATCTCTTCTAGCTTAAATGCAGCTCGTGAACGTAAGCCACGTTTCTGGGCCAATTTCACATAGTGATCATCAAAGTGTTCTTGCATCCAGCGAGCTGAACTCGCTGTACGTTTTTTTGTTGTCATTTAAATTCCGCAACGATTCAGAGTTACATAAGCTCTATATAAGGGTAGAATACCCGTTTTTCAACAGTAACTCAGCAAAAGTTGGTACAAATGAACTTAACAACCAAACAAAAACAGCATTTAAAAGGACTGGCGCACAGTCTAAAACCAGTGGTGCTGCTTGGTGGCAATGGACTAACTGAAGGTGTTCTGGCTGAAATTGATAGCGCTCTTACACATCATGAATTGATTAAAGTGAAAGTAGCCTCTGCCGACAGAGAGCTAAAAAATGCCATCGTTGACGCCATTGTACGTGAAACCCAGTCTGCGAAAGTGCAACTAATCGGTCATGTTTTAGTCATTTTCCGTCATTCGGTAGAAATGAAGATTGCTTTGCCTAAAGCCAAATAGTTTCACATTCTTTTATTAAAAGCCGCTGAATTCAGCGGCTTTTTTATAGGAGATGAATTATTGTTAATTAAGGATAATCAGGTAACGGAATTACTTGATAATGCTGCGCTTTTAAGCCTAAAAACTCAGGTAACGTTGCTCCTATCGAAATCGATGACCAGGTACCAGTTAAAATACCGATAAACATCGCAATAGAAAAACCTTCCAATGGGGCTCCACCCATAATCCACAAAGCTACCACTGTTAATAAGGTCGTACCTGATGTGACCATCGTTCTTGAAAACGTAGATTTAACGGCTAAATTGTTTATATCCGCTGTTTTCCATTGTGGCTTAGCCACTAACTGTTCACGGATCCTATCGGCAATAATAATCGAGTCATTAAGTGAATATCCCAAAATCGCTAAAATAGCCGCAAGCACAGTTAAATTAAACTCCATTTGACTTAATGCAAAAAAAGCCAGCACAAACACAACATCATGTACCAAAGCAAACAGGGCGCCCGAAGCTAAACGCCATTCAAAACGAAAACTTAAATAACCCATAATACATAACATAGCGACGAGTAAGGCTAAACCACCTTGTTCAACCAACTCTTGCCCCACTTGAGGCCCAACTATACTGCTGTTGAGTACATTAATATCAGTCTTTAACGGTGCTAATACTTGTCGAAGTTCTGGACGAAGTTTTTCATCAGGTATATTGGCATAACGCAATACCCATCGCCCCGCTTCACTGGCTGAAATCACACTAACGTCTTGTTGATAGGCGGCGGTCATTAATGGCTGGATTTCACTAGCCGTAATACGATGATCCACTTGAATTTCAGTGACCACACCGCCGGTAAAATCAAGCCCCCAATTAAAGCCTTTTACGCCGATAACCGTTAATGACAACAGCATTAACACAATAGAGAGCAGGCTTGAGATATAACGCCATTTGGTTAAATATTTAAGCTTAATCGTTTCTGGGGGGTAACTTACGGTAGTTGAGTTCATTGGATTACACCTTAATGGCACGGCGAGTATCGCGGCCATAAACTAAGTTGATTAATGCGCGCGAGGCAAAAATGCCGGTAAACATACTGGTTAGCAACCCTAGCCCTAAAGTTAATGCAAAGCCTTGAATAGGACCATTACCAATAGAAAACAACACCACAGCTGTGATCATAGTGGTAAAGTTGGCATCAAATATGGTGGAAAACGCACTGTCAAACCCCACATCGATTGCACTTGCAAAGCTACGCCCTTCTGCCAACTTTTCTTTTATCCGTTCAAATATAAGTACGTTAGTATCTACGGCCATACCGACAGTAAGCACTAACCCCGCAATACCAGGCAAGGTCAATACAGCCCCAGGAATGAGCGCTAATAAGCCAAATAACATCACCATATTGGCAATTAGAGCCACATTGGCGACCCAACCTAAGCGACGATACCAACAGGCCATAAACAATAACGTCACCGCTAAACCGAGTGCTAAAGCCGCAAATCCGTTAACGATGTTTTCAGCACCTAGGCTCGGACCTATGGTGCGTTCTTCTACAATCGTCACCGGTGCCGTCATGGAACCAGCCCTTAGCAACAATGCTAATTGTTGCGCTTCTTGATGGCTTCCTGAACCGGTAATTTCAAAACGATTACCCAATTGACTTTGAATTGTTGCAACGCTAATAATTTGAGTTGTCTGTTTAGCTTTACCTTGGTCATCACGACTGTATTCGCTAAAAGCTGTGGCCATTGGCTTACCAATATTATCGCGTGAGAAATCAGACATTAACTTACCGCCAGCAGAGTCGAGACTGATGTTAACCTTCGCCATACCAAAATCGCCCGTCGTCGCTCTGGCATCAATAATATGATCGCCTCCAAGTACAGGTTTTCTTGAAACATATACCGGCTTGTTATGTTGATCATTAATCATCACGGCGTTGACAGAGTCCTTCGGTAATACGGGATAAAATGCCAAGCTAGCAGTAGCACCAATAACATTTTTAGCCGTAGCAGGATCTTGTACACCAGGAAGTTCTATACGAATCCGATGATCTCCTTGGCGTTGAACTAACGCTTCAGTAATACCAAGTTCCTCAATGCGACTGCGCATAATTTGTAAGTTTTGCTGCACAGTTAAATTGGTCAGTTTGAGTTGTTCATTTTCAGATAGGTTAATACTTAATGTTTGTTGATGACCAGTCACTTGCCATAATGGATATTGCTGTGTGATGAATTGCCTTACTTGGCCACGAGCTTCGTTGTCAGCAATATCAATACTCAATGCTGCACCATCACCAGAACGAATCACAACCTGACTAATATGTTGATCACGAACAAACTGTTTTACCGCATCACCAATCATTATCGCCTGGTTTTCAAATACTAACTCTAGATCTACGTCGAGTAAAAACTGCACTCCACCGCGTAAATCCAAGCCCAATTTTATCGGTTTAACACCTAAGTTTAATAACCAGTCAGGCGCAGCAGGCGCTAAAGCTAATGTCACTTGAGCTTGACCATCAAATTTTTTAACTAGGATCTTTTTTGCTTGGGTCTGCAAATCAGGATCATCTAATACCACCAGTAAATTATCGTGTTGCTGCTCGATACGTTTACTGTTGATACCTGCTTGTTGTAATACTTGATGGACTTGTTCTACATTCACAGATTGGCTTGGTTTTACGCTAAGTTGCACGGCAGGATCTTCACCATACCAAGACGGTAATGCACTCATAAACAAGATGATTAAGGTAAGAATTAATAGCCAGTGTTTCCACTGAGAATAATGATTTAATTGATGATTTTTTGATTTCATAACACTAGATCTCACTACATCGAGGCAGGTTAAGCCACGATAAAAAATGCATAGCGAGTAATGAACGGTATTAACCCAACTCATTTACCCACAGTAAAAATCACTAGCGAAGCTAATGACGTTTGTCATTAATGCAGGATGTCGTTAGCAGGTGTGGGCGTGCACGAAAAGTAGATTAGACTCTTTCCAGCCGGAAAGTCTTGAAGGAGCAGATGCCGTTGATAAAACC
This sequence comes from Shewanella livingstonensis, assembly GCF_003855395.1. Lineage (NCBI taxonomy): Bacteria > Pseudomonadati > Pseudomonadota > Gammaproteobacteria > Alteromonadales > Shewanellaceae > Shewanella > Shewanella livingstonensis. The sequence goes on along the minus strand of NZ_CP034015.1, from coordinate 1,516,193 downwards.
CAATCCAATTGCGGACTAAAGTTAATTTGATAACCTATGGTTAAACTCGGGACGGGTGGAGAAATAAATTCATAAGCCAATAAATAATTAGGCTTTGATTCATCAGGCTCATGTTGAGCAATGCTAATATAACGCGCCGAATAAGTAGGCACATAATGGATATCGTTTGGATTAGATTGTTCGGAGACAGAGTTTGTTGATGATACTTCACCAACATAACCCAACAATGTACTGTTAACATCGATAAGCGTATCAGTTAACGCTGTAGCATTATTTGCAACCGCCTGACTATTGGTTGAACCCATCATTGAATTATCGAGCGAACGGTCTGTTGATTCAACTGACGACAAGATAATATCAACAGTGGCTAAGCTTATTGGTTGATTACAAATTCGATCATTTGACTGAGTATCGACATTGTATGAACAAGAGTATGCAGTTGACGTAGCAAATGGCATCGATGCTAAAACTAACACACGGCTATTGATGAGGAATATTGAGCATAACCCCACAATTACCAGCATGAGTAATATTCGAGCCCATGGAAACGTCATAATGACCTTATTTAATCAAGCAATACGATGGTTAACATTTCAGAATAATTTTAAAAATCATATTAACCCAATTATCTAAAAATAATATTAAACCGATATAAGAATAAAATGTATCAAAAAAATATTGTTACCCATACGGTAAAATGTAACCGTAATGTAAATTAAAGCGATGATATCTATTGCATCTTTAATGTGCAAATGAATTTTACTACATGTTTTATACAGAAATAGAACATGCACTAATTTTTCGTAGGTACAAAAAAGCACTAAACAGCATTCTATTTAGTGCTACGTCAAGCTAGAGATGATTTAAATCGGTATTAGATTTGCATCGGGCGCTAAATACTTATCAATCGACTAGTTTAATATATCAATTAAAACAGACCATTAAACAATAATCATCCAAGATAGCTCACAATTCTTAAAGGTATTTAACCGTGACTATTTCATAATCAGTCAACCCGCCAGGTGTAGTAATAGATACTTCATCACCTTCACTTTTACCAATTAATCCACGTGCAATTGGCGAATTAACAGAAATTAAATTTTGCTTAATATCAGCCTCATCGTCACCCACAATGCGATATGTTACTTCAGCATCGGTATCAATGTTTAAAATAGTCACAGTGGTGCCAAAAATAACTCGGCCAGTATTTTCTAATTTAGTAACGTCAATAATTTGCGCATTAGATAACTTACCTTCAATATCACGAATACGCGCTTCACAAATACCCTGATCTTCACGGGCTGCATGATATTCAGCATTTTCTTTTAAATCACCTAATTCACGCGCTGAAGCAATTGCTTCAGTAATTTTTGGACGGCGATCAAACTTTAACAATTCAAGTTCTTTACGTAATTGATCTGCACCAACTACAGTCATTGGGACCTTACTCATAATGTCTTTGTCTCCTTTAAAAACAAAAGCATCCCGTGCTGACAAAAGTCAACACAGTAAAAATTAAGTTGGAAGTACGTAATCGACTTAGCGTACGTATCTAGGATGCATCTTATAGATGATGTTAGATAGCTTACCTAAGCTTTTACAGACTTGCTAGTCATCCATCATCAAAATGTCATAAAAAAGATCGCCAAAAGGCGACCTTAATTGTAAGTCCACAATAAAGATTAACTTTTTATGCGTTTATGCAGTTCTTGCAAAGAAGTCACCTTGATACGATCATCTGCAGAATGCGCCAAACATGTGGCAAAGGCAGCATTTAATGTCGTAGTGTAATTCACTTTGTAGCGTAATGCTCCACGACGGATCTGACGAGAGTCCACAATGGCTTGACGACCTTCAGTGGTGTTAACAATGTAGGTATATTCACCATTTTTAATACGATCAAGAATGTGTGGACGACCTTCATGTACTTTGTTAACCAAGCGAGGATTAATCCCTGCTTCACCTAAAATAATCGCGGTACCGTGGGTTGCATCAATTTCATAACCCAGCTCAATCAACTTAGAAGCTAAATCGGCAACGCGTTTTTTATCACTGTTACGCACAGATAATAATGCACGGCCAGATTTTGGTACTTCAGATGTTGCACCAAGCTGTGCTTTTGCATAAGCTTCTGCAAAAGTATCACCTACGCCCATCACTTCACCAGTTGAGCGCATTTCTGGGCCTAACAGTGGATCAACACCTGGAAATTTATTAAACGGTAAAACCACTTCTTTTACAGAGAAATAAGGTGGAATCACTTCTTTGGTAAAGTTTTGTGAAATTAAGCTTTGGCCTGCCATCACTCTCGCTGCAATTTTAGCTAGCGGAACGCCGGTTGCTTTAGATACAAATGGGACTGTACGAGCCGCTCGCGGGTTAACTTCAATCATATAGATTTCATTATCTTTAACCGCAAACTGTACGTTCATCAAGCCAATTACGCCTAACTCAAAAGCCAGTTTAGACACTTGATCGCGCATTCTAGCCTGAATATCAGCACTCAAGGTGTAAGGCGGTAGTGAACAACCTGAATCACCTGAGTGAACTCCAGCCTGTTCAATATGCTCCATAATGGCACCAACAACCACAGTTTCGCCGTCACATACTGCATCAATATCCACCTCAATCGCGTCATCTAAGAAGTGATCAAGTAATACCGGTGATGCGTTAGACACTTTAACCGCTTCATTGAAGTAGCGCAGTAAATCTTGCTTGTCGTAAACAATTTCCATTGCACGACCGCCCAACACGTAAGATGGACGAACCACTAACGGATAACCAATTTTTTCAGCTTCAATCACTGCATTTTCAACAGTGGTGACGGTCGCATTTTCTGGCTGCTTCATGTTTAGGCGTTGAATCGCTTGTTGGAAGCGTTCACGGTCTTCAGCACGGTCAATGGCATCAGGGCTGGTACCAATAATCGGTACGCCTGCGGCTTCTAACTCGCGCGCTAATTTAAGCGGAGTTTGACCACCATATTGGACGATTACACCTTTTGGCTTTTCGATACGTACAATTTCTAATACGTCTTCTAGCGTTACAGGTTCAAAGTATAAGCGGTCCGATGTATCGTAATCGGTTGATACCGTTTCAGGGTTACAGTTAACCATGATGGTTTCATAACCGTCTTCACGTAAGGCTAATGCGGCATGAACACAACAGTAATCAAACTCAATACCTTGGCCTATACGGTTTGGACCGCCGCCCAAAATCATGATTTTTTCACGATTAGATGGATTCGCTTCACACTCTTCTTCGTACGTTGAATACATGTAAGCTGTGTCTGTTGAAAATTCAGCAGCACACGTATCTACACGTTTATATACTGGATGAATGTCATGGCGTTGGCGTAGTTTACGAATTTCACTTTCATTAACACCTAATACATCAGCTAAACGGGCATCAGAGAAACCTTTACGCTTTAATTGGCGTAAATAATGTTGCTCTAAACCTGACATACCAAGCTCTGCCACTTTGGCTTCTTGGGCAATCAAATCTTCAATTTGAGCAAGAAACCAGTGGTCGACATTAGTTAACGTGAAGATATCTTCACGACTTAACCCGACGCGAAATGCTTCAGCGATGTACCAAATACGGTCACAACCTGGCTCTTTTAATTCATGACGGATACGTTGCATGGCTTCGGGCGATTGTAAATCAACCACCGAATCAAAGCCGTTACGACCCACTTCAAGGCCGCGTAACGCTTTTTGCAATGACTCTTGGAAAGTACGCCCAATGGCCATAACTTCACCAACAGACTTCATTTGAGTCGTTAAGCGATCATTTGCACCAGCGAACTTTTCAAAGTTAAAACGCGGTATTTTAGTCACCACATAGTCGATAGCTGGCTCAAACGATGCGGGGGTTTTACCACCGGTAATATCGTTGCGTAACTCATCTAATGTGTAACCCACGGCTAACTTGGCGGCAATTTTAGCAATTGGGAAGCCAGTTGCTTTAGACGCCAATGCAGATGAACGTGACACTCGAGGGTTCATCTCAATAATAACCATACGACCAGTATCAGGACAAATACCAAACTGTACGTTTGAACCACCGGTTTCAACACCAATTTCACGCAATACCGCAATAGAAGCGTTACGCATTAATTGATATTCTTTGTCGGTTAGTGTTTGTGCTGGTGCCACGGTAATTGAGTCACCGGTGTGGACACCCATCGCATCAAAGTTTTCAATAGTACACACGATAATACAATTATCGTTGCGGTCGCGAACCACTTCCATCTCATATTCTTTCCAACCAATTAATGATTCATCGATCAATAATTCGTTAGTTGGCGACAAATCCAAGCCTTGAGAACAAATCTCTTCAAACTCTTCTTTGTTGTAGGCTATACCACCGCCGCTGCCACCCATGGTGAAAGACGGACGAATGATACAGGGGAAACCCACCATATCTAATACGCCATAAGCTTCATCCATGTTGTGAGCAATACCCGCACGCGGGCAGTCTAAACCAATAGATTTCATTGCTTTGTCAAAACGGCTACGGTCTTCAGCTTTATCAATTGCGTCAGCTGTCGCGCCTATCATTTCAACATTAAACTCTTTCAATACGCCTTTGGCTTCAAGTTGTAACGCGCAGTTTAGTGCGGTTTGTCCACCCATAGTCGGTAAAATTGCATCAGGACGTTCTTTAGCAATAATGTTGCGGACGACTTCCCAATGAATTGGCTCGATATAAGTAGCATCAGCCATTTCTGGGTCAGTCATAATAGTTGCTGGATTAGAGTTAACCAGAATGACACGGTAGCCTTCTTCACGAAGGGCTTTACAGGCTTGAGCACCTGAATAATCGAATTCACACGCCTGACCAATTACAATTGGACCGGCACCCAGGATAAGAATACTTTTTATATCGGTACGTTTTGGCATTGCTTTTCTCTTCTCCCAGATAACTACTTAGCGTGCTGACGATATTGTTCAATAAGCTCGATGAAATGATCGAACAGAGGCGCGGCATCGGTTGGACCAGGACTCGCTTCAGGGTGTCCCTGAAAACTAAATGCAGGTTTATCCGTTAGATGAATACCTTGTAATGAACCATCAAACAATGACTTATGGGTCACCTTGATATTCGCTGGCAGTGTGGTTTCATCTGCAGCAAAACCATGGTTTTGACTGGTGATCATCACGTTACCTTTTTCAACATTGCTCACTGGGTGGTTTGCACCGTGGTGACCAAATTTCATTTTTAAGGTTTTCGCACCTGAGGCTAATGCTAATAACTGATGCCCTAAGCAAATACCAAACACTGGAATATCCGTTGTTAATATTTGCTGAATAGCGTTAATGGCATAGTCACATGGCTCAGGATCGCCTGGACCATTTGATAGAAAAATTCCATCAGGGTTCATGGCTAATACATCTGCCGCTGAAGTTTGCGCTGGAACAACGGTCACATCGCAACCACGGTCAACTAACATACGTAAAATATTACGTTTTATACCGTAGTCGTAAGCAACCACTTTATATTTCAATTCATTCTCTGGCGTATCAGAAGGTAAACCTCCTTCTAACTTCCAGCTACCATTACGCCATTGATAGGCTTTAGCGGTGGTGACTTCTTTGGCTAGATCCATGCCTTTTAAGCCTGGGAACGCTTTGGCTTCGGCTAGTGCTTTTGCTTCGTCTAGGTCACCCACCATAATACAACCGGCTTGAGCCCCTTTTTCACGCAAAATTCGAGTTAGTTTGCGAGTATCAATATCGGCAATCCCAACCACATTATTCGCTTTTAAATAATCGCTTAGTGATTGTTGATTGCGGAAATTACTCGCCATAAGCGGTAAGTCACGAATAATTAAGCCACATGCATGAACCGAATCCGATTCTGTGTCTTCATCATTAGTGCCTGTGTTACCGATGTGAGGATAGGTTAATGTTACTATTTGGCGTGAATATGAAGGATCTGTAAGAATCTCTTGATAACCTGTCATTGAAGTATTAAATACCACTTCACCAACAGAGATACCGGTAGCACCAATTGCGGTGCCAGAGAATACTGATCCATCTTCGAGTACGAGTAAGGCAGACTGTGTCAACGCGACCTCCAGAAAAGAGCCAAGCCACTTAAATTATGTGTTTTTATTTTATACTAAATTACCAACTTTCGATAAATTACGAAAATTTGGCAAATTCTAGCGATTGTATAAGAAATTAGCTTTTACGTCTATATTTTGTAGGATTGTTTTCAAAAAAAAACACCAACGAATGGTGTTTTTATTATCTAGTTCAATCCTAATACTTGCTGCATGTCATAAAGACCTGCATTTTGATCTGAGAGCCAAAAAGCCGCCCTCATAGCCCCATTTGCAAAGGTCATTCTACTCGATGCTTTATGGGTTATTTCCAGCCGTTCGCCCATATCAGCGAACATTGCGGTGTGTTCACCGACAATATCACCAGCACGAACAGTTGCAAAACCAATCGTATTACGATCACGTTCACCGGTAATACCTTCGCGTCCAAATACCGCACATTGGTCTAAATCTCGACCTAATGTTTGGGCAATAATCTCACCCATTTTAAGTGCAGTTCCTGACGGAGCATCTTTTTTATGCCGATGATGTGCTTCGATTATTTCGATATCGGTATAATCACCCATCACTTCTGTAGCCAGTGCAAGTAACTTCCACATCACGTTCACACCAACAGACATATTAGGTGCTAATACCACAGGCACTTGTTCTGAATAGGCACCAATGAGCTCTTTTTGAGCATGATTGAAACCTGTAGTACCTATCACAATGGCTTTGTGATTTTTAGCACACCAATCAAGATTAATAATCGATGCTTCTGGTGACGTAAAATCAATCAGTACATCAAAGTCATTAACGACTTTATCAAGCGAATCGGTAATGGCAACATTCATCGCGCCAACACCTGCAAGTACACCGGCATCAATACCGACTAAACTTGAACCTGTACGCTCAATTGCTGCACCAAGTATAATAACTTGTTGCTGTTTAGCAGATTCAATCAGTGTACGGCCCATACGGCCACTGGCACCAACTACAGCAATTCTCACTTTTGCAGTCATTTACTTCTCCCAGCTTAACTAAAGGTAAACCCAAAAACAGCATATACAAAAACGCCTAAGTTAACTTAGGCGTTTTTAATAACTAGATAATTTCTAACAATTCAACTTCGAAGACCAAAGCTGAATAAGGCGGGATTGAAGCACCCGCGCCGCGCTCACCGTAAGCCAAGTGATGCGGGACATATAATTTAAGCTTAGTGCCAACTGGCATTAGCTGTAATGCTTCAGTCCAACCAGCAATCACGCCTGATACTGGGAACTCAGCAGGTTGACCGCGAGCAACAGAACTGTCGAACACATCGCCACTGATGAAAGTACCATGGTAATGAGTACGTACGGTTGAATCATAGGTAGGCTTTTCACCGTCGCCTTGCACAAGTACTTCGTACTGAAGACCAGACTCAGTAATAGTAATACCATCACGCTTAGCATTTTCAGTTAAGAATGTTTCACCTTCAGCAGCTGCAGCTTCTGCAGCTGATTCTTGTGCTTCTTGTAAACGACGACTGATTTCAGTAAATGCAACTTGAAGCTCTTCCATTGATACTGCGCTTTCTTTACCGGCAAATGCATCAGCAAGACCAGCTTGGACAGCAGGAATATCAATACCTTCAAAAGAGTTTGCTGCTAGTTGCTCGCCCATTTGACGACCTACACCGTAGCTAGCATGCTGTTCCATAGTGCTGAACAAATCTGACATAATAATTTTCTCTCAATAAACATAAAAAATTCGCACCAGAGTTTATCACAATAAACTCCGTCAATGTTGGCAAAAAACGCTATTTCACTTGAGCCATTTTACACTCAGTCAAAGACTGTTTTCTTGCCTGTGTATAAAGCGGCATCACTTGATTTTGTGCCGCTTGTAAGTCTTCAATACGATGGCTGTGTGATGGGTGAGTCGACAACAGCTCAGGCCCCTGTGCACCACCGGATTTGGCCATGTTTTGCCATAAGGTAATACTTTGGGCTGGATTAAAGCCTGCTTTAGCCATTAGCTCAAGACCAACAATATCGGCTTCTGATTCCTGGCTGCGGCCGAAGGGTAAAATAATCCCTACCTTAGCACCTAATCCAAGTCCTGCCATATACAGATCTTTATTGGCAATTCCCGATGCGCCTATGGCAGCATCTGCCGCCTGCATACCAAGTCCGGTTAGTTGGGCGCGGGACACTTGCTCGTTACCATGTTGCGCTAATACATGAGCCACTTCGTGGCCCATTACTGTTGCTAGTTGGTCTTGGTTTACCGCCACTTTTAACAAACCACTATAAACACCAATATGACCACCGGGTAATGCAAATGCATTCACTTGGTCAGACTCAAATAACACTACATCCCATTGTTGAGACTGATCAGGTAATACTGAAGTAATACGTTTAGCAACACAGTTTACATATTGAGTCTGCGCTTGATTGTTACTTATTTTTTCACTTTGCTTCATGGTATCAAACGACTGAGAGCCCATCTGCTGCATCTGCGTATCAGAAAACAACAAGGTTTGCCCTCGACCTGTAGGCGATTGACTATTTACACAACCCACCAATAAAACAGAAACTAATAGGCTTAGGGCGAGAGGTTTCATTTTGTCATTCCTTAAAAATTCATTTAGCACAAAGCAATCCATCATTAACTTATTTTATACCAATCTACGCGGTAAATGTACCATCTGAGGTATGAAACATGGGTTAGGATTGACGGCTTGGATTTCGTTTAGCAAAATCACTAATACTGCGTTTATTAGCCGTACGGCGATTAGCTTGTTTATCCCTAGGGGCACGCTTACTGGTTTCACTGATAGGTTTGTCTGTTACTGCGAAACCTGCCAACTCAACTAACGGCAATGTTTGCCCTGTTAACTGCCTAATAGCCTCTAAGCTAAGTAATTCACCATGGGCAATTAATGATAATGCAACACCGCTTAACCCTGCCCGCGCAGTGCGGCCAATGCGATGAATATAGACTGCTGCTTGATTCGGCAAATCAACATTAATAACTACTGGCAATGCATCAATATGAATCCCGCGAGCTAATACATCGGTTGCGACGAGTACTGTCAATTGTTGGCTTTTAAACTGCGCTAATGTATGGCTTCGCAAAGCTTGTTCTTTATCGCCATGAAGTGCAGCGGCATTAATGCCCGTTTTGATTAACTTTTTACATAAGGCATCGGCATCATCTTTAGCATTAACAAATACCAACACTTGTGGCCATTGATGCAAAGCGATTAAATGAATCAACGCTTTTGCCTTACTGCCTTTATTAACGTGATATAAGGTTTGAGTAATATCAACTACGGTACTATTCGTTACATTGGCTTCTATGCGGACATGCGATGCTGACAATACTTGCTCGGCCAATGCAGTTAATGGCTCTGGCAATGTGGCCGAAAACAACAAGCGCTGTCCACTTGGCATCATGGCTAAAAGCGCATTAATGTCGGCGATAAAGCCCATATCTAATAATCTATCGGCTTCATCAAGTACTAAACTTTGTAGATTTTCAAACTGAATAATACCTTGTTGTGCTAATGCGAGTAGACGCCCAGGCGTAGCAATAATCATATTGACAGGCTGAACGAGCCGCTCTACTTGTAATTCAATCGCTTCGCCGCCGCATACTAAATCAAGGCGTAAATTTAATGTTTGCGCTAACGGCACTAAATTTTGCAAGACTTGAGCGGCTAACTCTCTGGTGGGCACAATAACGACGGCAGATAAATGACAAGACGGCAACTGACCTAAACGCTGTAATATCGGTAAACCGTAAGCATAAGTTTTACCACTGCCGGTTTGGGCTAATGCCAACACATCTTGGCCTGCTAAAACAGGCGAAATAGCCAGTTGTTGAATACGACTCGGCTCGATCACCGCTGGCGGTAATGCACTTAATAATGCTGGATCGAGCGGGAATACAGAAAATGACATACATAACGCCTAATGGTAATAAAAAATTGCCGAGTAACTGCCTGGTAATATTACAGAAACTCACTGGCTACTCAAAAATCATTGACTATATAAGCCAATAAAAAAAGGCTGTTTACCCAAAGTAAACAGCCTTTAATCATAGTCATTTTTAGTGAGTCGCGATTAGCTGTTTAAGTCCTGAAAGAACTTTTTTACGCCATCAAAAAAACCTTCAGCTTTTGGGCTGTGTTTCTTAGATTCACCGGTTAAAGTTGCTTCAAATTCACGCAGTAAATCTTTTTGTTTCTCATTCAAATTGACTGGTGTTTCCATCACAACTTTACACAGTAAGTCACCTACTGCATGGCTACGAACCGACTTAACCCCTTTGCCGCGTAAACGGAACATCCGCCCTGTTTGGGTTTCTGTTGGAATTTTAAGGCTAACTTTACCGTCTAATGTCGGAACTTCAATCTCGCCACCTAATGCAGCTTTACTGAATGAAATAGGAACTTCACAGTAAAGGTTATTGGCATCACGAGTAAAAATAGCGTGTTCACGTACGCTAACTTGAACATATAAGTCACCTGGTGGTGCACCAAACTCGCCCGCTTCACCTTCACCGGTCAAACGAATACGGTCACCAGTATCAACACCAGCTGGAATTTTAACTGACAGTGTTTTGCTTTTTTCTACACGGCCTTCGCCATGACACTTGCCACAAGGGTCTTTAATGATCTTACCGCGACCATGACAAGTAGGACACGCTTGCTGAACCGCAAAGAAGCCTTGACGCATTTGCACTTGGCCTTGGCCATGACAAGTACCACAGGTGCTTGCCGATGTGCCTTTTTTGGCACCACTACCGTCACATAAATCACATGCTGCTAAAGTAGGAATTCGCAGTTCTTTGGTTAACCCACGGACCGCTTCTTCAAGAGATAATTCAAGGTTGTAGCGTAAATCACTGCCACGAGCAGCTTGGCGCTGTCCGCCACCACGACGCCCGCCGCCAAAAATATCACCGAAAACATCACCAAAAATATCGCCAAAATCACCTTGGCCACCACCGTGTCCACCACGATTAGGATCGACACCAGCATGACCAAATTGATCATAAGCCGCTTTCTTGTCGCTGTCGGTTAAAATTTCGTACGCTTCTTTAATTTCTTTAAAGTTAGCTTCTGCGGCTTTGTCACCCGGATTACGGTCTGGGTGAAATTTCATCGCTAAGCGTTTGTACGCTTTTTTAATTTCGCGTTCACTGGTGTCACGTCCAACACCGAGAACTTCGTAATAATCACGCTTTGACATAGTGTTCTGTTTCTCGAAGGTGTGAGTAAATTGCTAAACTTAATTTATACAAACGGGCGTGTGAGGATAGCCTCAACGCCCGTTTCAATGCTAACTAACTGAAAATGTTAATTACTTTTTGTCGTCTTTAACTTCTTCGAACTCAGCATCAACAACATCATCAGCAGGTTTATCTTGGCCAGCATCTTGCGCTTGACCTTCTGCATCGCCTTGAGCTTTAGCTTGAGCAATTTCCATTAACTTAGCAGACGCTTCGATAAGAGCTTGAGTCGCTGTATCCATCGCTTCTTTATCTTTGCCCTTTATGGCAGTTTCTAAAGTTGCGATTGCCGCTTCAATCTTTTCTTTTTCGTCGCTGGCTAATGCATCACCGGCTTCTTCAACTTGTTTTTTAGTTGAATGAGCTAAGCCATCAGCTTGGTTGCGCGCCTTAACTAACTCTTCAAATTTTGCATCTTCATCAGCGTGAGCTTCTGCATCACGTACCATTTGTTCAACTTCTTCATCAGACAAACCTGAAGAGGCTTTAATGGTGATGTTTTGTTTCTTACCTGTTTTCTTGTCTGTTGCAGACACATGTAAGATACCATCAGCATCAATGTCGAACATCACTTCAACCTGTGGCTGGCCGCGTGGTGCTGGCTCAATACCTTCAAGATTAAATTGACCTAATGATTTGTTAGCACTCGCTTGCTTACGCTCACCTTGAAGTACGTGAATAGTCACGGCACTTTGGTTGTCGTCAGCTGTTGAGAATACTTGTTGAGCTTTAGTCGGGATAGTGGTGTTCTTCTCGATAAGCTTAGTCATCACACTGCCCATGGTTTCAATACCAAGAGAAAGTGGTGTAACGTCAAGTAGAAGCACGTCTTTGACTTCACCAGAAAGTACGCCAGCTTGAATCGCCGCGCCAACCGCAACCGCTTCATCAGGATTAACGTCTTTACGAGGCTCTTTGCCGAAGAAGTTAGTTACCGCTTCTTGCACTTTAGGCATACGAGTCTGGCCACCAACAAGAATAACTTCATTGATGTCAGTTACTTTTAAATCGGCATCAGCTAGAGCAACTTTTAACGGCTCTAAAGTGCGTTGAATTAAGTCTTCAACCAATGACTCTAACTTAGCTCGAGTGATTTTAACCACTAAATGCTTAGGACCTGATGCATCAGCAGTGATGTAAGGCAAGTTAACTTCAGTGTGGTTAGTGCTTGAAAGCTCGATTTTTGCTTTTTCAGCCGCTTCTTTCAAACGTTGCATCGCTAAAGGATCTCTACGAAGATCTAAGCCTTGCTCTTTTTTGAATTCATCAGCTAAATAGTTAATCATACGATTATCAAAGTCTTCACCACCTAAGTGAGTATCACCATTGGTTGCTAGTACTTCAAATGTTTGGTCGCCATCGTTGCTATCAATTTCAATGATAGAGATATCAAATGTACCACCACCTAAATCGTATACTGCAACAATGTTGTCACCTTGCTTCTTATCGATACCGTATGCAAGTGCCGCAGCAGTCGGTTCGTTAATAATACGCTTAACATCAAGACCTGCGATACGACCAGCATCTTTAGTTGCTTGACGTTGTGAATCGTTAAAGTAAGCAGGAACAGTGATAACCGCTTCGGTGACTTCTTCACCTAAAAAGTCTTCAGCAGTCTTTTTCATCTTTTTCAAGATTTCAGCTGAAACTTGTGGTGGTGCCATTTTATTACCACGTGATTCAACCCATGCATCACCATTATCAGCTCCGATAATTTTGAATGGCATGATGTTCACGTCACGTTGAACTTCGTCATCTTTAAAACGACGACCGATTAAACGCTTAATAGCAAAGAATGTGTTTGTTGGGTTAGTAACAGCTTGACGCTTAGCAGGTTGGCCAACAATAATTTCATCATCGGTGTACGCGATGATTGAAGGGGTTGTACGATCACCCTCAGCGTTTTCAATTACGCGTGCTTTGCCGCCATCAAGGACTGCTACACACGAGTTTGTTGTGCCTAAATCGATACCAATAATTTTGCCCATGGGGTCCTCCGAAATTGACGATATTCGTCGCAAATATGTTATTTGATGTTGATATGGGGATGAACAACAAGTATTTCAAGCATTTTGTTGCTTAACTTGATATTCACATTAACCACTCATATCAGCCTTGATACCTATATTGGGACAGCAAAGTGAATTACAAGGGCAATAGTAAAAATTTATCCATTATTACTAATATTATTGTGGCGCCAAAAAGTAAGTAAAAGCCCATTTAATACAACTTACTGCGGTGGCTTAAGTCGTCATCATAATAAATCAACAGATACCAATATTGATTTAGTTGTAATGTTAGCCAGTTTCACATGCCATTATTAGTGTCACGTGCTGGAGGTTGAATATTAATAGGGAAGTATTAAATAATGCTAATCGTTTGATAAAAAATACAACTAGCGTTATACATGTATAAAGGATGTACAAAAAGTGCCAATTATCAAATGATTGTAGAGGGAATAAGGCAATGGGACTGCCCAGATGGAATTTCAGCGATAACACGGAACGTACAATACGCATTGTGACCTTAACAATTGTGGCTATTATCCTCGCTTATGAAAAGCTTTATGGTGAGAGTGCCACACAATATCCAGCAATGTATTTATGTGTATTTTCGCTTATCGCCACATTTATGACCAATGCAGTACAACGTCGATACTTCACCTATGTAATGGAGTATGCGCAAGTATTTAGAATTGTAGCTATTTTAATGACCTGTGCCTTTTTTGCGATTTGGCTGTTAACCTCCTACGAACGTTTAACGGCGCCTGCAACCCCAAGTCATCTTATTTATAATTTGTAAGCCCATTATAACCTTCCCTAATCACCAATAAGAAAGGACGCTTACCAGCGCCCTTTTTGCGATGAACATGACAACATAAACGAGTTACTGTCTACAGGTGTAATCACCCCAGGCTAGCCACTTATAAGTTGTTAGCGCATCTAACGCCATTGGACCTCGGGCATGTAATTTTTGGGTACTCACCGCCACTTCTGCGCCAAGGCCAAACTGTGAGCCATCAGTAAAGCGAGTACTAGCATTGACATACACAGCAGCAGAATCAACTTTATTCATAAAGTCACTCGCCGTATGAATATCATCGGTTAAAATGGCTTCAGAATGCCCTGTTGAATATTGGCGAATATGTGCAACGGCTTCATCAATATCATTAACGACTTTAATCCCTAACGTAAGCGATAACCACTCAGTTGAGAACGACTCATCATTAGCGGGAGTGGCATCAAAACCTAAACCATCAAGGTAAGGCAATGTGGTCGCACAAGCATGAAACCGAACACCTAGCGAATGCAAATGAGTGGTTATATTAGGAATAAACACAGCGGCAACGTGTTGATGTACCAGTAGAGTATCCAGTGCATTACACACGGTTGGACGCTGCACTTTAGCATTGGCAATCACCTCGATTGCACGGGTTAAATCAGCTTGTTTATCAACAAATAAATGGCAAATACCAATACCGCCTAAAATCACCGGAATACTTGATTGCTCAGCACACAATCGCTGCAGATTTTGCCCACCGCGAGGAATAATCATATCAATATATTTGTCGAGTCTGAGTAAGCCGCTAACCAGGCTACGCGCTGGTGAATCAATTAACTGTACGGCATCTTTAGGTAAATCTAGACTCACCAGTGCATCACGGATAACTTCACTTAATACTTTATTCGAGATTAAGGTTTCTTTACCGCCACGCAAAATCACCGCATTGCCGGTCTTTAAGGCTAATACTGCAATATCGACAGTTACGTTTGGACGCGCCTCATAAATAACCCCCACCACCCCTAATGGGACACTGCGACGCGTTAAGCGCAAGCCGTTATCCAATATCCGACTTTCAGCTTCTTTACCGACAGGGTCTGCCAATGCAATAACATTATCAATGTCAGCAATAATACCATCGAGTCGCCCCTCATCGAGCATCAACCTATCGATCATTGCATCTGTTAAGCCATTTTGTTTAGCCGCAGCAACATCTTGTGCATTAGCTTGTAAAATATCATCTTTGTGCAGTGCTAAACGCTTGGCAATAGTCGTTAATAATCGCGATTTTTGTTTAGCGGTTAAACTCGCTAAAATAAAACTCGCAGCCTTAGCACGTTGGCCTAACTGGGTTAAATATTCTGTTTCTGTGGCAGACATCTGCATATCCTTAATTATCAAGTACGACCATATCATTACGGTGAACCACGGCATCGCCGTAGTTGTAGCCCAGTAGACTTTCTATGTCATCAGAGTGTTTACCGCTAATTTTGATTAAATCATTCGCGCAATAGCGGCTAATACCTTTAGCCAGAATTTTACCGGTTTGATTAACAATGAGTAAAGTCGCACCACGTTCAAAATGACCTTCTACATCAACAATACCTTTTGATAATAAACTGCGACCATTAGCAACAACGGCAACAGATGCTCCAGCATCTACAACTAATTTACCTTGTGAAGCTGGACCTGCAAGGATCCACTGCTTGCGACTTTCTAATGGATTTTCGATTGCGCTAAAATGAGTACCCACAGACTCCCTCGCTGCCACTTTGGCAATCACATCGGGATGATGACCGGAAGCAATAACCACTTCAATGCCCGCACGACGTGCCACATCAGCAGCTTCTAATTTAGTGGCCATTCCGCCAGTACCTAGGCCCGATACCGAACCGCCGGCCAACAAACGTAAACTGTCGTCAATATTGACAACTTGTTTAATCAACTGCGCATCAGGATGTGTTCGTGGGTCGGCGTCAAATAAGCCTTTTTGGTCGGTGAGTAAAATGAGTAAGTCAGCATCACACAGTAATGCCGCACGGGCTGACAAATTATCATTATCACCCACTTTAATTTCATTGGTGGCGACGGCATCATTTTCATTAATGATAGGGATAATATTATGAGCTAATAATGCATTTAAGGTGTCACGGGCATTTAAGTAACGTTCACGATCTTGTAAATCTGCACGAGTTAACAATAACTGGCCAACATGTAATCCGTAAATACTGAACAGTTGTGACCAAGCCAAAATTAACTGACTTTGCCCAACGGCCGCAAGCAACTGTTTATTGGCCATATTATCCGGCAGCACCGGGTATTGCAGATGTTCCCGCCCAGCAGCGATCGCACCTGATGTACACAACACAACGTCTACACCAGAACGCATAAGCGAGGCCATTTGCCTGGCTAATTCAACCATATGTGCTTTATCAAGCTTCTTACTGCCAGATGTCAGCACACTGGTGCCTAACTTAACTACTACGCGGCGATAACCCATTTGTCTCACTCAGCTTACAAAAAAGATTCAGTTTATTTTTATACCCAATTCACTCGCTAATTCATAGCGAAAGCCGCTAATAGTGAAAGATTTATGCCGATTAACTTCAGCACTAGATAATAATGTCAGTTTATTTACCTAGCCTCTTAGGCTGACATTAAATTACAAACAATAAAAAAAGGGCTAACAGCCCTTTTTATATTAGTCGAAACCAATTATTACCTTTTACCCATGCTCATGGGCAACGAATTAACTGTAAATAAATTTGGCAATAAACAATGCCGCGACAACTAAAATACCAGAATTTAAATCTTTAAAACGCCCTGTCATCAATTTGATTGCCGCATAAGAAATAAACCCAAGACCAATAGCATTGGCAATAGAAAAGGTTAACGGCATTAATAAACACGTCACAACCACCGGAGCGGCTTCGGTGATATCTTCCCAATCAACATTCACCAAACCGGACATCATTAAAATGGCTACATAGAACAAGGTTCCGGTTGTCGCATAAGCTGGCACCATAGCGGCTAATGGTGAAAAAAACAACGAGGCTAAAAACAGTAGCCCAACCACCACAGCGGTTAAACCGGTTCGACCGCCAGCGCTTACCCCTGCAATACTTTCAATATAACTGGTAGTCGTTGATGTACCCAATGCGGCACCCGTAATGGTGGCGACACTATCAGCAGTTAGCGCACGTTTTACTCGTGGCAAGCGACCTTTGTCATCCAGTAGCCCACCACGCTGAGCAACGGCAACCAAAGTGCCGGAGGTATCAAATAAATCGACAAATAAGAAAGCAAAAATCACTGATAACATGCTCACTTCAAGCACGCTTGATATATCCATTTTCATGAATGTGGGTGCAATTGAAGGAGGCAATGCCACTAAACCATTATATTGCACATCGCCAAATAATAGACCTAAAACAGTTACGATTAAAATGCTGAAAATAACCGCAGCCTTTAATCCACGATGAATCATGGCAATAATTAAGAAAAAACCTAACGCCGCCATTAGGGCCGGGAACGAAGTAATGTCACCCATGGTGACTAATGTTGCAGGACTAGCCACTACAATGCCGGCATTTTTTAAGCCGATTAACGCTAAAAACAAACCAATACCTGCAGCAATACCGAAACGCAACGACATAGGAATACTGTTAACAATCCACTCACGGATCCTCACTAACGACAAAATTAAGAAGCACACTCCAGACATAAATACCGCGCCAAGTGCAGTTTCCCAGCTATAGCCCATTTCCCCTACTACCGTGTAGGTAAAAAAGGCGTTTAGCCCCATACCTGGAGCTAATGCGATAGGGTAATTAGCCAATAAGCCCATGACCAAACATCCTATTGCAGCCGCTAAACAGGTAGCAACAAATACTGCGCCATGATCCATTCCGGCATCAGCAAGCATCATAGGGTTAACAAAAATGATGTAGGCCATGGTTAAGAAAGTAGTCAGACCGGCTATCGCTTCTTGCTTAAGATTTGTGTTGTTTTGTTTAAGTTTAAATAATTTTTCTAACATGGAACGGAGATCCTTGGGCAAAGGTTAACGTTGAGTTAATCGTTTTAATTATCTTAATCGTTACAGATGAGGATAAGGCATGCTTACCATGCTAAGCCGGCATCTTTATTGAGGGCAGATGTACTTGTGCGGGGAATTATAAGTACTTACGACCTTGATAGCTATTAATAGCCTTTTTGTTGAAAGATTTCAGTTTTTTATATAACGCACTAAACAATTAGCATGGTTCTAACTAAAGCGAGCTGAATTTAAGACAAAAAAAAAGCCTACTCAATAGAGTAGGCAGACATGTTACAAGCATCCCATATGGGGAAAGGAAAGCTAGCACCACTTAACATGGTGTGGCGATAAATTAAATAATTTACCGCCCAGTCTAAAACCGTCAAACGAGACGAACAAAAGGTTGATGGATATTAAAACTACGTAAAGAGGGTCAATTCTTAACGTTTCATGGCAAATATACCGCCACGTAAAACTGTTACGTCGGCAAACCAAGTGTTCTGCCAATAAAATTTGCTGTTACCTGTATAAGACATAGTCGTGCTCCTGATTAAAGTAAAGTTGTATAAACCTAGTAAAGCTTGGCTCGGTTCCCTGGAACGTACATTTCTCAAATCCATTGAGACAACTTGTCACTCAGATCCTTGGAGGTTATATCCATCCTGGATTAACTAGAGTCAACAAACACATTGCTTGTCGACGAAATGAATTATACAAAACTGTAATTTAATTACAAGTATTATTTGCTTTAATTCACAAAAACTTCATTAAAAGTGATTTAATTACAATAATTCCGTATTAAAACTATGTATAACTATTGTTGCCAATATGTAAAAATAAAATCAAACCAATACAAAACAGTAACTTAACACCCGCAGATCGTCTATTTAGAAAACTGTAATAAAGCAACCAAAGGGCTTGCGGTTGGCTTTCCATACAGAGGATCGCCCTCAACAGCACTGCCTGCAATATCGATATGGGTAAATGCCAGTTCTGTTTCTGTCAATCCAGAGGCTTTTATCAAGAAAGCTGCAGGATATTGATGCCCACGAGCCGTAATTGAAGAAGGGCCATTATTCGATGACACGACATCTGCAGCGGCGTTTTTATCGGCAACTTTATCAAAGTCTTCCGGACGTAATCGTGAAACCTCGAATGGCTCCCCCCATAACTGACCCACTTCAGCAAGTGTTGCAGCAATACCTTGATTTTTAGCCGCGCTATTTTCAATTAATGCAGGATAACCACCATAGGCTCGTACAACATGACCAGTTAACGTCGCCACCGAAAATAATTGTGGATTCACCGCTGTTTGAGCCTGTAAACGCAAATGTGATAATAAGTCAACCAACACTAAGCGACCTTCTGCATCAGTATTACCAATACGCACTCGCACGCCTGCATGGCTGGTAATGATTTCGTCAGTAACAAATGCATCACTGCCGATACTGTTTCTCACCAGCCCAAGTTCTGCGACTACTTTAATGCCTTTAGGTTTAAGGATTGATAATGCCTTCATTAAACCAGCAACAGTTGCGGCACCACCTTTATCACGGCTCATACCCGCCATTGAGCCTGCAACTTTAATATCAGCGCCACCGGTATCGTAAACCACACCTTTACCAGCAAAGAATAAGGTTTTTGTAATGGGTCCTTCACCAACATATTCAAGCTTTACCACTCGTGGATGATGACGCGCAACATCAAAAGAGCTTCTACCCACTGCGCTGAGCAATGGATATTGCGTTTTTAGCTGCTCGGCTTCATCAACCACAGATACAGCCAAATCGCTACCAGCAAAAGCATCAACACAGTATTGTGCAAAACCAATAGCCGACATACGCTCAGGTTCTGTGCCACAAAGATCGCGCGCTAATACTCGTCCAGATTCTGCTGCATTAAGTAATAAACTATGAGTGGAAGTATTCAATAATCCAATCGCTGTTAAACTCGGTTGCAAAGACTTTGCTTCTCGCGCTTCTAATGGTTGCCAAAGCTCTTGGCCACACGCCAGAGCGGCAACTTGTTCAGCATTAACAAAACGTTTATCACTTACACTTGGCACAACTAATAAAGGTTTAGTGGCACCTGCGGCTTTAGCAATGGCAATACCCTCTCGAGCCGCTGTGGCAAAAATCCTGACATCGTTATACTCATTGCCCGTATCAACCACTGGAGAGATGATTAATCGACCGCCTGCCAACCCTGGCGCAAAAAGAAGTGTGGCACTTTTACCTACGCGCATATCGATTTGGCTTGCATGGACGGCAAGTAAACTGACTTCATCTTGTTTAATATCAGCCAAACTTGTGGCGACTACCACAACCGCATCCCAGCCTTCACCTTCAAAAATAGCTTCATCACTGATGACATCTATAATGGGAACTTGAAATACACTAGCCGCTTTGTTTACTTGAGTCATATAACATCCTTAATCAATGGGTATTGTCATAAATTGATGGGTTCATAATTATTTACAGATTTATGGGCTAAACCTTGGCAAATTGGTATCGCAATATCAAGTAACTGCGCAGAATATGTTAAAATAATTTTAGTTATACTTTATGTCGTATTTCGACTTAATTTCATCTTAGAGGGCGTTTCGTGACTGCATTAACTCAATTATATCCTCAGCCTCTTTGGCAATGGTTTGAACAAATTTGTGCTATTCCGCATCCATCAAAACATGAACAAGCATTATCGCTGCACATTCAACAATGGGCTAAAGCACAAGGCCTTAGTGTTGTTGAAGACAAAGTAGGTAATTTAATCATCCGTAAGCCTGCAACGCCAGGAATGGAAAACTGTAAAATAGTGGTATTACAAGCACACATCGATATGGTGCCACAAAAAAATGCCGATAAAGTGCACAATTTTGAAACAGACCCAATAGAAGCCTATGTAGACGGTGATTGGGTTAAAGCTAGAGGAACAACCTTAGGTTCTGATAACGGCATTGGAATGTCTTCAGCACTGGCCGTTTTAGGCAGTAAAGATATTAAACACGGACCTCTCGAAGTGCTGCTCACAATCGATGAAGAAGCCGGCATGACAGGGGCTTTTGGTTTAGAAGCGGGCTACCTTGATGCTGACATCTTAATCAACACCGACTCAGAGCAAGAAGGCGAAATTTACATGGGTTGTGCTGGCGGCGTAGATGCACAAATCAGCGTTCCTATGTCTTGGCAAGCTCCTGAACACAGCAATACCAGCTTTTCTCTGACCATGTCAGGCTTAAAAGGCGGTCACTCTGGGGTAAATATTCATTTGGGCCGCGGCAATGCTAATAAGTTATTAGCACGCTTTTTGTTTAAATACAGTGATGAGTTAGCCCTTGAGTTAGTCAACTTTAGCGGTGGATCATTGCGTAACGCTATTCCACGTGAAGCTAATGTACAATTTATGCTACCGCCAGAAAATGTAGACGCACTAAAACAAGCTATTGAATCATTCCAAGCTCTCGTGCGTGAAGAGTTAGCGGTTGCTGATCCAACTATGCTACTAAGCTTGGTCACTATTGATGCGCCAACCAAAGTGATGGGCGAAGAGGCACAAAATACCTTAATAGACTTATTACATGCTTGTCCTAACGGCGTAATGCGCATGAGTGATGAAGTGGAAGGTGTGACTGAAACATCACTTAATATCGGCGTTATTAGTACCGAAGATGAAAGCGTTGAAGTCTTGTGTCTTATCCGTTCGTTAATCGATTCTGGTCGTGAGGAAGTCACCGGAATGCTAACCGCACTATCAAATTTATCGGGAGCTAGCATTGATTTAAGCGGTGCTTATCCAGGTTGGAAACCAGATACTAGCTCTCCAGTAATGGCAATTGTGCGTGACACTTATAACGATATTTATAAAAAAGATCCTACCGTTATGGTTATTCATGCGGGTCTTGAATGTGGTCTATTTAAAGAACCTTATCCATTGATGGACATGGTATCAATTGGACCTACCATTCGTTATCCGCACAGCCCAGATGAAATGGTCAACATCACCACTGTTGGACAGTACTGGGAATTACTACTTGCAGTACTAGAACGTATTCCGGCTAAAGAAGCGTAACGAAATGAGTTGCGAGTAACCCAATAGAAAAAGCGACAGCAATGTCGCTTTTAACTTTTTTATCATCGCGCTCTAAAAGCTTAAAACTGTAAATCAAGCTGAGTGATTTGATCGGCACCATTCTCTGTCGTTGCTAGCGTCACATCTGCTAAGCCAACGCTCACCCCCAATAAACGAATACCTCGCCCTTGGCTACGCTGCAACGCTTGTTGCAACAACTCATGAAACAAGTTAATCGAAATATCATCACTACGGTGCTCGATGGTGGTTTGTTTAAAATCATTAAATTTAAGCTTAACAACTTGCTTGTGGATCTGGCGGTCTTTAGCGCTGCGATACACCCGAGCACTGAGCTCTTGGATAAGCTGTGGTAACACTTGATGACATTGTTCTAGGGTGAAAATATCTTTAGCTAAGGTGGTTTCAACCCCAACAGACTTACGCACTCGATGTGGGCTAATTTGCCTTAAATCGATACCTTGCGATCGCTCAATCAATACATGACCAAATTTACCGAAAGCCTCAATTAATTGTACTTTAGGATATTGTTGTACGTCATAACACGTAGTTAAGCCAATATCAGCTAACTTTTTTGAGGTAACCTTGCCTACACCCGGAATTTTGTTCAGCGGTAAATCTTTAACAAAATCGCTAATTTGATTTGGGGTGATAACATATTGACCGTTAGGTTTATTTAAATCAGAGGCTATTTTGGCCAAAAACTTAATCGGTGCAATACCGGCTGAAGCCGTTAATCCAGTGACCTCAAAAATATCATTGCGGATAGCTTTAGCGATTAATGTGGCGCTGCCTTGATGAGCTTGGCAATCGCTTACATCTAGGTAAGCTTCGTCTAATGATAATGGCTCAACCAGATCGGTGTATCGATGAAAGATCTCACGAATTTGCAGGGATACCGATTTGTACACTTCCATACGACCAGGCACTAAAATGAGCTGCGGACATAACTGCAACGCTTGGTAACTGGACATAGCACTGCGCACGCCAAATTTGCGAGCTTCATAACTGCAGGTGCTTATCACACCGCGACGATCGCTTCTGCCGCCAACAGCGATAGCTTTTCCTCGTAATTCAGGAAAATCTCGCATTTCAACAGCAGCATAATAGCAATCCATATCGATGTGAATGATTTTACGCATTCTCTAACCATCATTATTAAGTTAATTAAAACAATAATACTGTATATAAAAACAGTATTCAATCATTGCTTATTATTACTATAATGAATAAATGTGACTCAAAATATTTTTAAATGTCAAAAGCTAGCTTCAAGCCATCCTAAAACGCAATAAAATATTATTCTGAAAAAAGCTAAATCATCTAGCAAATTATTCAATTTATAAATTGATTGTAGACAACATTCTTATGACTTCAATTCGATTTATTGAGTCATTCTTTGTTTTCAAAAGCAGTACAAAATCATAAGCATTTAACCGTAATTGACTATCTAGCAGTTGAGGGTCACTGCCTTTGCTCAGTAAGTATTCAACTAATTTTTTATCATTGAGTAAGATTGCGGCATGAAGAGGCGGTAGTCCATCAATCTTACTTTTAGTATTAACGGAGGCACCATTGTCGATAAATTTATCTAAATAAACATATCTTTTTTTCTGATTAGAAATACCAAATAAAAATGCTATACCACCTACAGACTGAAGATCACCTAAGTCTTGTTTCGTTAATCTAAAATTAAACAAATAAAATTCACAGAACGAATTTGGTATGTAATGCGTATTATCTTCGACACTGCATAATACAACATCTTCAACACGGCTATTTTCAAGAGAATAAATAGCACCTAATGAATACATAATAATAATAGTAAAAGCGCATCCAATTAGTAACTTAAGTTTCATTTTAACTCCATATAACTTTGTTATTTAGGTTAAAAGCTAAAACACCAAAATGTCGACTGTTTGTTTTTGCTATTCCATTTAAATACAACACTAAAACACGACCGAAGCTATATGATAGTTGCTATCTCACTCTGTCATAGATTTTTATTTGCATTAAGTCTTTAGCTGTTGCATGACTAAACCAATGTTTTGCAGCGCTGCGCCCAAATTTTATTATGACTTTTTTAGCACCATCTAGGGGATTCATTGTTGATCGAAATAAAGAGTCGATAAATCCCATCGCATAAGATGCATCGACAGCCTCAACTAACAAGCCTTGAGCAAACTCACGAACTTCATCAGTAATATCTAACTCATCTCTAATCGAATGTTGATTCGAAAATATGAACTTTAAAATAATTATAGTTTCATCATTATCAAATATGAGTTCACTACTTTTGAAGTTATTAAGGTGTACATTTCTATTCATTTCCATATCCATATAGTTTAAAATACGTCCTATTAACAACTAAATATGACAATTTAATTAGAAAAAAACTATTATCATTTTTAATGTATCTCTTCCAGATCAGGGGGGGGGTTGAACGTTTTTTAAACAAAAATAGTTTATTTAATGAGTTGTTATAGCCCATAAAATATTCATGGTTTGGACTATTTTTTGTTTGCAGGTTAAACGAATAGTCCAAAAAGCAAGCACTAATGCGGTTAACCTGTCTTCCAGAGCCTCAACATGAGTGTTGAAATGACACAAAAAAGCCCAAACATAGTTGGGCTTTTGTACAATACTTTGGTCTCTAGCAAAAATTACATTTTGGTCTGTAAATAGTTTTGTAAACCAATACGTTCAATAAGACCGAGTTGCTTCTCTAACCAGTACATGTGGTCAGATTCAGTATCATCTAATAACACTTCTAAAATTTCGCGGCTTTGGTAATCAGCTTTCTCTTCACATAGCGCGATAACTTTACGCAAATGATCTGCTACATGATATTCGTATGCAAGGTCATTTTGCAGCATTTGTTGCACGTCTTTACCAATATTGAGCGCTTCACGGCTAGCAACATCGGGAGTGCCTTCTAAAAATAAAATGCGTTGAATTAATTTAGCAGCATGTAACTTTTCGTCGTCTGATTCATGTAAAATACGGGTATAAAGCTCATTAAACCCCCAATCTTCATACATGTGGGCATGGACAAAATATTGATCCATAGCAGATAATTCACCTGTTAATAAACTGTTTAGTGCATCGATGACTTCTGGATGACCTTTCATAATAATGTCCTATTAGTCGTTAATTTGTGATTGAAGATAATTTTGAATACCAGTTTGAGTGATAAGCTCTTGCTGCGACTCAATCCAATCTAAATGCTCTTCTTCATCTTCAAGTAAGTCTTCAAATAAATCGCGGCTAACATAATCTTGTTCGGTTTCGCACACCTTTATAGCTTCGCGTAAAACAGCAATTTGTTCCGTTATTGCAGCCATATCGCAGCTAAGCATTTCTTCGGCATGCTCACCAATACGCAATTTATCTAACTGTTGTAAGTTAGGTAAACCTTCAAGAAACAATACTCGTTCGATCAATTTGTCAGCATGCTTCATGTCTTCAATCGATTTTTTGTATTCTTTCTCATTAAGCTTGTCCAATCCCCAATGTTTAAACATGCGGGCATGTAAAAAATATTGATTAATGGCGGTAAGCTCGCAGGTAAGTACTCGATTGAGTTGGCTGATGACTTTAGGATGACCTTTCATAGTAATGTCCCTCGATAAATAATGTGATCTCGATCAATTACAAATAGGATAAAACACTATAGGAGGAAAAGCAAATTTTCCTTTATTTTCACACACTTACAATTGATAACCATTATCATTATAACTAAGCTTTGTAACTCGTTAGCGATTAATAAACATAAAAAAGCCTTCTAAAT
This sequence comes from Shewanella livingstonensis, assembly GCF_003855395.1. Taxonomy (NCBI): domain Bacteria; kingdom Pseudomonadati; phylum Pseudomonadota; class Gammaproteobacteria; order Alteromonadales; family Shewanellaceae; genus Shewanella; species Shewanella livingstonensis. The sequence goes on along the minus strand of NZ_CP034015.1, from coordinate 1,490,165 downwards.
GAAGGCTCTTTACAAAGCATGAGCTAAATAACTTTTGCTTTAAATAATTAATGACGCTAAATTATGCGATTTTGATTAAGCAGCTCATTCCTGGCTTGCTCTTTTTCCATGCGACGTTTACGTTTATCACATGGATCATCACAGTCACAGGCTTTCTCAATACCTAATACACCTAAGCCACCACAACTGCCTTCTACCGCTTTCTTTTTTACAATATAGCCGATAGACATTAACAAAAAGAACAATAACAACACTACAAACGCTGCAATAAATGTGCTCATCACAAACTCCAATTAACTCATTCAGATTAGGGTACAACTAGCTGGATCAATAAGTCGTTTCATCAACTAGTTAAAAAATAAATAACCTACTTCACATACGATTTAAACGCATCGCTGTAATAGACCTGATATCCCTGCTCTTGCTTCTCAATCAACATTATTGCTAAGTTTTTCTCTTTAGCAAGCGCCAATGAAGCTTGCGTACCTAACACCATCATGGCCGTTGCATATCCATCAGCAGTCATACAACTAGAGTGTAACACGGTTGCTGAGGCTAATTGATGCTTTATCGGATAACCGTTACGAGGATCGATTAAATGTGAAAAACGTTCACCATTTTCTTGATAAAAGTTACGATAATCACCCGATGTTGCTAATGACATGGTGCCAGGTTCAATCACTTGCTGTACTGCTTGTCCTGCACTAGTCGGTTGTTCAACCGCAACTCGCCATGGTGTATTGTCGGCCTTGGTGCCTTTAATATTAAGCTCACCGCCAATTTCGACTAAGTATCCAGATACCTGATATTTGTTTAATATAGAAGCAATTTTATCAACCCCAAAACCTTTTGCTATTGAAGATAAATCAACATACAAATCGGCATTGTGCTTAGTTAGCATTAAGCCATTTATGGTCAATTCCTTGATACCCATTTTTGCTTTTGCTGCATCAATTTGGGCCTGAGTCGGAATTGTAGTTGGCCGTTTATCGGGACCAAAACCCCATAAGTTAACTACCGGTCCTAAGGTGATATCTAATGCACCATCGGTTTCATGATAAAGGCGTATACCTTCTTCAATCACTTTAATCGTATCAGCTGATACGTTAACGCTTTGTTGTACTTGTAATTGATTAAACTTAGACAATTCAGAGTCCGAACGATAAGTCGACATCTGATCGTTAACCACTTCCAATGCCATATCAATTTCTGCTTGCAGTAATTGCGCTTCTGGCAGCTTATCATTAATGACTACTTTAATATGGTAAGTTGTACCCATGGTACTGCCAGATAATGAAATAATCGGTTCTGGTGTGCTACATGCGCTCACCAGTAGCAAAAACGCTGGTAATAGCAGTAACTTGATTGAATTTACAGTCATGTCAAATCTACACTTTTTTTATTGAATAAAAAAAATTGCAGCGTGCAGACCCGTGTTTAACCACCCTGTCTGCATTGCTGCAATTTTCATGACTTACATGTCTATGTAATGAGTTAACTCATTAGCCACCGAAATCATCTAATAAGATATTTTCGTCTTCGACACCTAAATCTTTTAGCATACCAATAACGGCTGCGTTCATCATTGGAGGTCCACACATATAGAACTCACAATCTTCTGGCGCATCATGGTCACGTAAGTAGTTTTCATACAATACGTTATGGATAAAACCGGTATAACCAGTCCAATTATCTTCCGCTTGTGGGTCCGATAACGCAACGTGCCATTTGAAGTTTTCATTTTCAGCCGCTAAACCGTCAAAATCTTCAACATAGAACATTTCGCGTTGAGAACGCGCACCGTACCAGAAACTGATTTTGCGCTTTGATTTAAGACGCTTTAATTGGTCAAAAATGTGTGAACGCATTGGGGCCATACCAGCACCACCACCAATAAAGACCATTTCAGCATCGGTATCTTTAGCGAAGAACTCACCAAATGGACCAGAAATAGTCACTTTATCACCGGCTTTCAAGCTCCAAATGTACGAAGACATTTTACCGCAAGGTAAGGTTAAATTACGTGGAGGTGGCGTAGCAATACGCACGTTCAGCATAATAATCCCAAACTCTTCTGGGTAGTTGGCCATCGAGTAAGCACGAATCGTTTCTTCGTCTACTTTTGACTCTAGCTTGAAGAAACCAAAGTGTTCCCAGTCGCCACGATATTTATCAGGCACTTCAAACTCAGCATATTTAATATGATGAGCAGGTGCTTCGATCTGAATATAACCACCAGCACGGAAAGGTACAGATTCACCATCAGGGATTTGCAGCTTAAGTTCTTTAATGAACGTGGCTTTGTTATCGTTAGATAGAACCGCACATTCCCACTTCTTGATGCCGAAGATCTCTTCATCAAGCTCGATTTCCATATCAGCTTTAACGTTTACTTGACAAGATAAACGACAACCTTGACGTGCTTCGCCTTTACTAATGTGATCAAGCTCAGTCGGCAGAATATCACCACCACCAGACTTTATGTGTACACGACACTGGCCACATGAGCCACCACCGCCACACGCACTCGATACAAAGATACCGTTGTCAGCTAAAACGCTAAGTAGCTTTCCACCAGCACCTGTTTTAATTGCTTTATCTGCGTCGCCGTTAATACCAATCATGATATCACCGCTTGCCACTAGTTTTGATTTAGCGAATAAAATCACTAATACCAGAACTAATACAATCACAGTAAACATACTCACACCTAGATAGACATCTAGAGGAGTAGATTCAAGAATACCCATTCACTTATCCTTAAAGGTTCAAATTAATGCGTCGTCTCAGTACTCTTAAAGAGAAACACCTGAGAATGACATGAAACCTAGAGCCATAAGACCTGCTGAAACAAAGGTAATACCTAAGCCACGTAAGCCATTTGGCACGTCAGAATACTTCATCTTTTCGCGGATACCGGCTAACAATACAATTGCTAACGCCCAACCTATGCCAGAGCCAATACCAAATACTACGCTCTCGCCAAGGTTATAATCACGCTCAACCATGAAAGATACTGCACCAAAAATTGCACAGTTCACGGTAATCAAAGGTAAGAAAATACCCAACGCGTTGTACAAAGGTGGAAAGTACTTGTCTAAAGCCATTTCCAAAATTTGCACAAGTGCTGCAATCACACCGATAAAGGTGATGAACTTCAAAAAGCTCAAATCAGCATCAGGAAAACCAGCCCAAGCTAATGCGCCTGGAGCTAATAGACCTTGATAAATAATTTGGTTAGCAGGAACCGAAATAGCCAGTACCACGATAACTGCAACACCTAGGCCCATTGCAGTAGTGATTTTCTTTGATACCGCTAAGAAAGTACACATACCCAAGAAGAACGCTAGCGCCATATTTTCAATGAAAACAGAGCGAATTAATAAACTAAGATAATGTTCCATTGCGTTTACCCTTTTGCTTCAACTTGCTCTGGCTTATACGTACGAATCAACCAGATCAGACCACCGATCAAGAAGAATGCACTCGGTGGCAGTAGTAATAAACCGTTAGGCTGATACCAACCGCCGTCAGAGATTTTGCTGAGGATTTCTACGCCAAATAATGAACCATTACCAAATAGTTCACGCACAACGCCAACAGACAATAGAATTGCACCGTAACCTAAACCGTTACCGATACCATCCATAAAGCTCATCATTGGGGGTGTTTTCATTGCGTAAGCTTCAGCACGACCCATTACAATACAGTTAGTAATAATCAAACCGACGAATACCGATAACTGTTTAGAAATGGCATAAGCATAAGCTTGTAATACTTGGTCAACCACAATCACTAATGAAGCGATAATGGTCATCTGTACAATAATACGCACACTGCTTGGAATGTGATTACGAATAAGTGAGATAAACAGGTTAGAAAACGCTGTTACCGCAGTTAATGCAATCGTCATTACTAATGCTGTTTCTAATTTACTAGTAACAGCAAGAGCACTACACACACCCAAAATTTGCAACGCAATTGGGTTGTTATTGATAATCGGTCCGGTTAGAACCTGTTTAAGTTCTTTAGCGTCAGCCATTAGCTTAACCCTCCGTTGCGTGCTTTAGCGATAAAGTTTGCGAAGCCTTCTTTACCTAACCAAAACGTCAATGAGTGTTGTACACCGTTACTGGTAAGTGTTGCACCTGAAAGCGCATCGACACCATAAACAGAACTAGCCACTGTAGGGTTTTTAGTTACACTAATAGCCAAGTCACCTTGCTCATCAAATAACTTTTTACCTTTCCACAATGCTTTCCATTTTGGATTCTCAACTTCGCCACCTAAACCAGGCGTTTCGCCTTGGTCATAGTAAACAAGCCCTTGCACTGTATTTAAGTCAGCCTCTAGAGCCAAAAGTGCGTACATAGTTGACCACAAACCATAGCCGTGAACAGGTAAAATAACGCTAGTTAGTTTACCTTCGTCATTACGAACAAGGTATACAACCGCGTTATCTGCAACACGCTTGATTGAGGCGATGTCATTTTCAGGCACAGAAGACATGCTAGTATCGCGTGACGCTTTACGTTGGTCATAAACGTTAGCATCACCCTCAACAAACTCACCTGTTTTAAGGTCAACTAAGCGAGCTTCAACATATTGCTCATACTTGCTTAGAATTTCTTTCTTAGTGACTTTGCCTTCTTTGGTATTTATCAGGCTCGCCGCTTCAAGAATATACTTTTGCTTATCAAGTAATTTGTTTTCTTGCTGAATAGGTTTTAATACCACAGCAGCAGTTGAAACAAGCACTGAACAGATAAGACATAAGCCGACAACAACAAATAGCGTTCTACCGAACGAATCTTTATTACTAGCCACGAGCAATCCTCCGCTTGATATTTGACTGTACAACAAAGTGGTCAAATAATGGAGCAAATAGGTTAGCAAACAAAATAGCTAACATAATACCTTCTGGGAATGCAGGGTTAACCACACGGATAAACACCACCATTGCACCAATGAGGAAACCGTATGCCCACTTCGCGGTATTGGTAAACGACGCAGAAACTGGGTCTGTAGCCATAAACATCATACCGAATGCAAATCCACCTAACACCAAGTGCCAATACCAAGGCATTGCAAACATCGGGTTAGTGTCGCTACCAATCATATTAAGCAACGTCGCAATAGCGACCATACCTAAGAAAACACCACTAACGATTCGCCAAGAGGCAATACGGGCGTAAATGATAACTAGACCACCTAGCAAGATAGCAAAGGTAGACACTTCACCGACAGAACCAGGAATGAAGCCCATAAATGAGTCAATCCAGTTAGCCGTTGAGGCGTAGTCAAATGTACCTTGCGCTGCTTGGCTTAATGCCGTTGCACCAGAATAACCGTCAGCAACAACCCACGTGGTATCACCAGACATGCTTAATGGGTAAGCAAAGTATAAGAAAGCTCGACCAGCTAATGCAGGGTTTAAGAAGTTACGCCCTGTGCCACCGAAGATCTCTTTCGCTACAACCACACCAAAGGTAATACCTAATGCAACCATCCACAATGGGATAGTAGCGGGTAGGGTTAAAGCAAATAGCACCGAAGTGACAAAGAAACCTTCGTTTACTTCGTGGCCACGCACTGATGCAAAGAGTACTTCCCAAAAACCACCAACAATGAAAGTCACTGCATAGATAGGTAAGAAGAAGCACGCACCATAGAACATCAAGGACGTAATGCCAGAGTCTGCAGAGAGTTGAGCGCCAAATAATTCAAATAAGCTGACTTGCCATATATCCGGAGAACCGAAACCGGCCGCCATCGCTACTTGAGCCTGTAAACCTACGTTGTACATACCAAAAAACATTGCTGGGAATGTACATGCCCAAACCGTAATCATAATACGTTTTAGGTCTACATTATCGCGAACGTGGGTTGCCCCTTTGTTCACTTTACCTGGAGTATAAAACACTGTGGCTGCCGCTTCGTAAAGGGCATACCACTTTTCGTACTTGCCGCCTTTTTCAAATTGCGGCTCAATACGTTCGATAAAATCTTTCAAACTCATTAGCCTTCCCTCTCGATCGTATCTAAACAATCACGTAAATATGAACCATAGTCATACTTACCTGGACATACGAACGTACACAATGCCAAATCTTCTTCATCTAACTCTAATGCGCCTAAACGGACTGCGCCATCAAAGTCACCAGAGAGTAAATCACGAAGTAGCATAGTAGGTAGAATGTCTAGAGGCATCACACGTTCATAGTTACCAATCGGTACCATTGCACGGTCTGAACCGCCAGTACTAGTGGTCATATTAAATAGACGCGATGGGCTTAAATGGCCTAGGAATGCACGTGTAATAGAGAATTTATCAGCACCAGGCATAGCCCAACCAAATAATTCTTTTTCATCACCTTCTTCCAGTACACTCACCTGCTGATGATAACGCCCCAAATAAGCTTGAGGTCCTACCGCAGTTCGGCCGCTTAACACTGAACCCGAAATCACACGAACACCATCACCAACTGTTTCATCAGCAGTCAGTTCAGTCATGCTAGCACCTAAAACGGTACGAACTAGACGAGGATTTTTCGCTTTAGGACCACCAATAGCAACCACACGTTCAGTGTTTAATACACCTTGAGTGAACAGTTGACCAAATGCAATCACATCCTGATAGCCAATATGCCAAACAGTACGTGTTGCAGAAGCTGGTAGAACGTTGTGAATATGCGTACCTACAAGACCTGCTGGGTGTTTACCCGCAAACTCTTGAACTTGTGCATTGGCTGCTGGGATATCGGCACCTTGTGCTTTACATAGGTAAACTTTACCTTCAGTTAATCGAGCTAGGACTTTGAGGCCGTTAGCAAAATCTTCTTTATGTTGAGCAATGACTACCACAGGATCGGCAGCTAGAGGTTGAGTATCAATTGCAGTCACAAAAATACCCGCAGCAGTATCATCCACCGCTGGCACTTTACTGAAAGGTCGTGTACGCAAAGCTGTCCATAAACCTGAATCAATCAGATTATCACGAACAACTTGTGCGTCTAACGTGTCTAGCTTATCAGCATCGTATTGAGCAAAAGCAACGCTATCGTCACCTTCCACAGCAATAACCACTGATTGAAGTACACGTCTTGCACCTCGGTTGATTTCTAAAATAGTACCACTGGCTAAAGCCGTATATTTAACGCCTAAATTCTTTTTATCTTCAAAAAGAACTTGGCCTTTTTGTACTTTGTCGCCCACTTTGATCTTCATCGTTGGACGTAAGCCAATATACTCTTCACCCAAAGTCGCTACATGTCTAATGGCTGGGCCATTATGGATAACTTGCTCTGGTCCGCCTGCTATAGGCAGTTCCAATCCTTTCTTAATTGTAATCATATCCACAAGCACTACGTTTGAAGGAAAGACAATGCGCCACGTTCTGCTACAAAAACAAAGTATTAACAAATACTTGCATTTGAGCTAGCGCAGATTTAACTCGAAAATGCGATCATAATCACGCTGGTCGCGCGCATTTTACCGCAAATATGAGACTATCGCCACGAAAATTATAGGTGTTTTCATACCAATACATTACTTTAACAAATGGATTTTAGATCAGACTTAACGAATAAGAACCTAAGAGGTTATGCTGTATGTTAGATTCTGATAAAAAAACTATAGCATTAATTTTAAAGAAATAATTTTAGTTGTTTACTCACAAAAACAATTACCGCATAAATAATACCACCCAAATGAGTTCTCACTTGAGTGGCATGAGCATTTTGATATAAAAGACACATAAACCGTGTTCAAATATCATTCAGCCTAGGGCCTGTTGATCTTTGCTGGTTGAATTTTGTTCGAGTTAAAAACGTTTTAATCGAGGCGAATGGATTGATGCCTAGTCATCTAAGCAAAATGCATTCAACAAAGAGTAAAACGTTTTTAGCCGAACCCTTCGGGCAGCGTTTGTTGGCCATTTTTACTGTGTTATCGACTTTTTATGTAGAATAACTACACCTCAAAGTCTCTGCCGCGCAGTTGTAAATGTGAGTAATGGCCAACAATTCGCTGCAAAAATAACCTTGAAAGATCAACAGGCCCTAGCTAACATATAGAGACCGTCATATAAAAACAGTTATCTAGAAATGACCTTGATAACCCAAATACGTGATCATTTCTGACTGCCCTTGAAATCCCATCGCTGTAATATTTGCGACTAATTCTTCATCTAACAAGTTTTCAACTCGAACATATAATTCATGCTGCTCGGTCAAACGATAAGTCGCGGCTAAATCAACCTTCCACTGACTATCAATGGTTCGCTCATTAGACAATGAGGTTTGATAACCTAACTCAGATTGATACAAGGCCTGCGCGATAAAAGACATGTCACCATACACAATACCGGAGCTTAACGTTAACTGTTGTTCTGGTACCCAAGGTAATTGACTATTGGCAGCAAAACATCCCATTAACTCATTGCAATCGGCAGTATCGGTTTCAGCCTGGGTGTATTGATACTTTACGTTCAATGGAATAGAAAAGTGATCAAATGTCAGCCCATACGCTATGCTCAAGTCTGCGCCCACAACAGCAACATCACTCATATTTTCCTGTAATGATATTTGCTCATAGCCACATACCATGCCCTGCATACAACTTACGTGTTGACTGTCGTAATCATGCATATAGCCTGTCATGGCTATCGATAAAGCATCTTGCTGGTAACTTAACGCTAATTGATATTGCAGCGCTTCTTGAGCCGTTTGGTTAATATTTCCCGCTGAAGCGGCTGTCCAAGCTTGTTTAACTTGCAGCGCGGCTAACCAGGCACCACTTTTATAAGCTACCTCAGCTGACGGAGTCCAGCCATCATCAGAAAAATCAACAGCATTAAGGTTAGTCGTCATATCATCAAGCTCACGAGAAATACTCACATGCTCATAACCTAAACCGAGGTTAATAGACCACTGACCATAATTTAATTTAGTGTCTACCGCTGATGAAAATGCCGAGACATCATCAGTATACGTCAGTGCATATTCATCATCTGATGTCGGCGTCAGTGATAAATCATTACCCCATAACCACTCACGCTGGCCTAAACGCATTTCAGCTTTATCTGTATGATAGCGTGCACTATAAGTCACCTGGTGCTGACCATACATAGTCACACCTTTGGTTTGTACACCAAAACCAGCAAAATCATTATTTTGCGTTAGCGATCCTAGATTCATCCCATCAGCCGTTGGAGCCGCTTCAAACATAGCAACGGAAGCCAATAAAGCACTATCAATTTGCTCACCATCAACAAAATGCATGTTTTGAGTTTGCTGCGAATAGGTTTGGTAATAAAAATCGGTATCCATGGTCGAATCAGCAGACAGAATAACCTTATGTGCTAATACGTAGCGTTGTCGTTCGCCTTCAATATTATCGATGCTAGCCGCTGAATATAATTGAGTCGGACTTAACGTAAAATCAGCAGCAGTTAACCCCAAGGTCCCGCGCTCGCTATCTTGTGATGAATACTGATAACTGAACTCGGTGGTTTGTTGATTACGTGCTCCAGGTAGACTATCAGCAGCAATTTTAAATAAAATATCTTTTTGAGTTGAATCGAGATCTCGCGAAATATGATAACCCACATCCTCTGATGCAGATTGATAATCAACCGCCAGTAACATGCCTGCTTGCTTAGATGTTCCACTCACCACGACACCACCATTGATGGCATTATTGTCACTGCCTTCAAGATTGATCTTCGTCGCATATTTGTTCGGGTTAATTTGTACTGACTGATATTCAAGCTTACCAAAAGCCGCTTCTGAGCTTTCGGTCACATTCGTCATACCTGAAAATGATACTTTTTGTTGATGTTGTAGATTAGGTTGTAACGCTAAATGCTGTCCAGAATACGGCGCTGGAGAGAAGAAAATACCATCTTGTAAAATGGCAACGCCGTCTGTGGCACCCGCATGAGTAATCGCTACATCCTGATGCGGTATGGCGGGCAATACTGTCGCGCCAGTTAACCCTAGCGTTATATCACTTTGACGATAATTAAATTGGCTTATTGATGACTGTTGCAAGTCGAGTTGGCTATTAATCTTATCAATAGACTCTGTCACTGTTTCGGCAACAGCATTGGTTGAATGGCAAACATAAAGCACTGCGGCTGCTATAACTGACAGGCTAAATGGGTGGTTAGACATATTAATCTCCGTATATGTGTCTGTTCACGTAAAAGATCGCTTAAAATGACGTATGAGTTACTAAAATTTGCCCATTACAATAACGGTTCCAGTTACATAAAAATAGCGTACTGTTAACGTTTACTCGACAATAAGTGGTTTTTTTTGTAAAAAAAAGCGGCTAAAGCCGCTTATACAATTAATTTTAACGTATCGATTCATTTATCGATTGAGTTAAAGATTACCTAAAATTTCATCACTCAATTTTAAATCATCATTTTGGTTAACGCTCACGCCTGCGGCAATAATCATCCGAGCAATGTCTTGAGCTTGCTCTAATGAGTGCATTTCATAAGTGCCGCATTGATACTCATTTAACTCAGGAATATCTTTTTGATCAATCACATTAGTTACATCAACCATCGCCGCTAACCAAGCATCTGCTACTGTACTTTCTGTCGGCTGACCAATTAAGCTCATGTAAAAACCGGTTCGACATCCCATCGGCGAAATATCAATAATCTCTATACCATCTGCATTTAAGTGTTCACGCATAAAACCTGCAAACAAATGTTCAAGCGTATGGATACCACGCTCGCTGAGAATATCTTTATTGGGTGCACAAAAACGCAAGTCGAACACAGTGATAGCATCGCCACTTGGGGTACTCATGTGCTTGGCAACGCGGACCGCTGGAGCATTCATACGGGTATGATCTACGGTAAAACTGTCTAGTAAAGGCATTGCTTTCTCCAAAATAAATTAAAAAAAATCTAACAAGATACAGCCTAATAACAAGATACTACCACTATTAAAGTATTGCCATAGCCACAGTTTACTGTTGATGTTTATCATCTAACTCAAACCGACTTAACGCATCTTCAGTATAACTAAAGTAGCGTTTTACTGACTTTTCATTAGCCATATAAGACTCGAGTACTTTATTAAATAACGGATCTTTAGCTGCCTCACTCTTAAGCACATCATCTCGGGCATTTTTTAATGCACGAATAACAGTCTTAGGAAATGGTTTCACTTGCACATCATGTTCGTTAAGCAATACGTCCATCGCAGCAATATGGCCTTGAGTATAATCATCTAACATATCTTGATTGATAGCGCTTGCGGCAACTTTAATGATCATTTTTAAATCATCAGGCAAAGTAGAGAAAGCCTGCTTATTGATGAGAAATTCCATGGTGGAGCCAGGTTCATGCCAACCCGGATAATAATAGTATTTAGCAACCTGATACAACCCAAGCGATAAATCATTATAAGGCCCAACCCACTCGGCAGCATCAATTGCGCCAGTTTGTAGCGCGCCATATATTTCTCTGCCAGTCAGGGCATCAACAGGAACTCCCCCTAATTTTTTAAGCACTTCGCCCCCTAAACCGGGTAAGCGCATCTTGAGACCTTTAAAGTCTTCCGGAGTGGTAATCGCGGTATTAAACCAGCCACCCATTTGCATGCCGGTATTACCTCCTGCAAGCGGTAAAATACCAAAAGGCTGATAAACCTCCTCCCACAGCTCCATCCCGCCACCGTAGTGAAGCCATGCATTCATTTGCTGCGCCGTTAAACCAAAAGGAATTGATGAGAAAAACTGAGCGGCTGGGGCTTTACCTTTCCAGTAATATGAAGCGCTATGCGCCATTTCAATGCTGCCATTACTGACCCCATCAAATACCGATAATGCAGGCATTAACTCTCCGGCACCGTAGACTGTTATCATCAAACGTCCATTAGACATTTGCTTGACCAATTGGGCAAACCGTTCAGGGCCCATACCTAAACCGGGAAGATTTTTTGGCCATGAGGTGGCTAAACGCCATTCAATCACTTGCGCGGGAGCTAAATCTATTTGAGCAATAGAGTTTGTCTTCAAAAGAGTGTCTTGTTGACAGCCCAGCAATAAGGTTAAAGCCATTAACCAGCAGGTTTGTGTCACCTTACTCATGTAAATATCCTTTGCAATCGAACGCTTCTACCTCAAGACTGTAACATAATCTTAACGAGTGACAACCATCACCTCAAGGTAACACAAAATAAAAAACCTCATAGTTCATATGAGGTTTTTTTATAAATCAGCCAATAATTTAGTAACTATTAGCCTTTGCAATTAGGTGTTCTCGGCACTTCATCCAATGCTTGCCATTCTGGCTGACTATACGCATTTATAGATAATGCATGCACACCGTTAGCTAACTCGTCGGCAAGCGCTTGGTTAACCAAACGGTGACGCGCAAGTAAACGCTGTTCGCTAAATTGATCACTAACCACAACTACTTTGAAATGAGTTTCAGAGTTAGGCGGTACATGATGGCGGTTACTTTCATTAATCACCTCTAGATGCAATGGTGCGAAAGCGTGATTCAATTTATCCGTAATGATTTGTTCGACAGACATAGTGATACTCTTGTTAATCCATATCGATGAAATCGAAGGGTACTGGTTTGCTGAATAAAGGTCAAACAGGCAGGCAAAAAGTTAACGTTTGTGCACACCTTTGCTTAGGCCCGCATCTAAGTGAACTCATACCTATGAGTAATCAATTTCTGGGCCAATCCGCTATATCGACACTATCGATACAATATTCAGCATTGGTGTCATCATGTTGTTTTACCGCTTCTCGCCCTAGCCATGCATTAATAAACATCCCCTCCGGGTCGTAAGTTTGCTGCTGCTTTTGCAGATTAAAGCGCCTGCAACCTCGAGGGTCTGCACCAACACCAGCTAAATACTGCCAATTACCCCAATTAACAGCAACATCATAATCGATTAACTGCTGTTGAAAATACGCCGCCCCATAACGCCAATCACATTGCAGCTCGTTAACAAAACAACTGGCCACAATTTGCCTACCACGGTTTGACATATAACCGGTGTCATTTAATTGTTTCATCAATGCATTCACTAACGGAAAAGGGGTACTGGCGTTTTTCCAAGCTTGAATCCGTTGCGCATAAAAACTGGTTAATGGTTTACGTCCATTAATGCCTGAAAATCTAAACACCAGCGTATTGAATTTATGCGCATAAAAATGGAAATACTCACGCCAAAGCAGCTCATACAAAATACACTCGGTCGATTCGTTAGCACCTTGTTGTAACTCAAATTGCTTTAACGCCGACACAACTTGCCTTGCAGATACACAACCATTGGCTAACCAAGGTGAAAACTTTGTCGAGCACTCCCAGCCATCAAGCTCATTACGCACCACTTTATAGTTGTGGGCTAAGTTAGACGAAAAATAACTGTCTAGTTGTAACATCCCTTGCGCTTCACCACCGCAAAATACATTGTTGAACATTTGCGTTTGTGGCAACCAATTAGGATAAGCCAACCAAGCTTGAAGTTGTTTATCTTGTTGCTTAAGCGCAACCATTGGCGGCAGCCAAGATACGGCATCGGCTGCGGCGCAAATAGTAACTTTTTCGACCTTTTTACGAAACTGACTAAATGTCGGAGGCAGATCGGCTAATTCAAAAGGCAGTTGCTGCAGATCAAACAAAGTTTGAGTGGTCATAGTCAAATATTCAACATTAGGGCACTGCTGCTGAATATTTTGCCAAGCAGCTTGCTCATCTGCACCGCTATGATCACTTCGATATACTCTTGAAATAGTATGACGTTGAATGATATATGGCAAAGATTGCTGTGCAGATGCATAAACAATGTGTAGCTGTTGACCATATTGATTAAGGGTTTCATCTAAGGCACGTAACGATTCGAGTAAAAATCGAAGTTTGTACTTACCAACATACTGAGCCTGATATTGAGCAGAACAGAACCAATTAGGATCGATGCAATACACCACCATCAACTGCTGGGCATGCTGGGCAATATCAGCAAAAATAGCATTATCGGCCACCCGCAGATCATCACCTAACCAATAAAGCGCACTGACAGTAGATTGTGATGTCGATTGTAAATTCGTTTCTCCGAAAGTTTGGCCATCAGCATTGTTCATCTATTCATTACCATATCTTGTATTGATACTAATGAGTACGTATACACTGCGGTTACCGGTTCAATAATGATCCATTTTAGCGATATCCCCAAACTAGCTCGACCTTCGGTCTTCGAGGTCCTAGAGTCGCTTCGCTGCTAGTTCGCTACGCGTATAGAGCGCTTCGTTTCTAGGGACAGCTTCGCTGCTAAGATTTTATAGCATCTAATCGCGCAGCATCCTAGGCGCTTAGCTTTTCGCTTGTTATCGCTTGTCATTTATAGGATAGGAACCGCTTGGCTGCTAAGATTTTATAGCATCTAGCCGCGCAGCGTCCTAGCCTCTAGGCCTTTCGCCTTTCGCTTTTAGCTTTTAGCTTTTAGCTATGGCCATTAACGAGATTTATTAACCATAGTAATTAGGGATGATGTGTCGAAAGGTAAAATTAATCCGTGGTTCAACAACCTTGAGGCGTTTAGGCAAAGCATGTTGCCATTGTTGCTGCATACCTGGATGCATAATGAGTAAGTCGCCCGATGTGAGCGCAAAATTAACGTTGGTTTTAGTGTGCTTGTGGCGCACGATAAAGTCTCGACAGGCACCCAAAGTAACCGAGGCAATAGCTGAGCCAACGACAATCTCAGGTTCATCATCACTGTGCCAGCCCATGCAATCGTGACCATCAGCATAGCGATTAACTAATACCGAATTAGTGTCAATTTGATGATCATTGAGTAATTTGGCTCTTAATCGGCTTAGCAGATTTGGCCAAGGCAGTGCGGTAATGTGTAATTTAGAGTAATGATAATCGCAACCTAAATCGCCAAACCAAGCCTGAGTTCGAGGAATAAGATGTTGTTTTCCATAGACCTCTATGGCAACCCGTTCTAAAGGGTATTGGTTAACTTCATTAAGCAATAACTGTTGCTGTTTGGGCGATAAAAAACCTTTAATCCATGTGACGGGCGGATTAATTTGCTTGTTAGCCGATGGCACGGCAACATCATCTTGAGTTAAGCCATTTTGATACTCACCAAAATCTAATCCATGTTGAAATCCTGCCACCTCAATTGCCCTCTTATGTTAATACCAGCGCTTGATCTTTGCTATCCACAAACCTGATACCACAATCACAGCCATTAGGATCAATACTGCAAAATAGCCAAAGTGCCATTTAAGCTCTGGCATATTGTCAAAATTCATTCCGTAGATACCCGCAACTAAGGTTAACGGTAAAAAAATAGCGGTTACCATGGTAAGCGTCATCATGACTCGGTTAGTTTTATGCGCACTCACTGATATATAACCATTAATTAAGCTGTCCACTAAGCCTTGATACAGACTGGCACGACTCGATAGTCGCTCAAACTGATTATATAAATAGCTTAGCTGTTCATAATCCATCTTAATATGCTGATGGCTATCATCGCGAAGCAACTGTTGCAATATCTCTTCGTGATAACTGAACGAACGTTTTGCTTTTTGTAACTTACTACTATAAGCGATTAATTCAGCTAATAGATCATCTGTAGAAACCTCAAAAATTTCATCTTCTATTTCACTTAAACGTTCTTCTAATGCCAGCATCACCGCCAGATAATCAATCACAATTTGGCGCATTAATTCAAAACATACTTGGCTCATATCAGTGCTTTCCAGCTGAATTTTTTCGCTGATCCGCTGAGCAACTTTGCTAACACTGAGTGAAGGTTTAAGGTGTTGAGTCACTAAAAAGTGATCATTAACATGTAGCAGTAACTGACTACGTTCGAGCAGGAGATATTCTTCCCGGTCCATAAGCTCATGAGTTAATAAATAAGAATGAGTGTCATATTCTTCAAACTGTGGTGGATGACGTTCACGCTGAGCTTCTTCAAAGTCGAGATGATCAATACCAAAATAAGGGTATTTCTTAAAAAACTGTTGGCTATGCTGACCGGTAATATCGACCCATATTAAATGCTGCTGCGGATCATATTCGGCCATAAGAGCCTCGTCACCCAGAGATAACAATCGACCTTGTGCATTAAATAATAGTATCTGTATTGCCATGAGGAGCCTTGTTAACAACCAATGATTATATTTAAAATGTATTAACGGACCATCGACGGTTCATCAACCATCTCAATGTGCTGTTTAATTTGTTCAAAATGGCTATTGACCCAAGCACTGCTAATTGGGCCCCATGTTGAAATACGATAATAGCCTTCATTATGTCGCTGGCCTTGTTGCACAAAATCCACTTCAATACCAATATCAACAAATGCCGCTATAGCATCTTGCAAAGTTCTTCTTGGCATCAACGTTAGTTTTTGTAAGCTTAATAAGTTGTGCTGCTCCTCATCTAATAAATGCGCTAAATACAATTTCCGTAGAAAAGCTTTTTGCGATTTATTGATCACGTAATTATCCGAAAACATCTTTCACACGCCCTATTATCTCTACATCACTAACTCGAAATTACTGTATCTGTAGCCAATCACGCAAGTACTATTGCTAGCGTGTGGCCATTGTGGCTGAATTAATCACTGATTTTTAGCTAATAGATTGATTTATCGATAACCTAATATGATTAACACTACCTAAGTAACGACAATCTCGTTATAGTTTTTAACAATAGATAACAGCAAAAAATGGAAAGCGAACCAATATGGATACTCAGCCGCACCTAAAGAGCCCATTAACGCAATCGCCAATAAATGATCCGTCATCGCTAAGCGATACATCTACATCTATCGCAGCAAAAGAAACATTGAC
The DNA here is from genome assembly GCF_003855395.1 of Shewanella livingstonensis. Taxonomy (NCBI): domain Bacteria; kingdom Pseudomonadati; phylum Pseudomonadota; class Gammaproteobacteria; order Alteromonadales; family Shewanellaceae; genus Shewanella; species Shewanella livingstonensis. Next base: position 1,473,302 of record NZ_CP034015.1, on the reverse strand, counting down.
GCATGCTTATCATCACGGTCCACTCTTATCCCAAGATGATTATATTCAGCTTGTTGATTTACCACTGAGCAATATTGATCCTAACTACCCTAAACTATTATTAATAATCAGTAGTGTTATGGCGTTGATTATCATAACGCTCTTAAGCGGATTTCAATTAATCGCTAAACCGTTGCCGTTAATCATCGCGTCACTGGTGCTGGTATTTGCCATGCTATTAGCAGCGGTGATAATTAAACTTATTCATCTTAAGGCCAACAAGATTGCTTATGGATTGTTTAAACATGAAATAGTGCTACGTGAAGGGTTATTCTGGGTATCAACAACGGCATTGCCTTATACTCGGCTGCAACATGTTAATTTGTCTCAAGGGCCTCTTGAGCGAAAATACAATTTGGTCACGTTAAAATGCTTTAGTGCTGGCAGTGGATTAGCTGAAATAGATTTGCCCGGTCTCAATGCCGATTTAGCAGAGCATTTACGCCAACACTTATTGACCCAAGCAGCCGCAAATCATCTATTACCGGTCTCCGAAGAGGATATTATTCAGCCAACGTCATCTGACATAGAAACCGACAATATATCCATTCATCCTCCACAACAGGATAACCATAATGGATAAATCATCAACATCTGCAGATAACCATAAGCAGCTTGAAACCGAAACCATAATGGCTCATCCATCGGTTGATACAAATGATGCTGTAAACAATAATCCGGCAAGTGATTTGCAACAATGGCAAGCACTGTCAGCATGGTCCATCGTTAGCAATATTTTTACTACCTTAAAAAGTATTCTCAGTAATGGTTTTGCCATAGTGCCAATTGTTTATACAGGATGGCAGCAAGGTTTTGATATGCAATGGGGCATACTGGCATCTAGCCTACTATTAATACTGGTAACGATTTTCGCAATAATAGAATGGTTAAAATTTAGATTTCGTCTTAATAACCATCAGCTTGAAGTAAAGCGTGGTTTATTTTTTACCAAAAAGGATGAAATACCTCTTAGCCGTATTCAAAATATTCGTTATGAACAACCGTTTTATTTTAAGCCTCTATCGCTTGGTACCCTAGTAATTGAAACGGCAGGCTCTAAAAGTGATGAAGCTCAATTAGCCGCTTTAGATGCCCAACAAGCACAAACCTTAAAACGTTTACTGCTGAATTTAAGTCACTTTGAAGCAACCCTGTCGGTACACCAGCATTCATACGCAAACAAACAGCTGAGCATAAATAACACCCAGTCTATTACGCGCAAAAGTTTACGAGATTTAATTTTATTTGGTTTTTATCAAAATAATTTTATTTGGTTTGCGGTAATTGCGGGCCCCATAGTAGGCCAATTTGATTGGGATAAAATATTCGATTCGCCAATGGCACAGCAATTTTGGTTATGGGTTCAACAGCAAACCCATCAAAATATTGGCTTGCAAACCATCATGGTCATTATAATGTTGTTTGGGATTTACAGCTTATTTTCATTAATTTCAATTATCGCGGCTATTTTAAAATATCATCCATATCAGCTCGACAAACATGAAGACACTATACAGCGAAGTGGTGGCGTTATATCACATCAGCAAGATGCATTAGCCATAAAGCGTATTCAATTAGTCCAAGCGCAACAACCCATTATTGCACGCTTATTTAACCGCTGGACCTTATACTTTAAACAAGTCAAAGGCCATGAAGTTGAACATAAAACTAAACAACATATGTTAATTCCAAGCGTTAAGCCCAATGAGGTAGAGTCAATACTGGCTAACATCCCACAACTTAGTGGCGGCGTAAGCGTACTACCCAACAGTTACACACCGATTAGTATTAATTGGCTAACCAGAAGATTAGCCCTACCACTGTTTCCGGCCACATTGCTCAGTATAATCGGTTACTATGGCCATCATAGCCTCGGTTTTTTTGAGTTTATTTGGTTTACGACTGCCATGGTAATGATAGCGCTTTACATCCGCTATAAGCAGTGGGGATATGTGATCGCAGATCAGGTTATTTGGCAACACAGCGGCTTTTTTGGTCAACAATGGAAACGAGTCGCCTTTGAAAAAGTTCAACACGTTACCATTACCCAAACCAGCAGCCAAAAACAAGCTCAGTTAGCCTATGTTGAAGTGGGATTGGCCAGTGGCAGTGTGGTGTTTCCATATATCCCGACATCAATAGCTGAACTGATTATTACTCGATCGCTTAATGCCATTAGTCACGATAACCATAATTGGATATAGCCATGAATGTAATAGGAACAACCAGTATCTCTGTCGAAGATGTTATTAATTTTTGGTTTGTGCAAACATCGCCTACACAATGGTGGATCAAAGATGCCGAGCTTGATTTACAGATAACACAAACTTTTGGTAACGCTTTAGATGCCGCCATAAACGGAGAGTTACAACACTGGCGTAAAGATGCTCAAGGTCGATTAGCCGAAATTATCGTATTAGATCAATTTTCGCGAAATATTCATCGCGATACGCCAGCCGCATTTTTTGCTGACAATATCGCATTAGAGCTTGCACAACAAGCCGTTGCACTGGGTTGCCTAGCTGAGTTACCGACACCGCAAGCCGCATTTTTAATTATGCCCTATATGCATAGTGAATCAATGATAGTCCACCAGCTAGGATTGCCATTATTTGAGCAATATGCGCCAAATAACGTGCGCAGCCAACAACAACATCAAGCTATTATTGGGCAATTTAATCGTTATCCGCACCGAAATACGATACTTGGGCGCGTCTCAACACCTGCAGAAATCGCCTTTTTGAGTCAACCCGGTTCAAGCTTTTAGCTAGATAAAAGCACAACTAAGCCGTGTATCAACGATAGCCGATTTTAACATCTATCAAGCTTCAACAGTCAGTATTACTTAACCACTAATACTGGACAATCGGCTTTATTGGCAATTGCTTCGGCTACATTGTCATGTAAAAAATGAGACAGCCCGCTTCTGCCATGGCTAGCAATAACTACCATACCAATATCACCGTTATTGGCTTCGGCTAAAATCTCAGTAATGGCATCACCACGCCTAATAACCGTTTCAATCTTTAAGTTGGTATTAAGCTGGCCTAATAGCTCATGCATTCGACTAGCGGCGGCATCTTCCATACTTTTAGCCAGCTCTTCGGGTGTCACAGCAAGCACCATATAGTTCTCATCACCAAAAGGCTGATCAACCACATGCATAATACGAATACCAACTTGATATAAATTTGCCATTTCAATGGCATAACGTAACGCATGTGACGCCGTATCAGAAAAATCGGTAGGCCATAAAATATTACGTGTGCGCATATTATCTTCCTCCAAAGTTCAAAGTGTTTATTTGCTGTAACATTGCATGCCTAAAAGACACACTCGGTTCTATTTCAACAACACAAGTAATCGCAACATAAGTAATCTAAACTCTTAATAACAAAACCAAGTTTAACGATTTGTCACAACTTTTATCCCGTGTTGAGATTAAGTATAGTCATTATTAAAGCGTTACTTAGTGATCAAAATCAAGCTAAAGCCGGAAACTTGCTTTAGATCAAAAAACAACCTAGCATTAGACCGACCAATCAGTCGACTTGTTGAGTAAGTTCATATTATGCTCATCAAATCTACATTGTTATTTTTTTGCTGGAGATAGAGTATGAATATGGCCGTTGATAATATTGAAACACAATTACGACAATTACTAACTGATCAACGAGCACGTTTCCAAGCTAATCCAGCACCCGATTATCAATCGCGGGTAGATAAATTAACCCGCCTAAAGCAAGCATTACTCAACAACCAGCAAGCTATTATCGACGCATTAATCAATGATTACGGTCACAGATCGCCAAACGACACTATCATTTCCGATATAATGCCTTGCATAAATAACATCAATTACACCATCAAGCAGCTTAAGTCATGGATGAAACCTAGCCGTCGTCATGCTGGCTTATTACTCTCCCCGTCAAAGGTATCAGTGCAATATCAACCCTTAGGCGTAATTGGTATTATTGTGCCGTGGAACTTCCCGGTAATGTTATCTATGGGTCCGTTAATTACCGCGATTGCAGCAGGCAATGGCGCTATGCTAAAAATGTCTGAGTTCACTCCGGCAATTAATGCAGTATTACGTAAGATGTTGGCAACAATTTTTGACTCAACCGAAGTAGAGTTAGTTGAAGGTGAAGCCGATGTGGCCGCAGCATTTTCCGCGTTGCCGTTTGATCATATTCTGTTTACCGGCTCTAGCGTTGTTGGCCGCCATGTTATGCGCGCCGCAGCAAATAACCTGACTCCAGTAACATTAGAACTAGGCGGTAAGTCGCCTGCGATCATCGCTCCAGATATGCCAATAGACACAGCAGTTGAAAGACTTATTTTTGGTAAGTGCCTAAATGCAGGTCAAATTTGTGTCGCCCCTGATTATGTCTTATGTCCTGCTGAAAAAGTTGAGGCATTTATTGCTGCTTACCAACGTCGATTTAATAAAATGTACCCTAACTTCGATACCAACCAAGATTACGGTAATATCATTAATGATCGTCAGTACCAACGCCTAATCAAAGTGCTAGATGATGCCAAAGCCAAGGGCGCAACCATCACCTCGGCAATTGCTGGCCCAATATCTACAACTCAACGAAAAATTGCCACTCAACTCGTTACCCATACCACAGACGATATGCTCATTATGCAAGATGAGATATTTGGCCCTTTATTACCGATCATTAGCTACCAGTCGATTGATGAAGCAATAGGTTATATCAACAAAAATGATCGTCCATTAGCTCTGTATGTGATGAGTTTTGAGCAACAAACTCAGCAAAAAATATTACAACATACTCATTCTGGTGGCGTGTGCATAAATGACACGGTATTTCATGTTGCAGCAGATGATGCTCCCTTTGGCGGCATTGGTCCGTCAGGCATGGGGCACTACCACGGTAAAGAAGGCTTTTTAACCTTTAGTCATGCTAAAACGATTCTTAACAGTGGTAAAATTAATACTGGCATTTTTGTTCATCCACCTTATGGCGGTATTATCCAACGGTTATTGATGAAATTTTTCTTGCGTTAACACATCGAGCTATCATCACAATATGTATGACGTTAATAGGTCATACTTACTGAGCTTATTGCGACAGCAAAGCCGCGTAATCAAACTGATTTGATAAGCAAACATAAGATATACAGACCTTAAGCAAACAGGTATTTGATTCAATGAGCAGTAAAGCCCTTGTTACCACAGATAAGAAACAAGCTATTTTAGACTCAGCTTTACAGCTGTTTGTGAATAAAGGCTTTAATGCGACATCGACAGCATCAATAGCTAAAGCTGCTGGCGTAGCGACAGGCACGTTGTTTCATCATTTCCCGACTAAAAAAGATATTATGAGTCAGCTCTTTTTATCCATTAAACGAGAGTTTGCTACCAACATGCTCAGCAGCACAGATTTTAGTGGCAACATTGAACAAGACGCTAATACGCTATGGCAAAAAGCCATCGATTGGGCCATTGCACAACCATTAAAACAATTGTTTTTTTTGCAGTACTCTATGTCAGCAGACATTGATGTCGACGTGAGAAAACAGGCGATGAACAGTGTTTTAGGATTTGTTGTCGAATTGATTAATAAAGGTAAGCAGCAACAGGTTATAGCAGATTTTCCCAATGCGTTATTACTCGAAAACTGCCATGGCCAGTACTTAGCTGCGATTAGATTTTTTACCGACAATCCCCATTTAGGTAGCGATGACATTCACAGAAACGCCAGTTTTAGATTATTTTGGCAAGCAATGAGAGCCTAGGGCCTGTTGATCTTTGCTGGTTGAATTTTGTTCGAGTTAAAAACGTTTTAATCGAGGCGAATGGATTGATGCCTAGTCATCGAAAGATCAACAGGCCCTAACATAAAGATGAAAATGTTTGGTTATTCATCTAAACTAAAACCTGTTAAATCAACATCTTCATCTTTCACTGCGGTCTGCCCATCAAAATCCAGTTGAAGCGCATACCACGCTTGCTGGGTTTGTAACTCCAGTTGCTTTGCTTTATGCGCAGCATATTGACGACGTCGCTTACGCTGTGAACATAAACGGATCACATCTTGCTTTTGTAACTCACCATAATTCATCCAGTTAAAACGTTCATCACGGCTTCGAAGACATCCCATACAATAACCACGGCTGTCAGACTGGCAAACGCCGATGCAGGGACTGGGCACCGCAAAAAAACTTAACTGTTCCATCATCAAAATGCTTAACCTCAGCTAATATTGTTAAATATTAAATATACGATATAGTCATTAATAGTTTAATTTGATGGTTACTCTAGCGATTAACTAACCAAAACCACCATAGCACTACATTAGATTAAGGTTATACTAATTGAGCTAATTTTGTACACTTTTGCACGATTAATAGGGGGTCTCATGACAATATCAAGGCATTCGAGTCAATGGTTAACAGGTGGTATGGCATGTCGTAAACACATTTTAGTATTCTGTGGTCTACTATTACTCGCGTCTTGCAGCGCAAAACCTAAGCAAGATTATGATATCAGTTACGACTTTTCAGTACTGAAAACATTCAATCAACTTATCATAAAGCAAACCGATGATCCGCTAACAGCAGATCGAATTAGTCATAATATTAAACAAACCCTACAGAACCAAGGTTATGATTTTAACGCGGACAATGCAGATTTTTTAGTCAGTTATGCTTTTTTCACTGAAGATGAGCAAAAAAATTCAGGGTTGTCTATTGGCCTAGGCTCAGGCTCTTGGGGCTCTGGCGGAGGAGTCAGTTTAGGTACCAGTCTTGGTATTCCGCTAGGCAGTGACACAGCCAAAATGCAAACCATTCAGATTGATATTATTGACCCTGCAGATAATCGCTTAATCTGGCGTGGTAATGGCCAGTACAACTTTGATCAAGGCGGCGAAGCTAAAGCCAACAGTATAAATGAAACTGTTGTCGCCATATTGGCGCAATTTCCGCCCAAGAAGTAATCTATAATCGATTTTAGTCGCAGTTAACTTAGCTTAACTGCGACTCAGTTAAATAGTGACTCCAGCTCATCAAGCTGACTAAATATAAATATCTATTTAGCAATGAGCGACGACACGGTAAACTAGTTATCACATAACTTTATTGACCCAGCTGAAATGACGACAGAAACATACAACCAAGCTTTATTAACACTTGCCCTAGCAGGGATAGAGGCTATAAATACCTCAGCATCACAGCACAAAGCCGTGAGAACACCTGCACAGGAAAGCCATTTTTTATGTAACTGGATGGTTGAGTCATTAAAAACAAAACGTTTTTCTAAACTAATGGCCGACGACCTAACAGCCTGGATCAGTCAAGCACGCAGTCAAGGTGCTGCAGCTCAACTCAAACGACTATTAATTTGTATTGCCGATCAATATCAGCAAGCTAACAACAGTACTGTCGCTACAGGCACTGCGCTTAAAAATGTGTTAGCAGAACTCACGGCTCAAAAATGGGTAGTGATAACCGATACCGACATTGATGCGAAACTAAAACTTGAAAGTGACGGCCAATCCAGCTTAGTTATTTCAGCAAAAGAATTTAATCAACATATTATTGATGACAAAATAGCTAAACCGATCTCAATGTACATTCGTGGTGATGAAAAACTCGTTGCTCGAGTAGCATTAGCGCAAGGTCTATTACTCAGCCAAAGCAATAAAAAGACCTCATTGATCAAGCATCATAAAACTTACATATTAATGCCGAGTAACCTACATAAGAGTTTATGTTTACTGTGCCTAGATCTTTATTAAACATTGCAAGTTGATCGAGTATTGATAAACAGGCAAAAAAGGAGTCACCATGAAAAAACGCTTTATGGCACTATCTTGCTTTTTGATATTTTTTTGTGGTTTCACAGTTCAAGCGAACACAGCTCTTAAGTACAACGTCAACGCATCAAGCAGTTGGGTGCCTTATTACATCCCAGACTCTTCAGAAGAGCCAGGGATACTAGGAGAACTGGTTCCGTTGCTGCTTGCAAAAGCTAATATTGCAATTGAAAAACATAATTTCCCACCCAAAAGAACTAATTACGCCTTAGATAACGGCTTGCTAGATTTCGATTTTGTCAGTCCGAGCTGGTTCCCTAATCGAGAGTTGGGTTCTCTTTTTGTGCAATCAGACCCTATCATTGCTATTAAAGAAAACATTATTACCCTCGAAGAAAAAGCCCAAGATTGGCAAAACATAGACCAGATTAAAGCAAAAGAAATAGGCACAGTACGCGGTTATTTGTACCATGATGATGCGGAGTTTACTCGGGTTGATTTTCTATCAGAACGAGATCTCATCAAAGCCCTTTACAAAAACAGAGTTGATGCGGCTATCTGCGGAGATTTACCGGCTTTGTATTGGGCCAAAAAACTTAACAGCCCAATTACCCTTGCAGCAGTTCATACACAAGGTCACTTAGTTATGCGTCTTCGTAAAGAACATGCCACCTTGTTACCACAGATTAACGCCGCAATTGCAGAATTTAAACAAAATGGTACAACACAACGTATTATTGACAAATACACCAAGCAAGATGTATTTAATCAATAATGCTGCAGACTACTGCCGACATGCTAAAAACGACAAACGATAAGCTGATGACGAACTAAAACGGATTTACGCTGTAGCCTTCATGAGCTAACACTGCATGAGCGGTTAACGCCGATAACGCCATATCAACGCCTGGTAATAAATCGTCAGGTGTAATGCCGTAATATGCTGCAGTTTGACCACATACATAGAACTTTGCGCCATTATTTATCAGTTGAGCAATTAAGTCTTTATTAGCGTTCTTTTGCCCCGCATTGAGCTGCTGATAAAAACTATCTTTAGTCATATCGCTAGCGGCTTTGCCATGCACCACCATAGCAACTGAAATATCTTCAAGCTTGACTCCTGCGGCCACGTGCATATTGATAAAACGCGCTAAAGTATCAATACTACGATTTAATTCTGCCGCTTCTGCTGCACTGCCTAAATCAAAAGCGACTTTAAACTTCATCCCTGCTGGTATGGTTAAGCTGCTATCGACTTCGGCCACGTTGCCATAGTTTTTAATCACCAAGCCTGGTTTAAATGCTTCAAGGCCAGCAGTTGCCATAAATGATGAACTAGCGATTATCGTAAACACGGCCGATGTAAAAACGCATTTACTGACTGAGTAAAAACTGACTTTCATTATATTGATATTCCTTATATCTATTTTTTATGATTACTCTAGCACAGATTAACGCTTAGGTTTTAGGCTGTTTCTGAGTATAATTATGCACCCAAAAATGCCGAGACTGACTGATATGCCAATACGTCCAATTAATCCTACTGATTGGCCCGCTATAATGGCGATACAAGCACAATGTTATGTTGAATTAGCGCCTGAGTCGCTGGGTGTTATGCAAAGTAAATGGCGAGCATCACCAACTAGTTGTGTCGTATTTGAACATCAAGGTAGTGTGTTAGCTTATACCTTAGTTCACCCTTGGCCGCGAGGCGATGCCCCATCATTGGAAACCGAAATCAGTGACCAGAGTAATGCTAACTGTTGGTATTTACATGACATGGCCATCTCACCCAGCGCACAAGGGATGGGCATTGGTAAGCAACTGTTTACATACCTTGTTGAGCAAGCCAAAACGCTGACGGTCAATGGCATTGGACTCGTTGCAGTACAAGGTGCACAAACTTACTGGCAGCAGCGAGGATTCAAAACCGACATCACATCAGTAAAATTAACTGAGTCACTCAACAGTTATCCAGATGGTGCGTGTTACTTATATTTAGCCTTATCATAAAGTCCATCTTATGCAACTTATTCTTGTCACAGTCGGTTTACAGCGCCACAGACTTTAGTTTTAGAGTGAGAGAACCTACTTAAAAAGCAAATTGTAGACCATTGCAATATTAGTCCGCTGAAGGCACGGTCTTATTTGGATATTTATTGCAAGTTCTAACAAATCGGCTTGGTTATATCGCGATGAACGTGGGACAATTAACGACTATGCAAAAGATGGTCACCTTAAGTGTATTTGTCCTTTTGCAGTTTAGTATCTTAAAGCCTCACTAACGCTTGACAACTTGTCGGCAGAATTATGCCTTTTAGGTACTGTATTGTTTATTTTTAGCAGTGAATTACATTAATTTCAGGAGTTCTCCATGGCGCGCCAAGTGATTTATACCTTTAAAGGCCACACCAAAACCATCGCCTTTAGCTATGACATACATCGTGATCTTTATGAAGCGGCAGCTGAAGCAGAAGGGATTGATTTAAAGAATTTTTTAGCCATGGAACAACAAGTTGCCTTAACCTCAAAAAAAGGCGCTAAAGCAGAAAAAGAATTTCGTAAAACCGAGTTTGCACGTTTTGGTTTTAGTAGTATTAAATTTGTTCGCGAAGATGATGAGGTTTAATCATCTTTATTTAAAGAAGGACTGTCTATGTTGAATTCAGATCATGCTAATTTCCCACGTGCAAGTTTTGTACGTCGTTTAGGGGCTATGGCGTATGACTCCATGCTGGCTGTAGCCGTTTATATGTGTGCTGGTGCATTAGGTTTTGGTGTTTTCTTTGGTTTACAGAGCAGCGGACTCATCGCTATGAATGGTCATGAGCATGTGTCAGATTTGCTAAACAACACGCCAATTTACCATGGCTTTTACCAACTATGGATAGCCCTCTGTGTTGGCGGATTTTATGCCATATTTTGGAGTAGAGGTGGGCAAACATTAGGTATGCGAGCTTGGCGACTTAAAGTGCAACATCCTAATGGTCAAAACCTCAGCTTTATTACCGCCTGTGCGCGGTTAATTTGGTCTTTACTGGGTATTGGTAATTTATGGATTATCATTAATGATGACAAGTTAGCCTTACAAGACATGATGACACGTTCTGAAGTGGTGGTATTGTCGGTAGAAGCTAATCAAATGCGCAACTGGCGCGGCGCCTAGTTAATATAAATAATTAGTTTACGAGTAAAAAATGGCAACCATAAGGTTGCCATTTTTTTACTACCAAGGTTCGTTTGTACACCTGTGGCAAGCATAACTAGTACACGCCAAGTCACTAGTACACGTCAAGTCACTAGTACACGTCAAGGTCACTAAAACGCTAGCATAAATAAAAGCATAGAATAATTAAAACCGTAGAATAACTCAGGCTTACATAACCTTTTACTATCCCAACTAAGGTTATTTACGAATGTAATATAATGCTAATCCAGTAAATAACATGCTTGGGGCAATTGCGCCTACCACCGCCGGTAATTCATACACTATGCTCATAGGGCCAAATATCTCATTACTGATATAAAAGCTAAATCCTGCCACGACTCCCAGCAACACACGAGCGCCCATGGTCACAGTACGTAGCGGCCCAAACACAAACGATAGTGCCACTAACATCATTACAGCAACTGTTACCGGCTGCATAATCTTGCGCCACAACGCCAGCTCATATCGACTAGGGTCTTGTTGGTTAACCTTTAAATAATCTAAGTAATCTATTAAGCCACTGATAGATAATGCTTCTGGCTTAATTGACACCACACTGAGCTTGTCTGGGGTTAATGTCGACTGCCATACATCAGTATCAAGATAATCACGAATAACACGATCATCTTTTACGCTAGTGTTATCAACTGCAGATAACTGCCAAACATCATTAATGAACACTGCTGTCTTTGCATGCGTCACTCTAGTTAATTCTTGTTGGTCGTTAAATTCATATAAACTAATATCATTCAGCGTATTAACGTCTTGAACCTCACCAATATTAACGAATAAGTCACCATCTTTTGCCCAAATGCCACGATGAGACTTAATCAAACTGCCACCCGATATCTTCGTCGCCTGCAGCTCTTTGGCACTTTTCTCCGCAATGGGTGCGCCCCACTCTCCCAGCGCCATAACCATAATCATCAGTGGAATAGCTGTTTTCATCGCCGATTGGGTGATTTGTAAACGCGACATGCCAGAAACTTGCATCACCACTAGCTCGGAGTTTGATGCCAACATGCCCATACCTATTAGCGCACCAAGCAATACCGCCATTGGAAAGAACATTTCTATATCACGAGGAATCAAAAATAACACATAGATAGCAGCATCAAGCATGGTGTAAGCACCACGTCCAACTAAACGTAATTGGTCAACCCACTTAATAATGCCTGATAATCCAGTCAGAATAAGTAAACATAAGCCTGATGTACTAACAATCATACGCGCAATGTACAGGTCTAATATTCTCATGCAGCCACCTGCTTACGCTTAAACAAGCCCAAGAACTTCATCCCAGTTGGACGCTCTTTTATTAATAGCAGTAGACCTAATATTAATGCAAAGCCATGGATCCACCACATGCCCAAAAACTGCGGCACCACCTCATCTTGCAGAGCTTTTCGGCCTGCAATCATTAATCCAAAGTAACCTAAATAAAGCAAAATAGCGGGACCCATTTTAGCAAACTTACCCTGGCGCACATTAACCCGCGCTAACGGCACCGCAATTAAGGTCAATAATGGGATCGCAATAGGGATGGCTAGTCGCCACTGAAATTCAGCTGCAGCTTCTGGTCCGGGAGTATCTAACAGTTCATCAATTGGCAATGCTGAAAGTTTACGTCGACGCTCATCCACCTCTTGTTCTTTAATTTCCATTTTATAGCCGCCAAACTCAATCACTTGCAATTCAAGTGACTTGGGGCTGCCTTGATAACGAAAACCCTTTTCAAGTTGTAATTGTTGGCTGCCAATATTATCTTCAATCACCCGACCTTTATTCGCTACCACAATATTAGTTAGGCCATTTTCATCTTCTGGGTCGGGAAGCTGTGCAACAAACACCTTATCTAAGGTATTGTCTTTATTTATTTTTTCAACAAACAAAACCGCTCGTCCATTCGGACTTGCTTGGAAACGTCCTTGAGTTAACGCTGCTAGGCCCGCTTCTGACTGGGCTTTCTCTAACACTTGGTTTTGGCGTTCTTCCGCCCAAGGTCCAACATAAACAGACAAATAGGCGGTAAACAATAAATTGGCAAAAGCCACCAGTAAGGTCACTCGAGTGACATACCATTCACTCACGCCAACGCCATGTAAAACTACCATTTCATTTTCAGCATACATTCGCCCATGAGCCAGCAATATGCCTAAAAAGAAGCTCAAAGGTAGTACTAATACGGTTAATTGAGGCAAATTTAAGCCAAGCAATGTCATCACTAAAGACGCAGGAAATTCACCGTCAGAGGCATCGGCTAACACGCGCACAAATTGTTGACTAATAAAAATAGTTAACAGCACCGAAAGTACCGCAAATTGTGCTTTTAAAACTTCACTAATAAGATATCTAAATACAATCACAAGTAGGATCCGGTGGCTAAACTTATCTTTTTACTGGTATCAGAACAACTTTCATGTAAACTGTCTACTTTCAGCAGTTTTGCTAGTTTTCTGACCAGCGCGGAAGGTGCTTCGGGGTCATGGTTAACATCTATTTTGGCTGTCAATTTACGCCTCTTTTTCGTTAATAATCCCAAACAGTTATCACCTTTTCGTTGATTATGTGCCAGATGGCCTAATGCAAACATTATCTAATAAATATAAAAATTTGTCTTTAAGAATCTAGGAGTGCTCATGGAGTTTAGCGTAAAGAGCGGCAGCCCAGAAAAGCAACGTTCAGCCTGTATCGTTGTCGGCGTGTACGAACCTCGCCGTTTATCTGGCATCGCAGAGCAATTGGATAAAATCAGTGAAGGTTACATTAGTAACCTTCTTCGTCGTGGTGACCTTGAAGGGAAACCAGGACAAATGTTGCTATTGCATCATGTGCCAAATGTATTAAGTGAACGTGTATTACTGGTTGGTTGTGGCAAAGAGCGTGAGTTAGACGAGCGCCAATACAAACAAATTATCACAAAAACCATCAGTACCCTAAATGAAACCGGTTCGATGGAAGCTGTGTGCTTCTTAACTGAATTGCATGTTAAAGGCCGTGACACCTACTGGAAAGTACGCCAAGCTATTGAAAGTACTCAAAATAGCCTTTATTCATTTGACGCTTTAAAAACCCGTAAAGGCGAAACTCGTCGTCCATTACGTAAAATGGTCTTTAACGTGCCAACGCGCCGTGAATTAACCATTGGTGAACGTGCAATTGAACACGGAACAGCTGTATCTGCAGGTATGCATTTATGTCGTGACGTGGCCAACATGCCACCGAACATCTGTAATCCAGCTTACTTAGCATCGCAAGCTCGCCAAATGGCTGAAGTTTACGAAAGCCTGAAAGTAACCACTATCGGTGAAGAGCAAATGGCCAAGTTAGGCATGAACTCTTATTTAGCCGTAGGCCGCGCTAGCAGTAACGAATCTATCATGACCGTGATGGAGTATCAGGGCGCGGTTGATAGTACCGAAAAGCCAATTGTGCTTGTTGGTAAAGGGTTAACCTTTGATTCTGGCGGGATTTCATTAAAGCCAGGCGAAGCCATGGATGAAATGAAATACGACATGGGCGGCGCTGCAGGTGTTATTGGCACCATGAAAGCATTATGTGAAATGAAGCTGCCTATTAACGTTATTGGTATTTTAGCGGGTTGTGAAAACATGCCTGCGGGTAATGCTTATCGCCCTGGCGATATTTTAACCACCATGTCGGGCCAAACAGTTGAGGTGCTTAACACTGATGCTGAAGGTCGATTAGTGTTGTGTGATGTATTAACTTACGTTGAACGCTATGAACCTGAATTAGTAATTGATACTGCAACCTTAACTGGTGCCTGTGTTATCGCACTCGGTAAGCACGCATCTGGTTTGTTCAGTTCGCACAACCCATTAGCCCACGAGCTATTAAATGCTGGTGAACAAAGCGGTGATCGCGCGTGGCGCATGCCGTTATGGGATGAGTATCAAGACATGCTAGACAGTCCATTTGCCGACATGACTAACTTAGGTGGTCGCCCAGCAGGTTCAATTACTGCGGCGTGCTTCTTGTCTCGCTTTACTAAAAAGTACAACTGGGCGCATTTAGATGTTGCTGGTACGGCTTGGAACAGCGGTGCTAATAAAGGCTCTACTGGACGTCCGGTACCGATTTTAAGCCAGTTCTTAATTAATCGTGCTGGTGTTGAAATTAGCGAATAGGCATTAGCTTTGACGTATATTAAAGGGTAAAGCATTAAGCTTTACCCTTTTTTTATGTTGATTTTAATCGCACTAACTAAGCAATCTTAACGAAGTCGTCCTAACGAAGTCGTCCTTAACTAAGTTGTCCTAACGAAGCGTGCTATTCATTCCACAGCTAAAGTAAATGTTACGCTAACCATTGACGATGCAATTGCTCCCCATCGCCTAAATAGTCCAACACCCAGGCCAATGCGGGTGACATTTGATCATCATTCCACGCCAAACAACATGGGCTAGGTTGTTTTACTCTGTGGAGTTTTTTACAGATTAATTGACCCGACTTAATTAACGGTCCGGCTAAATGTTCGGGCATATAGCCAATTCCTAAGCCTTCAACAAAACAGTTAATCGCACTGTGCCAATCAGGTACGACTAATCGGCGTTGATTACTTAATAGCCAGGTGACGCGTTTGGGAATATCTCGTGAAGTGTCTTCAAGGCAAATAGATGGAAAACCACGTAACTCATCATCGCTAAGTGGATGCATAATAGTTGCTAATGGATGCTCAGGGCTTACCACAAACAGCCAGTCAATATCGCCCATATTGGTGAATTTAAAGGCTCCTCCAACCGGATTTGCAGTGGTCGCACCAATCGCAATATCACTTCGTCCAGTAGCAAGTGCTTCCCATACGCCATTAAAAACTTCAATACGAATAATCAGTTCAACATCTTGAAACTGTCTATAAAAATCAGCGATTAATGCGTGTACGCTGTCAGTTCTGGCTATATTGTCCAACGCAATAGATAACATCGGCTTCCAGCCATTAGCCACTCGTTGAGTGTCTCGTTTCATAAGCTCCATATCGCTAAGAAACTGGCGTGCTTTAGCAGCAAAATATTTTCCTGCGGGGGTTAAACTGACACTTCGATGATGACGAATAAATAAAACAACCCCAAGTTCATTCTCAATTTGTTTAACAGAATAGCTTATTGCCGACGGTACTTTATGCAGTTTTTTTGCTGCAGCAGTAAAACTACCGGTTTGAGCAACAACATCAATCAGCTCAAATATTTGTTGTGAAAGCATATTCATTCAACTTATTTAATTGCGTTATTCATACGATATGGCAACACAAGATGATTATTGTGCAGAGGACTTAATTGAAATCAATTATGCTTTACAAAAATAGTTCAATCAATTTATTTGATGACAGCATTCAAATTTAAACGTTTCCAGCTAATTTAGCAAACCATTAAACTAGCGACCATTATTGAATTAACGAAAATAGATATGCCTAATATTATTAATAAAAACATAGAATCCAACACAAAACAAACAAATATAACATTTTACTTATTTCTGTTTTATTTAGCATTACTGAGTATGTTAGGTTTTATCGCTACCGACATGTACCTCCCTTCGTTCAAATCAATTGAAGGGACTTTTAATGCTAGTACTTCTGAAGTGGCCATATCATTAACCAGTTTTCTAGCCGGTCTCGCAATTGGGCAGTTATTATATGGCCCATTAGTGCATAAAATAGGTAAACGTAATTCACTCATTGTTGGGCTAAGCCTATTCATGCTGGCAAGCGCATTAATTGCCACAAGTGAAAGTATGATGATGATGAATATTGCACGTTTTTTCCAAGCGATTGGCGCATGCAGTGCTGCAGTGATCTGGCAAGCGATTGTAATTGAACAATTCCCGGCCGATAAAGCTCAAAATATTTTCGCTAACATTATGCCTTTAGTGGCCTTATCTCCGGCACTTGCACCCATTGCAGGCGCAGTGATACTCAATAGTTTTGGCTGGCGCGCGGTGTTTATCAGCTTATGTATTATTGCTATGATACTCATTGTGATGACATATATTTTTGTCCCTAAAGAACGAGCAAGCTTACATAAAAGTAAGACTCCGATCCGCTATCAGCAATTACTGGCTAATACACGATATTTAGGCAATGTGATCATTTTTGGCGCATGTTCAGGAGCTTTCTTTGCTTACTTAACTCTATGGCCTGCGGTGATGGAACAATATGGTTACGCTGCGACTGAAATTGGCTTAAGTTTTATTCCTCAAACCATCATGTTTATTGTCGGTGGCTACTCGAGCAAGTTACTCATTAGAAAGTTTGGCACCAAAATCAGCCTAAACTGTTTACTTATACTGTTTGGCTTTTGTGTTACGGCCATTTTTATATCCAGTGTCATCCTCGATACAGCAACAATATTGCCATTACTAATAGCATTTTCATTGTTAGCAGGGTGTAATGGCGCGATTTACCCTATTGTGGTCAATAATGCCCTACAACAATTCAGCCATAACGCATCTAAAGCCGCCGGGTTACAAAACTTTATCCAAATCAGCATCGCTTTTGGGGCATCAAGTCTAGTCGCTGTTTGGGCAAGTGCTGGCGATAATGCTATTGGCTGGGGCATTTTAGCCTGTTCAATCCTCGTTGCTGTAGGCCAGTTTATTAAAAGTCATGATTCATGGGTACAAATAAACCACTATTTTACTTTCCCAGATCCAGCAAGATTATCTCAAGCCTTTACTAAACATGATCAATAATCGTGATGCAACTATAAAATAAGCCCATATGATGAAGTTATAATTTGTCTATAACCTCATCATATGGTAGGTTATTTATTCACCAATTTAACATTGCAATATCAACTTCTATATTCAAATTCACAATCACAAGGAATTGATTGAATGAAGCCCAAATATCTCTTGATCTTGTCACTAGCCGTGGCAGTCAATAAATGAACCCCTTATTTTCAAAACTTTATGCCATCATCTTGAGTGTTTGCTTTGCACTGACTCCGATGGAACATTTATATGCAAAAAATATTCCCCAAGTGCAATTCATCACCCATCCACTACCTCCATTTAGTTACATACATAATGGTCATTTAAGTGGTTTTGCCATCGATATACTTCAAGCTATGATGCAACATACTCAACAAACAGCCAAGATTGAAATGTACCCCTTTAATAGAGCATTTCAACTCATCAACTCACAACCAAATACCGCATTATTTTTACTGGCTAAAAGACCTGAAAGAGAAGTAAACATGAAATGGGTAGGCCCCATTATTAGCAGCGGAGTGTATTTTTACCAAAAACGCCATTCCGAACTATCATTAGCAGATTTAGAAGACTTAAAACGTGTCCGAAATGTTGGCGTAGTGCTTGGTAATGCTGACCACACCTATTTGGACTCCCAAGGCTTCACCAACCTCAGTACTGACAAATCACAATTACAATCACTAAAAATGCTCAACTATGGGCGAGTTGATGTTGCGCCTATGAGCGAGCTGGTAATGCCTTTTTTGGCAAAAGCAGCCGATATCGATATCAACTCAATAGAGCGTACTTCTATTAAGTTGTATGACTCGACCTTGTATATCGCATTTTCAAACGACACTACTGATGAGGCGGTTATATTATGGCAACAAGCATTTGATGAACTAAAAACATCAGGGCGTTATCAAGCAATTTATGACCAATACTTTGCCCAAGAGATCAGTATTGCTAAGCACTAAAGATCAAAAGATCCAAAGATCCAAATACTCAAAACCAAATATCTTAAATCCAACACCATTGTGTTAAGCACTTTAATCAAGGGCATTTTAACCAATAGCGCTTTTAATTATCTAACGATTCCATTCTCTACTCATTCTATTCGCTAAAAATACCGCTTTCGACAATGCCGATCTGTAAATAACCCAAACAAAATAACCTTTAACTAAACAATTGTTAACTTGTTACACATACGTAACAAATCTATTGTCTCGTTTGTAAGAATGATAACCCCATAATCTATAAACCAAACTCGCAGAAAGGGATCTTCAGGTGAAAGCGTTAAAAGTCATTATCATTTCAATCATTAGCGCATTAGCCCTTTTTGCGGTAATGGCTATCTTAATGGGCTGGCTACTCAATCAAATGTGCGGTAATAACGTTTACACCGAATCACTTTCATTAGATAAAATGTACAAGGCAGTAATTTTTGAACGAAGCTGCGGCGGTGCTACTGGCCATTCAACCCAAATATCAATTATCAAAGCTGATGAGCAACTGTGCGATAATTGCGCAGGCGATGTGCTCGTTGCCAATGGTCATCCTAACGACAATAAACTCAACTTAGTCTGGTTAGGGCAGCAAGATTCTGACAATCAACAACTGCAAATTCATATTCCTGCAGATATGCAAATAACTAGGCAAGAAACCACCTGGTCTGCTTGGTTTGACGGTATCGATATTTCCTATCCTGTATTTGACCATTACCCATTAGCCTGTGAACAAACGCCGCAACCTAAAGCGTGTCAGTTTGTGACAAATGATCAGAAACTGATTGATGTGTTAATTCAACTTAAAGACTTTAAAGATAATAAAGCGCTTGCTGTATCGGTAAGTGATAGTGGTAATGTTCGCTATGGATACGGTTTTGGTTACGATTCAATGTTAAAAGCACAACGCAGAGCATTAAAAGAGTGCACTAAAGGCACAAGCCCTACTCATGTAAAATGTGAATTAGTTCACTAAGGGCACGCAATGCAATTTGAGCGTCAGCAACACAAAACACATCTCATTGATAATCACAAAATAGAGGTCTGTTACGACCGCTTCACGACCCGGTTCAGCTTATCCATTGATCAACAATGGGTCTTTAGCAGACTACTGCTGTTAAGCCCATGGCGTAAACAGCAAATAATGATTAATAACATCCCCTACAATTTAACCATTAGGTGGTTTGTGTTGTGACGTTCAAGCTTAACGCCAGTTCAAACATCGCCTCAACATCCATCCATCACAGAGCTATTACCGCAACGGCGGAGAAAATCCATTATGATAGCAATATACGTCGGATTAATAAGCGCGATTAAACTGACCTTAATGATATTGAGCTATTCCAACGTCATATGAATATCCCATCACACTGCCATTAACCCACAGGCGATTTTAGTGTAAACTCGTGCCCAACTTATTAACCTGTCAAAAGCATCACAACATGACTCAAGCTATATTTTACCTTATGCCTGATAATCATAATCAAATGAGTGCATTAGATGCGCTCTATTTAGCTGCGTGCAGGTTAGCTGAACAACAATATCGTCAACAAAAAACCGTCTACATTCACTGTAAAGATAAGCAGCAAGCGTATGCGATTGACGAATTACTGTGGCAATTTGAGCCCAGTGCCTTTGTGCCGCACAATTTAAAGGGTGAAGGCCCTGTAACCGGTGCCCCTGTCGAAATTGGTTTTGACACCCTAGGGCCTAATAAAAGTCGCCAGGTTCTGATTAATCTTGCAGACCAGATGCCCAGTTTTGCGGTAAACTTAGCCCATATTATCGATTTTGTCGCTAATGATGATGAACTCAAGCGCATTGCCCGCAATCGCTATCGTCAATACCAGAATGTTGGCATTACGCCCAATACTCAAGCATTAGCTGAATAAACACTTAATTTAGATAGAGAACATAACGCTCCTATGGAAAAAACATACAACCCAAAGTCTATCGAACAAGCCCTTTACCAGAACTGGGAAGAGCAAGGTTACTTCAAGCCACATGGTGATGAATCACAAGGTAATTATTGCATCATGATCCCGCCACCGAACGTAACCGGTAGCTTGCACATGGGACATGCCTTCCAAGACACCATCATGGATACCCTAACCCGCTTTGAGCGCATGAAAGGTAAAAATACCTTATGGCAAGTGGGCACAGATCATGCTGGTATCGCGACCCAAATGTTGGTTGAGCGAAAGCTTGAAGCCGAAGAAGGCAAAAATCGCCATGATTTAGGTCGAGATGCCTTTATCAACAAAGTGTGGGACTGGAAAGAACAGTCTGGTGGTACTATCACCAAACAGCTGCGCCGCATGGGCGCATCGGTTGATTGGGAACGCGAACGTTTCACCATGGATGAGGGCTTATCAAAAGCCGTTCAAGAAGTGTTTGTTCGCCTATACGACGATGAACTCATTTATCGTGGTAAGCGCCTAGTAAACTGGGATCCAAAGCTGCACACCGCTATTTCAGACCTTGAAGTTGAAAATAAAGAGAAGCAAGGCCACATGTGGCATTTCCGCTATCCTTTAGCCCAAGGTGCATTAACAGCCGACGGTAAAGACTACCTAGAGGTGGCCACTACGCGTCCTGAAACCATGCTAGGTGACAGCGCAGTTGCCGTACACCCAGATGACGAACGTTATCAATCACTCATTGGTAAATTCATTTTATTGCCTATCGTTAATCGTTTAGTGCCGATTGTTGCCGACGATTATGTCGACATGGAATTTGGCACCGGTTGCGTAAAAATCACCCCTGCCCATGACTTTAACGACTATGAAGTCGGTAAGCGTCACGCACTGCCTATGTACAATATCTTCACCTTAGATGCTGCGGTTCGCGGTTTTGTTGAAGTGATTAACACTGATGGCACGCCAAACAAAGGCATCGAAATTGCGCTTCCTGAGCGTTATGTTGGCTTAGATCGTTTTAAAGCCCGTGATGCTATTGTGGCTGAATTTGACACATTAGGCTTACTTGAAAAAGTGGCACCTCACGCCTTAAAAGTACCTTATGGCGATCGCTCGGGTGTAGTGATTGAACCATTACTAACCGACCAATGGTATGTTGCCGTTCAGTCAATGGCAAAAACAGCGATTGAAGCGGTTGAAACTGGCGAGATCAAGTTTGTACCACAACAATACGAGAACATGTATTTCTCGTGGATGCGTGACATTAAAGACTGGTGTATTTCACGTCAGCTGTGGTGGGGACATCGTATTCCAGCCTGGTATGACGAAAACGGTAAAGTGTATGTTGGCCGTAACGAAGCAGAAGTGCGTGCTAAGCATAAATTTGCTGACTCAGTAGTATTACGCCAAGACGATGACGTATTAGACACCTGGTTTAGCTCGGCGTTATGGACCTTTTCAACCTTAGGTTGGCCAGACAACTTAGAAGATTTAAAAACCTTCCACCCAACGGATGTGTTGGTTACCGGTTTTGACATCATCTTCTTCTGGGTTGCCCGTATGATCATGATGACCATGCACTTCATTAAAGATGAAGACGGCAAGCCGCAAGTGCCTTTTAAAACGGTTTATGTTACCGGTCTTATCCGTGATGAAGCTGGCAACAAGATGTCAAAATCTAAAGGTAACGTGCTTGACCCATTAGACATGATCGACGGTATCGACCTTGAAACGTTAGTGACTAAGCGTACTGGCAACATGATGCAGCCACAACTTGCTGCAAAAATTGAAAAAAGTACTCGTAAAGAGTTTGCCGATGGTATTGAGGCCCATGGTACCGATGCACTGCGCTTCACCTTAGCAGCAATGGCATCAACCGGCCGAGATATCAACTGGGACATGAAACGCCTAGACGGTTACCGCAGTTTCTGTAACAAGTTATGGAACGCGTCACGCTATGTGTTAATGAACACAGAAACGCAGATTAATCCTGATAGCGATGAAGCTGGCGAGCCGTTAGATTGTGGCCAACGATTAGTTGATGGCAAACCGGGGCCAATGGAATTGTCGTTAGCCGACCGTTGGATCATTGGTTTATTTAATCAAACCGTCAAAACCGTTGAAGATCATATGGCTGCTTTTCGTTTCGACTTAGCCGCTAATACATTATACGAGTTCACCTGGAATCAATTCTGTGACTGGTATTTAGAACTGACTAAACCGGTTATGCAAAATGGCAGCGAAGCGCAAATGCGTGGCACTCGCCACACTTTAGTCAATGTGCTTGAAAAAATGCAGCGCCTAATGCACCCTATTATGCCATACATCACCGAAACGATTTGGCAACGCGTCAAACCGTTAGCGGGCGTAACTGGCGATACTATCATGCTAGCATCGTTCCCAACTTATCAAGCAGATCAAGTTGATGCGACCGCGATGGCCGATCTTGAATGGGTTAAGCAAGTGATTGTAGCAGTACGTAATATTCGTGCAGAGCTTAACATTGCCCCATCAAAGCCGCTTAATGCGTTACTGCGTGGTGTGAGTTACGAAGATCGTATTCGTCTTGAAGCAAACCAAACATTCTTTGCAAGTTTGGCTAAACTCGAAACGATGACCATTTTAGCAGAGGGTGAAACAGCGCCAATGTCGAGCACGCAGTTAGTCGGTAACATGGAACTGTTAATCCCAATGGCAGGCTTAATCGATGTTGGTGCAGAAATGGCCCGTATCGACAAGCAATTAGACAAGCTTGCCCAAGAGATTGCTCGTATTGAAGGTAAATTATCTAATCAAGGTTTTGTGGCTAAAGCCCCAGCGGCGGTGATTGATAAAGAGCGCGCTAAGATGGCAGATTTAACTCGTGATATTGAAAAGTTAAACGAGCAACAAGTCGAGTTGGCTAAAATTTAATCTAAACAATACATTATTGCCTTAAGCTTTACTCTGTTTACGCAAAGCGTTCCTCAAAAAGCCAGCAAATAACTCGCTGGTTTTTTATCTTTGTTGATGTGACCCATAACAATAATATGACGTTTATTTAGTTCAAAATTGAAACTTTGATATCTCAATTTACATTTTTGGTGTATAAGCTTCGGCCAATATCATCAATCTATTTAATAGGCCAAAACCATGTCTGATAAATTCTTTTTTAAAGGTCGTCAAACCCCTAAACCGGCCTATGGCGAAAGTGGTTATAACACCAAACGCGCAGCCAAACTTGGCACCGAAACATTACCGCTTAATTTGTCGGTTCAAACAGAAGCGCGCAAAATTGAAGTTGCCGCAATGGTTGCTGAAAAACAATTATTTGCCAATATTACTATTGATACCGACAAGCCAGAAAATATTATTGATTTAAGCGGTATATTAAATAAACCAAAAACGGTCAGCTTTGAAGCTAAACCTAACCGTAATGATGCTTGCCCTTGTGGCAGTGGTAAAAAATATAAAAAGTGTTGTGGCGCCTAAACCATAATAGCAAAATTGGCGAGTTGACAGTTAACGTGCCAATGATTAAATACTAAAGCGGATCTTTTGATCCGCTTTTTTTATTGGCTTTGGATATTTACCAAGAACTTAGGTACAGTATCAGCCTTTGTTATAAAAATGATATCGAACATAAAATAAAAGGGTGACTTATGAGCACTAATTCACACTCAGGCAACGATCTGAGTGAAGTAAAACAATTGGGAATGTGGGCAGCAATAACCAGTTTAGGCTATATATTTTGGCTTGTCGGTGGCATGGAACTAGTAGAGCGCATAGCCTATTATGGCGTAAAAGCCAGTGCGGGATTGTATGCTAAGACACCAGTATCAGAAGGCGGACTGGGCATTAGTTTAAGTGATTACGGTATTATTATATCCGTATGGGCATTACTGCAAACCTTTATTCCAGTATTAACTGGCGGTATTTCTGACCGTGTAGGCTATAAAGAAACCATTTTTGTTTCTACCATAGTTAAAATCTGTGGTTATTTAACGATGGCTCTTTTCCCTAGTTTCTGGGGGTTTCTTGCTGGAGCAATGCTATTAGCTATAGGCACCGGGGTATTTAAACCTGGTATTCAAGGCACTTTAGTACTGTCAACAAACCGTAATAATACCTCAATGGCTTGGGGTATATTTTACCAGGTTGTTAACATTGGTGGTTTTCTAGGTCCGTTAGTTGCTGTGCACATGCGCCAATTATCTTGGGACAATGTATTTTATGCTTGTGCAGCGATTATCTCGTTTAACTTTTTATTTTTACTGGCTTATAAAGAGCCCGGTAAAGAAGATCGTTTAGAACGTGCGCGTCAAGTTAAATCAGGGGAGATAAAGCAAGAAGCACTGTGGAAAGATGCCCTTAGAGAGCTAAAAAAACCTGTAGTGATTTACTATATGTTAGTGTTTGCCGGTTTTTGGTTTTTATATAACTCATTATTTGATGTATTACCGATCCACATTGCTGAATGGGTTGATACCAGTGTCATTGTTACCTCTTTATTTGGCCCAGAAGGTACCAGTAACGGCATATTACAGTTCTGGTTAGGACTTAATAATGACGGCACTAAAGTGATGCCAGAAGGTATGCTTAATCTCAATGCCGGGATGATCATGACCACATGCTTTATTGTTGCTGCTCTTACCGCTAAATATCGCATTACTACTGCCATGTTTGTTGGTTGTTTATTGAGTATTTTAGCCATTGCCTTAGTCGGTGCGTTTAATGCTGCTTGGATGATCGTATTGGCTATTGCGATGTTTTCGGTCGGTGAGATGATGATAAGCCCAAAGAAAAACGAGTTTATGGGTAACATTGCGCCTGAAGGTAAAAAAGCCATGTACTTAGGTTTTGTCATGCTACCCCAAGGCATAGGTTGGACTTTAGAAGGTTATTTTGGCCCTAAACTGTATGACATGTACGCTTCAAAAGAGCGCATCGCTCGTGAAGCCTTATCTGAACATGGTATGAGCTTAACGGATATCGCCAATATCCCCCAAGGAGAAGCCTTTAGCCGTTTAGTCAGTGCCACAGGTCAAGATCCACAAGCATTAACTCAGGCTTTATATCATGCCAACAATATCGGCATGGCTTGGTATATTATTGCAGCCATTGGCATTATTTCCGCGGTAGGCATTTTCATCTACGGAAAATGGTTATTAAGGATGCAGCGTCAACAAATGGCGTAAAGAACTAGTCGAGTATAAGGGAAGTAGCATTACTTCCCTTTTTCTATTAACGATAACGTCACTTTCATCAAACCTTCATTAATATCAAGCCACAATAACTTGTCATGCCATAGCAAGAGCCTAGCTCGCTAGGACGCTGCGCGGCTAGAATCTATAAAATCTGAACAGCGAAGATGTCACTCCCCCATATCGCAGCATTCGCTTTGATCATTTTCTAGCAGCGAAGCAACCTTAGCAGGACGAAGTCCATCCTAGCAGCGAAGCGACCTTAGCAGAACGAAGTCCGTCCTAGCAGCAAAGCAACCCTAGCAGCGAAGCGACCTTAGCAGGACGAAGTCCGTCCTAGCAGCAAAGCAACCCTAGCAGGACGAAGTCCGTCCTAGCAGCAAAGCGACCTTAGCAGAACGAAGTCCGTCCTAGCAGCAAAGCAACCCTAGTAGGACGAAGTCCGGCTTATTACTTCACTGCAGCATTAATGGATAAAAAATAAAATAAAAAAAGAGGGAGGCATTGTTGCCTCCCTCTTGCTTATTTTCTTAAGTGATGATTAAGAAGTTTTTGAACACTAGTGCGCTGCACCAGAGTGAACTTTGTCAAGACCGTAAGTTTTACCTTCAGCATGACAAGTTGCACATGATTCAATAGGTACACCGGCAGCTGTTGTGACGTTGTCGCCAAAGACTGTCGCACCATTACTCTTAAAGTGAGCAAGAGCGGCAGCACCAGAGTGCGCGTGACAACTGCGACATGCTTCAGCTACTGGAGAAATAAACTCGCCAGGAACACCATCAAATTGATTATCATCTACTTCGATGGCAGTTCTACCAGAGGTTAACGTGCCAGTACCAGAGAAGAAAGCCATCGCATCGCCAGCAGCATTCTCATCTTTATGACAAGCTTGGCAATTGGTTTTAGTCGCAGGATAGTTAACTAATTCATCATCTGTTCCTAAATAGATGCCTGCTCCAGTAGAGCCAGCAAACAATCCACTGTGGAAACGGTGAGCAACTGTTGCTAAATCACGATTGTAATACTCTAAACCTGGAATTACTGCAAATGTAGGTTCGCCTGTAGCATCAACACCAGACTGCTTGTAAACATCTGCATGATAAGAGCCAGCATAGTTGTTGTTGTGACAATCAGCACACTGGGTAAAGTTAGTCACACCATGGTTAGGTGATTTAACGTGGGCTAAGTTGTCGTGACAAGCATTACACTTCATTTCATCAGCCGTTGTGCGGTCATTACCCACCTGCGTAGGTGAGCTATAAGCAGTCAATGCAGGGCTTACAAAACGTAAGTTGGCTTCCGTTAATACACCTGTAGCAGCGACAGTATCAAACATGAAGAACTTGGTGACTATGTTAGCAGGAGCGGCAACATCACAAGCACCAGTATCGGTACCCGCGCCAGACGTTAACATAGTATTTACCACAACCTTGTGAGTTGTTGTATTACCACACATGTTCATTTCTGAAGACACTGAAAGTGTTTTACCATCTAATTGATTTGCAGTAAGTGTTTTAGCTAAGGTTAGTTTGCCACCTTGGACTATAAACATTTCTGGATTAGAAGCAGTATTGATGCTTAAACCACGTAAGTAATCACCATTACTATCAAGTGTACCAATTAAGATATCATCACCTGATTTCGCTTTGTTTAGGTATTGCGTTAAATCAGTACCATCAACAGCAACAACGCCGTTTAATTTAACATCAATAACGACAGTTAATACGTCAGCAGCAACATTTGCAGAAACAACGTCTAAAACTAAACCATTTTCAAAAACGTCACGACGATCAACACTGTGCGCCTGGATTGGGCTTAAGCTACCAGCACCGTGACAACCAGAACAAACAGCGTCGCTTGAAGGAACAATCCCTTTATGGTTTTCACCAGTTTCAAAGTTCACCGTTAAGTGACATGATACACAAGCTTCAGCATAGACATTGTCGTTCCATTGGGTGCCATTATCATGGCAAACAGTACATTCAGTTGACTCAGCAGGGAAACCAACTTCGCCCCACATCTCTTTAGCTTCGCCTTCTAGTCCCTGCCATTGAGCAAGTTCCTTACCCATATGAATGGTGTGGATCATCGCATTGAAGTTAACGTTAAAACCAACATCAGGATCATCTTGTCCACCAGCATAGGCTGGGTTATGACAAGCGACGCAGTTTTCAACTTTTTGGTAGTTATGGTGAGCACCAATGTTGGCAATACGCATATCAGTATCAGCGTAACCTTCCATTGGGCTATGACACTTAATACAGGCAGCATTAGACACAGAGTCTTTTGCTGAAACAGCGAGTTCCCCAGTAGCAGGAATAAAATCTACTGGAGTTGATAAAATCTTATCACTTACTGCTGTACCGTCAGCCATCGTAACGTCATAGGCACGAATAAACACTCGCACTAAATCATTTGCATCACCACTCGCTAATACCACAGGCGCATTACCATCATGTGCCCAAGTACCAATGTAAGTACCAGGATTAGTTGCATCTTCAACTAATGTACACGCATTAACAACCGCACCACCTCGAGCAGTTGCAGTGCCTGTTAGCGTACAATACATGCTACTGCCAAAATCATTAGCAAGCGCATGGTTGGTCCATAACATTGGTGCACCAGTGTCTGTAGTATTAGCAGACTGGCTGGTGACATATAATGCCACTTTTTCAAGTCCAGAATATGGAACATCAGCATTACCAGTGCCTTTACCCGACACGGTAAATTTGACGTTAAAAGGATCGCTACCGACAACAACAATATCTGTTGGCGCAAGTTGCAAATTAAAGTCATATGCATTTTCAACAGTAGTAACCGTTAGTCCTGCAGAAGTACCGTCGCTACCAGTAGCACCATCAGTACCCGCGGCACCTGCAGCTCCGTCAGCACCATCACTGCCGTCAGAGCCACAACCGGTCACACCTAACGCTGCAATAAACGCTGCAGCAAGTAATGTTCTATTATATTTTTTCATTTTAAATCCCCCGATTTAAATGTGTAGGTTTTACACCTACAAGCTATAGGGAAATAGAACAAAACACCCGTGTACTGTCACAAACCTGTGATGTTTGGTTGCAAATTCGTTAACAAGAATCGATAGTTTTAGTTTTAGGTATCCACAAAAATGAAACTGCCAATTGCAGATTATGTAACCCTAAAGGGGTATTTGATGAGGGGTAAAACGTAAATAAAGAGAAAGATATAACAGAAAACAATTAACCTATTGAATAATAAGTATTAATGAACATAGAAAAATTATAGTTGGCTAAACTAACTATGCCAAATCGGATTCAGCCACTCAATTAACATTTATACCAACAGCAACTTAATGATATCAATTATCATTTGTTTCATGTCTGACGAGTAACGACGATAATGTTCTGCACGCTCAATTAAACAATAACTTGGCATAGCCATAACGTTGTTCAGCTTATTAAATTCACTGTCTGGCAGCCTTTCTACTCGTAGTTGTGGGATTTGTTGTGCAAACGAACCTTCATTACAAATAGTAATGGCTAAACTGTCCATGGTCAGCATATGCCAATACCAATCTTCTAGGTTTCGGACACATTCGATATCTTCCAATAGTAAACCATCGGTTTGGCAATAAAGCTCTAATGGATCGATACGATTATTAAAACCTTTACAACGTAAATATACGATAGAGTGTTGAATAATATCTTCTAATTTTATGTGTTCAGCGCCAGCCCAAAATACATGATTAACGTTACCGACAACACATAAAGACCTCACATTAGCTATTGGGGAAGCCTCTAAACCATGGGCATCTTGGGTTTCAAAGCCAATACCAAAATCAAGTTCACCATTATAAATTAACTCTTCAGTATCGGCTTGCCAACTGTGCAATTTAACTTTACCAATAATCTCTCTAGGTATATTACTTAGTGCAATAGCAACACTGGTAATAATGCTCGGCGATACCGCAATATGTAAAATAGGGGTTTGGTGATGGCTTAATCGGTCATCAGCCACACGCTCAATTTTGCTCACCATATCGCATAGCTGGCATACCGGTAGATACAAGCGTTCGGCTAGTGGTGTTGGCTTTAAACCTTGTTGGCGGCGAAAAAACAATTCGTCATTAAAAATAGCCCTTAATGATGTTAAACATCGACTAATTTTAGGTGCAGACACCGCAAGCTCTTTGGCGGCAAAATTAGCAAAGCCAGTCTCGTAAATAAGCTTAAACACCAACAAACTAAATACATCTAATTCGCTGACCTTTTTTAATGCTTGAATATCCACATGTCACCTAATCTGCTGTAATAAAGCAAATAAATTAACATGTAATCAAATAAAAAAAGTTGATCTAGTGCTGAAAAACGCTATCAACTTCAGCTTTTGTTAATGAACGAAATTCACCCGGGGTTAACTGGTTATCAAGCATGATCTCACCAACTGATTCTCGATGCAGCGCAAGCACCGGATTACGAAAACGACCAAACATACGCTTAACTTGATGATACTTGCCTTCACGCAACACCACTCTAGCTAGGTGACTTGATAAAACAGTGAGTTGTGCCGGTAAGGTAGTAATATTTTCATATTCAAAATACATTCCATTAGCAAAAGCTTCGACGTATTGTTGATCGAGCGGATTAGCTAAAGTCACTAGGTATTTTTTATCGACTTTATGCTCTGGTGCCATCAAAGCCTCTGACCATCTAGCATCATTAGTTAACAACAATAACCCGGTAGAATGTAAATCTAATCGACCAGCAATATGCAGCATATCTGTATTAACACCGATCATTAAACCTAATGCTGTTGGATGTTTATCATCAATCGTTGCACTTACCACACCGTCAGGTTTATTAAGCATATAGTATTGCTTTTGATAATGGCGCAGTACCACACCATTACACTCAATATGGCTAAACTCATTTATTTGTAAGTCTGGTGACTTAGCAAACTGGCCATCGACCAGCACTTTATTGGTGATTAACAATTCACGCACGGCTTTTTTCGAGACCTGTAATGTGCCAGCAATAAATTGATCAATTCGACCTCGTTTAGACACCATAAAACCTCACCAATATAGAATGATACCAATTTGTTTAAGAATACCTTATTCTGTTAAAAGGCAAAAACATTAAGGAGTAACATGCTTTCGCAACCTGCTAGTACAGTTTTGCGCTCAGATATGACCAGCGCCGAATTAAAACAGGCGATTAAGTCACTGGATCAATATTTACAAGATAACATTTTTCAAAGTGCAATTAATGACACCTTGAATAAGCGATCGCAGTTTTTCGATGCGCTGTTATGCCAACTTTGGCAACCCTTCGAATTAGACTCTGCTCGTATCTCGCTCAACGCTGTTGGGGGTTATGGCCGACAAACTCTACATCCTTTCTCAGATATCGACATTTGCGTTATTCATGATGGGCTATTAACGCCTACCGAAGCCGCTTCTGTTAGTCAGTTTCTTACGCAGTTATGGGATTTAAATCTCGACTTAGGCCATGCTGTGCGTAGCTTAGATGATACATTCCAAGCATGTAAAGATGATGTAACCATTGCCACCAGTTTACTGGAAATTCGCCACTTATCGGGTAACAGCCAACATCAACAACAGGTGCTTAATGCTCTGTACGGCCAAGATTTATGGCAAAGCCAAGCGTTTTTCAATGCCAAACTTAGCGAACAACAAGAGCGCCACGCCAAGGCACAAGGCACCTCATACAGTATTGAACCCAACCTTAAAACTAGCCCTGGCGGGATGCGTGATATACAAACCCTTAGTTGGGTTGCTCGTAAGCATTTCGGCGTTGCCAATATGCAATCACTTCGGCGCTTTGGTTTTTTAACCAATGACGAATATGCAGAGCTAATGGAATGCCAACACTTTTTATTTAGAGTGCGCTTCGCTTTACATCAATCAGCCCAGCGCGGTGAAAATCGCTTATTACTCCAATACCAAGCTGAAGTGGCTAAATTAATGGGTTTCGGTGATGGTATGCCCATCGGCGAAAGTGGCAATATTGCCATCGAAAAAATGATGCGCCAACTGTTTCGCGCCATGAAACGCATCAGTGAATTAAACAAAATTTTAATGGCGTATTTCCAACGAGAAATTATTCCAGAGCTCAATCCAGAGATTATTGTGATTAACGATAATTTTGAAATTGTCGATAAATACATTCACGTTCGCGACGAAACTGTGTTTATCGATCGCACCCAAATTATGGCGTTATTTGAATTTATCGCGATTCACCACGACAAAATAATCGGCATTACCGCTGAAACCTTACGATCACTGCGCCAAGTAAGACGCCGCTTAATGGGCGACTTACAAGACTTTCAGCGTTGTCGTGAACAATTTAAAGCTATCTTTGTACACCCTCAAGGTATGGGACTGGCGATTACCTTGATGCATCAACACGGCATTTTAGCGTCTTACTTACCGCAATGGCGTGAAGTCGTGGGCCAGATGCAGTTTGACTTATTCCATGCTTATACCGTTGATGAGCATACCCACAAGGTGCTTAAAAACATTTACACTTATGCTAATGACATCAAAACCTTAGATAAAGATCTCGCTTTAGCGGCTGATCTTTATCAAAAAATGTCCAATAAATCGACGTTACTGTTCGCAGCATTATTTCATGATTTAGCCAAAGGTCGCGGCGGTGATCATAGTGAATTAGGCGCGGTCGATGCCAGCTTATTCGCTAAGTTTCATGGCTTAAAAGCCTCACAAGAAAGACTCATTTGCTGGTTAGTAGAACATCATTTATTAATGTCTATTACCTCACAACGCATGGACATCTACGATCCTGAAGTGGTTAACGCATTTGCCAAAAAAGTCGGCACATTAGCACGTTTAGATGCCCTGTATTGCCTGACTATTGCTGATATTCAGGCAACCAATGATGACTTATGGAATGACTGGAAAGCATCATTGCTTAAAGACTTGTATTTTGTCACCCGAAAAGCACTTCGCAATGGTTTTGAAAATATTCTGCAACTGCGTACCTTGGTACGAGAACACAAACAAGAAGCGCTAAGTTTATTAGCCGCTGATGAAGACAATAGCGAAGAAATTAAGACATTATGGCGTCGATTACCTATCGCCTTTTTCAGTAATGCTGAAGCTGATGATATCGCCCGCTACACCCAAGCAATGATTAATCATGATCAAGCGCCAACAACAGATAATCAATACAACACTCTTATTTTACTCGACGATGTGGTGGTAAAAGGCTGCAGTGATGTGTTTGTGTACACTAAAGATCGGCATGGTTTATTTGTTAAATTATTCAATACCTTAGCAACATTACGCATTTCGGTTAAACAAGCGCAAATTGCCCGAACTAAAGACGGATATGTGGTAGAGTCGTTCAAAGTACTCGACTTTGATGAAAAGCCCATTACCAGCGAGCAACGCCGCAGACAAGTTATTGATAAATTACATCAAGTACTCGACCATGGTATTACGTTACCGAAAAAACGTCAGTCCAGACGGCATCAAAGTTTTGATAATCAACCTAATATTGAATTTTTGCATTCACGTAAATCGACTCGCACTTTAGTCAATGTGTCAGCGTTAGACACCAGTGAATTTATGGAACAAATTGCCAGTGCATTTAGAGAGTTGGATTTAAATATTCACTCAGCCACCATCAGTACAGTCGGTGAGCGGGCAGACAATGTGTTTTTATTATCCAATAAAGACGATCAGCAATTAACGCCTGAACAACAACAGCAACTGTCGGCAACATTAATGCAAGCCATCACTTCAGACGAATAATCGTTATAAAAGAGCCCGCTTTATTCATATCAATAAAGCGGGCTCTTTTGATCGTTAATGTATTTTCAACACTGTTTATGCCGGTAAGTTTACGCCAGAACGAGTTACTTTGAGCAAACCGATGACTATGCGATAATCACGTCCATCAACTGCCGTTAGTTAGGTCATCATGTCACAAGCCTTTAGTTATACTGCTGAATATATACTGGATAAATCGTACTTTGAAGAATGCTATCAGCAATCTGTTAATCCCAGTCCATCACCTAAACGTTTTATTAAAACAAGCCTTTTTGCACTGATTGGCTTAGCAATATTAATGTTTGACTCAATAAGCCCTACCGCTATGAGCACTAAAGAAACCTACTATTTAGGCTACTTTTTTATTGGTTTAGCGGTGGTTGAGTTTTTAAGTATTCGCTTTAATAAAACCTGGTGGTTATGGCGTCAAATGATGAGTAAAGCTGCTGGTGAGCATGTCAATCTAACCATAGATGATAATGGTATCAATAGTCAGTCGCTGCATGTGAATCAACTAATTTTGTGGACAGATATTTATCGGATCACTGAAACCGATGTTGGATTGTTAATTAAATTGCAAAAAACCACTACCTATTTATCTAAACGTTGCTTAGATAAAAATGCTATCGACTTTATGTTAGAAAAACAATGATCTAGATACAATCACCTAGAGGTCATGCCTAAAAACATGACTCAGAAAACAGACCCAAAACGGCTATATAAAAGCTATAAAAACGACAAATGAAACAATCTTGTCTTTTTATCACGCTAAGGCAATGGCAACACGTTGACGAATATGACTCAGTAACTCATCTTCAAACCATGGGTTACGACTAAGCCAAATATTATTGCGCGGGCTAGGATGTGGTAGTGGAATGTAACGCGGCCCAAACGTGCGCCATAGCTGTACGGTTTCAGTTAATGTTTTAGGCTTGTTAGGTAGATAATATTGCTGGGCATATTGCCCTACTAGCAACACCAATTGCACTTGAGTTAAGTGTTGCAGTAACAAGTCATGCCACTTAGGTGCACATTCTGAACGAGGGGGTAAGTCGCCTGATCTCCCCTTGTTATTAATGGTACTTGCAGTGTAACTGCCAGGATAACAAAAGCCCATCGGCATAATCGCAATTTGCTTAGCATCGTAAAACACCTCTCGAGTAACACCTAACCACTGGCGTAATCGGTCGCCACTGGCATCGTCAAACGGAATCCCAGACAAATGCACTTTACGCCCAGGTGCTTGGCCAATGATCAGCACTTTCGCTTGCGGATCAATTTGCACCACAGGCCGCACACCATCGACTAACTCAGATGCACAAAGCTGGCAATTTTTAACTTGAGTCAGTAATGGTGTCATATCAATATCTTACTTTTTGCATATAAAATCATTAAAAGCCCATAAATCTCTCTATCCAAGGGAACTAAGCTGCAGTAGTATTTGTCCAAATAACAAAGTTCTCCCTAGAAGGAACAACCATGCAATCATCATGTCTTACTCGTACTACATTAGCCGCAATATTAGTCAGTAGCCTAGCCATCAGTTTTAGCGCAGCCGCCCTTCCCCAGGCGCCGGTAAAAGATGTGGTGTCATTAAAAGACGCCTGCCAGCAAATTGCTTTAGAGGATCAACTCCCTGAAAGTGAAGTCGCGACCTTTCTACTTGATTGCGTAAACGACCAATTAACTGAAATGGGCTACCAACGTGTTTCAAGTCTAGATTAATCCAATATTATTGATACTTACGCAGTAACTAACCCAATAAAAAACGCCGTTAAGGCGTTTTTTTTATCGTTTAGTAATACTTAAAATGCTTGGCAAAATATACCAATAGAGGCACCGATCCCAACAAACCACGACAATGACCGCAGAGTGCCGTAATTCAATAAGTACATAACATGGTAAACCAGCCGCGCAACCACATGCACAATAGCTAATAACGCAACGACATCGGTAACATTATGAGTCATTAACGCTGTTAACACTGCAATGCCAAAAATAATCAACGACTCAAAAGCATTTTGATGCCCTGCATGCGCTCGTGCACCATAACCGGTTAACTCAGCTTGTTGCGCCCGCGGATGATTATTATCATATTTGCCCAATTTAGCCATTGCCATTGCTAACGGTACTTTTGCCGCGTAAGGCAGTAACAGGGCAATCAATAAACATATCAGTATCGTCTGCATAATCTATCCTTAGTTTTTAGTTCTTATAATAATTAGTATTTCTATTCTTCGCGATTTGGCGAATATTTTGGCTAGCAATACAGGTGGTCAAACAATGCGTTCAAACAATGTTGTCGAATAATGTAGCCAAAAAAAGCGTTCAACACAACATCGATAACAAGCTAAGCCGCAGCATACTTAAGCATTACATCAATAAATCATATACAGAAAAATATATTTATTTCACCTTATAAATCAATCACAAGTGAACACACTCACAATATTTCAGTCACTAATCTACACTTTACTTTGAAAGATATTGAGCC
This sequence comes from Shewanella livingstonensis, assembly GCF_003855395.1. NCBI lineage: Bacteria > Pseudomonadati > Pseudomonadota > Gammaproteobacteria > Alteromonadales > Shewanellaceae > Shewanella > Shewanella livingstonensis. Next base: position 1,437,159 of record NZ_CP034015.1, on the reverse strand, counting down.
TCATCACGGTCAATACTAATAACTCCTAACAAGTGTGATAGCTGCAGCAAATCAATCTTGAGAGGAGTTTACAAGAATAAGCAGTCAATATAATAATCACAATGGTAAGGAATACATCATGAATACCAAAATTCAAACTAGCCTATCTGGCGCAGCATTAGCACTAGCAATGGCCAGTTTATCGGGTCAGGCAATGGCAGCAGAAACAGCACCAATGGCTGCTGGCGAAACTGATCTAGTTCATTGTTACGGCGTTAACGCTTGTAAAGGTCACAATGACTGTAAAACGGCTGACAATGCCTGTGGCGGTATGGCGAGTTGTAAAGGTACGGGTTTTGTTGGCATGCCAGCTAAAGCTTGTGCTGATGTTGGCGGTACGCAAAAAGATGATTGGGTAGGCAAGGTGACTAAAGCAGACTTAGTCCATTGTTACGGCGTTAACGTGTGTAAAGGCCATAACGATTGTAAAGGCGCAGACAACGCGTGTGGCGGCATGGCTAGCTGTAAAGGCACTGGTTTTGTTAGCACGACTGCAAAATCATGTGGCGACATTGGCGGTAAAGCAAGCTAAGTCGGTTTAGTCTGGTGGCTCTGTCCCGTATTATCCTTTCAGGGCCATCAACTTTTTAGAAACTACCAATTCAATGCTAAGCCAATATTAACTTAATGTTTGCCCCACTCAAGTTCGAAACAGTTGCATTTAAATAGGATATCCCATGCCAGATACGCGCATTACAGAAGACTTTCTCGGATTTGGCTTAGGCTTACGCACTGATCACTTCGAGCATATTTTACAGCATCAACCAGACATTGATTGGTTTGAAGTGCTGTCAGAAAACTACTTAGTTGCTGGCGGTAAACCGCGTTACTATCTTGAAGCGATTGCTGAACAATATCCTGTGGTAATGCATGGTGTGTCGATGTCAATTGGCAGCACCGACCCATTAGATATGGACTACCTTAAGGCATTAAAAAAGCTCAGCAATGACATTCAACCCAAATGGATATCTGATCATATTTGCTGGACCTCTATTCACGGTGTCAACAGCCACGACTTATTACCGCTGCCTTATACCGAAGAAACCGTTAACCATGTGGCACAGCGCGTTAAACAAGTACAAGACGTACTCGGTCGTCGTATTTTATTAGAAAATGTGTCGAGTTATTTGTCTTACCAAGACTCAACCATGGATGAATGGGATTTTTTAAGCCAAGTGGCTGAAGCGGCAGATTGCTTGATTTTACTCGACATCAATAATATTTATGTCAGCGCCCGTAATCATCATTTTAACCCTCTCGATTACCTTAAAAAAATCGATCCTCGCCGAGTACAACAATTTCATTTGGCCGGCCACACAGATTATGGCGACTATGTTATTGATACCCACGACCACGATATTCCGCCATCCGTATGGACCTTGTACCAAGCCGCACTTGAACGTTTTGGGCCAGTAAGCACCATGATTGAGCGCGATGCTAATATTCCAGAATTCCCGGCGTTATATAATGAATTACTTGAAGCAAAACATATTGCACAGTTAACCTTACCCGAGCATCCAGCATTAGCCCGCTCACGTTTTGGCTCAAGTACTCTGAACCCTAAAGGTAAGCCAGCGTCTGCATGCAGCCACCACGCTACTGCGCAAAGGATCAGGGGGTAAACATGAGCCGTTTAGCTGAAATTCAACAACAATTTATGCAATATTTACTCTCTGAAGAGACAAGTGATAACCACAGCCAACGTCAAGCGGCGATGCAACACAATGTCTCCGACCAAGCTGGGATTAGCGCTGATATTCGCCTTGCTATTTATGCCAACGCTTATCGAATTCGTTTAAAAGAAACCATCGAAACTGATCATCAAATTCTAGGGCTGTATTTAGGTGATGATCTGTTCGACAAAATGGCTGCGGACTATACCCGCGCACATCCTTCTAGCAATAAATCATTGCGCCAATTTTGTGATGCTCTGCCAGAATTTTTGCAACAAGATGACTTTTTTAAACAGCATCCAATCATTGCTGATTTAGCCAGATTTGAACGCCGCCTGCTAAATGCCTTTGATGCTGCAGACAGCTCGCGTGCAAGCTTTAACGACTTACAAGCAGTGCCACCCGAACAATGGCCAAGCTGTTGTTTACGCTTTCATCCTAGCGTGCAAGTGTTTACTTGCCATAGTAATGCCGTGGAAGCTTGGCAAGCATTAAAAGTGGATACAGCGCCGCCAGAACCAGACTATTTATCGCCTCGGGCATGGTTACTATGGCGCGGTCAATCACGCCTAACTGAGTTTGCCTCATTATCGGCTGCACAACATGCATTACTACTGGGGTTTATTCAGGGCAATGACTTTGCCAGCCAGTGCGAGCAAATGCTGGAATGGCATGATGAGCAGCATGCACCAATGATGGTATTACAAACCCTGCAAGCCTGGTTTCAACAGGGTTTAATTCGAGCTGTAGTGAGTAAGTAGCTAATTTACGTTAACTCATTTCTGGACGTGCTTGATAACTACCTTCTCGTCGTCCCAGCAGTGCTTTTGAGCCTGGATCCAGGTGTTTGTACTTTTGTGCTTCTTTATTTATGGCCTGCGCCACGAATGCTTTAGATCGCAAGGTTCTACCCTGCACGGGCCAAATACTTTGTCATTCCGGCAATGTTTTGAGCCGGAATCCAGGTGTTTGTCCTTTTTTTATGGCCTGCGGCCACTAACGTCGTGGCGCTTCGCCCACACCAGACCAAGAGGAAACCAACGGCTGTTCCCTCTTGGAACTCCCAGCCGCCACATCAAAATTATCTGAACAGCGATAATTTCGCGACGTGGTTGAATCCAGCTTTTAACTTCGTCAGTGTGTTCTTCGGCCTTATTCGAAAATGCTAACGCTTCAGATGGGGCGTCCCTTCCCCTCCAAAGCTAGCTCGCCATCCATGGCTAGCTCACGTCATTTTCTTCAACGGCCTCAAGTTCAGAGTTGAATTTTGGCATTTCAAGCTGAGGCATTTAACTCATTTATGGACAGATGTTAGCTTAAGTGGCAAGTTTTGAACCATTTTTATAAAAGTTTTACCTGACCCCACTAAATTAGTTTTGTGCATTAACAGGTGACAAGTGAGAGTCATTTTGATAAAACCTGTTTTGCATTCATTGCATTTACTCGTGGCTATTTTTGTTTGGCGATAAATTTGATTTCAAAATGCCATGAATGCTCCTCAGATTTCAACCTATCTTGTTATTTTTATTCATTATTTTATGGGTATTCGTCAGGCTCAGGGTAAAAGAACTCCCCTACAAAGACGCTTAGCATTAAAGGGCAAGCCTCTTAAAAATCTCGAAAAAAAAACGTCTCGATGTGAGACGTTTTTACATATAAGTTACATTATCGTAGATATGAAGCTAACTAAATGATAAAGACTTAAAATCATTGTAAACAATGAATATCGTTTAAGTTTATAGTTACTGATAATCGTTATATTAACAGTGACTTGAACTATATTACGTTTGTACATTTGGCCTCCTTATTAATATCGGAGGCACATTTATTTTTTGATATGCTTGCCATCGAATACTGACTTAACATATATTGGTTTCAACGGATTACCGTTGAACTTTCTAAGTACCCAATAAGTAAATGCGCCAGTGTTAACTTATTAATGTAGAAAGTATCGTTCCTAGGCGATACTTTCTACACCCCTTTTCTTGCTTGAATTGCTAACCTTCCTAAAAAATACAAACACAACATATAGATAAGATTAACCTTCGAGATACAAGATAGTGAGGTTTGAGCTGATTTGCAAGCCACAATTTCATTAACTTCTTGTGGATAAGTTGAGGATAAAGGCCAGGGTTAGTAACGGCTAACCCTAGACCCCAATTTATATAGTGTTTTTCATCATTGATGTTTATTTATGCGATAAATCAGAAGTTTTTGATCGCTAAAATAAGCAGCATTCAAAAACTTATGTCTATATTTAGATTGATTTCTACTGTTATTTGATCTGTTTTGAAATAACTTCGCACAATGAGAATTATGCAAACCTCAGCCCTTTCAGGGCTGTTTTTGAGTGGGATATTACGGTGAAACTTGACCCCATCAATATAATGGTGGATTAACGCCAAATAAGTCAGAACGTTTATATTGGAATGACTCTAAAACCATGGCCATTTTTACTTGACCACTTCGGTTCGTACTATTGTGTATTAGTAAAAGTAAGTTAACAGCCTTGTTACTTAACAATACGACTAATCTTTAGTAAAGCATAAAGGGGCATAAATGACTTACATTTATTGCTTGCAACAGTCCAAATTCAACTCTGGACTTGAGGCCGTTGAAGAAAATGACGTGAGCTGGCCATGGACGGCCAGCTAGCTTTAGAGGGGAAGGGACGCCCCATCTGAAGCGGTAGCATTTTCGAATAAGGCCGAAGAACACCGACACGCGGTCAAAAGCTGGATTCAACCACGTCGCGAAATTATCGCTTTTCAGATAATTTTGATGTGGCGGCTGGGAGATTCAAGAGGGAACAGCCGTTGGTTTCCTCTTGGTCTGGTGTGGGTGAAGCGCCACGACGTTGATGGCCGCAGGCCATATCTCTAAACAAACCTTGGGGTAAAAACGTTTTACGGCTTCAACTCACTTGGAAAATATTGCTCTAAATGATCAAACGTTATTATCAATAATCAGACATTATTATGATTTATCAAACTTTTATATAAACGCACAGTTAACCGTCACAGTTAAGCCTGATAAATCAAATGTTAGCCCTGCTGTACAGGCAACCATACTTTGACGCTTAAGCCACCCTCTACGCGGTTTTGCATGCTAATTCGGCCACCGTGCGCTTCGATAATTTCGCGGCATAATGGTAAACCTATGCCAGTGCCAGATTGCTTGGTCGAATAAAAAGGCAACAAAGCTTGTGATAACACTTCGCTAGACATGCCACTCCCTTTATCTTCCACTTTAATCAATAAGCCAACAACCGGATGAGTTATTTCCTCAAAAATTAGCGCGACACTTTCAGCACTTGCACCTGACTCATGGGCATTTTTAAGTAAGTTAATCAGTACTTGTTCTAACTGCACCGCATCAAGTTTTATTGGCGTTTGCGGTAAAGGTGATAACACCTTAAAGGGATATTGCTGCGCTAATTGCTGGGTCATCTTAGTCCAATCAATCAAGGCTTTTTGTGGCAACGGCAATTTAGCAAACTGGGCATAATGAGAGATAAATAGACTCAGGTGTGTGGTGCGATTTTCGATGGTATCAAAAATCAATTGTAGCTTGCTGTCGTCTAAGTGTTGAGTTAAAAACTTACCGGAGTTGACCATAGAAGCAATGGGTGCGACCGAGTTATTAAGCTCGTGGCTGATAATTCGAATCACCTTTTTCCACACAGCCACTTCTTGGCGGTTAAGTTCTTTGGTGAGCTGTTTAAGCAAAATTAAATGGTGCTGCTGATTGTTTTGAGTAAAGCGGCCACGAGAGATATGCCAGGTTTCAATATCGCCATCATCAGCAATGGTATCAACATTATGTTCTCTAGAACTATTATCGGTACTGCCATTCCCACTCCCATTATGATGAGCATGATTAGCGTTACCACCCATCGAAAACAGCCCTTCTTGCTCACTGTTTAACGCGGTTTTAAGTGCTTCTGGCAACATCACTATCAGCTCAGGCAACAACATACCTTCCACTTTTACGCCGTGATTAAACAAATGCCTTGCAGCACCATTGGCATAAATAACCCGCTGATTATCATCAATCAATAGCATGACATTAGGTGAGTTCTGAATCACCTTATCGAGCATTAACTCGCGCTGATAAATAAACTGTCGCTCACTACGCAATTTTGCCGACGCTTGGTTATATAAGCTCACTAGCGCATCTAATTGTGGTTCGCCGTAGGGATGCAGCGACACACTAAAATCATTATCTTTAAAGTTAAGTAGACCGATTTCCAGTGCTTGCAGACTTTCACTTAACCGTCTTGTTAGCCACATACTGCAAAAATAACACACCGCCAGCATCACAATAATAGCCAACCATAAGGTGTCATCACCCAATGTAAGCCACACTAAAGCCCCTGACATCGCCCCCAAAAGGCAGCTCAACATGTTACTGAACAGCAGTTTAGTGCGCAGTGATAACATCATTATTTAGTTACCTTAAGGCCATATTTCTCCATACGGCGATAAAGGGCTTGTCGGCTTAAGCCAAAGGATTTTGCTACTCTGGCAATGACACCATTGTATTGCACTAAGGCGTCTTCTAGCTGTTGCTTATCCGGTTCGCAAATCGACTGAGTATCATCAATGCCCCGTTCTTGTTGACCAAGTTGATGTTCAACAACAAGCGCATGCTGGGTAGCTGCGCCGCCATTAGCTATCGCCATCAAGCCAAAGTCATCAATGGTTAATTGTGGTGACTTAGCTAACAGCGCCGCCCTTTTGCAGGCATTTTCTAATTCACGCACATTACCCGACCAACTATGATTAATTAACGCCTGCTGGGTCGACTTATCAAGGCTAAAATTGGCACCAATAAAGTGTTTCACTAACGGTAAAATATCGTCCTGGCGTTGATTCAATGGTGATATGGCTAGCTCAATGACATTTAAGCGATAAAATAAATCTTCACGAAAACGCCCATGAACAATGTCATCGGCAAGATCGGCATTGGTTGCACTAATCACCCGCACGTTCACTTTACGGGTTTGATGGCTGCCTAAGCGTTCAAACTCACCGGTTTGCAATACCCGCAATAGTTTTACCTGGCCAGACAATGGCAAATTACCAATCTCGTCTAAAAATAATGTGCCCCCATCGGCGGCTTCAAATCGGCCCATGCGGGTTTTATTGGCGCCAGTAAATGCGCCGGCTTCTGCACCAAACAGCTCTGCTTCTAATAAGTCCATTGGTAACGCCCCAATGTTGACCTTAATAAAAGGTTTATCTTTAAGCGGGGAGTTAGCCTGTAAAATGTCGGCTATTTTGTCTTTACCCGCGCCATTTGGGCCGGTGATCATCACCGACACATCAGAGCGTGCCACTTGTAAGGCTAAATCGACACAACGCTGCATTGCCCCACTACCAAAAATTAAACCACATAAATCGGCGTCATTAATGGCCGACATGCGTTCACTGTCGATACGCGTTAATTGGTTGTTTTGTTGGGAAAGTCGATAGATAGATAATAGGTTGCTAATGCTGTTCAACAACTTAGCGTCATCCCACGGTTTACCCATGTAATCAGCTGCCCCAGCTTTAACTAACTCGACTGCGGTTTCTAACTGGGTCCATGCTGTCATTAAAATAATCGGTAAATTGGGCTGTAACTGACGCAATGCGTAAAACAGTTGCTTGCCCTCTTCACCCGAGGTGGTGTCGCGGCTAAAGTTCATGTCTTGGATCACCAAGCTGATCTCTTTGTTAGTAACAATCTCAACAGCCGCTTCAGGCGTGTGACAAAAAATTGCCTGATAACCATGCAGTTCAATCATTAACGCAAGCGCTTGGCAAATGGCGTGATTGTCATCAACAATTAAAATATTATCCATTAGAGTATGTTTTAGTCCAATTAGGTTATTGCTATACAAAAATATGTTTACACAACAGCATGTTTATACGATGAAATCATTAACAATAGCATGACAGAAGTAGTCATTGTCACACTATTGTTAAGTGCTAACGCCGCATTTAAGCAGATTACACACTGCGAGTTGCCATGGCGGGTGAAATATTCGCGGCTTTAGCGGCCGGCACGATTACCGCTAGCGTTGTCACTACCAGTAAGCCAATAACGGACGCAATAGGATAAATCACTGGCACCATAGGTAAGCTATACAGCGACATTAATTGCTGGCCCAAGACTAATGCCAACATGCCACCAATCACGCCACCGACGATACATATCAAATAGTTTTCGACCATAAAGTATTGAATAATATCGCGCTTGCGCGCTCCTAGTGCTCTACGTGTGCCTATTTGTTTGGTGCGGCGTTGAATATTAAACATCACCATACCGGTTAATCCTAGCGCGGTAATAAGTAGCAATAACACCACCATAATACTCAATACCGTCGCCATTAAACGGTGATTACTGTAGGTAAGATTTCTTAACTCGGTCAAGGTTTGAAAGTTATCAAACACCCGATTGGGGTTTTCAGCATGCAGCGCTTTACGGATCGCTTCCTCTAAAGCAGGAATATGTTCCGGTAATGCCCGTACCATATATGATTTGTTACTGCTGTTACCGCCAAAATCGATATTTTGGATCACACTGTATTCAAAATTTTCATTATCAACCCAAGCTCCTTGTAGCTTATCAACCACACCAATAATAGTAACTGTTTGTTCGCCTTGATACATGGTTTTACCCAGCGGTGACTCTTCACCCCAAAAGGCTTTGGCTAAGGGCTGCGACACTATCGCCATCATGCCACTGTCATCTAAGTTGGTATTTATTTCGTCGGCGGTAAAATTACGTCCGGCAATCAGTTTTGCGCCCATAACATTCAATAAATGTTCATTGCCCAAGTAAAAAGCAAATCCAGGGGTACTTTTAGCCGTATCAGGATTAGGCCCATCAACATAACGGTCCATCCAACCACTGTCGCTTAACGGCAACATATTACTCGAACTGGCGTCGATAACATTAGGCAGCGAACGTAAAATCTGTTGATCAACCTGATTTTGTTTGATGTTATCAACTGCAGGGTCGAAGTTATAAACACTAAAGGTGAGTATTTGATCTTCAGCATAGCCAGATTCTCGCTGCATTAACGACAAACGCTCGTTAATAATAAAACTGGCATTGGCGACTATCGCAACCGACAAAATGATCTGCAATAACAATAAAATCGGCGCACTTTTACTGCGCATTAAACTGGATAAAATCGGTTTGATATGTAACATGGTGATGTCCTTGTTTAATCCGTTATTGAGCTTTTAAATACACACTGGGTTTAGTGCGGCACACCACCCAAGCAGGGTAAACTCCAGCCAATACAGCGGTAGAAATAGCAATTAATGGCGTAATAATCCACATACTGGCATCAAGCCCAGTAACACTTTGGTCCATTGAAAAATAGCTGTGCAGCGCCGTTAACGATCCCCAAGCCCATAACAACCCCACTACACCACCGATAAAACCAATCATGCCCACTTCAACCATGTACTGACTAAAAATCTGTCCACGACTGGCACCAATTGCACGGCGAACACCCACTTCTGGCGCGCGCTTCAAAAACTTGGTCAGCAATAACCCGAGAATATTGACCAAACACACACTTAAAAACAACAAGCTTAAGCCAACTAATATTTTGTTATCTTTTGGCACTACATCGTTATCTTCAAGCCATTTATCGATATCGCTAATTTGTACTGACTCACTAGGGGTTTTAGCCGTATCAGTAAAGCGGCCGATCGCTCTTTGCTGCTCCACATAGCGGGTTAACCAACCTTGAAGACTCTGTCTTTCATCTTCACTATTCAATTCAGTCCAAAATTGAATCCATACTTTTTCTGACGCTAGTCGGTCGTTGTAAGTAATCATGGTTTCAAATTTCCAACCGCTGGTATTGCCCCAAACATCAAACTCTTCCTGGCCGGTTAGTGAAAATGGAATGAATATTTCTTCGGCATCATTAAACGCACCATTGAGTGGGTCGTAGTATTTAGGCTGTGGATTCCAGTCATCAATTATCCCGACAATCTGATACGGTTTTCGGTCTAAAAATACCGTTTTACCGACACTATTTTTCCCGTCAAAAAAGCGTAGATTCAATTTCTGGCTAATCACCACTTGGTAGGCGGGGCGTAAATCAACGTTAGCATCCCAATAGCTGCCGTATAAAAATGGCACTGAAAAAATCCTAAAAAAGTCACTGTCGGTCACCCGCACACTTTGTAATACAGGTTCAATTTTTGGATTGTCAGATTGCAACGCTAAACCAGTACGATAAGTCGCCGCTTTAAGGCTCAACTCATCGTTATTACGCAAATTCATCGCATCGGTATAAGTGATATTGGCAATAAACTCATCCCAAGTATCCAAGCCTTGGCTCCATAGCTGCACTGAGTTAATCACCTCACTGCGATCGCCAGCCGGATTGTAAGACATGGTTTTATACACATTTAAGGTCGTAATGGTAATGCCGATACCAATCGAAATCGCCAACACCATTAGCATAGATAACATCGGCGTTTTACGGATACTTCGCCACGCTAAATCACAATAGTAAAAAAACATAGTGTTCCCCTTAGCGAGTGCCGGTAGCCGCTGGTTGGTACATCGAAAAATCACATACTTGACCATCAACAATTTGAATATTGCGCTGGGCCCGACGCGCAAGCTCTGAGTCATGGGTCACCATAATAATGGTGGTGCCTTGTTGATTAATATTCTCTAAAAGCTCCATCACCTGGCGCGCCATTAAGCTGTCTAAATTACCAGTGGGTTCATCGGCAAGTAAAAATCGCGGTTCGCCTGCTAGCGCACGTGCAATGGCGACACGTTGCTGTTGTCCGCCAGACAATTGTGTCGGTAAGTGTTTCATCCGCGCGCCTAACCCGACTTGTTCTAATGCGGATTCGACTCGGCGCTTACGCTCGCTGGCATTCATACCGCGATAACGCAGCGGCACTTCGACGTTTTCGGCTAAATTAAGGTCGGGAATAAGGTTGAACCCTTGAAAGATAAAGCCAATTTTTTCATTACGGACTTTAGCACTTTTGTTATCACTTAAATTCGACACATTAACGCCATCAAGACTGTATTCGCCCGAACTAAAGCCTTCAAGCAGACCTGCAATATTCAAAAAGGTGGTTTTACCTGAACCAGACGGACCTGTCACCGCGACAAATTCACCTTCTTTCACTTCAAGGTTAAAGTCGCGTAGCGCATGGGTTTCAACTAAGTCAGTTTTGAATACTTTACTGATATTTTTCATGGATAACATAATGGCTTCCTTGGTTAATTCGGTTGTCGCATCCCAGCGCTTAGGGCTGATAATGTCAATCTTGCTAATCTGAATACAGTTGTTCTAAATACTTTTGTTTTTAATGCAATTGGCGTCAGTATCGTTAGTATTAGTCATGGCTAAAACAGCAGCTTAATGTTGACCATGTCGCTAATATCAATATGCAAACTAACGGTAGGACTAATATCTCTTAATCGATTCGAGACCTGGCTACTCATGTCAATTAACTGCAAACTAACCGATAACCAATCTGTATGATTATCAATGCGATAACTCACCGCTATTGCGAGAATAAATAAAGCGCCTAGCCCGATAAGCTGTCTGCGTTGAATAAAAGTCATAGAATGTCCTTACTCAGTTGAGTGTTTGGTTATTTGCTTGTTTATCGACTTAGCTATCGGATTTGAATTGTTGGATCATTTTTAAAGGTTTCGGTACCGGATATTACCCATACGTCACCTGCTTCACCACCTTCAAGCACTTCAACTTGGCTCATACTGCGTGCGCCCAATTTAACGACTTTTTTATGAGCGACAGCGTCATTCACTTGATACGCTACTTCGCCGCCCATATTGAGAAAATCACCGCGTTTCACTATCAATACATTGGGTCTGTTTTCCAGTAACACTCGGGCAGACAAACGCTGATTTTGGCGTAACGATAAAGTGTTACTGTCAGCAAAACGCACCCTTGCAGTCACTTCGCGGTTTCTAACTTCGGGTGAAATAGACGACAACTGCCCAACCACATTCAGGTTGCCAAAACTCAGCTCAACATCCATCCCTAAACCTAACTCATCGGCATAAGACTCTGGCACGGCTAACTCGGCTTCAAAGGCACTTAAATCGACCACAGTTAATATTGGCTGACTGGCGGCAATACGGGCTTTTTGTTCCACCAGCCAGTTACCAATAATGCCGCTAACCGGCGCGATAATGCTCAAGGCATTGGCTTGGCGGGTTAACTCTCTCACTACTAACGCTTGGCGTTGCACTTCAAGGTTACGGTTTTTAATTTCAAAACTGAGGGTGTCGCGCATAAGCTCAACTTCTTGTTGAGCATGTTTATGCAATAATTTGGCTTTGTGTAAATCATCCTTGCTTTTTTCATAATCGATTATGCTGATCAAACTCGACTCAATCAGTTGATCGCCACGACGGCTTTCACGATCAGCCGCTTCTAAATCGACTTTCGCCATGTCTAAAATCTGGCTAACACGCAGTTGCTCACGGCGGGCATCTAACTTGGCGCGCTCTAAATTACCTTGCATGCCTTCAAGCAACGACTGCTGTTGTTGCAATTCACTTTGCAAACGTGGGCTTTCAACCTTCGCCACTACTTGCCCAAGTTCAACTTCATCACCAGGTTGACTTAATAGCGTCACCACTCCTTCTTCCGTGCTATATAAAATGGGCGCATTGGCCGCAACAATTTTACCGGTAGTGGCTATATCACGTACCAAAGTGCCACGGGTAAGCGTTGCCAAGCGCAAATCTGCGCCATCAATCGACCGCACCGAACTGTCGTGACTAAAACTTGCCCACACTAACGCGCTCATCAAAATGGCACCACAACCTATCATCAAGGGTAAGCGCAATTTACGGCCTAACTTAGGCGCAATAACAGTATCTTGGCTACTTGTGTCTTTAATCATCTCAAGTCCTTAGGTAACGCGCTGACCGCAACCACCGCTTCACATTTATACCAAGATAAAGCACAAGCCATGCCAATAGTTATTTATTGTTATTTTTCATAATGATAATGATTTAAAGTGATAATCGAACACCCTAAAAGTGTCCGCGGACAGGCTTAAATACTGTCCGGTTATTGAGGAAGTGTCCGAGCGGACACTTTGTTTTGCTTTGTACTTATGTAACTTCTATGGCCTGCGGCCACTAACGCTTAAGATCGCAAGGTTCCACCCTGCACCGGCCTAATACGGCGTCATTCCGGCAATGCTTTTAAGCCGGAATCCAGGTGTTATTTTTGCTTTGTACTTATGTACTTTATGACCTGCGGCCACTAACGTCGTGGCGCTTCGCCCACACCAGACCAAGAGGAAACCAACGGCTGTTCCCTCTTTACTCTTTATAAAAGAATTGGCCCAGCCGCCATATCAAAATTATCATTCTTGTTACTAAACGATAGCTGCGATAATTTCGCGACGTGGTCAAATCCAGCTTTTAACTTCCTCTGAGTGTTCTGCGGCCTTATTCGAAAATGCTAACGCTTCAGATGGGGCGTCCCTTCCCCTCCAAAGCTAGCCAGACATCCATGCCTGGGCTCACGTCATTTTCTTCAACGGCCTCAAGTTCAGAGTTGAATTTTGGCATTTCAAGTTGAGGGAGAACTCGTTATAGTTTTGCTTTAACTCGAATCGTGTGGATTAGGAAAAATATGGCAATTTATTGATAGGCAACCGCAAAGTCTAGCCCCTTTGCAACATAGCACTAATCTAACAGGCGTAATAATTCAATAGACTGGTTGGATTTTTCTGTAAGTTTTTGAAGCATCGCTATTTTAGACTCGAACCAATGGTACTCCGTTAGTCCGTTACGGACTTCGCCTCTTATAAGTTTGTCATACCACGGTACGCTAGCGAGGTTATAATTTTCGATTAGCTCTTTGACCAATGGCTTCATATTAAGTGTCCACATGCTAGTTAAAACACCATTAATTAGATTAGTTTTCTCGAGAAAATATTTTATAAAATCATGAATTTCTGCGGTGTGTGAGCGTGCCTGATAGACCTCTAACTCATCGATATTTCGCTTAAGCTCACTCTCAAAGATTCCTATATAGCAAGGTTGTTTATGAAAATCATAGAGTGAATAAATTTCAGCAATTTGATGTAATGTTAACTTTTTAGAAATCTCTTCAATCGCTTGCCGCTTTTCATGCATTTTTTTAATTGCTTCTACTCCAAAAGCTGTACGAAAATCAAAAATTGAATAAGAGGAACGAGTGTATTTCTCAACGTAGTCAGTCATCGGATACACTTTGTCCAGTATATCAAAGAAAGTGACAAGTGATTTCAAATCAAGGTGTTTTGGTTGATTATCAATATTCAAGATATGATTTATGGTTTTGTCTTTCGCTGAGATTTTGATGAGTTGAGAGTATTCATTACTACTTATATTAAATTCTTTGAGTGTACTAACCTTTGCCCCCTTATAATAAGGAGTTTCATCACCCAGGAAATTCGCTGCGTGGTAAGTTGCTTGAATAATATCAAAGTGGGATAGGCTGTTAGTGATCTCTGACCAACTGTATTCGTAAATCATTTCTTTGCTAACTTTTTCGAGAAGCTTTAGAACCTCTACAAGATTAGCAAACCTAACCTTTAAAATCTCAATGTTAATAATAGGAGTATCATCTAGATGTACTTGGCTTTCATTACTAGCGGGATACCTAAATGTCTGCCCAGTTGAGTCCATTTCGGCTATATCATTAATAAAAGGCGTAAGTAAGCCTATCAATTTGACAAACCTAGTATCAATCAAAGGGGCATACTCTTCAACCAGATTCCAAATTATCCGAAGGTCATGGGTTGAAGCTTCGTCAAGATCAGGAAACGGTTTAATTTTACCTCGTAAAAATGGAGAAGCTTTGATTTTTCCATTTTTATGCTCAGTTAACCTTACCTTTCGATATTCAGCTAGTATCGATAAGTCTTTCCATACCTTTTTGAGCTGTAACTCAACGGCATGTCTCATGTTGAAACAAATTGGGTAAACTAAGTAATCAACACAGTTTTCGAGCTTTTGGCTTGTCAGTGCAACTTCAATGAGCTCTAATGCAGCACTAGAAAAACCTATAGCATAATCAATGTTAGATCGCGCCTCTCCCATAGGAACACCACTACCGTTGTTGCCGACAGTTGCATTAAAATCACTATTCATACCCACAGAAAATGTATTGTTTTCAAGCATGTAACATTTATCCAATAAAATACATCTACAGCCTAAAACTAAGCCACCCATTATTTGAACAAGTAACATAACTTGTTTTCATTACTTTGGCGATAGTTCTGCTCGATGTACAAAATGCATCAATTTTTATCTGTATAGTTAAAAGTTAGCGTTAAATGAGTGGTTTAATAATCATTTTCGAAATTCGGCACAGAAGAAAAACTTGATATGAATCAAGTATAAGGAAGATGGGGGCTTTTCAGGAATGAATGCTTACGCGCACAGCCTGCGCTGGCTGTTTACAGCGCCTTGTAGTCGTTTGGAGTTAACAGTTAAGTAGGCAATGCTTCGACAGCACCAAACTCTGTGGTGATTTTAGTTTTAAAATGTCCAAATTCAACTCTGGACTTGAGGCCGTTGAAGAAAATGACGTGAGCTGGCCATGGACGGCCAGCTAGCTTTAGAGGGGAAGGGACGCCCCATCTGAAGCGTTAGCATTTTCGAATAAGGCCGAAGACGGTTACAAACGCAGTAAAAAGCTAGATTCAACCACGTCGCGAAATTATCGCTTTTCAGATAATTTTGATGTGGCGGCTGGGAGATCCAAGAGGGAACAGCCGTTGGTTTCCTCTTGGTCTGGTGTGGGTGAAGCGCCACGACGTTAGTGGCCGCAGGCCATAAAGTACAAAAAGTACAAAGCAAAATAAACACCTAGATTCCGGCTCAAAGCATTGCCGAAATGACGCAGTATTTAACTCGTGTAGGGTGGAACCTTGCGATCTTATTTCAAACGAAGTTTGAACATTCTGGTGTGGCCGCAGGCCATAAGAAACAGTGCTCAAACTCACGGTAATACTTCCCCACCCATCATTTGAATACCGTTTGAGACAACATCTGTCTCCAGCATCATTCAAAGACAAAGTACCTTATTTTCGTTGCCGTTTCTTTCGCCGTAAGTCTCGAGCCATCGCTTCTGTCGTCGGGTATTTGGGTAACACTAACCATAAAACAACATAAGCGAATACTGGAATGGCAAAAAATAGGCTAGTTAACAAAAATGCTAACCTGATGCTGTTTTTTCGCAAATTATAATATTCTGCAATACCCGAGCAAACTCCAGCAATGATTGCGGATTCTCCACGTGTTAGTACTTTTATATTATCTAGACTTTCCATGCCGTTGGTTTCCTCAGGTCAGGTGTCATCAAAGCATCATTCGTTAGAAACCGTAAGTCATAAAAACTAACTCAACCGTTTTTAATAGACATATTATTTTTTAAGTTTCTTCTTTGATTTTGTTAGCATATTTACCAAAGACTTTACCCGTTGTGGCCCACACCATCACCCCGCCCCAAGCGATAAAAGACAGACCAGCAGGGATACAAGCCAATAGAATGTATTTGAAGTGTTTTCTATTAAAGATTAACGAAAGAAGTGCAGGGAGAAACCAAAGAATAAGTCCTCCTATCACTAACGCCGCCATAAACATATAATTGTCACTTGCCAACGTTTTATCTATAAAATCCATTTACTTAATCCTTTTAAAATCGATAAGTGTTACTTGTATTTAAACATAACGCAGCGTAGAGGAAATCGTCCTATGCTATTTTTGTTAGATCTTTTTTCAAGCCCCATTTACACTGAACTTACACCAATATAAATCACAACAACTTAGCAACATTACATTAATCATTACAGAATATGCAACAAAAACAGGTACAAGGCATTGTTCAACATTTGGATACTGAATTGAAAAAGATAGATTTGAATAAACATTACAAGCCGCCCCCTCTCAAAATACGACTTATTATTTAATTTCTTACTTTATCCAACGCCTCACAAACGGCATTAACACCTAAAATAGCTCTTGGGGTTGCACGGTGCAGTAAATCTGCATCAAACTGATATATATGGTGGTTTTTCACCGCGGGCAGCTCAGGCCAATCGGCCCAATTGATACCAAGAATATTGCCTTCATCTTGGCTTTGTAAAATCACTTCAGCGCCAGTTAGTAACACATTTTCGATGCTAATTTGTGGGTATTCGCTGGCAGCATCATAAAACACATTTTCACCATGACACACTTCAATAAGATTTTGGATCCAACTACCTTTAGCAACTGTCATCAACGGTGTTGACCATAATTGATAAAACACTTTTACCGCAGGCTTCATCTGGTTTTGCAACGTAATATCAGCCAACTGCTGACGATAGTCATCTGCCACTTGCTTGGCTTTAGCCAAATGTCCGGTGAGTTTACCCAACAGTTCAATATCAGTGGCGACATCAGCTAAGCTTTTAGGGTCGCTATTAAATAGCTTAAAGCCTAAATCGCGTAACTGATTAATGTCCTCTATTTTATTACCGCTTTGCCATACCACAATTAAATCTGGATTTAGCTCAATCACTCGCTCTATCTGAACACCATAATAACCACCAATACTGGGGATATTTTTAGCCGCTGCGGGATAGTCAGCATAATCAGTGGTTGCCACAATTGACTCGCCTGCCCCAATAGCAAACAGCATTTCAACCCCATGGGGTGACAAGGCGATAATTCGCTTAGCTGGTGGCTTATCTTGTAAATAATCTGAAGCAGTCTGTTCAGCCGCGGGTATAATGAGTGATACAGACGAGAGTCCAATCACTGTAATGAGCGTTAAAAATACACGTAGCAAAATACTGTCCTTAATCAAAGTGGGGGTTAATAGTAGTTAGTAATAGTGGTGACTAATGGTGGTTGCTATTAGTGGCTGCTATTAGTGGCTAACACTCGTTATTTAATGATGGTGTTAACACAGATTATTGCACCAGTTTATCGGGCCAACCATGGTTATCAATGTAATTTACTAAATTTTTCGGTCGATAATTACTGTCATTCAGCCAACGAGTTTTAACCGATTGATGTAATAATATCGGCGCTTGCTCAGGATCTAGATCGCGTATAAAGCGTTTTTTAACCCGATAAAAACTGCGATATGACTGTTCAATATCAGCCATAGGATTAGGCAATAATGTATCCGACAAATGTAATTCTACCGTTAAATCAAATACCTTTGCTTGGTTAATCATCCACTGCAATGCAATATCCGACAAAGTACTACCGTCTGAATTGGGCGCAACACTACCACCAATATTACTGTGAGCGCCCACAAACCATACTTGCTGAATATCAATACCCGTTCTAGGTTGCCAAATCGTCGGTTCAAAATCACTGCGATGTTCATCAATGGCTAAAGCATGGCGCGCCACTTTGACATTACGGCCTAGCTTGGTGTCATAAAATTCGTCTTTATCTTCAAACATGCCTAAAAAAGATAGCGGGATGCCCATTGCGCCTACCGTGTCCCACACGCCAACAAATGCCACATCTCGCGATGGATGCGAATGTTGCTGACGAAATGCCACCGAGCGATCACCTTCTGGCGCGAAAGGTTTAGTTTTCATTTTATAGTGGTCAAACGCTTGTTGAATAAGCCTGGCATCTGGGCGAGTCACAATACCGCAGTTATTAATAAGGCCACACAAACAACGCACGGTGTAGGCTCCGCGACTAAAACCGAATAGATAGATGTCATCACCAGGTGAATAGTTTTGTACGATATAGCGATAAGCATCCATAATATTTTTATGCAGGCCACGCCCTGTCGCGCCACCCATCATTGAGTCATAGTACGAACCAATTCCCCAATCGTAAAATACCTGTTGTGGCACACCATCATCTGCAATCGGCTTTATCGAACGTGCAAGCTTAAGCAAGTTCGTGGCGTGATCTTTTTCAAGATCTTTTTCGGGCCGATTCCAGGTTCCATCGGCACAAATAACAATACGTTTTTTCATATCAATCCCTGACACTCCAGCATGAACAATCATAACAATTAACATAGCCATAATAGACTAAATGCCTATTTTAACCATGGTCAAAATAGCCAATACTCAAAAGCTCACTAAATTGATTCGAGTAACTGACCATGATAACAGCAGAACAAAGTGTATTAATGATTGTCGACGTACAAGGCAAGCTTGCTCAAGTTATGCAGCAATCAGCCCAATTACACCAAAAGCTTGCGGTATTAATTCAAGGGGCACAGCTATTTGACATCCCGATTATTTGGTTAGAACAATTACCCGACAAATTAGGCCACACCAGCGATGAACTCGTACCATTGTTGTCGCAAACCACTCAGCCGATTGCTAAAGAGCACTTTAGTGGCTGGCATTGTGACGAAGTAAAACAACAGCTCACAACATTAAAGCGCAATAATGTCATTTTAGCGGGTATTGAAACCCATGTTTGCGTTTACCAAACCTGCAAAGACTTATTAGCCAATGACTATCAAGTACATCTTGTTGCCGATGCTGTTTCATCAAGGGGGACAGACAATAAAGTCCTAGGAGTGCAGATGATGCTTAATGATGGTGCCCAACTCACTAATGTAGAATCACTGCTGTTTGAACTGCAACATGTGGCCCAAGGTGATCGTTTTAAAGCCTTACTGAAATTGATAAAGTAGCCATAAGTTGCCAGTGTGAGTATGATGTTGAAATAATTATAACAATAACATCATACCGCTATGCACCTATTTGATCGGCCCATTATTATTTTATCCGCGCCCCGCTCAGGCAGTACTCTGTTGTTCGAGGTGTTATCAAAAAGTCAGTCCATATTCACTATTGGCGGAGAAAGCCACGCGCTAATTGAAACCATTCCTAAACTGAATATTGCCTACCGTAAATTTAGCTCTAATGCTTTAACCGAGCAGGATATTGATGATGATTTACGTCAGCAGTTATTGCAACGTTTTAGCGATGCGCTGCAAGATAGCCAAGGTAATCAGCCCGATAAAAATAGCGACACGAGTATCCGTTTTTTAGAGAAAACCCCCAAGAATAGCTTACGAGTCGATTTTTTTAATGCGCTGTTTCCCGACGCGTTATTTATCTACCTCGTCAGAGAACCAAAAGAAAATATCAGTAGTATTATGCAGGCTTGGCGGTCGAATAAGTTTGTCACTTACCCTAACTTACCAGGGTGGGATAAACGCAACTGGTCACTGTTATTGCCTGAAAAATGGCAACAGTTAAATCAGCAATCATTGCAATCTATAGCAGCATTTCAATGGCAAGAGGCTAATGACGCGATAATTAATTCATTACAAAAAATCGACCCTTCTCGCTGGTGTATGTTGTCTTATGATCAGTTAATTACCCAACCTGAGCAAACAGTTAAAAAACTATGCCAATTTACCGCTACCGAGTTTGACTCAGCATTGGCACAATTATGTAGCCAACCATTGCCGCATTCTCGTTACACCATCTCAACACCCAAAGCCGATAAATGGCTCGAAAACTATCATGATATCGCACAAATTTGGCCTAGCATTGCCGCTACACTTAACAAAGTAAATCACCATTTACATCAACACGGTCAGCCATTATTTGCCACACAATGGCAGCACCATGATATTGCCGAGCCAGCAACATCATTAATCACACCACAGGCCACAGCATTAACAAAGCCATTAACAAAAGATGCTATCTATAATAATGTGCCGCGTAACAGTCCCTGCCCTTGTGGATCAGGTAAACGATTTAAACAATGCCATGGTGCGTTAAGCTAAACAGCAGAGAGCCAAATTATGAAGTTACCCCATGAGTTTTATCAATTACCTTACACCTTTGATGTCAGCCAATTAGTCAAAGAAGTCGAGCAAATTTCCGAGTCCGACTGGGTCACTCATCATGAAGGTTTTCAAGGTAATTCAGCTATTCCATTAATTTCAGTTAACGGCGATTTTAATAATGACTTTAAAGGACCAATGAAGCCCACATCGGCGTTAGAGAAAAGTCCTTATATCAAACAAATATTAGCCTCATTTGGCGAAGTACTTAGTCGTTCACGATTAATGCGTTTAGCCCCTGGTGCACAAGTCCCTTTGCATTCAGACATTAATTACCATTGGTATAAACGCGTGCGGGTACATATTCCGATCACCACCACTGAACAAGTGCAGTTTTTTTGCCACGACAAACAAGTTCATATGGGCGCGGGTGAATGTTGGATTTTCGACTCATGGAAGCTACACAAAGTAGAAAACAACAGCGACCAATATCGAGTGCATTTAGTGGTAGACCTTGCGGGTTCTAGCCGATTTTGGCGCACTGTTTTTCAACACTCTCGCTCAATAGCGGACAATCAGTCAGTACCATTAAAATGCCAATCTATCGACTTTCAAACCAATTTAGCTCACGACATTACCACCGAGCAATTTAATGCCCCGGTGATCATGCCTGCAGCAGAGATTGAATATTTAACCAATGAGCTGTTAGCTGAAGTAAAACACAACCCCGAAAATCTAGTTGCTGATGTGAATGCATTTTCGTTATTAATAACAGACTTTGTTGCCGATTGGCGGATGTTATGGCTGCAATTTGAATGCACTAAAGCGGGCTGGCCGCATTATCATGCACTGCGAGAGCAAACCATGATCAAAGCATTACAGTGCGCTAAATCGTTACAGTTAATGCATTCAGGATCGGCGATAAAAGCCTTTGAACAATTAGTGATTGTCGCCTGTATGAATATCGAACTAAGTGATCAACACCAAGGTAACAATAGTTCAGCAGCAGCGCCTAACATAACGACTAAAAATACAGCTAAAGGTTCAGTAAAAGCTGCGGTAAGCACAAATCAAACACCTACTGAAGCGCCGAACACAGCAAGTACGAATACTTTTTCAGCACCACAGTCGCGTAACAGCCCTTGCCCGTGCGGCAGCGGCGAACGCTATAAAGCCTGTCACGGTAAAGTCAGCTAGCACTCACTTTAGTTGGCATTGCGTATTACGAATGAGCAAATGCTAGAAGTGCAAAAAAGTACAAAAGTCATCATCTCGCTAGAATAAAAATGGCGCCTTATTGGCGCCATTTTGTTAACCAAAAAATTGCTGCGAGGCTTTTTTTGCTATCGCATCCAGCTCGGCAATTTCCCCAGTAATAAAGGGTTGATACTTATCAGCCTGACCAATAGCCTTAGGGTTCATTGGTTGCCTAACCTGACTCGCACTTGGTGTTAATACTGCACGATCTGACTCATAAAAAGTAAAGCATTGTGGCTGCGTAGTTAACTCGCAATAGTCCAGCATACGTTGAATTTGCGACTCTGGTTCTCGCACCAGTTGTTCAAAACACACATGTAAAATCTCGTTCGGATACAGTGTGTCCCAATGGGCCATAATGTCTAAATAATGTTGCCAATAACTATTAATACCTGCAAACGAATACGAATAATCGTGACCGAAACTAAAAAACTGCTTAAACACACTCAAACCATTGTCGACCGTGTTACGCACCACATTAATAATTTTAGCGTGAGGAAATAAGGTTTTAATTAATCCAATATGTAAAAAGTTATTCGGATTTTTATCAATCACATAAGTTGGTGAATCGGTAAAATAGTGATTCACCTCGGCTAAATAACGTTGGCGGAATTGGATAATTTCATTAGTAGAAAGTTGGCTTAATCGCGATTGATAACCGCCAGCCATGTCCATTTGCAGCGCAAATCGCTCCATAAACGGTAACTCATCGGTAGCACCAACTTCGGTGTGACACGCTAAAATCTGTTCAACTAATGTAGTACCAGAGCGCGGCATGCCAACAATAAACACTGGTGTTTGACTCGATGTTGGCAAACTATCAATATGCGGCGACGGCGTATGTCCAAGCAAAGACAACACAATTTGGGCAAATAAAGGCTGCTTAAACGGTCGGTGAACCGCCATAATCTCATTGGCCAATAACATCGATTCACATGCTTTATCGATTTGCTGAGTTTGCTCATAGGCTTTACACAAGGCGAAATAAACTAATGCCTGATTTTGCTTACTCAGCGACTCATCCAATGTAAAATCTTGTAGTAATCCTAAATCCGTAGCGCTAAATCGATATTGTTTTAAATCGGCTAAGCTCCAGTAACCCACGCCAACTTGTTTTGGGCTTAATTGAATATACTGCTGATAAAAATCAGCTGCACGTTCAGTCTCCCCTTTAGCTTTATAAATGTGCCCTAAATTAAGCTGCACTTCAGGTTCTGCATAATCATGTTCTAAGCACCATTGAAAACATTGCTCAGCTAACGCCATATCGCCCACTTTAGTCGCGACTAACCCCAATTTATAACGATATCTCCCAACTAACGACTGCAGCTTAATCAACTGTTTTAAATAAGTTTTCGACAAGAAAAAGTCTTGTTTCACCTCCGCAATAGTCAGTAAACCCATTAATACTGATATCACCTCAGGATTAACCGCGGCCGCACTTGAAAAGCAGCGTTCGGCTTCAGCATATTGTTGCTGCTGTAAATGAATATGGCCTAATAAAGCTAGGGCACCGACATGTTTATCATCACGCTTAACCACTTTACGTGCATACATTCTGGCTGATGAATAATTTTTAGATTGAAACAGCGATTCCGCTTGGCTCAAATATTGGTCAATAATACTCAAACGAGAGTCCTTTTTATTATTATGATTGATCAACTATTGTCGACTGAATCCAAGTTCAATGACTTAGCTCAATGTATTAGTTCAATAACTCGGCCTAACTACTGAGTTCAATCATTTCTATTTCAATAGAATAACATAATTATCATTCTAATCTTGAGGCGACAAACCATGTTTAAATCTGTACTAATAGTGAACGAAATAATCAACTAAAGCGTACAATGGCTAAAATCGATATAGTACGGTAATAGTGCTGCGACAAAGTGAGAACTGATGAAAAATAATGAAGCCAAAGTGCCAACCAGCCGTTTATCTCGATTATCAAAAATGGGTGGACTGGCTTCACGCTTAGCGGGTAACGTACTGCTTGAAGGCGCAAAACAGTTAAGCCAAGGTAAATCACCCTCAATGCAACAACTGATGATGACACCCTCCAACATTGGCCATGTTGCCGACAAACTTTCACAACTGCGCGGCGCAGCGATGAAAGTAGGCCAGATGTTATCAATGGACGCCGGCGATTTAGTACCTCCCGAGTTAGCGGAAATATTAGCCAAACTGCGTTCAGGCGCTAAAGCCATGCCA
Organism: Shewanella livingstonensis; assembly: GCF_003855395.1. Classification (NCBI taxonomy): domain Bacteria; kingdom Pseudomonadati; phylum Pseudomonadota; class Gammaproteobacteria; order Alteromonadales; family Shewanellaceae; genus Shewanella; species Shewanella livingstonensis. The sequence goes on along the minus strand of NZ_CP034015.1, from coordinate 1,413,177 downwards.
CATAAACAATTAACTCAGCTATTAGTTGAGCACTGGGGCAGCGATTGGATTACGCCATTTGCTCAATTTGAATTACGCCCTTTTGCCGCAGCCTCTATTGGCCAAGTGCATTTAGCCTATTTAGACACAGGTGAAAAGCTGGCAATTAAGATTCAATATCCCGGTATTAGAGACAGCATCGACAGCGATATCGACAATGTGGCCACCTTATTAAAAGTCTCTCGGCTTATTCCGGCAAATGTTAAACTGGACACCCTATTAGCTGAAGCTAAAGCACAATTGCACAACGAGGCAGACTATCATTTCGAAGCGGATCAAATTGCACTTTATCAACAACAACTGGGCGACGACAGTCATTTTATTGTGCCTAAGGTTTATCAACAACTTAGCAATAACAGTATTTTAACCATGCAGTTTGTTGAAGGCGTGGCTATTGAGTCATTAGTGCAATCACCGCAAGGGGTGCGTGACCAGGTAGCGACCTCGTTAATGGGTTTATGTTTTAAAGAGTTATTTGAGTTTAAATTAGTTCAATCGGATCCCAATTTTGCCAATTTTCAGTATCAAACCGACACTCAAAAAATTGTCTTGTTCGACTTTGGCGCTACCCGAACCATTAGTGATACTTTATCAAATGGCTACCTAGAACTGATGCTCGGGGCTGCACAACAAGACAAAACACAAATGGCATTAGCAGCCAAACAAATTGGTTTTTTTCAAGATTCAATTGATCCTGCCCAGCAGCAATTAATTATTGATATCTTTTATCAAGCTTGCGAACCACTGTGCTTTGATGGCGAATACGATTTTGGCCAAAGTAATTTAGCTAAACGCATTACCCAGGCAGGAAAAGTAATGAGTACTCAACAAAATGAATGGCATACCCCACCTACAGATGCTATTTTTATTCATCGTAAATTAGCAGGTATGTATTTACTGGCGGCAAAACTTAATGCCAAAGTAAACGTAGCAAAATTATTTTCTGTTTATCAAACTAAAACCCATGATAAACCTGTGTAACATGGCTACTTTAGCTTTTATTTCCTCGCCTGTTACCCAGGAAAATATGGACACTGTTATGATTAACCGTAATCTACACCGCTTATGGCGCACTATATGCTTAGCGACCTTTATGCTCAGCTTACCTAGCTATAGTCATGAAGTAGAGCCCACATCGACAACAATCCAATCAGTAACATCCAGCCTTGAAGGCCAATTAAGTATTTCCAAGCTTGCCGATGGCGTGTACTTACATCACTCCTATAAAAATGTCAGTAATTTCGGTTTAGTCGAAGCCAACGGCCTTGTAGTGATTAAGGATAAACAAGCATTTATTATTGATACCCCGTGGACCGACAACGATACCCAAAAATTAGTTGACTGGATAACTCAGCAAGGTTTTATCCCCGTCGCCAGTATTTCAACCCATTCACATCAAGATCGGGCTGGCGGTATCGGTTACCTTAATCGCCAAGGTATTACGACTACAGTGTCCGAAACGACTCAACAAATTTTAACCGAAAATGATAAAACTACCGCTAAAAGTACTTTTACAGGCATGCAATACATTATGAAAACGGATTTAGTCGAAGTGTATGACTTAGGTGCAGGGCATACCAAAGACAACCTAGTGGTATGGCTGCCGACACAGCAAATCTTATTTGGTGGGTGTTTAATAAAATCGCTTAACTCAAGCACATTAGGTTACACAGGTGAAGCGGACTTACAGCAGTGGCCCTTAACTATCGCCAAGGTACAAGCCCAATTTCCTCAAGTAAAAATAGTCGTACCCGGTCATGGACAGGTTGGCGATAAAGCGCTACTTGAGCATACTATCGAGTTACTAATACCAAAAAATGAAACAGTTAATAGCAGCAGTTAGCATTAGCCATCAATAATTAACAACCAACAATTAGCAATCAACATCTACCACAGAAATATGCGATAAATTATTAATCATCGAATTCAATTGAATTCACTCAAGGAGAGTTACCATGTTTAGTCACGTTATGATTGGTGTCAATAACATCGAAACGTCAAAGAAGTTCTACGATGCTATTTTAGCTGAATTAGGCCATGCACCAGGACAAATTGATCCAAAAGGTCGTTGTATTTACATGACGCCAACGGGTATTTTCTTACTCACTAAACCCATTAATGGTGAGCCTGCATGCCATGGTAATGGTACAACGATTGGTTTTGCTGCAGAAACCCCAGCATTAGCAGATGCATGGCATGCTGCAGGTTTAATCAATGGCGGCACAGCGTGTGAAGATGCACCAGGCGTGCGACCTGGACCAGCATTTGACTTATACCTAGCTTATTTACGTGATCCAGATGGTAACAAGATTTGTGCTTTGCACAGAGTGACAAAGTAATCGTTAACTAAGTACTAACAACTCAATAGGCCAAGTCATCGTACTTGGTCTATTTTTATGTAAATAAACCTTTTTTAACGCGATATTGACGAACATATTCGCTTGAATTTAATATCCCAAAAACCACTAATTCCCCCCTAACCTCTTAGATTAAATGCTTTCGCCAACGTAATTAATTGTAAACTTATGGGTATTTTATTGAAGCTCTCAAGGTGAATGTCTAGTATTGAGGACACAATGCATTCAAGTGGAATAACCAATGCAATTTAAAACATTATCATTATTGATATTCGCCAGCTTTACAACAGTCGCAGTGCCACTCGGTTATACCGGTACGGCACACGTTATTGAAGGCCAGGCAACGGTAACAAAAGCTAATTTATTTAGCTGCCAAAATGGTCAGTCGCGTCAATCACCTATTGGCACAAAAACTGATAAAGGCCAAGAATTTTCGGTACCTGCAGCGCTTCAATACCAGGAAAAATATTTCACTGCTGACCTTTATAATGAATGTTCTGGAGTCACTCCTGCATCTTTAGCCGAGGTTGATTTATCGTCAGTACCAGTCATTGAAGTAGACCAAGACGGCGAGATAATTACCGGTTATATTTTTGCCGATAATTACTTTGAGCTGTTTATTAATGGCAAGCTTATTGGCGTTGATCCAATCCCTTTTACGCCATTTAATTCCAATATCGTCCGATTTAAAGTCAAAAAGCCTTATGACATTGCAATCAAAGTCGTCGATTGGGAAGAAAACTCAGGACTGGGAACAGAGAATAATCGCGGTAAACAATATCATCCTGGCGACGGCGGCTTAATTGCCAGCTTCTCCGATGGCACAGTAACGAACTCCGATTGGTCAGCGCAAACATTTTATACTGCACCCATTTATGACTTAAGTTGCGCCACAGAAAAAGGCCAACAACGATTAACTAAACGTTGTGACACCGAAGGTAGAGATAGCTACGACAAAGCTTATTCGCTTCACTGGCAAATATCTCAAGATTGGCAAACGAATAATGAATACGTCACTTGGCCCAAATCGGTTGAATTTACTGAACAACAAATTGGCGTAGATAACAAAAAAGCCTATATGAATTTTCAACAGCAATTTTCAGGTGCGGGGGCAGCGTTCATTTGGTCAAGCAATGTCATCCTAGATAACCTGGTATTGTTTAGGTATCAGGTTAAATAGCCAAGCTATTACTCATTAAGGATGCTAATAATATTGGCATCCTTTTTCTATAATGGCTGTATTAGCATCTTTCTCTGTCAAAAAGAGCCCAACAGCAGAACACTTATAGATGCATCACAAGCCGCTACGAGGTAAAATAGCCGCCCTTTGGTGCTGTGAGTGTGTGTAATGGCTGTTAACAATACGTGTTTTATTCCTTTTAATGACAGTATTGCCGATCACCGCTTGCCAGAGTCGTTTACCTTTCCGTTTTATTATCAACCACATCCAATATGTTTACAGGCCGCAGAGCAGTTACAACAAGAGTTACTTAATCCGAATCCTTGGCAACATAACTTTGGTTTAGACAGCAAAAACGATCGCGGTATGGTGATTGGTAAAATGTTTGGTGTGCTAGTGGTGAACAATGCACAAGGGCAACTTGGTTTTCTCGCCGCATTTTCTGGTAAATTAGCCGATCAAAATATCTTGCCGCCCTTTGTACCGCCAGTGTTTGATATGCTGACTCAAGACAGTTTTTTTAGCGCTGAAAATAAGCAAATCAACCACATAAACCAGCAACTAAACCAACATCAAGCCGACCCTTTATTAGCGACGTTAACCGCCCAATTTGCTGAGCAACAACAGCAAGCGAGTACTGAACTGGAGCAATTACGCAAGGTAATTGTTGCAAGCCGTATACAGCGTAAAATAGAACGAGAGCAAGCCGATACAGCATTATTACAAGCGCATATCAGTACCAATGAGCATAAAACATTGTCGATTGAATTAAGCCGTCAAAGCGTGCAGCAAAAACATCAGCTTAATGCATTAAAGCAGCAATGGCAGGCACAAATAGAGGTAACACAATCACAACTTGGTACTTTGCAACAACAGATTAAACAGTTAAAAAATCAGCGCAAACAGCTGTCAAATAGCTTACAAAAAAAACTCTTTTCCCAATATCAGTTTTTAAATACCTTAGGCGAGGCGAGAGATTTAAACACTATTTTTAACGATGCTCCTAACCATCTACCACCGGCAGGTGCAGGCGAGTGCGCCGCGCCTAAGTTATTACAATACGCCTTTAGCCATCAATTAACGCCTATCGCAATGGCCGAGTTTTGGTGGGGTTCATCACCCAAGTCCGAAATAAAACAACACCAAAATTACTACCCTGCTTGCCATGGAAAATGCCGCCCCATTTTAACCCATATGTTAGCGGGCATGCAGGTTGATGATGACCCTTTACTGGTTAACCCTGGTAAAGACTCACAGATTGATATTATTTATCAAGATGAAGCGCTGGTGATTATTAACAAGCCAGCGGAACTGTTATCGGTGCCGGGCAAAAATATCACCGACAGCGTGTTTAGCCGCATGCAGCAACTGTTCCCAGATGCCACTGGCCCATTAATTGTCCATCGCTTAGATATGTCGACCTCGGGTTTGATGGTGATAGCGTTAACCAAAGAGGCGAACAAAGCCTTACAGCAGCAATTTATTCAACGCAGCATTACTAAGCGTTATATCGCCTTGATAGAAGGCAGCCCAGATAACAATCAAGGCGACATAAGCTTGCCACTTCGGGTCGATTTAGACGATAGGCCAAAACAGCTGGTATGTTATGAACACGGCAAACATGCCGAAACATTTTGGCAAGTATATCAACGACAAGGGCTGCGCACCTTAGTGTATTTATATCCTAAAACCGGACGTACGCATCAGTTACGCATGCATTGTGCCCATCACGATGGCCTGCATATGCCCATTGTGGGCGATGACTTATACGGGGTTGCTACTAACCGTTTGCATTTACACGCCCAATATTTGGCGCTAACGCATCCAATAACAGGTGAAGCTAGGGTATTTGAAGTAAAAGCAGATTTTGAATAGCGCATGAGTATTAATACCGAATCGCATTGAGTTAACAGCTGAGTCTTCGAACGCTTAAAGCTTTTAAAGCTATCAGAACTATCACAAACAATAAAACCGATATTGAATGAACAATATCGGTTTTGACTATAGCGTTAGCTATACGTTTTGAACGGCTAATTAGAAGTTGCTTGGTTGCTCTTCTAAATGCATTTGCTCTACCAAACCTTGCCCAGTTCGTTGCTGATACTTAGATTCAGCTTGCTGCATTCTAGAGCGTCCGCTGGTCAAAAGTGCTTGACCTTGCTCTGTTTCACTTTGGCCTTCAGCAACATTAGTATTACCGTCTTCGATAAGTTCTTTACCGTCGACGTACTTGTCGTCAGCATCTTCCCAAGCGTCAGCAATGTCATCTAATTTATCCACAAGTGCTGCAGCACGCTTACCATTTTGAGTGCCCGTTAACGAGCTCGCCATTGATTGGAATGATTGACGTTGCTTCTGCGCTTCTTCTCTGGCTTGTGCCATCAGCTTTTCGCCTTCACGAATTTGCGAATTACCTTTTGCCATTGCTTTGCGACCATCAGCTAAAAATTCATCACCTTTTTTAACGTCTTTTTGACCTTGTTCCCATTGCTGCGATAAGTCGATATGCTTTTCGCTTTCAGCTTTTACTTTTGAAGCAAAATTATTCTGAGGTGTGGCACATCCAGACATACCAACAACACCAACTACTAACAAACTACAAAGTACTGTTCTCATTTAACGCCTCCATTATACGGGGGTGGAATCGGCGCAATTAAACAGCTTCGCAACAAAAAATGCAAGTACTGTATAACATTAAATCGTGTTAATAAAACCCACTGCCTTCGCGGTATAGTAGCATTAACAACTGAATTCAAATCGTTCAAAAACAACAAAACTATCTAGCTTTAAATTCGAATTACAACAACTATTTAACCTAGCATCTGCCATATTAATCGTTGGAGCAATCTAGTCGATTCTCAGGATAAGCATAGCCATATTTTTTGCCATTAACGCCGATGTTTTTATGCCTCGGGTATGGGCCATCACTATCGAACCTTCGATCAATAAGCCTATTTGATCCGCTTTATCTGCATCTTGTGGAGGTAATTGTGCGCGAATAAGTTCGGCAATGGCTTGTTTATGTTGCGCCGAAAATACATGTATCGGGTTGTGCGCATCGGCATATTCCGCACTGGCATTAATAAAATTGCAGCCAAAAAAACGCTCGCCATTAAACCAGTCATTTAACGCATCAAAAATAGCCAGCACACCAGACTCACCCGCTTGAACCGCAGCATCTACTTTAACGTTAATTGAAGTAAGCACTTGTTGATGACGTTGCTGTAATGCCGCCAGAATTAACTCATCTTTGCTACGAAAATGTTTATACAGCGTCGCTTTAGACACACCTGATTGCGCCAAAATTAAATCAATGCCAGTCGCGTGGTAACCCTGCTGGTTAAATAACCCTAACGCAGTGTCGATCAAATGTTGTTTTCTGGGTTGCATGGCAATCTACCTCTATGGCTAAAAGTAAATTATAACAACTTTTAGCTTGACGTAAACAGTTCTGTTCACCTACGATAGTGTACAGACTTGTTCACCAACAACTAACACTCACCAATTAAGGGTTATAACTATGTGCAGCACAACCACTGATCCAAACTCAAGTACAACATCTTTTAGCACGTTAGGCATTCATCATCTCGGCCTAAGCGTGCCAGACATTAAACAAACAGCCGCATTTTTCATCGACCAATTGCATTTTAAGCCAGTGGGTGAAAAACCAGACTATCCAGCTATTTTTGTATCCGACGGCACCATTATGCTAACGCTATGGCAACTTAATGAGACTAACCAAATAGTCGGTTTTGACCGCCACAATAACGTAGGCTTACATCATTTTGCGCTAAAATTGGCTAGCCTTGAGCAGCTGCAACACATACATCAACGACTCGCTATGCTTGATAATGTAGACATTGAGTTTGCCCCAGAGCCATTAGGCGACTTACCGATTCATCACATGATGTGCACCATTCCCGGTGGTATTAGGCTTGAATTAATCGCCTAATCACGCGGTTGCATAAGGAAAAACAATGGACAAGCAACTGGCGCCTAGCTGGCATCAAGGTGAGCTAATCATGCAACAGCGAGCAGGAACCGATAAGCGCATGGCCGATATTGGACCTAAGTTTATTCGTCAATATCTGCCGCAACAGCATCGAGATTTTTTCGACTCACTGTCGATGATATTCATCGGCTATGCCGAACAACCATTGCACACCAATGCCAGTGTATTATTCGGTGCGCCAGGCTTTGTTCGATCGATTACCGATACAGAATTAGTGATAAACACTCAATATTCGATGGGTGATTTTATTAACCAGAATCTTAATGTAGGTGATCGGATCGGCTTATTAGGCATCGTTTTTGAAACCAAAAGACGCAACCGCATTAATGGCATTATTACCGACATTAATCAAAAAAGTATTTGCGTCAACGTATTACAAAGCTATGGTAATTGTCCAAAGTACATTCAACCCAAAGCGTTTATCCCTAATCGTAATTATGGTGAATTTTCGAGGTCAACACGTTACCAACTCAGCCCGACAGATAAACAACTTATTAGCAATGCAGATACTTTTTTTATTAGCAGTCGTTTTGATGATGGCCAGCAACTGAATAATCGTGGTGCCGATATTTCCCATCGTGGCGGTCCAGCAGGTTTTGTATCGATAAATGAGCAAGGACAATTACTGGTGAATGATTATGTCGGCAATGGTTTTTTTAATACCTTAGGTAACTTGCTCGAAAATCCCATTACCAGCTTATTATTTTGTGATTGGCAACAAGGGCATGCATTACACATAACGGTATCGAGTCAGATAATTTGGCAGGAGATAGAGCAAACAAACAGTGCAGAACTAGCAAATACAACAGATACACAGAGTAAAGACGCTGTCACCCAAACTGAGCGAACCTTGTGCTTTACCCCGCTAAAAGTAGAACAACTCATCAACGGGCTGGCTTATCGTCAAGCCAACCTGTTGTAATAACCTATGTTATAAGATTACCAGTGCTATAACTCAAACAATACATCGGTGCGAATAATGTATTTAATCCCTTGGTAAATAGGTTCAGAACTGTGAATACAATGCAGCGGATGCATTCCATGGGGGAAACACAGCACGCTGCCTGCAGGCGTTCTTACATCAACATTTTTTACATTATCGCCATGTTTAGCAGGTAAATGCGGATTGTCAGCGTTAACTAAAAATCGGGTTGCCCCACCTTCAAAGTCTTCTGTGAGTAAGATTAAAAAGGTTAATTGACTATAGCGATCGCCAAAAGCATCGCGCACTAATTCACCATCAATAACTTGGCTGCCCGGCCAAGAACCATCCGAATGCGGCTTAAAATAATCACCTTGGTTATAGCGATAAAAACGAAAACGATTATTTAAACCTAACGCCGCTTTGCCATCAAAAATGCCCAAGTTATCGTCCATTATATGCTTAATTCTATTCCATATAATTTGCTCGGTAGTATTATCAACCACCCAGGTTAAACTGTCGTTATGGCGCACATGACGCGGCAACGACACTGCAGCATCGGGTAAAAAGCCCATGGTCTCGCTCACAGTAATCAAGCGTTTACACTCATCGGCCGACAATACATTGAGTAATTGAAACGCCCCTGGCACTTCGGCTAACATTTTTTTGCTCACTTGCAACGGCTCAGTTTCAGTCAGTGCTACATCATTAAGCTGGGCGATATTGGCTTTATGATTAGCCCATGTTGGCAGCGCAGGATGCTCAGCGCCGGGTTCATGCGCCACCACAAAATAATCTGCATTTACGTTTGTTGTGTTCATTTATTATTTACCTTTAAACCTTAATCTAAATCTTATTATCTAAATCTTAGCGAAACCTTTAATAGGCCTACTCATAGCGCCGCTAAAATTAGTAACTCATGACTCTCACTTGAGCAAATTGGCGATGCCCTGCAGCAGTACCATGAAAACCTAAACCACTTTGCTTTGCACCAACCCAAGGTGCATTACCCGCACCAGCACCTTGGTTAACGCCAACCATGCCCGCTTCAAGTTGCTCGGCAACGGCTTTTGCACCTTGGCCGCCAAATACCACTGCAGCTAAACCATATTGGCTATCGTTAGCTCGATAAATGGCTTCAGCAATATCACTAAAGCGACTAATTGCGACTACTGGACCAAAAGTTTCTTCGCGTTCAAGCTGCATGTCTGGGGTTATTCCGCTCACTACTGTCGGTTGAATAAACGGTAATGAGTAGTCATCGCTACCCAATAAAAACTGTGCACCTTTGGCTTTCGCGTCTTGCAATTGTTGCAACACTTTTTGATGTTGCGCAGGGTTAACCATAGGGCCTATATTCACCTGTGCTTGGTCCCACTTACCCACTTGATAGCGGCTGGCCATGGCGACAACTTTTTGTTCAAACTCATCAGCAATACGCTCATCCACATAGACTCGCTCTGTTGAAGTACACATCTGTCCGGCATTTTCAAACGAACTGGCAACCGCGAATCTCACCGCGGCATCAATATTGGCTGTGGCCATCACTATCATAGGGTCGTTACCGCCTAACTCCATGACGAGACGCTTTAAGCCCGGTGCTGCATTGGCCATAATATGCTTACCTGCCGCCATCGACCCCGTAAACGCCACCATATTAATGTCTGCCGCCACCAATGCTTGGCCAAGCGCTTTGTCGCCTTGAGCAAGTTGCAGCACATTTGTTGGCAACACCTTATTTAAGGTATTGATAAATAATTCAGCAACTAATGGCGTTTCTTCTGACGGTTTTAGTATCACACTGTTACCAGCCATCAGCGCCGGCATTAACAAGTTATTCGCCATGGCTAACGGATAGTTCCAAGGGGAAATAACCGCAACAACGCCTAATGGTCGATATTGTAATTCGGTGCGGTTATCAAGTTTCTCTGTCGTTAATGCATCGCTTATTTCACCGGTAAAATAAGGCGCATTTTGTATCGTACCGCCTACTTCGTAAGTCGCGCGGCGATAATCTTTACCCATTTCTTGGCTGATTAATGATGCAAGCTCATCTTGCACGGCCTCAAGCTGCTGGTAGGCTTTAACAACATACTGTTGACGTTCAATAAGCGACAAACTCGCCCAGCTTTTTTGGGCCATCCGGGCATTAGCGACCACTTCTGGTAATTGAGATATCGCTAAGATTTCAACACTGCCAACCGCAGTGGCTTCAATTTGTTCGCCACCAGCAACCTTGTGATAACTCGAGGGATCGTAAGAGGTTAATACTGCCATGAAGACACATTCCTTAAATGGAAAAAAATGGAGTTATTCTAATTAACGCCTATTCTGATACAATGGGATACAAAAGCAACCAGTATACTTTTAGTAACCTAGGTGTAAACATTGAAAACAACAATTGAAACAATGGATAACGGCCAGAAAAAAGTTATTAACCCTTGTGCCGAACCCTGCTCGGTAGAGCGCGGTATGCGAGTATTAGGCGGTAAATGGAAAGCATCGATTTTATGGCATTTACAAGATGGGCCGGTGCGCTTTAATGATCTAACACGCATGTTGGGCGGTGCCAGTAAGAAAATGGTCGACCAACGTCTTAAAGAATTAGAAACGCAAGGATTGGTGACACGCCATGTCATTAGTGATCGGCCAATAGCGGTGTCTTATACCATTACTGAACTTGGCCGTACTGCATTGGATATTTTAGAGCGCTTAAAAGAGTGGGCAGAAGAATACGTAATATAATTCAATTTCCACATCGCAATAATCTATAGGGCGCCAACAAAAATGGTGTTGCAACAATTGCTTAGTTAAATCGATTAGAGTAAAAACACTAATTAGTAAAATAAGTGTGACACTGATCAATAAATTATAATCGTTCCGTACGTTCATATCCCTGCCAACATGCTATAAAATCCGCCGTTGATTCAGAACTAGGTAACCCATCAATGCTCAGGTATATAGCCACAATTATTGTATTTGCTGCCGCAACACTGATCTCGCCAGCTATCAGTGCAACACAAAAAGTGACTTTTTACACCGAGACTTACCCTCCATTTCAAGCCATTGACGCTCAGGGGGATTTTGTCGGCTTTGCCATAGATATTTTACAGGCAACTCAAGCATACCTAAACTTTGATATTGATATCCAAATGCAACCCTGGAGTCGGGCATATCGAAATGCTAAAAAGCATCCTAATACGTTTATTTTTTCGATTGGCAGAACCGATAAACGCTTAGCGTACTTTAAATGGGTGAGTGATTTTTACACGGTACAAGATGCGATATATAAAAGAACGACTAGGACTGATATCAATATTTTAAGTACCAAAGACGTGCATAATTACAGTTTGGCGTTATCACGCGATGATGTGTCTTTTGATCGCTTAAACATTGATCCCAACCATACAAATGTCTATATAGTCGGTAATCAAGCCACTGCTGTTAAAATGCTTAACTTCGGCAGAATTGATTTAAATTACAACAATCAAATTGGTTTTAGAGAAGCCGTTCAGGCTTTGGGCATTAACCAAGACGAATTCACACCAGCCTATATTATTAGTCAAATGTCATTAGGATTAGCCACTCATAAAGACACTAATAGCGAGCTGTATAATCAGATGCTACAGGCGTTTGACACTATTAAACAAAACGGCGAATTTGATCATATTGTGGCGAAGTGGTTTCCAGAATCTATCGACACCAGCATTAACCTAGGTGTAGAAACCAATACAAACAAAATAAGCCGTAAATGGGCGGCTAAATAAAAGGTTAAATTGAGCGATAATTTAGCCTAGATTGTCGCTAAAACCAATGTATGGGTTCAGCGACAGAGATTATTTAATAATCAAATCCTAATTGCGCTTTAATGCCGTCATTAAACGCATGCTTAATCGGTTGCACTTCACTTACGGTATCGGCTAATTCGATAATGTCACGATGACAAGCGCGGCCGGTGATAATCACGTGTTGCATCGCTGGGCGATTTCTAAGTGCCGTTAACACCCGCTCAAGTTCGATATAATGATAACTGACCATATAAGTTAGCTCATCAAGCAACACCATGTTAATCGATTCATCTTTCAGTAGTTTTTCAGCTTCAAGCCAAGCTTCCATGGCCGCTTGGGTATCTTTCTCTTTATCTTGAGTTTCCCAGGTAAAGCCAGTGCCCATGACATGAAACGGTACACCTGCGCCTTCTAACAAGTTACGCTCGCCACAAGCCCAGGTGCCTTTAATAAACTGCACTACAGCCGCTTTATGACCATGACCGACAGCGCGAGCAACCGAGCCAAAACCAGAGGTTGATTTACCTTTGCCATTGCCGGTTAGCACTAACAAAATGCCTTTTTCATCTTGTGCGGCAGCAATTTTGGCATCCACGCCCACTTTAACCTTCTGTTGACGGACTTTATGACGATCCGCTTTTACGGCATCGTGTGAACTGGCTTGGGTAGTGTCGCTGCTCGTTGAATTTGTGGTGTTTTCATCAAGATGATTTGTCATGCAATTATTCCTGTCAAAGTGTTTATATCCAAATGCGTCTCTAGCACGTCGGCAAGACGTTCAAGTTGCTGCTCGCGGATCTGATTAATATCAATATGTTGTGCATCGGCTAAACCTGCCCAACCTAAAATGAGTTGGCAAGCCTGCGGTGAATCAAATAAACCGTGTACATAAGTGGCTAAAATTTGTTGATCGTCACTGACAATACCATCAAGCTTTACGGTAGCAAGAGGTTGGTCGGCCACTGGTTCAATCGACAATGGTTCAATCGACAATGGCTGAGTAACGCCCTGTTGGGAAAGTAAGGACTCACCACAATGGATTTCATAACCGCTAAACTCGACCTGTTGTTGCTGTAAACGTAAGTGACCCCTTACTTGGGTTAAGGTTTTACTGGCAGTTAATACGGTACGGATCGGTAATAAGCCCAATCCGATACTGGATCCTGCGCTACCTTCAATCCCCAAAGGATCATCTATTAATTCGCCCAGCATTTGATATCCGCCGCAAATACCAATCACTTTACCGCCATAGCGCAAATGATTTTTAAGGCGTATATCCCAACCTTGCTGACGCATAAAGGCTAAATCACTGCGGACATTTTTACTGCCAGGTAACATAATTACATCAGCATTTGGCCAGCTCGCACCGCAGCTATCACTTTGCATGCTGACATAATGAAAATCAATTTGGGGATGTAAGCGCAGTGGATCAAAGTCAGTATGATTACTGATCCTTGGGAACACTAATACTAATACGGTTAACCGAGCTTGGTTAGATAATGAGTGGGTAGGCGCGTCAATCAGTGCATCTTCGGCGTCTAAATGTAAGTCGTGTAAATAAGGAAGCACGCCTAATACGGGTTTTTGGGTATAGGCTTCAAGCCAGTCGATACCCGGCTGCAACAAGCTAATGTCGCCGCGAAAACGATTAATAACAAACCCTTTAACCCGCGCTTGTTCAGACGGACTTAATAGCGCTAGTGTGCCCACTAAATGCGCGAACACGCCACCTTTATCAATATCGGCAATAATGATTACCGGACAATCAGCCACTTCAGCAAAGCCCATATTGGCAATATCGCCTTCACGCAAATTGATTTCAGCTGGGCTGCCAGCACCTTCAATCACCACCAGCGAATAGCGCTGCTGTAAGCGCGAGTAAGACTGCATCACTGCCGCTAACGCTAAGGTTTTATATCCTTGGCTTTGAGGTCCGAAAAAGGCTTTCGCGTCTAATGTACTTAACGCTTTACCGTGAATAATTACTTGGGCGCTAGTATCTGAGCTTGGCTTTAATAATACCGGGTTAAAATCGGTATGAGGTGCGACACCACAAGCAATGGCTTGCAGTGCTTGTGCTCGGCCAATTTCGCCGCCATCAATGGTAACAGCACTGTTTAACGCCATATTTTGTGGTTTAAACGGCGCAACATTAACACCCTGGCGGGCAAACAGGCGGCATAATCCAGCTACAAGGGTGCTTTTACCCGCATCAGAAGTGGTGCCTTGCACCATTAATGCGCCCGATATGTTATCTATTGAAGGGATGACAGCAAGTGAAGCCAACACTAGGCCTTTAACACTAAAGGAAGCCCCGCGACCACTAAAGTCACTTGGTCTGATATCGCGGCCACCGCTTGATTTAACCAACCGGCTTCATCAACAAAACGGCGGTTTAGCTCGCCCATAGGCACAATACCTGAGCCTACTTCATTGCTCACTAACACCACATCGCTTTGTAAAGATGTCAAACTGTCCAGCAGTAATATTTTTTGCGTAGCCCACGAAGCGCCATCATCTAACAATAAATGATTGGTTAATAATAACGTGAGGCAATCGAGCAGTATGACTTGCTGTGGTTTATCAATGGCTACCAAGGTTTGGGCTATATCAAAAGCTTGTTCATGCAGTGTCCAGCCATGGGGGCTGGACACTCTATCTTGTTGGTGTTGGTGAATACGTTGCGACATTTCAGTATCCAACGCGGTTGCCGTTGCTAAATACACGCATTGATAACCAATAGCGGCATATTCGGCAACGCATTGCTCAGCAAAGCGACTTTTACCGCTGCGCGCACCGCCCAACACCAAATGAATCATTAGCTTAACCCAACTGCTAAAATAACTAAGTAACAACACACTTCGCTAATTTGTTGCGCTGCGCCTAACGTGTCGCCGGTGTAACCGCCAATTTGTTTACGGAAAAAGCCACCTAACAAAATACGCACTAACCACAAGGTAATAAACAATACAAAAGCAGCGACCCCATTAAGCCATAACAACACAAAAATACCGCTAGCAATCAAAATGAATAAATCGTTTAACTGTCGATTTTGCGCAATCGGTTTCGACTTGCTGCTGTCGTCATCGCGAACATATTGTTCACTAAAAATTAAGCTAGAAGCTACCACTCGACTTAATGTATGGCCCGCCACCAGCGCACTTACTGCAGCCATTGGGCTGTATAACGCTAACTCGACTAACAATTGCCACTTTAGTAATAACACCAAACCCAATGCTAAAGCACCATAACTGCCCAAACGCGAATCTTTCATGATCCGCAGTTTATCTTCTACCGTCCAACCGCCACCAAAACCGTCAGCTGTGTCGGCTAAACCGTCTTCATGAAATGCTCCAGTGATTAATACACCGGCCACCATCGACAGTAAAATAGCAATACTTGCCGGTAAAATCAGCTGAGCTAACCAAAACACTAATGCACAAATTAACCCAATCACTAAACCGACCAAGCCAAAATAACGGCTGGCTTTGTTTAGTTTGTCATTGTCTATTACTACCCACGATGGAACTGGGATCCGAGTAAAAAAACTCATCGCCACAAAAAATAAATTTAACTGCCGCAACCACTTTATCTCGCCAGACATGTTGTACCCTTAAACCACATTATTAACACCAGCATCATCGAAACTGGCCATTTGATTGTAAAAATTAATTGCAGCTTGAATTAACGGTAACGCTAACGCAGCGCCAGTGCCTTCTCCAAGTCTTAATCCCAGCGACAACAATGGTGTAGCTTGTAGCTGTTGTAACAGAAGCTTATGTCCCTGCTCTTGCGACTCATGAGCAAAGATTAAATAGTCTCTTGATTGTGGGGATAATGTTACCGCAACTAATGCTGCAGCAGTAGCGATAAAACCATCTATCATCACTAATATTTTTTGTTCCGCAGCCGCCAAAATCGCCCCGGTCATTTGTACTATTTCAAAACCGCCCACGTGAGCCAAAATAGCCTCAGGAGAAATTAACTCATGTTGATGTAATTCAAGTGCTTGATTAATTAATTGGCTTTTAATTTTCAGCGTTGCATCATCAATTCCAGTGCCTCTACCAACACATAACTCAACATCAATATTGAGCATAGCTGACATTACCGCAGTCGCGGCTGAAGTATTGCCAATCCCCATTTCGCCTAAGGCAATCAGGTTGCAACCCTCATCCACATGACGGCTAACCAATTGGCGAGCAAACTCAAACCCTTGGGCTACTTGTTCAAGCCCCATTGCAGCCGTTAAATGCATTGCGTTAGTGCCAGCGCCTAAGCGCTGATTTATAACGTTGGTTTGGCCACTAAGCGCTTGTAATATGCCGCAATCAATTATTTCTAACTCAAACCCAACTTGGCGACAAAAAACATTAATGGCTGCACCGCCTTGAACAAAGTTATGCACCATTTGGGTAGTCACTTCACTCGGTGCAATCGACACTCCGTAAGCGGCAATACCGTGGTCGGCAGCAAACACCAGCATGGTCGGTTTATTGATGTGCAGTGGTGTGCTTAACCGCTGTTGATTACCACTATACTGCACTCGAGCAATCTGTAATGCCAATGATTCTAGTTGCCCTAAAGCTCCCAGCGGTTTAGTTTTTTGATTAATCTTATGCTCAATGATGCTATCAACATCTGGGTTAACGGCTTCTATTACAAACATTACCACTCCAATAACTCGGGCGAAGAAATATCAACATAATGCGTATAAAAGTGCGCATCACTATGCTTATGCAATTAACGGCGTTGACGTAAAATAAACAAGAAAAACACACTGCCTAATGCTGCAGTAATAATACCAACCGGTAATTCTTGGTTAAATAAAATACATCGCGCTATCACGTCAATCCACACCATAAATAATCCACCCAACATCGCAGTTAAGATCATCGGCTGACGTCCAGAAAACAATAGCCTAACAGTGTGCGGGATCATCAATCCCACAAAACCAATACCACCACAAGTTGCCACCAACATCGCGGTGATAAGTGAACACAGTAACAACATACTTAAACGCAACTTAGCAACGTTAATCCCTAAGGTGTGAGCGGTTTCGTCGCCCGCTTGCAGCGCCATAATTTGCCGTCTAAACGCCAACATAATCAATAAACTAATAACCACAGTAACACTGGGTAACAGTAAATTAGACCAACTGGCTTTAGCAAAGCTACCCAAGCTCCAAAATAATACTGACGCCGCGGCCTGCGGACTAGAGAAATACAGTAATAAACTGGTCAGTGCGCCGAACAAAAATGAGGTGGCCACACCAGACAACAACATGCGTTCAACCTGGCTACTTCGACCAGGACCCGACAAAACAAATACAATTAATACCGACAAACTGGCACCAATAAACGCCCCAATAGGTATGCTTAACGTCGACCAAGACCACCAAGGTTGAGCAGTAAAACTAGGGGCTATGGCTAGTCCCCCAGAAAATATATCGGCAAACAAACCGGTTTGACTGAATAATGACACTACGACCACAGCGCCAAATGACGCCCCAGAACTAATACCAAATAAATAAGGATCGGCTAACGGATTACGGGTCACGGTTTGCAATACACTGCCAGCAATAGACAACCCTGCACCAGCCACAAAGGCCAATAAAATCCGCGGTAAACGTAATTCAAGCACAATTCGCTCAGTTAACTTAATCGCATGGTCACTGCCATTAATAGCACTCGCCATGTCGCCACCTAATAAAGTATTAAATATCATCAATACGTCATTAAGATGAATATTAGCGGCACCAAAACTCGCGGCAAAAATAGGCGTAAGTAGGGTGGCAAACACTAACAAACTAAAGCAAACATAATATCGGCGTTGGGATGCATCAATCATTATTAGGACACCCTTTTTGGCTTGCTTGGTAGCCATAAAAATAACTGATTAACGGTTTACCATGCTGTGGATGCACATTGATGTCGCAGCACACGCCAAACACCTCGCTAATTTGCCGCTCGGTTAACACCTCTGTTGGGGTGCCTTTTGCAATTAAACGTCCCTGGTCGAGTAGTAATAACTTGTCGCACATTGCGCTGGCTAAGTTTAGATCATGTATAGACGCAATAACGCTAATGCCTAATGACTTAACCAGTTCAAGAATTTGAATTTGATAACGAATATCTAAATGATTGGTAGGTTCATCTAAAATAAGAATATGCGGCTGCTGCACAATAGCGCGAGCGATAAGTGCACGTTGCTTCTCACCGCCAGATAACAGTTCATATTGTTGTTGCGCTTTTTCATACAAGCCTACTTTGGTCAATGCACTTAATACACGCTCTCGATCTTGGGCAGTATTAGGATCAAATAAGCCTTTATGCGGTGTTAGTCCCATAGTGACTAACTGTTCGGTTGTCATGTCAAAATAATGCGGCGTATCTTGTTGCACCACCGCAATATTTTGCGCTAGTAACTTAGATGAAAACTCGCTGATAGATTGAGAAAAAATATCAATATCGCCGCTAGTCGGCACAATATAACGATATAAACAACGTAATAGGCTCGACTTACCCGCACCATTAGGGCCAATTAAGCCTAGCATTTGCCCTTTAGGTAGGCTGAAATGAATATCAGCCAGAATCGTTTTATTATCAACTTGCCAAAAAAGATGATTTACATCTAACACAGATTCAGACATGTAAGTTACCTCGCCATGTCTCATTAATTAACACATACATCTATTTAATAACTCCCCTAAGTCACCCGCTTAGGCATGGATATTGAGGCGATTCAAAGCTGGTATCTGACTTATGCACCAATAGGTAATAGGTCCATTTACAGTTGCGGGTACAGTTTGGGCTTATCCCAATTCCCAATACCTTGAAAGGCACTATGATTTTGAAACTATAATTTTGAAGCTATGATTTTGAAACTACGAGCTTGAAACTACGAGCTTGAAACTACGAGCTTGAAACTACGAGCTTGAAACGACAGTTTTAATACTACAAACCTAAAGCTATAATTTTAAAATAATAATCTTAAACAATGGATTTAAAATAATATCTTAGATAAATGGTCATAAAGCAACGACGACGGTGCAATGATTATGACGCAAATAATAGCCTAATAGCGATAACATTATAGGCGAGGCGACGATGCTTCAATTTATAACGCTATAACACCGTTTTATTATCATCAAGCCTTAGGCCAATGTAGTGTAAAACTCACGTTAGCGGCCTTATTATTCACAACCTCAGGTTGAAAACTATCAATATTATCAACACCGTCAGGCCAATAAACATCGAGCGCCATAATAGCAGCATAGGGGATCGCTAGGTTAGCAAATAATCCGCTACATTGGCCTGCATTAAGCACATATCCCATAATACATCTCATTACACCACCATGAGTTACCACCAATGCCTGAGGAATTGATTCATCTGCCTCATTCAACACTTGCTGCAAACTGTCGACAACTGTCATTAACCCCTGCTGCACCCGCTCAGCAAAATCGACCACACTTTCGCCCTTCTCGGGGGTGTTTTCAACCTTCCATGGATCCTGCCAATAAGCATCAAATTGGCTTGGGCTTGCATGATAAATCTCATCAAATGCTTGGCCATCCCACACGCCAAAATTGACCTCTTGTAAGGTTGGTAAAACTTGCAACGGTACCGATAACTGTTGCGACAAAGCCTGTGCAAACTGGTGACAACGTATTAAAGGCGAACTAAATAGCTGGCTTATGGGTTGCGGCACGCAAGTAAAGGCGCGCTGCATTTGTTCGCGCCCCAGCGCCGTTAATGGTACATCAATTTGGCCTCGTGCTATTTCGCCGCCTTCGCACTCACCGTGACGTAAAAACACTATCCTGGCTTGTTTCATGTACATAAACCTCTGCTAAATATAATAAATAATTATCAAACAGTAATTTACACGGCTAGCAAATGGCAAATTTGATATCACTTGGATTAACTATTCTAAGGTTAACTTACTGCGTCGCCCTATCTATATAAGTCAAATTATACCAAATTGAAGCTCACGGAGCCTAAATCAACCTTGCTCTAGCGGTAAAAATTCGCGTACTATGGACGTCTATACGTTTATATGTCCAAAACACTATCTTAACAGATAAGCATTTAGAAGGTCATCATTGTAGGCAATAGCCCTGCTCCACAGTTGCAACTAACCATTGCATACAACAGCTGTCATCAGCAATGATGTTATCGCCCTACTATTTAAAAATAAGGGTATGCTTATCTTAATCAAGGTATCAAGTAACATAGTGATAAAAAGGTAACAGTTATGGCGAAGTCGACTTCTCACAGTCAAACACTTGAACAACTTAACGCATTGTTAGCAGAGCGTATTGTGATTTTAGATGGTGCGATGGGCACCATGATCCAAGATCATAAGTTGGAAGAAGAAGATTATCGCGGCGAACGTTTTAAAGATTGGCATTGCGATGTTAAAGGTAACAATGACTTATTAGTGCTCAGCCAACCAGGGCTGATTAAAGCCATTCATGTCAAATACCTGCTTGACGGTGCCGACATCATTGAAACCAACACCTTTAACGCCACCACCATCGCCATGGCCGATTACGACATGCAAGCTTTGTCGGCTGAAATTAATCTTGAAGGTGCCCGAGTCGCCCGCCAGGCGGCAGATGAAGTGGCAGCGCAAACAGGTTATCAGCGTTATGTAGCAGGGGTTTTAGGCCCAACCAACCGTACCTGTTCTATCAGCCCAGATGTTAACGACCCTGCTTTTCGTAATGTCAGTTTTGATCAACTGGTCGAAGCCTATGTAGAATCGACTAGCGCGCTGATTGAAGGTGGCGCCGACATCATTATGGTTGAAACCATATTTGATACCTTAAATGCCAAAGCCGCCCTATTTGCTATCGAAACCGTGTTCGACAACATAGGCGAACGCCTACCGGTCATGATATCAGGCACCATTACTGACGCCTCTGGCCGTACACTCACAGGCCAAACTACCGAAGCCTTTTATAACTCACTGCGCCATATTAAGCCGTTATCGATTGGCCTTAACTGCGCCCTTGGGCCAAAAGAGTTACGCCCATACGTTGAAGAATTGTCGCGTATTGCCGAATGTTATGTGTCTGCCCACCCAAATGCCGGTTTACCCAACGAGTTTGGTGGCTACGACGAAACCCCAGAAGAAATGGCCGAAGTCATAAATCAATGGGCACAAGAAGGCATGCTCAACATTGTCGGTGGTTGCTGTGGTAGTACGCCAAGCCACATAAAAGCCATTCGTGAATCAGTATTACGCCACGCACCACGGGTATTACCCGACATTCCTGTTGCATGCCGCTTATCGGGTTTAGAGCCGCTAACCATTGATAAAAACTCGCTATTTGTCAACGTGGGCGAACGCGCTAACGTGACCGGATCAGCCAAATTTTTACGTTTAATTAAAGAAGAAAAGTTTGAAGAAGCCTTAGATGTAGTGCGCGAGCAGGTTGAAAACGGCGCGCAAATTATCGACGTCAACATGGACGAAGGCATGCTAGATGGCGCGGCGTCGATGGCTAAGTTTTTAAACTTAATCGCCTCTGAGCCTGATATATCACGCGTGCCTATCATGATCGACTCATCAAAATGGGAAGTGATTGAAGCCGGCCTTAAATGCGTGCAAGGCAAATCGATTGTAAACTCAATTTCAATGAAAGAAGGCGAAGAAGCCTTTATAAAACAAGCCACTTTAGTTAAACGTTATGGCGCCGCAGCCATTGTTATGGCGTTTGACGAGCAAGGCCAAGCTGACACGCGCGAGCGTAAAACTCAAATATGTACCCGTGCTTACCGTATTTTGGTCGATGTGGTTGGCTTCCCGCCAGAAGACATTATTTTTGACCCTAACATCTTTGCCATTGCCACCGGTATTGACGAGCACGACAACTATGCCGTCGACTTTATTGAGTCTATTAAAGACATAAAAAATACCCTGCCCCATGCGATGATCTCGGGCGGTGTGTCTAACGTGTCATTCTCGTTTCGGGGTAACAACCCAGTACGTGAAGCCATTCACGCGGTATTTTTATACCATGCGATTCAAGCTGGCATGGACATGGGTATTGTTAACGCCGGCCAGTTAGCCATATACGATGATATTGACCCAGAGCTTAAAATACGGGTTGAAAACGTAGTACAAAACCTACCTTGTCCGATTGCCGACTCTAGTAATACCGAACAGTTATTAGACATAGCAGAGCAGTTCCGTGGCGACGGTCTGCTGGTGAGTAAAAAAGAAGATTTAGCCTGGCGTAGTTGGCCAGTATCAAAGCGTTTATCGCACGCATTGGTTAAAGGTATTACCGAATTTATTGACGAAGACACCGAAGCCGCCCGCCAAGAAGCCACTCGACCACTTGACGTGATTGAAGGGGCGCTTATGGATGGTATGAACGTAGTTGGCGACTTATTTGGCGCGGGCAAGATGTTCTTACCGCAAGTGGTAAAATCGGCTCGGGTAATGAAAAAAGCGGTTGCTTACTTAAACCCTTATATCGAACTTGAAAAAGTGGCTGGCCAGTCAAACGGCAGAATTTTAATGGTCACGGTAAAAGGTGATGTGCACGACATCGGTAAAAATATCGTCGGCGTGGTGCTTGCCTGTAACGGTTATGAAGTGGTCGACCTTGGGGTAATGGTATCGGTTGATAAAATTCTCGATGCAGTTAAAGAACATAATATCGACATCATCGGTATGTCAGGGCTTATCACGCCAAGCCTGGACGAAATGGTGCATAACGTCAAAACCTTCCACCGCGAAGGCTTAACCATTCCGGCCATTATCGGCGGTGCTACTTGCTCTAAAATTCATACGGCTGTGAAAATAGCGCCGCATTATCCACACGGTGCTATCTATATTGCCGATGCATCGCGCGCAGTGCCTATGGTATCGAAACTGATTAACAACGCCACCCGCCAGGCCACTATTGATGAAGCCTACGCCGAATACGACATCATGCGCGAAAAACGCTTGTCGCAAACTAAGCGTAAAATTATTGTGTCAATTGATGCGGCACGTGAAAACCGTTGCAAACACGACTGGGAAAACTACACCCCGTTTACGCCTAATGTGTTAGGTCGGCAAGTATTTGATGACTACCCGCTGGACGACTTAGTTGAACGTATCGACTGGACACCCTTCTTTAGAAGCTGGGAGTTACACGGCCATTACCCAGAAATTTTAAAAGACAAAGTGGTCGGTGAAGAAGCGGTTAAATTATTTGCCGATGGTCAAGCTATGTTGAAGCAAATTATTGCTGAAAAGTGGCTTACCGCCAAAGCCGTGATCGGTTTATTTCCAGCCAATACCGTCAACCATGACGACATTGAACTGTATACCGATGAAAGCCGCACCACATTAGAAATGACCACTCATCATCTGCGGATGCAGCTTGAACGCGTCGGTAACGACAACTTCTGTTTATCAGACTTTGTTGCACCAAAAGATTCAGGTGTTGCTGATTACATGGGCGGTTTTGCGGTAACGACGGGGCACGGTATTGATGAACATGTTGCCCGCTTTGAAGCCAATCACGATGACTACAACGCGATTATGCTCAAATGCTTAGCAGACCGTTTAGCCGAAGCTTTTGCCGAGCGTATGCACGAACGTGTTCGTAAAGAGTTTTGGGGTTATGCCGCAGATGAGGTGTTAGATAACGAAGCGTTAATTCGCGAGCGTTATAAAGGCATTCGCCCTGCACCAGGTTACCCTGCTTGCCCAGATCACACCGAAAAAGGCTTATTGTGGGATTTACTCAAACCCGATGAAACTATCGACTTGAACATCACCGAAAGCTTTGCCATGTACCCCACCGCAGCGGTTTCTGGCTGGTACTTTGCCCATCCCAAATCACGCTATTTTGGCGTGACTAATATTGGTAAAGATCAGGTTGAAGATTATGCCAAACGTAAGGGCATGACGCTTGAAGAGACTGAACGATGGTTGTCACCAATATTGGACTATGATCCAGAGTAAAGAATGATCCAGAGTAGAGAATGACCCTGAGTAGAGTGCGATCCAGAATAGATAGCTGCACAGAGTAGACAGTGATCATGAATAAAGAGTGAAGCTGAATATGAGTGTTCCTGAACAATCAGGAACACTCATTATTTACGGCCTAATAAGCGTAAAAGCCCACGCGACATTAATCAAATCAACTTTCATTCCGGCAATGCTTCTGAGTCGGAATCCAGTTTTAAACCCCAAATAAACTTAGCAAAAATCGACAGATTTACTGATAAGCGTTGCCATTATGTTTCAACCAGCCGCCCTGATGATGTTCGCTTGGGTAAATTCATATGTGATGCCTACAGTTTTATCGTATTTCCGCTACATTCTGGTATTGGTTCATTGCGAATAACTTTGCTTTGAATTTCAATCGCTGCGGTGTCACTCATTTCAATAGCCTTTTTTAACCAAGTTAAACTGTCGACCTTTTGATTTAAGCAATAATAGTAAATGCCTAACTTAGTATATGCATCAGTGCGTCCCTGTTCAGCGGCGCGAGTAAGATACTTTATCACTTCAATCGAATCACTTTTGCCCAATAACATCTTAAATACACTATATGAAGCATCAGCATTTTTAAATTTCTCAGACATTATTTTTAACACATCAATACTTTGATCTAGCTGCCTTGTCACTTTAATGCTTTTTTTGTGGCCATGAGATACATTCACTTGATTATCAAAATCAGACAAATAGTAAAAATATACCCCATGTTTAAAGGCATGTAGAATATTCTCTAGCTGCTCAAATTCTAGTGATTCAAGATTATTAGATTGTCTAACATATAAATCCTCAACATCTTGCTCTGTAATAAGAGTATGAGATCTATCTAGTAAGTTTTTATGTTTAGCATTTTTTTCAATGAGTTTTATCGCTAACTCTATAGCTTGATTTTTTTGCTTTGTTGTAGTCGGCTCAGATCTTAAAATAGAATGAATGTTAATTTTCATTGCGGGTTCAAATCCACTATCCGCAGCAATAGTTAACCAATGCTCTTCCTCGTTATAAAAAATATTAGCAAGGGATACGCTCTCGCTTGTTACTGATTGATAGATAATTTTTAACATAACCCAATAGAGTTGTTGATAGAATGGTTCGCCTGACTCAGCTTTTTGTTTTATTAACATAGCCTCCGCGGTCGGGCTCTGGAATGTGCCAAATGAATTGATTAAAACGTCTTCATCTGCGTCAAAAAACGCCTCTAATGTGTTGTATTTATCAAATGTGCAACTTGCAACTATTGATGATTTATTGTTCGATTCGATATCTTCCAAACATTTACTTGATTTATTTGTCCAGAGATATAGCCCAATAGTCACAATGAAACTAATAGACAAAAGAGGAATGAATATTTTTTTTACGTTCGAATCAACTTTAACATCAAAAGGTTTTAGTAAATGATGTTGTATAGCAAACTCTTGGCTTCTTGATAATTTAACTCTACTGATTGTATATAAAACGGCCGCAGATATAGGCATAACCAAAAACCAAAATGTTTTGGCTTCCGAATAAATACCAAACCAAAAATATAAAAATATATAAACCATGGTTAAAGGAACACGAGATGCACCTGAATATAAACGGCCAAAATAACGCACAAAAAAACCCATGATTGCTGGCATACAAAATATAATTGCTACCACATTAAGTATAAAATATTGTTCAACAACATTAACTAAAAAGAGCGCAGGCAGAAAACTGATAATAACCGTAAATATAGCTGCTATTGGTCTTTCCCGTTTGACCAAGTCAATGAAAGCTAACTCCAATTCTTCTACTTCGTATCGCATTAAAACGTTCCTTTGTTAAAAATCGATTGTTCAATTTTTATAACATTTCTATATAAAACGTAATGCATTAAACATCACAGTAAGATTGGAAAAACTAAATATATTAAGCCTTCTGCCATTTACTGATAGACACTGCCATTGTGCTTCAACCAGCCGCCTTGGTGCTTTCCGCGTGGGTCGTGGTGAGTCCAATGGATGACACCACCTTTGTTATTAAATTCATAAACACCGTAAAACTCGACGGTATCGCCAACATTTAGGCCGTCTATACGTGATGCTAAATCGATATTATGAGCAACCAGCAAGGTCGTTCCACTGGCTATTTTTAAAATAAACCGTTGATGACGACTGCCTTTTAGATCATCGGAGAGCATTTTTGTTACCTCACCAGTCCCCGCTACTTGAACATTACTTTGTCGATTATCAATGGCATTTTGTAAGGCACTATTACTTTCACTATCAACGGTATAGCCAGCATAAACATTTTGTACAATTTGGGTGGTTTGAACGTTTTTGTCTAAATAGCTAAATAACGCGATGCCGAGTAAGCCAATGAGCAGTATTTTTTTCATGATTATCAAAACCCTTGTGATAACAAGCTAATCTTTTCTTGTTCTAAAATCTTACTATGTTGAATTAACAGCAAATCTAATACCTCAGGCGATATGCTAAATATTTGCACCACATACTCACCAGAACGTGAATGTGTTGCTTGCTCACCTTCATAGGTAATGTGTAAGCCTAATCGCTTTAAGGTTTTCTGATCATAACTAAATAACTGCGCGTCTCTTTTATCGTGTAACCCCGGCATCATACCTATCACCGTCACAATCTGATTCACCTTTACCTTGTTGAAAAAGTCGAGCTCGGCTTGCTGCCACCTAGTCAAGAAGTCATTTGCATCTTTGCGCAACCTCTTGTTAGTACGTTGGTTATTAAAAATCGGGGCATAAATCGGTTGTAATGCACCGCCATGCCAGCCTAATAGGCCGCCTTCTCTGACCGTGACATCATTACTGGCTGTAGCAATATAATTAGCACAAGATGATGCACAGGCTTTGTCAACTATCACCTTTAACTTGTATTGATATACCAGCTCACCAAATCGAATGCCTGCGAATACTTCACCGCCACCACTATTGATGATCAGTGATTCTATTTTTGTTGGGCTGTTAGTGAGGAGTTGCTCAAAAGAGGCGACATTATCAGCGGTGATTTCGCCACTATAAACAATTGTGTTTGCTGAGAGTGGATCAATCACCACACTGAAAGGTTCTGGCTGGCTTGCACATCCAGTTAAGGTGAGAAGTAAAACGAAAAGTAAATTACGCATTCATATTCCATTATGATGTTGAGTTAAGGATAAATTATCACGAATAACTGCTTTTACGTAAATTTATAAACATTAAAAAATAACACATTTGGTTATTAATATTAAGGCTAACAGCCGACATCATTGTGACGCTTAACTCACTGCAAATACCCAACAATATGGCTAATGCCAGCAATACTTGTGAGACTCATAGGCTATGTAAATTCATACTCAGTGATATTCAGATTACTCATAAAAAAACGCGAAATATTATCGCGTTTTCTATCATACCCGGAGCCTGATCATAACTTTTTAGAGATTATTTGAGCGACTCTAGCCATTGGTTAAACGACGATGCTGGCATGGCACCGGATTGTTGGGCAATCACTTTACCTTGTTTAAATACCATTAACGTTGGGATCGAGCGGATATTAAACTGCGCAGCTAAAGCTTGTTGCTCTTCTGTGTTGAGTTTACCAAAACGAAATTTGGGTTCCCAGGTTTTAGCAGCTTGGGTAAACACAGGCGCAAAGCTTTTACACGGGCCGCACCAACTGGCCCAAAAGTCGACGACTAATGGCAATTCAGACTTATTAGCATGGTGGGCAAAGTTCGTAGTGGTTAACTCTATCGGTTCACCAATAAAGACAGGCTTTTTACATTTCCCACAAGTAGGTTGTTGTTCAAGACGTTCTTCAGGAACACGATTTAAGGTATCGCAGTGTGGGCAAGCTATTATCATGTTTAGACCTCATCAACTTCATTATTGAGACGATTAAATCATAAACCTAGTTGGTGTGTTAATCGAATAATCGTTTTAATTTATTATATGATGGCCTGCGGACAACAACATTGTGGTGCTTCGCCCACAGCAGAATTTTCAAACTTCGTTTGAACTAAGATCGCAAGGTTCCACCCTGCACAGGCCAAAAGGGGATCAACAGCAATCCCCTCTTGGATCACCCCTGCCGTTCCGGCAACATTTTCTGAAGAACGAAAAGGTCGCGACGGAAATTGATCCAGCTTTTAACTTCATTTTAGTGTTCTTCGGCCTTATTCGAAAATGCTAACGCTTCAGATGGGGCGTCCCTTCCCCTCCAAAGCTAGCTGGCCATCCATGGCCAGCTCACGTCATCTTCTTCAACGGCCTCAAGTTCAGAGTTGAATTTGGACATTTGAAAGCTAAGACTAACTCGTTATTGGACAAAAACGTGTTAGATAATTCATTCTTATTAGCTAGATTCGGATTAGCTATTCTATTAGTAACGGCTCTTGGGGCTACAAACTAATTAACGCTAGATATAACTAGTTGGAATGGGCATAACAGGGACATGAATCAGTTCTCTAGATATTTGATTCATCTTAAAGGAAAACACCGCCCCAGAATAGCCGCAAACGGGGGATCGGGACGGGTTTTAGGGGCTCGCGTGAATCAGTCTGGTGTAGAGTGATTCACTAACTGATTTTTTGGACAGAAGTAAGTTAAAGTATCTGGTCTATTGCGAGTAACTTAGATGATAAAAAGTATCTCAAATTCGCTCCGAACCCCTTTATCTTTAGCTACACGGCTGAAACACTTTGGATAATTAGAGCTAGGTTTGACTTACCCATTAGGATCGCAGACCTTGCCCATTACTAGTGAATTCAACACAGTTGAATACCTAGCATTGAGGCTCAGGAGACTATTCAACAAAGCAAGTTAATCTGTACGCATCAATTTAAGATTTCGGTATGGATCAACTCTTCCAAAGTAGGCACTTTACCTGCTTGTAAGACCCAAATAGGCCCAGAAAACGCTAGTGTATTCAACACGATTTTGTGGAATAGGTTTAAGCAGGACAATACTTTCTCTCGTTCCAGTTTTTCTTTAGCCAAATTATCTTCTCGGACCTTAGGGTGAGCACTTTCATTGCGAAGCTCTTTCCACAACTTCTTATCTGCACTTGTTATTACACCATGTTCAATCAAGTAATCTAAAGCTTTAGTTGCTGTAATATTCTTCCAGTAACTCACGCTTCCCAGAATCCGATTGCGTTGGTCATCGTTTAGATCAAGCGTTTTAATCTGTTGTTTGACCTTCTTTATTTCAGCTTCCAACTCTAAGTTATTTTGTTTTACCTTGATAGCAGGTATATAGATATCATTTAACAGTCCTTCGATAGCGACCGATAAGGTTAGAGTCATAATGCTATTATTTGACTGGAATGAGCACCACACCCTCTCCCATTGAGAATATATACTCTCAAATTGCCTAGGGTCCTTCTTGTGCAGGCTGATTATATTGTCTAATAACTTGTAGTGGTAAACCGAGTCTCTGTACTTTTTATCAGCAACAATTTCGACCATTGGGCTAGATGATCGCTGGCGCTTTTGATTGTTAGCTATACTGGAAATAATCTCTTGTTCGTCTTCACCCATGCGCTTCAGCATATAAACAAACTGAGGCATAGATGCGCTAGAAAACCCAATATAGAACTTTAAACATGTCAAGAGTTCTTCAGGGTCAAAGCATCCCGTTACACTCACTTCTGTGTAATCTAGCTTTTTGATCATAGATATTGAATAACCATCCATTTCCAGTACTGTCTGATTCCGACTGTGTGACTCACCACCAAGGCTAGAAACCACTGAATTAGACTTGTTTGCAGGGATATTGAAATGCTCTGTAAATTCAAAGTAAAGGTAATTACCTTCTTTTGATTGATGCGGCTCAGCGGTAGAACAGCAATTAATCGACGATAAGAAGATGTAGTGATGGACTGGTGGGAACGATGAGTTCATATTGATTTTGATAGAAAAACCGTCAGACACATACACGTCGCCGCTAATTGTTTGAGCACGGAGATACAACTTGTGTTCTTCATTTAAAGGGTCTTTAGGTAGACTTTCACTAAACATCGCACGAGGTACACTTTCACTAGTGGTGCAAATGAACTCCATGTAGATTGTCCCGACATCGTTAACCTTAATAGTGCCGTGACCCGACATTTTGAGTCCATCATCCATTATTTGAAACACTTCGACCTGAACGCAATGCAGAACCAAATCACCGGTACGAAGCTGTTCGGTTTTCTTACCTATTATCATACCAACACCACCATTAAATTTACGGGTATTATCGCACTAAATGCAAACAATGATAAATATCTGAATTACCTTACATAATGTTCCTACTTTAAACTTATGTTCCCTCGATTCTGTAGACGAATGTCATGCATAAGCAAAATTTGGTCAAATGACGAGTTAATGAAATGAGGAGAAATCTTTGTTCTAACCAATAAAGGGGCATTGCTGTGTTACAAAGATCGAATGAAATTTGGTTTTCAGATAACTTCTAGTGTCCCAATTACTTAAAAACGGCAAGCCAGATTTGCTGGACCATTACATTGTGACATTGTTGAAACATGTGCATGATTCATCAATATTTTTCATGGTTCAAAAGAAAGCGAAGATAACGGGCTTCACACCCGAAGATTTTTGCTAGGTCAACATCACCTTTTATGGCATCAATAGCTTTCAGATATGAAAGAAATAACAAAAATCTTATTCTCAATAGCACTCTACTTCTTTAAAAAAGAGCCCTGAAATATTATTATTTTTAACTATTGAATATAAGCTATTTTCTGCATCTGTAGTGTAATAAAAAAGACCTGTTTCGCGTACTCTAAATAGGTTCGGATTAGTTATACCACTCTTGTTAAATACCATACGCTTAAACTTACGAATCCTATCAGGTCGACCATTACGCATATTTCTTTCACTAAGTTCTTCATTCAAAGCGTTATCAAACCCTAACACATTAAATGCAAACCATTTTTTTCCGTCCTTATTACATTCTAGAAGCTCAATATTGTCTCCAAAATCATTAAAGAATAAGTGCGAATACATTGGAGAAACAACAAAAGTAGAAGCTCCTAAGCCAGCTATACCTGGTACTTTAAGTTTCTGTTTGTTCGAAGGTTCAACTTGCCAAACCACATTAAGTAATCCCCAAAACTCATTCATTGAAGTATTACCGTTAAATGAAAGCAATTTATTTTCAGTCAATTGCAAAACATGCTCAAATGCAGATTCATTCAAAAGCATAAATTCATCGGGGTCAAGATATACGCTAAACACCTTATTAAATTTTGAAGTCATTATATTAGTATTACCCTGCTGCAGCTAAAGATGAATTAATTGGAAATACACTATTTTTGAGGTCTTCTGCCACATCACGTAACGTTTCAATAATCCCACGATGGCCTAATCCCTCGGCTATAGTATCCTCAAGTAAATATTCGACATTCAGATAGTATTTACCGGAGTGTATCTTTGAGTGAGAATAAGCATCAGGCATTGAATCCATTGGGACATGCTTTTGAAATCTAGGAAGGTAAACACCATTCGCTTCATGATCTATATCTATACCAAAAGCTGCTAATCTTAATCTGGATCTAGCGGCGCGCATATCACTCCAAGATACAATATGATGAGCAGCAATATTTTTAGGCCTCTTTCCGCGATTAGCTGCAGACATGTTCTCAGCTAATTTAGTAGAGTGCATCTTCATGTGTTCCCAACGCACTCGACGGGATTGCAGCAAGTCTGCTTGTGAAATGATGCCTTCTTTATATTTTACCGAGTCAATGATTTCACCGCGATAATAAATACTAAGAGTATTGAGCATGAGCTTTTGCGAGGGTACGGTCACCTGTTATGCGAGTTAAATCATCCTCAATGTCAATGACCGATACTTCATATATTTTTTGTTGACTATTCATCTATCTAAGTTCCTTTTAGATTTTAGAGAGTTACTATTAAAACTGATAAGATTATCGATTGTATCAAAGTTCAATATAGATACGGATATAGCATAACAACATGTAGAATTAAGGCAATTGGTGTAACCAATGTTTTAACTCACTAACTTATTTTTTGTCTCTCTGTAGCATTACTAAAATTTGGTCAATAGTTGCGTCCCAGAGTTGGCCTAAAGTCACGCTACTAAATCATTTTGGGGCATAAACGTGTCTGATATACTGACTTTAAAAGGGACAAATTCAACTCTGAACTTGAGGCCGTTGAAGAAAATGACGTGAGCTGGCCATGGACGGCCAGCTAGCTTTAGAGGGGAAGGGACGCCCCATCTGAAGCGTTAGCATTTTCGAATAAGTCCGAGGAAAACTCAGATGAAGTTAAAAGCTCGATAATTTTCCGTCGCAATTTTTTCGCTGCTGTTGTTTGGTTAAAAAGCGAAAATTTTGCCGGAACGCTGAGGGTTTGCAAAGGGGTACAAGCGCTTTACCCCTTTGATCTGGTGTGGGTGAAGCGCCACGACGTTAATGGCCGCGGGCCATATTTGAAACTCACTTTGGGGCAAAGACGTGTTTCAAGGTGGCCTAGTGAATGACCGTAAATTGCACCGAATTACTAAATCTCTACTACGTTCTGCCCTGATAATGTTAAAATCTCCGCATCAGAATTACCGAGAAACTCAATGTTTATCCATCATGTTAACGGCATCGACTGGCTAGTGATCACAGCTTTTGAAGAACTGAAAACTATGTTTATCGAAGAAGCCGGTACGATACCCTCTTGCTTCTCTACCGCCAGCGAATTGAACCTGATTGATCAAGCCAAGCGCACTTATAGATATTTGCCTACTCTCAGCGGCGTAATCACCGATATCGGCACATATCAAAGACAGGGTAACGAAGAAGATTTGACCCCACAGCTTGCCTGCTTAGTTGAGGGGCGTGGTCGAGTATTTATCTATCACGGCGGCTTTGTAGCTTTTGTGGATGACGAGCAAACCTTTATTACCCGAATAGACTGAAAATTATTCAGTAAGTTGAAATCGGCGAATTGGCATCCCTAGCAAGGAATCGGGCAAAAATGAGCTAGTCACTGCTTTAAAATGTCTAAATTCAACTCTGAACTTGAGGACGTTGAAGACTCTTTATAAAAGAATGCGTGAGCCTGACAGGACCTCAGGCTAGCTTTCACGGTACAGGTCGTTCCTTGGCATCCTGCCATCACGACATTCGTGAATCCATTCACATCAGATGTACCATCGGAAGCGTTAGCATTTTCACTCTTTATTAATAAGATGGGCTGAAGCTGTCTACAAATAAAGTCAAAAGCTGGATTACTTTCCGTCGCAATTTTTTCGCAGCTGTTGTTTTATAAAAAGCGAAAATGTTGCCGGAACGGCAGGGGCCAATTCTTTTATAAACAGTAAAGAGGGAACAGCCGTTGGTTTCCTCTTGCTCTGGTGTGGGCGAAGCGCCACGACTTTAGTGGCCGCAGGCCATAAACAAAAAATTGACTCAAACTGTCCAACCACAGTATTTAAACCTTTAGTCGCCACATCTCAAAAGCCTCTTGGCAAAGCTGGTCTCTAAATTTAGGATGGGCAATATCAATAAGCGCTCGGGCTCGCTCGCGCAACGATTTGCCGCGTAGATAAGCGGTTCCATACTCTGTGACAATATAGTGTACATGCGCACGGGTGGTTACCACACCAGCACCTGGCGACAAGACTGTGGCAATCCGAGACACTGTGCCATTAGCCGCAGTACTGGGCAATGCGATGACAGATCGGCCGCCTTCAGAAAGGCCTGCGCCGCGGATAAAGTCCATCTGCCCGCCTACACCTGAGTATATTTGCGTGCCCAGTGAATCAGCACACACCTGCCCTGAAATATCGACCTGTAACGCGGAGTTTATTGACATTACATTCGGATTTTTACGAATAATCGCAGTGTCATTAACCTGCTCAATATCCATGAATATCACCGAAGGATTGTCATCAACAAAGTCATAAAGTCGTTGGCTACCCAATGCAAAGCCTGTCACCGTCTTGCCGGGATGGACTTTCTTACGACTATTATTGATCACGCCAAGCTCGACCAAATTAAGCACGCCATCAGAAAATAGCTCAGTGTGAACGCCCAAATCTTTATGTTCGGTTAAGCACGCCAATACAGCATCTGGAATGGCGCCAATGCCCATTTGTAAGCAAGCGCCATCAAGTACTAATTTGGCCACATTCTGGCCGATAGCCAAGCTTATCGCATCGCTTGGGGCGAATAGATGTTGTGGTAAAGGCATGCTCTGTTCATACACAGCTGCGAACTTATTGTAATGAATAAAACCGTCACCATGGGTGCGAGGCATCATGGGATTAATGTGAGCAATAATTTTACCCGCCATTTGACAGGCCGCTAACGTTGCCTCAACCGATATACCTAACGAACAGATACCATGTTTATCTGGTGGGGAAACTTGAACGATAGCAGTGTCGATATGCTGTTCGCCGGAACGAAACAACTTGGGCACCTCAGAGAGGAAAATTGGCACATAATCGGCATCACCTTGTTGCAACAGCGAGCGCGTGGGTGTGCCAGCAAAGAAACAACGATGGCGTAGATGATCCTTTAAACTGGGAGCACTTAACGACTCTGCACCCTCGGTATGCAACTGCAATAATGTTAAACCATGCTTTGTTAACGCATGTTGGGCTAACGCGTCTAACAATAATGTTGGGGTTGCCCCCATGGAATGAGTCCACAGGGTTTCACCACTTTCAATTAAGGACACGGCCTCTAATGCACTGCTACAAATAATTGGTTTCATTAATATTACTCAAGGTAATTAAGCTATTTGTAGTGTAAGTGGTAAATTAGCATGTTAATAGTGTTGTTGTTTGTAACATTGATCTAACACAAAAGAGTGCAGTAATTGAGACATTGCAGGGCAAGATTTTATTTGAGAGGGGCCATTATTCTAGGTTATCTAACGAGTGTATTGAGTCCCATCAATCCCCCCGCTATATCTTGTTATTTTTGATATTAATGTGGCGAAGAAAATATTGTCGCAACAATTGGGATGCTTCGGATACTATGGGCAGCAGCACTATGTCAATTCAAACTGCGTTAGTTCAACAACACAGGCTAACAATATATAAAATAGGCAAATACAGCCCTATTTATGCGGCAACGCTAACTTTTTTAGTTTCGACATAAGCTTGGTAACGACCGGGTTTATGATTAACCGCAATTAACACATTTAGCATAGCCGCGCCCATAACCGACAATAACACCACTTCAAAAGGAAACATCAACAGCGAAGAGCTTAAAATGATGGTATCGACCAATAAACCAAAATTACCTGCACGGATTGAGTACTTGTTTTGCAAGTACAGCGCTAAAATACCTAAGCCCCCTAAACTCGACTTATGCCTGAACATAATCAACATTCCGACGCCAATCAGCATACCACCAACGGTGGCGGCAAATAATGGATGCACATTGTCTATATGAATAAACATCGGCATGTAATCAGTCATTACCGAGATGAGTGACACCGAAATGAAGGTGTTGATGGTGAAACGCTTAGAGAGCTTAGTCCAAGCGATGTAGTAAAAAGGCACATTAACTAAGAAAAATAACATCCCAAAACTTAACGATGTTAGATGCATTCCCATTATCGCTAAGCCTGCAGTACCGCCAGTAATAAGCTGATTACTGGTATATAGTGTCACGCCTAAAGACACCATTACACCTGCACAAAACAAAGCCATAATGTCTTCGTAAAATCGGTGTGTTGGAAACTGCATGCGATTTTGTATCCTTTAGTTATTTGTTACGTAATGATTGATTTAGGTTAGCAAGGCACTGGCTAAACAGCGGCGTTTAGACACTGCAACTTATCAAGGGCGCGCAGTGTACCGAATCAACTTGGATTAAACAGTTAGCTAAATGAGACAGATGCAGCGTTTTACAGCACAAGTGTTCATTCAGGTTTACGACTTTAGCAACTTAAGTAACAAAGGTGTTTGTTAATTGTTAAAATTAGTTTGGGTTGAGGTCTACGATATGAGCATGATCATACTTATAGGAAATATTGGCATTATATAAACAGAGGTAAAAATTAACCTTGGCAATGATTCTACACAACCTTTAGTGGTAACTCACAGCAGCCTAGTTGCAATATGGTTTGGTTAACATAACCTTAGTAATGGACAGTAATCACTTTTCAAGCTGCCTTTGCCTTTTGCAAAAAAGACATAAATAGTTGTACCAACAAGGCCAAATTAAGTACTGTGGGCACTCAATAACATTGAAGCCATGGAAAATAATTAAATGCAATATTCACTACAATAACCTAAGGATTTTGTAGCCACCATTCCCATCTAAAAGTAGTAAATATGAGTATAATTTCTGGAATATCATTGACCAATACCTCACAATTTGAATAAGTCACATCACACATTAAAGAGAATAAATTTTCGGCGTAATAAAGGTAAAAATAAGACCACTTCGTAATATCGAAAACTCAACTCATCGCTAAGCAGTTAACCTTGATCTTTATTAAACACCAAAAATGACGACACGAGTAAAACAAATTGATAACTTTAGCCTTACAAATCAAACGACTAATTAAAAAATAAAGCAAAAAATCATTATCGAACCCAATTATTTTTTATACTGACTAAAATTAAATAATTAATCTGCATAATAAGCTCAACAAGCTCAATTAAATCATGAATACTTTACTGTCTATGTACTTAATTCAACAATAAAAAATAATAATAACGCTAATAACACACTCAATAGTTGAGCAATGGTCATTATGACGATGCTAAAACTAAGCAACATTATTTTTATCATTAACTCGACCGCTAAAATGACTTATTCGCAGATTAAATCATCAAAAAGCTGAATTACTCAACCATGCTGTATGTACTAGAAAAGTCCTGTAACAATCGACAATATGCATCTTTATATCAATATGTTACCGTGGTGGGTGCTAATTTAGATTCTACGCAATTAAAATTAGTTATTACAATCAAGTAAATGAGTCTAAATCGGGCGACGACTAACATGACGTCTGATTTTCCCCTTAAGAGAAACTGAGGTGAGATATGGATATATCAAATGCGTCGCGCCGGAGCTTTATAAAACAATGTGTCATTGGTGGGGTCGCTGTATATTCAGCGCCTTTATTGTGGGAAATGGGTCGCGCCAATGCGTCGATCATCTCGCCTGAGCTGGCAGCACAATGGCAAACACAGGCTAAAGGCCAATCTAAACCTAAATTTCGCAACGACGGTATCGCTAAAGTCACTGGCCAAAAAGTCTATGGCCGAGATTACCGTGCAATGGACATGGCTGGCTGGCCAAAACAGCAAGGCTACGCCTTTATTTTACGCGCAGCCGATGCATCGCATATTTATCAAGGATTTTCCCTTGACCACCTTCCAGCTTCAGCTAAACCATATAAAGTCATTACCGCGGCAGATCTAGCACGCGATAAGGTAAAACTACCTGAGTTTTACGGCGACAACATGTTGTTGCCTGAAGGGCAAACTGCCGCTTATCTGGGCCACGCCGTAGCCATATTATTATTCGACAGTTTCCCCGCGTTTAAACAAGCAAAGTCATTATTACAATTTGATAATGCGCTACTACGTTATGGTGAGAAAACCCCTTTTGTATCTGACACTAAAGACCCTTATGCCAGCTGGCGTCTTATTCGGGTAGAAGGTGAAAATGGTGCTCGTGAAGATGTTTATAGCCCGTTGCACGATGGGTTATTTTTTCCCAACATTAAGAACCATCAACCAGAATGGTCTGGCGATCCGAGTGCCAAAGGTACTGTGTCAGAACGCGGTCTTTTTTATGCAGGCGAAATAGAAAAACAAATTGAAAGTGCAAAAGAAAGCCAACAATGGCAAGTATTAGAGCGCGAGTACCGCACTCAAATTATCGACCCGATGATGATGGAACCTGAAGCCTTTAATGGCTGGTTTGATGCCAGTAGCCAAACGTTCCATACGGTTATTACCTCGCAATCTCCACAAGATTTTCAAGAGATGGCAGTGCACATGCTGTCGTCTGGTCCATTAGCAGAAAAAGTTAAAAACCTCGTGGTACATTCGCCTTATATCGGCGGCGGTTTTGGCGCTAAAGATCATTCAATATTCCCGTATTATGGCGTGCTAGCCACTATTTATGCTAACGGTCCCGTACGTTTAGCTAACGACCGCTTTGAGCAATTTCAATCAGGTCTTAAGCGTCATCCTTTCATCATGAAGAGTCGTTTAGCGGTAGATAAAGCCACCTTGAAAATTCAAGCGTTAACCTCACAGATGACTGTTGATGGCGGTGGCCGCGTTAACTTCAGTCCGTCGGTCACCTCCGTTGGCGCAACGGCAATGCAAAGTATTTACTACACGCCGCGCAACGATATTATTGCCACCTCTTACGCGTCGCGTAATCCAGATGCGGGCTCGATGCGCGGTTACGGTACATTGCAATCGATGACTGCAATGGAAGGCATGATCCACGAGATAGCCGCTGAGTTAAATGTTGATCCGTTTAAGCTACGCGCCACTAACGTGATGGAGTCAGGACAGCGTAATACCCAAGGCGCTATCCCTAATGGCACCCTACGCTACCGTGAAATGCTCGACATGGCTGAACAAGCCCCTGTATGGCAAAACCGAGCTGCTACAAAGGCTAATTATGAAGCTAAAAATCCAGGCATGCGTTACGGCGTAGGCTTTGGTATGGCGACCAAAGATTATGGTACTGGTGCTGCTGCACCAAGTGCGGCAATTAGATTAGCCAAAGACGGTAAAATAACCTTAGAAATTGGCTTTATCGAAATGGGGACTGGCACGCAAACGTCTCAAGCGGTTGTGGTTAGTGAGTCATTAGGTAATTTTGCCCACGAAGTAAAACTGGCTGAAATAGATATTTGGGATGCAATGCAATTGGTGCAGACCGATAATCCATACATTATTTCCCAGCAACGCCAAGATGAAATGGCCGCCAACCCACGCTGGACACCCGTTAAAGCCATGGCATCATCGGCATCTATGTCGGCGTATTATCAAAGCCATGTCACTCGTATTGCCGCCGATATTATTTATCGTCACGGACTTTGGCCTGCTGCGGTGTCGATTTGGAACGAGTTGTATTTCAACACACCAATGGGCGCAACCAATCTCAATGATTCTCGTGATGGTCGTTGGACTGATGGCAAGCTAACTGCCATGGGCTTCCCACCGCTTTCAATCGACATTCTCGCCAAGCGTGCTCACGATTTAGGTTTAGTGGTTGGCGTAATGGGCCATGCCTTTAACCGTTGGGCTTGGGCTGAAGCTGATTTTGAAATTTTCGGCACCAAAGAGCGCATTGCCCTAGATGCATTAGCGCTGCAATACGGCGAAGGTGACAAATATCATGGTAGCGCAGATCGTAAAGCCCGCATGAGCTCAAACGGCTATCACTTAATTGATCGTCAAGCCATGAACTATCCAAAGGCTGAGCTTAATAATGCCATGGTGACTTACTATGCTCCGTGTGCAACCTTAGTTGAAATTGCCGTGAATGAAGGTAATGGCGAAGTCAGCTTGCTCAGTTCTCACACGTGGTTAGAAGCCGGTAAAGTGATTGTGAATGAGTTAGTTGAAGGCCAAATACAAGGCGGTCTTGCGATGGGGATTGGTCATGCTTTGCATGAAGAATTACCGCCATTTGAAGCCGGTGCCGGTAATGGCACTTGGAATATCAACCGTTATAAGGTGCCGCTAGCACGACAC
The DNA here is from genome assembly GCF_003855395.1 of Shewanella livingstonensis. Lineage (NCBI taxonomy): Bacteria > Pseudomonadati > Pseudomonadota > Gammaproteobacteria > Alteromonadales > Shewanellaceae > Shewanella > Shewanella livingstonensis. The sequence continues at coordinate 1,373,173 of NZ_CP034015.1, read as the reverse complement.
GTTGGGGTTTGGAGCCAGCAACATACTATTTTACCGCAGTTGTCTGAAACGGATCCGAGCCGCGGCATTGCCGAGGTGGTCATGATACCTGTGGTTTCTGCGCTAGTTGAAGCCGTTTATCAAGCTACCGCAGTGCGTTTTTACGAATTACCAATGACAGCGAAAAAAATCAAGGAGGCCATGGCATGAGCCAGTCAATTAAGTTAACTATCAACAACCAAGCTATTGGCCCGATTGACGTCGGCGATGGCACCATGATGATTGAATTTTTGCATGAGTATTTAAACCTCACTGGCACTAAGTTTGGTTGCGGTGCTGGGGTGTGTCATGCCTGTACTGTCATCGTAGATGACGAACAAGGCATGAGTGAAGTCGTCCGTACTTGCATCAACGGTGTTGAGCGTTTCAACGGTAAACGTATCCGTACGGTTGAAGGCCATGCTAAGCAAAACGCTCAGGGCGAAATCACTGCTCTAAGCCCTGTACAGCAAACCTTTTTGGAACATTTCTCGTTTCAATGTGGTTGGTGTACCTCGGGTTTTGTCAATGAATCGACCGCATTAATTGAGCGACTAGAGCGTAAACCTATTGCCAAAGATCAAGTAGAACGCGTGATTGAAGATGCCTTAGGCGAACATGTCTGCCGTTGTACTGGTTATGTAAAATACTATGCTGGGATGAAAGATTTAATCCTCAAGACAAAGGGGTTAACCCTGTCATGAAACCATTATACCAATATCACTTAAGCCGTTTAGTAAAGGCGCGAATAAAGCTCAGCCAAAATCTATTACTGATTTTGGGTTTAAGTTTAGGCTTGGGTTTATTCGCCTGTTCCAGCAACGCGGCTGATGAGGTTAGTACTAACAGTAGCGACTTCGAACGCGGTGCTTATTTAATGAAAATTGGCGACTGTGTGGCCTGCCATACTGCAGTAGGTGGACGAGAGTTAACCGGTGGACTGCCATTTGAAACCCCGTTTGGGGCGGTATATTCAACCAATATCACCTCAGATAAAGATACCGGAATTGGCAAATACAGTTATGACGAGTTTTTTGATGCTATGCATCATGGCGTCGGCGTTAACGGTAATTTGTATCCTGCCATGCCCTACACCTCTTACAGCCTGTTATCGGATCAAGATACCAAAGCGATATATGCTTATTTGATGAGCACTAAACCCATCAAGCAAGCCAATCTCGACAATGATGTCTCTTTTCCTTTTAACGTGCGCTTTGGCCTGAAGGCGTGGAACTTAATCGCCCATGATGCTGAAAAGTTTGCACCGAAAAAAGACAAAAGTGAGCCTTGGAACCGAGGTAATTACTTAGTCAATGCGCTAGGTCATTGCGGTGAATGCCATACTCCTCGAGACAGCTTATTTGCCATGGAGCAAGATAAGCATTTTCAAGGCGCTATTATCGAAGGTTTAGAGGCATCAGATATTACTCCTGCTGAACTTAACCGACAAAACTGGACTCATGATGATTTAAAGTCTTTGTTTACTGAAGGTTATTCTCGCAAAGGTACGGTATTTGGTGGCATGTATCCTGTGGTTTACCACAGTTTTAGCCACTTAACTGATGCCGACATGCATGCGGTAAGCAGTTATCTGCTTGATACTGACGAAACCGTTGCAGCTAAAGCGCTGACCTTTAATGGCCACCAGCGTGAATTACCCGGATACAACCTATACATGGGTTATTGCGCTGGTTGTCATAGTCAAAATGGTGAAGGTCGACCTAATGTTGCTCCAGCAATGGCGGGGAACGCCACATTAGATAAGGCTAGCCCACACAATGTTGTCGCGGTTATGCTTAAAGGCATAAAAAGCCAACACTACAACACCACCACCAGCTTTTATGCCATGCCAGGTTATGCCGAGAAGTTGAGTGATGAACAACTTAAAGACTTAACCAATTATCTGCGCGTCACCTGGAGTAATCAGCCAGGCGATGTAGATGTGGATACCATTCATGATTTAAAAGAAGTGATATTCGAACATGATTAAGCGTTTAAATCATATGTTTTGAATGATGTGTAAAATCTGTGATTAAGCAAAAGCCGACCCTTGGTCGGCTTTTTCGTTTCGCTAATGATTAATGGTAAAACTAACGCCATAACAAGGTTTACCCAACGCGGTTACAACACATCGTTAAGGTCTTGTATTGCATCAATCACCATGCCTGTACCAATGCTAATCAACAACAAATCAGTACCCACACGGACAATCTTTTGTCCTTCTGGCGTACGACCTAGCTGAACAGTAAGCGCTGATGGTACCTCGTAGTAAACAACATCAGCTGGCAGTGAGTAACCTTTTCGCCATTGTTTAGCACTGCCCGGTGGTTGACAGCCATTATTCTTTTTGGCTAATCCTGGTGGGCAATGCTTAGCATCACGGGTGGTATTATAGTAATTAATAATAATCACCTGGCGATCATTACTAAAATAAGTTTGGTAAGTTTCTTCATGATCCTTATGATGTTTTTTGTCATGTTGTTCAGATTTGTGCTTACCGTTATTGTCGTGGTCTTTAGCAAAACTATGGCTTGTCGAAAACACCATTAAAGAACTTAACATAATAAGAGGTAGTATATGACGATTCATAAAATGGATTCCTTTGCGATTAAATAGGCGCTAGTCATAATGCTTAACCAGCGATAATGCCTGACCGTTAAAAAAACCAAATAACATTATTGATACTATTACTATGGATGCAAGATAGTCGTATTTAAAACTATTGTCGATATTAATCGATGCTAGGGCCTGTTGATCTTTGCTGGTTGAATTTTGTTCGAGTTAAAAACGTTTTAATCGAGGCGAATGGATTGATGCCTAGTCATCTAAGCAAAATGCATTCAACAAAGAGTAAAACGTTTTTAGCCGAACCCTTCGGGCAGCGTTTGTTGGCCATTTTTACTGTGTTATCGACTTTTTATGTAGAATAACTACACCTCAAAGTCTCTGCCTTGTACAAATGGCCAACAATTCGCTGCAAAAATAACCTTGAAAGATCAACAGGCCCTAGTGCTTTGGTATGATGATTAATTACTTCAGTGCTAATGCCAATTGCGAAAATAAAACCCCATCCCAACCGTATAATGAAAACTGACGAATATTTTGATGATCAGATCCCTGTGGTGCAGCCAGAACATCTCGATAATGCTGGCCAAACATCGCCAAGGTTTGCTCCATAGATAATTGATGAATTTGCCCAAATGCCAATATTTTACAAGAACCAGAGTTTTGCCCTGCCTCGTTAAGCTGATCACCATTTTTAAATGCACTTGGACTAAAATCATAATGGCTATCAATCAATACCATAGACTCTTCGAAACGCACTGAGTCAGCTTGTTCAGCTAAAGATAATATAAACTGACTGATCGGTGTTAAAGCCATAAAGTACGCCTGCCCTTCGTTAACCTCTGATCGGGTTAATATAGATAAAATGATAGATACACGAATAATATGACTACAGACAATATCAAAACAGCTGCCGTTACTACAGTGAAAAAGACTAACGATAGCGATGACAGCGGAATAAATGAAGTGAGAGTGATAGTTGGTACTAATAGTGTGGTACTAGTATTGGTATTGGTATTGGTATTGGTATTGGTATTGGTATTGGCAGGATAGTAATACCAACAGCTAGCTCAATGTGCATTGAACTAGCTGCAAGCTATTACGTTAACGCTGGAGGATCTTAATTTTTTGCAGCTAATTGTTAACCATTTGTACAAGGCAGAGACTTTGATGTGTAGTTATTCTACATAAAAAGTCGATAACGCAGTAAAAAGGGTCAACAAACGCTGCTCGCAGGGTTCGATTAAAAAGCACCATTAAGATCATCAAGTGCATCGAGAACCATTCCGGTGCCGACACTGATTAACAGCAAATCGGTACCCACACGGACAATCTTCTGACTTCTTGATGAGAGCCCTAACTGAACAGTAAGCGCTGGAGGCACATCATAATAAACAACCTCTGCGGGCAAATATTGGCCTTTCTGCCATTGCTTTGCATATCCAGGAGCGTAGCAGGCATTATGCTTCTTTTTTAGTCCTGGTGGACAATGCTTAGTATCACGCGTTGTAACGTAGTAATTTTTAATAATAACTTGGCGATCATTACTAAAATAATTTTGATAGATTACTTCGTCATCATGATCATGCTTATGCTTTTTTTCATGTTTTTCAGATTTATGTTTGTGACTATTACCGTGTGAGTCATCTTTAGCGACGCTATGGCCGCTAAACACCATTAACATACTGACAATAATGAGGGAGACTATTTGACGATTCATATAATTGGTTCCTTTGCGATTAAATAGGCGCTTGTAATTATGCTTAACAAGCGATGTGCCTTACCGTTAAAAAAGACCAAATACTATTATTGATAGGGTTGTAATTTTGTCAATCTAGCCCCATTCAATGTTGTTGTCGAGATTAACTTATTAAACCTGCGCTCGCATTTTAACAAGTCGCCAACAACGCATTGTAATTAAAGTAGATTAACGACTACTACACATCATTAATCTATTTTAATGCAGCAAAATCAGGTCTCGGTAGCTTATCTAACATGCTGTATAAATAAATCACCACCAGCGATAAAGCAGCCCCAATGATAAACAACCAATAGCCGCCTAAGTGGTCTAAAATAATCCCGCCGCCCAGAGGGGCAAAAGCAAAACCCAAGTCATAAAATGAAGCCGCGCCAAAATAGGCCCCGCGCAGATGTTTAGGTGCTAAGCGATCAATATGTACATTCATCGTGGGGAATAAAATGGTTTCCGCTAGGCTCATAATAACAACCGCTCCTATCCAGCCCCAAAAGAAATCAATCGGGTTATAGGCTAACCACACTTGTGAGAACACCAGCAGCATTAGTCCAAACTGGATCCGATGGATTAAGCTATAACCCGCCATCAATCTCAATAATAAAAACTGGGTCGAGATAATCACCAATGCATTGGTAAAAATCATTGCTGAAATCAGTGTCAGTAAATTTGGCGCATTTGCTCGGGTAAGATATTGAATAAGCGAACTGTCCATTTGCGCATAAATGAACATGCACAAAATGTTAGCAAAAATAAGCCCTTGTAGGAGCTTGTCTTGCCATAAAATAGACATTATTTGTTGTCTACTTAACGCCGCTGGCTTACGTTTAATTGCAGCGGTTGCATCACCCATAACCGGAATAAGCCCATCAGCGGCAGGTTCGGTTGCTAAAGAAGCCGTTTGCCGAGCTTGGTGCCTAAAACCCCAAAATAATAATCCCAGTAATACCGCAAACGCGGCTGCGGTGATGTAAAAACTCGACTGTTTACCGGTTAAGCCTAACCATATGCCTAGCATGGGCCCTACAGCACAGCCCACGTTAACGATGAAATACAAAGACTGCATCGCCAATTCGCGGGTTTTAGGATCGTCAATAATGTCGCCGATAGTGGCCGACGTCAGTGGTCGCCATATTGCTGTTGCCATAGAGCACAGCGTCATGACCACCACATAACCTTTGACAGAGTCGACTTGTGCCAGCAATGAAAACGAGATGATATAAAGCACACCGGTAAAGTACATTAACTTGTGGCGGCCAATGCGGTCGGATAATGAACTACCAATAAAACTGGTAAATACCGATATAATCGCTGCACTCGACAGCACTAAACCCACTTCGGTGGCGCTTAAGGCAAACTTTTCATACAAGATGACCGCCAAAAATGGCCACACCATGTAAAAACTGCCGCGGGTAATAAATGAGCCAAACAGCAAAATCCACATCAACCGTGGAAACTGTTTAAATCGTGCTATCGATACATCGCTGTGCACTGTTCATCCTTAAAGAGTGAAGAGAAATAACCTGATGTGATGGTTAAAAAAATATTGCCCATTAATTTAATGACCAATAAATAGAGTTCATCGTATCGGTGATGGTGCTATTGAACCACTATTGATTACCTAATCCGATGTTGTGACGCACCATATAGTCTAATAGCTGTTTTTCATCGGTTCGAGTTGACTGTGATAGTCCTTGAGCAACACCTTGCTGATCGCGTTGATGACGATGTTGCCCAAGTTTTTGTTTACCTTGTAATTCATCAATGACAATCTTAAAGCCAACAATGCCCTTGGCTAATTTATCCTGGTAGCCCTGTGGTATAAAACCACCATTGTCTAATAATGAAGGTTCATATTGTTCAATGGTAGATTCCAGCACTTGCACTGTGGTTGCATCATCGAGTAATTCAAGACGTCCTTTGGCATGCACAACACTGTAATTCCAAGTTGGTACCGCAGGTTGCGAGTCGTACCAAGTGGGTGAAATATACGCATGTGGCCCATTAAAAATGCATAACACTGTCGCGCCTTCAGCCTGTTTCCAGTGCGGATTAGTTCTAGCAAAATGACCATACAAGGTGCCATGCTGGCCCTCTAAAGGCGCAAGCAATAGTGGTAAGTGGGAGCAATCTAAATCATCAGTAATCACCGCGGCAAAACCATACTGCTGAATAAACTGATGAATAAACTGATGAATAAACAGTTGTGCGCTCATATCCCACTTGTCAGGTACGTGCATCGTCATTCCTTTATAAAACCTTAAATTAATTAAGCCTTTATAATAAACTTATTGACTAAACACAATATTTTTAGCGCATTATAGTCGGCTTACAGATGACCGACTTTAACTAAAATAACCGTGTCTTGTTCTACATACGGGTTGTGCTGACTTAAATGCGGGCTGCGGATCCAAGTTCCTGCAGGATAGCGACCAAGTTCATCGATAAACTCTCCGCTAATGACATAGATTTCTTCGCCGCCAAAATGTCGATGTGGTTGAAAATGTGTCCCCGCAGGCCACTTCACTAATGCAGTCGACTCGGTACCATGTTGATGTAACGGCATAACTTGCAACCGACCATGACCCGGCAACCATTGTGTTTCATTGGTATTAATGGCCACTTGTTGTGAGTCTGTAGGTTGAAATTGGTGCAGCTTTACCAACAACGTACAACCTTCTACGCTAAACGGCGCATGGACAAAACCTTCAGGATTACGCAAATAGGTCCCTGCAGGATAGTCACCGGTTTCATCAGAAAACACCCCGTCGAGCACTAAAATTTCTTCACCTAATGGGTGAGGATGTGCATTAAACTTAGCGCCTGCTTCATACTTAACAACACTGGTCGCATGGCCACGTTCAGCTTCTTCACGCGCTAGACGTTTACGCACGACCCCAGCAGCGGGGCTATTTTGCCATTCAATGTCGGCAGTGTTTATCACCACTCGTTGGTTAAGATCCATGTTTAACATATTGCTACCTTACAACCGTTTAATTGCCACTATTGTAAGGCTTTAACAATCGATAAAACAGCAGGTACTTTATGGTACCTATGGATGTGAATAAGCCAACATCAAAAGTAAATTGACAAAAAAAGCCCATTCAATAAAAGTGAATGGGCGTTAATTGTGGTCATTCAGCAGTTAAATACTGTTATTCAGCATCGCTTGGCGTTGTTTTTTATAGGCTTTAGCCGATGCAGGGATTGGTGTTGTACGCCCAGTCTCTAGCCAGTTCTTTAATCGGTTGGCATCAGCCATGTGGGTGTATTTACCAAATGAGTCCAGTACCACAAATGCCACTTTACGCTTGTTCATTTCAGTTAACATCACTAAACAATGGCCCGCTTTATTGGTAAAGCCCGTTTTGGTTAATGCAATATTCCAATTGTTTTTAAATACCAGTTTATTAGTGTTTTGAAAATCTAAGGCATAACGTGGTGATTCAAAGTTAACGTGCTTTTTAGTAGTCGAGCTCAGCTTGCCTAATAACGGATATGTTTGGCTGGCTTTAAGCAATAATATGAGATCGTTAGCGCTAGATACATTGTCAGGAGACAAGCCTGTTGGTTCAACATAACGAGTTTGGCTCATGCCCAGAGCGGTCGCTTTGTCGTTCATTGCACGCACAAAAGCCTTAAACCCACCTGGATAATTATGTGCAAGTGAGGTCGCTGCACGATTTTCTGACGACATTAATGTTAATAACAACATGGTTTCACGAGTCACCACGCTGCCTAAACGCACACGTGAATAAATATTGCGCATCACAGGTGAGTCAGTAATTTTTACGGAGATTTTTTCATCTAATGCAAGCTTGGCATCCAATGTCACCATGGCCGCCATTAACTTGGTCACTGACGCTATAGGCACAGGTTGATTTGGATTACTTGAATATAAAACTTCATTGGTGGTTAAGTCGACCAACATAGCACTACCGGAGGCTAACTCTTGCTGAGGTTTGTTTTGCACGGCTTGTGCCGCAAAAGACATTGGGCTGCTCAACGAAGTTGAACATAATAAGGCACAGGCAAACAAGAAACGAAATTTCATTAGTATCACTTGAAAAATAAACCTAATAATTTGACTGAGTATACGATAAAGGATTAGGCGGACAATAGATAAATAATCACTTTTAGTTAGTTTTTAGTGGATCATTATCATAGATCAAACCAAAAACATTAGTAACGGCTAATATTTGTTCGTTTTGATTACCACTATCATCGCCTTGCATTGAATTCATCATTATCCATCGTATTCGTTAATGTATGCGTCTGGCACCAATACCGCTTTTTGTTTACTTCATGTTAAGATTAAATAATGCGTTAAAAAAGAGAGTGTAAATGGATATTAACTTGCGTTTATTTAGTCGATTGAGTCAATGGGTTAATACCTTTTTCGCACCTAAGGCGACCCTTAAAACTGAGTCTGATGACGCACAGAAAGGGCTTATCTCACTCAAAACCATCGCAAACCAATATCAACCGCGAACAGGCGAAGAACCCGTTAATGAAACCATGTCATCGCAGTTCATCTACACTGCAGAAGATTTTATTGCTCGCCAATCACAAATAAAACAAATCACCGACGTGATTAATTTATGGCGTAACCATCATGGTGAAATAAGCGCTATTGTGGCACCCGCTGGCGCAGGGCTGTCAGCCTTTTTAGGCCAAATTCCCTCGTTATTAGCAAACATCAACACACAACAGCAAGACGCCTCAACATCTAAAGTCAAGCCGTTACCCGAAAAAGGGCTAATAATGAGCTTTTACAATGCCCCGCTTAGTGCTAGTGATGCGATAGCAAATGTGTGCTACTGCTTTGACATGCAACCACCAGCGACAATGACCGATACAACGATTACGGACATCATCATTGCGATAAACAAACTGCCAGCACAATTAATTGTTATCGATGATTTGCACAAATTGATGTTAAGAATGATGGGAAATGCGCAAGCGTTAGTGACCTTTGCCACCATTGTGATGGAAACCCGTAAGCACCACTGCTGGATTCTGGGCTGTGAAAAGTTCGCTTGGCAACGATTAAGCACGCAATATCAAATTACCCACTTTATTAAGCACATTATTACATTCGACTATTTCAATGCAAAAGAACTTGCCAGCATACAAACCAAACAGTTGGTCGATTTAGGCTTAATAAGTGATGATTATTTAATCTTGAAAACGGACGAAGCTGAACGTAATCGAACGCAAAATTTATCTGAGGCAACGCACACTGAAAGTGAAAAAGATGATGATGTGAACCCATACGATGACCAATTAAAGCAGCTGCATATGATTAGCCAAGGTCATCCTAAACTCGCTATATTATTATTACAGTATTCGTTAACACATCAAACGGATATTGCTCAAAGCAGCTCGAATAACAAATCTGACAATAGCTCTAAGAATAATTCAAGTAAAGACATTGGTGACAACTCAAAACAATGTACTGATATTTGTAAAGTTAACGCATCCGTTTTGCCATTGTGTCAAGACAACGACTTGTTTTCATTAGCTGAAATTTATATTCATGGTGGATTACGCATAGCACAACATGCACACATTTTTGCTCAAACAATTGAGCAAAGCAGCTTACAACTGGCTTATTTAGCACGCCAAGGGTTGATCATTGCACAATATTCGCAGCGAGATTTTGCACAACACTTTTATTTTATTACTCCTGCATTATCCAAAATTATCGCCAGTCACTTGGTCAATAACAATAAGCTGTTTAATTAAACGAGGCCAACATGGACGATTCACGTAAAGCATTACAAGCATTTTTAGACATCATCTCGTTTGATCGCATCGTCAGTATTTTACTATTGTGTTTAATTGCGTGGCTATTGCTAATCTCTATCGAGTTTTTATTAAAGCAGTTAAATAAAGCACTGCCTAAATTCCGCTTGATCTGGAATCGGTCATACCCTTTTGTCCGCTTATTCGTGTGGCTGTCTGTCATTATTTACTCGATTGTTGGCATTATCGACCCGCACGAAAATCTCATTCTAGCCGTGGTCGGGTCTATCAGTATTGTGGTGGGTTTAGCGACACAAGAACCGGCTAAGAATATGATTGCAGGGTTTATTATTATGATTAACCCGCCATATCGCGTAGGCGACATGGTCACATTGTCTGGCCATTATGGTGAAGTCATTAAGCTGGAATGGAGCGTTACCTGGTTGCGCACTTTTGATGACAATACCGTGATGGTACCTAATGCTGAGGCGTTAAAAACGGCAATATCCAATGCAAATAGCGGCGCTTTAGATGAAATGGTAGTGGTAAAGTTTACGTTGCCTATGCATGTCGACCACAAAAAAGCCATAGCCCTTGCTCGCGAAGCCACACAGTGCTCACCTTATACTTTTTTAAATAAACCCATTATTGTCAATTTAGGTAACGAATATGACTTAGGTGAGTTTTTACAAACCATTACCGTTAAGGCCTACGTAATGGATGTACGTCTAGAGAAAAAGTTCATGAGCGATATTAATATCAGAGTATTGAGTGCGTTTAAAAATGCACGTTTTTATGATGGACAGCAAACGCCGACACACTAATTTGCGCTATAATCGCGCCAATTAGAGTAGAAATAACAGATTTTTTAGCATTGGGAATACTATTATGACACAAGATGAAATGAAAAAAGCAGCAGGTTGGGCAGCACTGCAGTATGTCAAAAAAGATACTATCGTCGGCGTGGGCACAGGCTCTACCGTTAATCACTTTATTGATGCACTTGCCACCATGAAAGATGATATTGAAGGTGCGGTATCAAGCTCAGAAGCATCAACTAAAAAACTCATTGAACTTGGCATTGAAGTATTTGATTTAAACAGTGTTGATTTGATAGATGTGTATGTTGATGGTGCGGATGAGATTAACGATCGCATGGACATGATTAAAGGCGGCGGAGCTGCATTAACTCGCGAAAAAATTGTCGCGGCGGTCGCTAAACGGTTTATTTGTATTGTAGATAATACCAAACAAGTGCCAATTTTAGGTGAGTTTCCATTGCCTGTTGAAGTGATCCCGATGGCACGATCTTATGTGGCACGTGAGTTGGTAAAATTAGGTGGCGATCCGGTTTACCGTCAAGGTGTAGTAACTGACAACGGCAACGTAATTTTAGATGTCTACAATATGAAAATTCTAGACCCTAAAGTGATGGAAACTAAAATCAACGCCATTGTCGGTGTCGTTACCAATGGTTTATTTGCTAACCGCGGCGCCGATGTCCTACTCGTAGGCACCCCTGATGGCGTTAACACCATTACACTATAATGAGCTAAACCACGGACTTGGTTTAACTCATTAGACTGAATAAAGCGTATAGCCGACATGTATAACGACGCATCGTTACTATTGATAGCAAATATTTACCGCTAAATGCATGCAGCTAAATACGTACCGCCAAAAATGGCCTTGCAGTTAATGCTAGGCCATTTTATTATCTTTTTATTATCTTTTTATTACTGCATGAACAGAATTTACACGCTAAATTGGCTCACTGCTTCATTTAGTGCTTTGGCGCGTACTCTTACGTCTTCTGATGCAGCAGCATTCTTTTCTGCAGCATGTGAAGACTCATCGGCAATATCGCGGATCACTACCACATTTTTATTTACTTCTGCAGCAACCATACTTTGCTCTTCAATCGCTGCAGCAATTTGAGTACTCATGTCCATAATATTAGTTACATCGCTGGTAATTTGACGTAACACCTCGCCAGCAATTGATGCTTGTTCAACACTTTCGCGTCCTTGTTGCTGGCTTTCTTGCATGAGGTCCACGATAGAGCGAGTACGCATTTGTAAAGTCGATATAATACTCGTGATCTCTTGAGTTGATTTTTGCGTCCGTACAGCAAGCGAGCGTACTTCGTCAGCAACCACAGCAAAACCACGACCTTGCTCTCCCGCCCTAGCCGCTTCAATTGCCGCGTTTAACGCCAATAAATTAGTTTGATCAGCAATGCCACGGATAACATCAAGCACACTGCCAATGGTGACACTGTCTCGCTCTAATTCAGCCACTACCGTTGCAGAAGCCGTTAACTGTGTTGCCAGTAGAGTAATTTTTTCAATGGTTTGCTCTACACCTTGCTGCCCAGATTGAGCATTATCGTGGGTTTGACTGGCTTTGCTGGCAGCTAACTCAGTATTTTTAGCAATTTCGTCAATGGTTGCTCCCATTTCGGTCACTGCTGTAGCCACCATGTCAGTTTCATTTAATTGCCGTAATACCCCTTCTGAAGCCGAAACAGCATTGCGAGACAGTTCATGGCAAGACTCATTCATGGCTGTTACAGATTCATTAACTTGCTGAATTAACTCTTGGAATGTCATCAACATTCTATTGAAGTGATGGGCAATAAGCGATAGTTCATCGTTACCCGACTCATCACAACGCATCGATAAATCTTTGCTGACCTCAATCGATGAGATTACAGAAGTAATATTCCTAACTGGATTGATGATACTTCGAATAATCAATAACGTTGAAATACATAACGCTGCAGCGATAAGCAAGAAAATACTTAGACCAACAATAAATGCTTGACTTTTACCACTGGCAATTTCGGCTAACGTTTGATCACGAAGTACCACGGTATCATTATCTGTTTGATGGATTTTATCTCGTAGTTCAGCCATTTTACCGTCTTGCTCAGACAACCCAAACAACACTTCTTTGTCGACCAAATTGTTAAAATTAATCTGATAATCTTTGATGTCTGCAGTCAATTGCTCTTTATGAGTGAAACTTAAATTAGACTGTTGAACTTGAGTTAAAAAGCGGACAACTCCGTCATCAAAAGCTTGTACATACTTAATATCCCGACGAAGCATAAAGTCTTTTTCACTGCGACGTAGTTGTAACATACCCACCAGCAAAGCATCCTCCGAGCTGTTACTCAGTAAGGTTTCGACTTTTTTAACCGCCGAACGCAAGTCGCCATATAAACCGGAATCGTGGCTTAAACCTATTTCCACTTTTAGCGCAATAACTTCATTGAAAATCGTTTTATAATCGTTGAGATTGTTTTTAAAATGATCTAAAGCATCAACATTCATATCCTGATGCTCAAGGGCGACACGTACTTCAGCCATAAAGACCAAAATATCATTCATACTGCGTGTAAACTTGTCGATGTAGACGGTGTCTGATCGATGGAGAAAATCCTTTTCTTCAGTACGTAATTCCAGCACTTTTTTTTCAATTTCAACAATGCTATTTGATGCGGTAGATAATTCCGACAACACTGATTCGGAATAATTTTGTAACCCAAACATCGCAAGTACTGACAAAACGGAAACAATAGAACTTAAAATCAGTTTTGAACGAATAAGCATATTTTTTACCACCTAGGAGTAAGATTAGAATCTTGTCGTTATTATTATGTTGTACTGCCTTTATCATTATCGTTGTAACTGACATGGTTAATTATCAATACCGATCAATTTAACACTTATGCAACAAATGTATTCTATTTAACTATCGGCCCACATAAAAAAAACTAGACCATAAAGTGAGTAACGCTTATTTATTTCCCCCCGATATAAACCTTTTAACGACTTGTATCTGTCAAATAACTACACAATTATAATGGACATATTGCGACATTAAGGATGCATGTTATCAATCAGCTAATTTCAAAGCCCTTGAGCCACTTAGAAGCACTTGATGACAATCAATTGGCCGCCATCGCAGCTTCAGGTTGTAAGCAAGCATTCGAACAACTGTATCTGCGACACCATCAACGTGTTTATGCCATCTGTTTTCGACTCAGCGGCCAAACAAGCTTAGCAGATGATATGACCCAAATTTGTTTTATCCGCTTATGGCATAAATTGGATCAATTTAGAGGCGACAGCCAATTCACCACTTGGCTACATCGCTTATGCGTTCGCCAAGCGATTAACGAGCTAAAGGTACAGCAATCGTGGTGGCGACGCTTTATACCGACAGAGCAACTTGAGCCGCTGGACATACCTACAGTTGCCTTTGATGAGTATCACCAATTGGATAAATGTATTGCCAAGTTACCTCAACGAACTCGTATCGTATTTGTACTGTGTGCGATTGAAGGTTATCAACATAAAGAAATTTCCGCCCTACTCAACATTGCCGAAGGCACCAGTAAAGCGCAGTACCATAATGCTAAACAATTCTTACAGGAGATGCTTGCATGAACCCGTCACCGCAAGACCTCGATAGTCTAATCAAGTCATTGCCGCTAGAAATGCAACCGACAACTGATTTGTGGCCAGAGATTACAGCTCAGTTGTCGCCTCAATCTCAGCAAAAAACACATCTAACTCGACCTTGGCTTATTGCCGCTAGCGTTGCGGTTTTGTCTTTACTAGCGATGCTGCTTTGGCAACGCCCTGATGGTAATTCGTTACAGCCGCAAACAGCCGCAATATCGGTAACTGCACCAGTGTCCACATTAAATACGGTAGTAAGCCTAACAACATCGTCCCCCCAAACAGAGGCAACTCAAACGGAGTCAACATTAGCCGAATTAGTCGATCAAATCGCGTTGACTCATCAGACCCAACTGGATGTGTTTAATCAAAACCAATACATCGTGAGTTGGCAATTATCATCAACTGATGCTCCACAACAGATACAGAGTGATATTAGCCAAGCATTAGCAGCGTTGGATATCGCCTCAAAACAAGTACAAGCGGCATTAAAACAACAACCGACTAATCAACAAATGTGGCAATTATGGCGCTGGATCATGCAACGTCAAATAACCCTATTACAGCAAGGCCAAAAGCTACCATTTACGTCTAAACGGACATCACAAGGAAATACAATATGAGCATTCTTAAATACGTGTTAATCGTGCCGTTAATCGGTATCAGTTTTATCTCAATGGGCAAAGAAGCCGTTGACCAGCAATTGAGTGTTTCTGATAACCCTTCGGTAAGTATGAAAATACAACGCGGTAATGTTGAGCTAGTCAGTTGGGATAAAAATAGCATTCAAATTAAAGGTGAACTTGATGACTTAAGCCAAGGCTTAATATTTGAAGTTAAAGGCAATAGCGTTATTGTAGAAGATAAATTACCCCGCAGTTATCAGGGCAGTAATAAACAAGGATCACAACTAACCATTTACCTTCCTAAGCAACTTGATTTAGATGCTGAGGGAGTATCAGCAAATTATCAATTATCACAGCTAAATGGTCAAATATCGTTAGCGTTGGTCAGTGGTAAGATTAACGCCAAACAACTCGGCGGTAACACTAAGCTGACTACCGTATCAGGTAATATAAATACTACCGAGTTAGCGGGAAAAATTAATCTCGAAACGGTATCGGGCGATATCACTGACAGCAATAGCCAAGGTGAAGCTGAGCTGCGCTTAGTGAGTGGCGAACTGAAAAGTCAAAGTGCCTTTACACAATTGTCTGTCGACCAAGTGTCTGGTGACATAAACGCAACGGTTAACCACATAACCGAGCTAAATGTGGTGACGATTAGTGGCGATGCACAATTTAACTTAGGGGCAGACTTACACAAAGCCCGGCTGGAAACGATTAGTGGCGATATGACACTGACGTTTACCAGTATGCCTAACATCAGTTTTATGATTGATGGCGGCCCTGGTGGAAAAATTGACAATCAATTAACCGATGATAAACCGCTAAAACAAAAGTACTCACCAGCCAAAACGTTGCAGTTCAAAACTCAAGCTGGCGCAGGTCAAGTCAATATTAATACCATTAGCGGTAAAATCAACCTGACTAAGTAGCCTCTACTCGGAATAATAAACAGTTAATAAACCGCTCTTTGTTGCATTAACGATATTGAGTTAATTGTATTAGTTGACAATATTTAGCTAAAAAAATACCCACTGGTGATGATAAATTATCACCAGTGGGCGTTGTTGATATCGGCAAGCAAATATCAATAAGGTAATACTCTAAAACCAACAGACTCAAACTCAAATATTGAGATAAATACCACTACACTGACTTGATTTCAGCATCGGTTAAATAACGCCATTCACCTGCTGCCACGTCCGCATTTAATTCTATGCCACCGACGGCTTCACGATGTAAATTAACGACATGATTACCGACTGCAGCAAACATGCGCTTAACCTGATGATACTTACCTTCACTAATCGTCAATCGCACATGCGTTGAGTCTATAATATCCAGCAAAGCTGGCTTGGTCAGGCCATCTTCATTGCGCAGCTCAACACCATCGGCAAATACCTTGATTAAACTATCATCAATAGGTTCGGCCAATTCTACCCAATAACGTTTGCCACAATCTTTCTTCGGCGAGGTAATTTTATGCGACCACTGACCATCACTGGTAATTAACACTAGCCCTGTGGTGTCGACATCTAATCGGCCTGCTATGTGCAAGGTGTCCATTTTTTCAATATCAAGTAAACTCAATACTGATGGATATTCTTCATCAATGGTTGAGCAAATAGTGTTTATCGGTTTGTTTAACATGATGTAACGCTCGCCAATCACGCTAATTAAGGTACCGTCTAAATGCACCACCATTTGTGGTAATACTTTAAAGCCGGAGTTTTTTACCACTACACCATCACAGGTAACATCGCCACGATGCAGGGCTCTCTTGGCCAATGACCGAGTTAATTCGGTACTTTCACAGATAAATTTGTCTAAACGCACAATACTTACTCAATCAAAAAATATTGGCGCTATTATGCTGCTTACTCACTTAAATAGAAATCAATCGCCGATTTTTTTCACCACTACGGTAATTTTTGGTTACACATAGTCACAAAAAACCCTGTAAAAATGCGCCTATACGGCTTGTTTTATAGACGGATAAGGCTTTAACATACAATTCACAATAAAAGTAATAGCTTTTCCCTTTGGATAAAGGGGTTATTGCTGGATTAAGCGACACTGCTCGCAATGCCCCATATGAAGGGCTCTATAAATAAAGCAAAGGAAACAACATGAGAAAACTGGTTATTGGCGGTCTATGCGCCTCGTTAATTACAGGCTTAAGTGCTTGTAGTGATGACAAAGCTGTCGTTGCACCTGCTGCAGACGTTGCTAAAACAGCGACAGCCACTGCGGTAGCACAAGCCCTGACTTCAGGCATCAACTTTGACAACATCGACAAGTCTGTTCGCCCTCAAGACGATTTCTACATGTATGTTAACGGCGCATGGATGAACAAAGCTGAAATCCCTGGCGACCGTACTAGCATTGGTGCTTTTTACGACTTACGTGAAAACGCTCGTGATGACGTTAAAGTCATTATCGAAGATTTAAGCGCTACGCCTAACTTAGCCGATGGCACAGACGAACAAAAAGTAGCTGATTTATATCGCTCATTCATGGACGTAGAAACCTTAAATAAAATAGGTATTGCGCCAATTCAAGCTGACTTAGATAACATTGCTGCCTTAAAAGATAAAAAAGAGCTAACTGCATTTTTTGGTACAAGCCAAGTCAATGGTGGCGGAACGCCTTTAGCGTTCTATGTTGAAATCGATGCAAAAGACTCAAGCCGTTATGCCACTCATATTTGGCAATATGGTTTAAGCCTGCCTGAAAAAGATTACTATTTTAATCAAGAAGAACGCTTCGTCAGTATCCGTAAAGCCTTTGTTGAACATATTGAAAAAATGTACAACCTTGCAGGCTTACCTAATGCAAAAGCTAATGCTGAAGCCATTTTAGCGCTTGAAACTCAAATTGCAGCAAAGCATTGGGACGTGGTTGAAACCCGCGACAGCACTAAAACCTATAACCTATACCAAGTTGAGAATTTGCCAGAGTTGGCATCAGAGATTAACTGGGATGGTTATTTAGCGGCAGTAGGCGGCGATAAGCAAACTGATATCATTATCAACCAACCAAGCTATATCCAAGGCTTAAACGAGGTGCTTAAAAATAACGACCTTGCGACTTGGAAAAACTACTTAACGTGGATGAGCCTAACTCACAATGCTAGTAACTTGTCTGAAGCATTAGACAATGAAAACTTTGCCTTTTTCTCTAAAACCTTAAATGGCCAAGAAGAACAAGAACCGCGTTGGAAACGTGGTGTGAGTACAGTGAGCGACACATTAGGTGAAGTGGTAGGTAAAGTATACGTTAAACGTCATTTTGCTCCAGAAGCGAAAACTCGTATGGAACAACTGGTTGAAAACCTACGTGGAGCCTATGGTTCAAGCATTGAGTCATTAGATTGGATGAGTGCTGACACTAAAGTGGCGGCTAAAGACAAACTGGCTAAGTTTAATCCTAAAATTGGTTATCCAAATAAGTGGGATGATTACACTAAACTAAGCATTAAAGCCGATGATTTGGTGGGCAACGCCAAACGTGCTGCTATTTTTGAGCATAACAAAAGTCTTGCTAAGCTAGGTCAACCGATTGATAAAGACGAATGGCACATGACGCCACAAACCGTCAATGCTTACTACAACCCAACCATGAATGAAATCGTGTTCCCTGCAGCGATTTTACAACCACCATTCTTCAACTTAGAAGCTGATGATGCGGTTAACTATGGCGGTATTGGTGCGGTTATTGGCCACGAAATGGGCCATGGCTTTGATGACCAAGGTGCAAAGTTTGACGGTGAAGGTAACATGCGTGACTGGTGGACCGAAGCTGACTTAAAAGCGTTTGAATCTAAAGGTAATGCATTAATCACTCAGTATAATGGTTATCAAGTATTTGACGATCTAAACGTCAACGGTAGTCTGACATTAGGTGAGAACATTGGTGATTTATCAGGTGTTACTATCGCCTATAAAGCTTACAAAATGTCACTTGATGGTAAAGAAGCACCGGTTATTGATGGTTTAACTGGCGATCAACGTTTCTTCATGGGCTTCACTCAAATTTGGCGTGTGAAGATGAAAGAAGAATCAATGCGTAACCGTGTTGCTACTGATCCGCATTCACCTGGTCACTTCCGTGCCCTTGGCGCGTTGTCTAATATGCCTGAGTTCTACTCAACATATGGCGTAAAGCAAGGCGACAAGATGTATATTGAACCAGCGAGTCGCGTAAAGATTTGGTAATAATACTCATAGTCAAATACTGACTATGATCACAATTATCCCTAAAAGGGCATCATTCGATGCCCTTTTTTATTAAACCTTGTTCATTCAGCCCCTATTCAGCCAAAAAGCGGTACATTGGATTAACAGACATTACGCTGGAGCTATTCAATGAATAAGTTGTTTCGTACCTTCTTTATATTCTTAATTTTACTGTCTACCCGTGGTGCTATTGCCCAGCCTAACGAGCTTAAATACACCAAGCTAGCTCAGCCATCTGACTTCAGCCAAAAATCATCTAATGATATTGAGCAGCTAATGGCACTTTATGATCACAACACCGACTTGGTGACACAAGATAGTGATAACTTGCATGCTCTGATGTCACGGGCACCGGCGGCGCAGCAAGAACTGATTGACCTACTCCACTTCATTGACCAATCAAGTAATACCAAAACCATTCTTCCTGCTACCAAAAGTTATCAGCGTGCGGCTCAAAAAGTACAAACTAAATTTAATGGCGATGCCAGCCAACTAACCGATATAGCACGGGCAAGTGTGGTGGCCTATGACGTAAAAAGCTTGCTATCAAGTTACCAACAGTTGAGCCAATACACCGAAATTGTGCAATTGAAAAATCGTTTTGCTCATCCTAAAGTGTCAGGTTACCGTGATTTGAATGTATTAGTGAAATTACCCGTAAGCCAAATGGTGGTTGAAGTACAATTTCATTTAAATGATATTGCCGACATTAAAAGTGGCCCTGAACATCATGTTTATGAGCAAATCCAACAGATTGAATCTAAGGCTAAAGCCACATCTAGACGCTTAAATGACATAGAACAAGCCACTATAGCTACACTGCGTCAAAACTCTCACAAGCAGTATCACAAAGCGTGGTTAAGCTACAAACGTCAAAGTTTATACAGTTCACAACGCCAAGTTGCATAGTATCCACACCACCCTTTAGCGCTCATATGAGCGCTTTTTTTTTGCCAAACAAGATCCGCAACAAGCACATCTGCTATACTCGCGCCCATTACGAAACGATCTGCTGGACACTGCGATGAATGACATTATTGAACAACTACAAGAATTAAGCGAAACCGTACCGGTGCCGTTAGAATTGCCAACATTTGAGCAACTTGTAGAAGTTGAAGAACAAATCTTAATTGGTTTACCCAACGATTTAAAAGAATTCTTACTCTATGGCAGTGATGTTATTTATGGCACGATTGAACCCGTTACCGCAGCCGATCCATCTTCACACACCTATCTACCTGAAGTAGCCTGTTATGCCTGGTCTATTGGGCTACCTCGTGAACAAATTGCTATTTGCCAAATAGGCGATAGCTTTTATTGTATCGATGAAGAAGGCCAAGTGTTGTTTTGGAAAAAAGGCCGCTTTAGTGACAAGGTTTGGGAATCATTTTGGCATTGGGCCGAAGATGTGTGGCTGAATCGATAAACTGATTGATTAAGCGTATCAGTTAACCCCATTGGTTAAGCTAGATCATCGCTGTGCTATGGAAAAATGACAACTGCGTTATGCCTAGCTATCACACACACATTAATACTTAAGATGAGAATAACCATGTCGAAAAATACCGGTTTAAATGCCATTGAAGTCCAATGTTTACGCCACTCTTTTGGCCTAACAACAGAGCAAGTTGCTAGTATCACTAACGCCAGTAATGAAGATGTAATGTCATGGGAATCTGGCGAAAAAGAAGCGCCTATTGCGGCACAAAAAAAGCTCCTAGAAATCGATGATATTATCGAAATGCAGGTACTTAACACCTCTGATGGTATTGAAGCGCTATTTAAAAAAGAGCCTAAGCGCCGTTTAGCGTTTGTGGTGTACCCAACTCAAGCTTTATATACCCAATACAATCCAGAGTTTTTAAGCTCTTTACCATTAACAGAATTGTACAATACCGCGGCATGGCGAATTAAAAAAGAATGTAAGTTGGTATTGGAAGTAGATGTTAGCTTAGTGGCATTAGATGCCGAAGCTTATAAAGCTTACCGTGCAGATAACGGCATGAGTGAAAGTCGTGAAAGTCGCGCTAAATGGGCTGCAACCCAACTGTAAAGACCTTAACACTAACCGATAACTTAATACTTAATACTTAATACTTAATACTTAATACTTAATACTTAATACTCACGGTATGTTGTCAAAAAAGAAGCCTTATGCTTCTTTTTACAATCCGCATTATAAGGCATTATTTATCAATATAGTCCGCCAGCTCCTTCAACATCACTTCAATATTAACAGTAGGCAATAAGGTTATTACCGCAATAATTGACATCAAAGTTACTCATTTTAGATGATAAAAAAGCCACATTGCACTTTAAAGAGAATGTGGCTGTAATTTATCTTATGAAGTTATGTTTAGAACTTCATGGTGACTTTAGTATAAACATAACGACCTAACGGGTTATGAACGCCCATCGCGTAACCATAAAGGTCTGCATCACCGTCACCAATTGCAAATGATGGATCTTCATCAAATACGTTATTCACACCTACAGATAACTTAACCGTGTCATTGAAACGATATGAACCAGACATATCGACTAACAACTGGGCATCGACTGTGCGAGTTTTGTTGAAGTCTTCAAATTCGCCAGTGTAGCTAAAGTTTACGTTAGCGGCAAAGTCGTCCATGTTCCAGTTAGTGGTTGCTAACCAACGGTGTTGTGGATACTCATACTCACCGGTGTAATCGACGACATCACCATCAATTTCTTTTTCAAAGCTAATTAAGTAGCTGTACTCTAAACCAAACTTAATATCGCCATAGTTGTTTAGCTCAATACCATAATGGCTAGATAAATCGATACCTTGTACTTCTTGTGAACCAATGTTGACGAACGCAGACTTGATGACATCAATTGAACCAAATGTTTCGCCCGCTTGTGGTGCATTTCGTAGACAAATAGTACTGTTTTGATCATTACAGTTTTCATCATAAAGATCTTGGTTTTGCAGTGAGTCAATTTTATGATCTTGGACAATATTAAATATATCAAAACCAATATCAAACTGCTGACTTGGAGCCCAAATCATACCTAAGTTCCAAGTCTCAGACTCTTCAGCTTTAAGGTTAGGGTTACCAGCAAACACGAAATTGTAGTCAAGTAATTCACAATCTACATTGTCTGCAGCACAACGGTAGCTATCAGTTAAAAAATCACTCTTTTCAGAGGGACCTAAGCCAATTTGTGCTAATGATGGTGCACGGAAACCAGTAGACCAAGAACCACGAGCAGTTATCTCGTCACTAATGCCCCATTGGAAAGCAATTTTAGGGTTAGTGGTTGAGCCAAAATCACTGTAGCTGTCGTAACGACCCGCAACTTGTAACTCAAAGCTGTCGGTTACCGGGATAGAGAATTCAACATAGGCAGCATGTTGATCACGCGAACCAAACGCAGACACCGCTTCAGTACCAAAAATCAGACCGCGTTGAAACTGCTCGTCTGGTATGTCACTGACGCTTTCTTCGCGATACTCTGCACCGGCAGCCATCATGATATCACGATCAGCAATGGTAAATGCTTGACCTGTAATACTGGCATCATAAGCGGTAATACTCGACTTACCTTGTCTTACCAGGCTAGTAGTAATGCGATCAATCACATCTGGCGAGTTGATAGTGCCACCAAATGGATTGTAGTTACCGGCATCAATTTCAGCTTGTAAATAGTCGGTTCTTACCCAACCCTGTGAACGATTACCTGTTTGAGTTGATTCGCTGCGACCACGTTGTGCTGATACTTCCCAGTCCCAATCGTTTATGACGCCACGAAGGCCAGCCACAATACGCATAGTATCTGATTCGATATTCCAACGACGAGCACCGGCATCAACCGTACGGTAGCGGCCAATATCAATGTCTTGCCCAAAAGGATTGTTGGGATGAGTTCCTGGTACTGTTAAGCCTGCATCTTCATCTAATGGTGTTGGTGCACCACCGGCCTCAGAAGTATTGTGTTGTACTGATAATTCTAAAAATGCAGTTAAATCTTCACCTAACATGTAATCAAACTGGCCAATAGCACCAACACGTTCAGATGTTGGGATAGTCAAATTGTATGGACCGTAATCAAACAAACAACTACCGCTTGCAGTCGCATTTTCAGCAGGGCAATCTGGATCGATTGTTTTAACACCATTAACATAGAAATAACCAGGAAAACCACGTGATGAGCGATAATCTTCACCGCCGTAAGGTGATTGGTTAGCGGTACCAAAACGGCCCATGTCTTCTGCAGACAAGGTGCCATTGGTAAAGTAATCAAGGATAATTGACGCACTGCCTTTATCCGCTTTTACACCCCACACTAAGCTAGCTGTGGTTTCATCATAACCCGTGCCACTGTCATCGCCATAACCTAGGTTAAGTTCAATACCTTCAATATCTTTTCTTAAAACAATGTTGACCACGCCAGCAATAGCATCAGAACCATAAATAGCTGATGCACCGTCTTTAAGAATATCGATGCGCTCAATTGCTGATACAGGGATGTTGTTGATATCAACAAATGAATTCGAAATCCCTTCAGCAAAGGCACTCGATCCCACTCGGCGACCATTAATAAGTACCAACGTGGCATCGGGCCCTAAGCCACGTAAACTGATTGACGCGCCACCGTTAGCGGTAGAATCTTGGCTATTACCACGAGTCGAGAATGCGCCAGAACCGTTTGCTGGCATA
Source organism: Shewanella livingstonensis (assembly GCF_003855395.1). Classification (NCBI taxonomy): domain Bacteria; kingdom Pseudomonadati; phylum Pseudomonadota; class Gammaproteobacteria; order Alteromonadales; family Shewanellaceae; genus Shewanella; species Shewanella livingstonensis. Next base: position 1,349,068 of record NZ_CP034015.1, on the reverse strand, counting down.
CGTTCAAGCAATTGTTGTAGGTTATCAAAACCCATATTAGCAATATCGTCTTTATTCAACGATTGTACTGGCGAAGGTCCTTCAATATCGGTGCGTTTGATACGAGAACCCGTCACTTCAATTCGTTCAACTTTTGATTGTGCACCGGCTTCGGCAGCTTGAGAAACGAATGCTATAGGGGCAAGGGACAGAGATATGGCGATAGCGCAAGCACTGCGCAGTAGGTTAGTTTTTTTCATGATCATCCTTAACGTTAATTTATTGTTTTACATCCTTGACTGCTGCACACTGCCGTTTAAAACTATAACGACGCGCAACTCGTGCGGATTTATATTTACGTAACCAAGTTAAGTTATTTCTTAACAAAGTCAATACAAGCCAGTAATGTAAATGTAACTAGTTGCTTACACAAGAGTAAATACTTAAAAAAAGCGAATTTAAATGCTTTTGGTATGGAGATCAGATGAGTGATAAAACGCTAGTTCGTGCCCACTTTCATGCAAACCTAGGTTTGTACTGGTTATTGTCTGGCAGTGTATTCTTTTTCTTAAGTATCGTTGGTATTCCATTGTTATTATTATGGTTTCACCTAGGATTACTGGCGACAAAACGTTACATTAATAACATGAATGCTGAATTAACCGAGCAAAAACTCATCGTCAGCAAAGGGTTGTTTACTCGAACAGAAAATACCGTTCCATTGGATAAAATCACCGATATGGCACTTATCCAGGGTCCCATTATGCGCATGTTTGGCATTCATAAACTTACCGTAGAAACCGCCGGGCAATCTGGCGCAGGGGCATTAATTAGCTTAATTGGCGTCATAAATGTAGTCGATTTTAGAGCACAAGTACTGGCACAAAAAACACAACTCAGTGAACGGCAAAACAGCGCATCAGCTCGTCCAAATACCGATGTATTAATCCTCGACAATCTACAACAAATGAACGCCACCTTATTGCGAATAGAACGATCATTAACCGCTAAACAATCAAACTAGGTCTTTTTTAACATGCTTAATCAACAAACTGCATCAGCCTTACCGTGGGTCTCTCGTGTTAGCACACTGTTTAAAGCCACAGGACCAGGAATCTTAATGGCCGCCGCCGCAATTGGCGCTTCTCACCTAGTGGCCTCAACTCGAGCAGGTGCCGAATTTGGTTGGCAACTGGCGTGGCTCATTTTGTTAGTTAATATCGTTAAATATCCTTTCTTCGCGGCTGGCGCTCGCTACACCGCAGCAACTGATGAGAGTTTATTGCACGGTTATCAAAAGCAAGGCCGTGGATATTTGATGCTGTTTACTGGGCTTAATGTTATTGCCGCCATTGCCAGTACTGCTGGGGTATGTATGTTAACGGCGGCAATGTTAACCCAGTTTATTCCGCTATCAATTGACGTATTAGCGCTGATTGTATTGGCCAGCTCATTAGCATTATTAATTTTCGGCCACTACAAACTGCTTGATAAAATGACTAAAATTATCATGTTGGCTCTTACACTAACCACCTTAGTCGCCGTAGCATTAGCCTTTAATCGTTATAGCGGGTTCGGCACTCCAGTGGTCAGTGAATCTCCTTGGCAATGGGCATACGTCGGTTTTTTAGTAGCAATGATGGGTTGGATGCCAGCTCCGATAGAGGTCAGTACTTGGAACTCGTTATGGTTAATAGAAAAACGTAAAACCCAAACGGTAACTGCCAAGCAGGCTATTTTTGATTTTAATCTAGGCTATGTCACCACGGCATTACTGGCGATTGTATTTTTAGCGTTAGGCGCATTAGTGATGCACGGCAGTGGCGAGCGTTTTTCAGACTCAGGTGCGGTATTTGCCTCACAATTGATCACCCTTTATAGCCAAGTCATGGTCAATGAAAGCCGCTATCTAATTGGGATTGTTGCATTTTTATGTATATTTAGTACCACGGTTACCGTGATAGATGGCTACAGTCGCACACTTGATATGGGCTGGCGATTACTGTCTCACAACACGTCACCACGCAGTTATTTAACCCAGGTGATGCTCGGGATCAGTGCGCTTGGTTTATTACTCATTTTATTCTTTAAAGGCGCCTTATTACCGCTACTTGAATTTGTGATGATCCTTGCCTTTATGACTACCGTTATTTTTGCATGGCTTAACTTTCGTTTAATGACAAGTAACACCTTGGCTAAAAAACATCGTTATGGCCGTGTGATGGTTGGGTTGTCTTGGATTGGTTTATTGTATTTAGTTAGCTTCGCTATCTTGTTTATTTATTGGTACTTCACAAAATGATCTCACTAAAAACCGAGAGGCTAGGACGCTACGCGGCTAGATCCTATAAAATCTTAGCAGCGAAGCGATACTAGCAGCGTTAGAAATCGATTGCAGCTTAAGCAGGATTAATCTGACTAATCAAAGATTTCTCGCTATAATAGTGTTTCGTCAATTGACCTAAACCATTTATGCGCCGCCGCGCCAGAGAGCCTTATGATTAACAACGATATTCTTCGCCGTATTCGCTTTGTATTTGACTATTCAAATGCCAAAATGATTAACATTTTCAGCCAAGCCAATGTAGACATCTCTTCAGAGCAGATTATTGCGCTGTTGAAAAAAGAGGAAGAAGAAGGTTATCAAGCATGTAATGACACATTAATGTGCCAATTCTTAGATGGTTTGATCATTAAGAACCGTGGTTTAAAGCCTGGAGCTGAAGTCCCTACGCCTCTAAAGCAGTTGACCAACAACTTGATGTTCAAAAAATTACGCGTTGCGCTCGAAATGCGTGAAGAAGATATTATTGCTGCATTAGCCTTAGCAGATTTTTCGATGACTAAATCTGAACTAGGGGCGCTATTCCGTAGCCCTGATCATAAAAACTATAAACCTTGTGGCGACCAAGTGTTAAGAAACTTCGTCAAGGGTTTGTCAATAAAACATCGCGGTAAGTAATATTCGCCTAGATGTTGAGATAATACTTTATTAATGCGTAGCTTAGGCTGCGCATTTTTGTTTCTAACGTTTACATATAAACAGCACCGTAATGAGAGATGAATAGAAATACCTAACAATAATGTGATTTGACTCACTTAACAGACCACAAAAAAGATCAGACGTGATAATCTACAATGACAAAAACCAGCATTATTCTAATAACGATCTAACTGGATCTAACACATTAAGGTTCCCCCATGGACGATAACAAACGCCCCCTCTATCTTCCTTTTGCCGGCCCAGCCATTCTTGAATCACCACTGCTTAATAAAGGCAGCGCATTTAGTGAAGAAGAGCGAATTTATTTTAACCTCGAAGGCCTTATTCCTTGGGTAATTGAAACCATAGATGAGCAAGCCTCTCGTGCCTATGCACAATTTAAAAACTTCACCAATGATCTCGATAAGCACATTTATTTACGTAATATTCAAGATACTAACGAAACCTTATTTTATCGTTTAGTGCGTAATAATATCAGTGAAATGATGCCCATTATCTACACCCCGACGGTTGGCTTAGCGTGTGAACGTTTTTCTAAAAATTATCGTCGTAACCGCGGCTTGTTTATTTCGTATCCGAATAAAGATCGCATTGATGATATTTTAAATAACTCAACTCGCCACAAAGTAAAAGTCATTGTGGTTACCGACGGAGAACGCATTCTCGGCTTAGGCGACCAAGGTATAGGCGGCATGGGGATCCCAATTGGTAAATTATCGCTATACACTAGCTGTGGCGGAATAAGTCCTGCATATTGCTTAGCGGTAACCTTAGATGTTGGGACCGACAATCCAAACCTTCTTGAAGACCCTATGTACATGGGGTGGCGTCATCAGCGTATTGGTGGTGATGAATACACTGAATTTGTTGAAGAGTTTATGCAAGCAGTCAGTCGTCGCTGGCCTGATGCATTGATTCAGTTTGAAGATTTTGCGCAAAAAAATGCGATGCCATTACTTGAACGTTATAAAGATCAATACTGTAGCTTTAACGATGATATTCAAGGCACTGCAGCGGTTACAGTTGGCTCACTACTGGCAGCTTGTAAAGCCGCTAACAGTAAACTCAGTGAACAACGTATTACCTTCTTAGGTGCAGGTAGTGCAGGTTGCGGCATTGCCGAAGCGATTGTGGCTACCATGGTGTCAGAAGGCATTAGTGAACTACAAGCGCGTTCGCAAGTATTTATGGTCGATCGTTGGGGCTTGTTACTCGACAACATGCCTAACTTATTACCGTTCCAACAAAAGCTGGCTCAACCTTGTGCCACGATAGAAGCATGGGACAATTACAGTGACAATATTTCGTTACTTGATGTGGTTAATAATGCCAAACCGACTGTACTCATTGGTGTATCTGGATCACCAGGTTTATTTACTGAAGAAATTATTAGAGCAATGCACAGCCATTGTAAACGCCCTATTGTATTTCCATTATCGAACCCGACTAGCCGTGTTGAAGCAACACCAAAAGATATTCTACATTGGACATCAGGCCAAGCATTAGTCGCAACAGGCAGTCCATTTGAACCTGTGGTTATTAATGGTGAAACCTTTGAAATAGCTCAATGTAATAACAGCTTTATCTTCCCGGGTATTGGTTTAGGTGTTCTATCTTGTGGCGCAAGACGTGTATCTGATGAAATGTTAATGGCATCTAGCCGCGCTTTAGCTGAGTGCTCTCCACTCGGTAAAGATGGCACTGGTTCACTGCTTCCCCGTTTAGAAGACATTCAAACAGTGAGTAAATATATTGCTTTTGCCGTTGCTAAAGCTGCCATTGACCAAGGGTTAGCATTGCCTTGTACCGATGAATTGCTGCTGCAATCAATTGAAGCTAACTTCTGGGAACCTGAATATCGTCGCTACAAACGTACGTCATTCTAACGGATTGATAAGCTCAACTAAGCCTGTTTAGGCATAAAAAACCCAACTTAAGTTGGGATTTTTATGCCTGTTAAACAACGCGTTTATTAGCTCAACCACCTTGGTTTACAAAATTTAACTCATAAATGTTAATTTAACCATTTAGGCAGACATGACGAGTCTAAAGCTATTTAGCAGTGGGCGATCAGTACGGGCTTTTTTAAGCTTACGTAAACACTCTTTCAACGACTGCTCCGCTAAGCGACCGAATACACCATCATATTCGTTATTATTCATCTCTTCTTCAGAATCTGCACTGTCAGCAATTTCTTGTGCAACTCGGCTTAACTGCATCCATGCATTGGCAATATAAAAACCATGAAACTCAGCTTTAGTCATCAACTTTTGTGCACTAGCTGGTAATGCATCCCAAGCATGGGTAAACGCATTCGCATTGTCTTCAATAAGTTCTTTAAACAAGCCTTCATAAGCTTGTTGCAATGTTTCTGGTAACTTGTCCATCGGCAGCACTTTGTTTGCTACGTTATACGAAACTTGCTTTGCTACTTCGAGGTACTGCAAATCAACTTTTTTCATGATTTTTCTCTTAATTAAAATGCTTCACATTGATTCACATCAGGATATTAGCTGACACTATGATCAACCATTTATTGAAATTAGACAGGACTAAACCCACTCGAATCACATATCTATGTAGTGATATTTATGTTATCAATATAAATTAAACAACCTAGTACAATTATGACATTAATTTTTACTGTTTGTATTCTCAGTTTTTACCATACTACTACGCAGATATATCACCTTGAGAACGTATCACCTTCCAATATTCACTTTAATCTGCAGGCAATATCAATTTATCCTTGATAAAACCCTTGTTGTGCACAATAATTGTGCATCGTTGATAACAAAAGTGTATACAACAATGTTACAACTACTTTTACAGCATGACTATTATTGCCCACTAAAAACTATAAATAAAAAAAGCGGCTTGTTATCTTGAAAAAAAAATTAAATTTTTACTTCTTTATTGCCATTTTTATCGCAATATATTTTTTGCCCATATCTGTTTTTGCTGCTTATTATGATAACGTAAAAGCTGATGCCATCTATAAAAAGATTGATTTAGCGGATTATGTTGACCAAATAGAAGGCGAAAAACTACTTAACGAATTTAAGCGGATCATTGCTGCTGACGATGATATCCGTCAAAAACTCTATGTCCGTTTATATTGCTGGAACCAACCTTCTACTACAGATAGTGAACTTGCCAGCGCCATTAAGTATGCTCAACAACAACTGCTAATATATTCAGTACCCTATCCATCAGCAATTCATACTGATTTATTATTATGTTTAGGTTATTACAAACAGTTTTCAGGTCAATTAGACGAAGCTCTTGACGATCTTTCTAATGCAATAAATAACGCATACGAACTTGAAGATCCTCGACTTATCGCTGACGGCCGAAGCATTCGTGGATCTATGCTGTCGTACCAAGGTAACTATTCCTCTGCATTAGAAGATTTAATTACATCACAACAATTGTATGAAAACCTTAATTTAACTTATTGGGCCAATGATAATTTAAGCGAACTAGCTGCAAGTTATCGACGTTTTGGTGATGCTGACACAGCCCTTAAATACCAAATAAAACTTGAACAAGTGTATCTTAAGGCCAATCTATTAATGGAAGCCGATAGCATCAATAATCAGATTGCATTTTCACTTTTAGAGCTTGGACGTATCGATGAATCTACAGCTCGATTTAGACAATCTCTCACATTTTGGAAAACTCAACAGGATAGCGTTTCGATTGCCGATGCTAAAACGAATATTGCAGGAAATCTGATAAAGCTGAACAAAATAGATGAAGCATTAGTGCTGTTAAAGCAGGCAGAAAAAGAACTACCAGCGAGCTATGATGGGCCGCATAGTTCGTTAATGCTATACCTAGCACAAGTGTATTTAGCTAAAAATGAATTTGATAAAGCACTTGAATATAGTCAGCTTGCATCAATTGACTTTAACCGTGGTGGCAATCAACGCGGTGAAAATGAAAACATCTATATAAAAAGCGATATCTACCAAGCCAAAGGTGATATAGACAATGCATTAAAAACATTGCAAAAATTTATCAAAATACACATGTCTCTTGATAAGCAAAATATGTCTGATCGCAACTCAGAAATGCAAGCTCGTTTTGATACCAATAAGATTAAAACCGAAAACGAATGGCTAATACAACGCGACAAAGATAAAGAGCAACAATTACAGATTTTACAGCGTAATGAAAACATGCAAATAATAATTATTATTTTAGTAGCCATCATCTTAATGATCGTATCTGTATTTGCTTACAAGCAAGTCGTGCGAAAACAACTATTTAGACGTTTAGCCCTAACCGATGAACTGACTAAATTAGCCAATAGGCGTGACACCTATTCTCAAGGTAACTATTTCCTAAAATCATCGCAACAATCGGCTAAACCTTTTTCAATCATCTCTTTTGATGCTGACCACTTTAAAATAGTTAACGACACACTCGGTCATGATATGGGCGATAAAGTACTGGTAAAACTCGCAGCGATTAGCGCTAGCATGATGCGCGATACCGATGTTGTTGGTCGTGTGGGTGGTGAAGAGTTTTTAATTTTATTACCTAACATCGATAAAACCAAAGCGATTGAAATTGCCAACCGCCTAGTCGATACCATCGCAAAATATGATTGGTCACAAATATCGCCAAGATTACATCAAACCATCAGTGCGGGCGTGGCAAGTTACACTAATGAAGTCGAGTTATCACCATTATTGCTAAAAGCCGACAAAGCGCTCTATTGTGCCAAAGCTGCTGGCCGAAATTGTGTCAAAGCCGAATAAAACGAGTATAATTTTAACGTGTTTACTCAATGATAGTGTTATGACAACAACAACCCCTGCATTAACTCCAGATCCTATTACCGATTTAGAGACCCATCTAACCAAGCCCTGTCCATTGACAGTGGCTCAGCTTGACGTGCTCAATAGGCAAATTAAGCAATGGGGTAAAGAACTTGGTTTTGCTCATATTGGGGTTGCTGATATCGACTTAAGCCAGCACGAAGCCGGACTGCAAGATTGGTTAGATAAAGGTTACCACGGCGAGATGAACTACATGGCCAACCATGGAATGATGCGCGCCAGGCCCAATGAGTTACATCCTGGCACTTTAAGGGTCATATGCGCGCGCATGGACTATCTGCCGCCCGATGCTGGCTTTGCCAGTAATTTAACTGATCCCAATCTGGGCTACATTTCTCGCTATGCTGGCGGACGCGATTACCACAAAATGATCCGCCAAAGGCTCAAAAAACTGGGTGATAAAATTACCGAGCATTGTCAAACACTTGGATTTGATGACACTGACTTTAGGCCTTTTGTTGATTCTGCACCGATATTAGAGCGCCCTTTAGCCGATAAAGCTGGACTAGGTTGGACAGGCAAGCATTCACTGATTTTACACCCTGATGCAGGCAGTTGGTTCTTTTTAGGTGAGTTATTAATCAACCTACCACTACCGTTAGATATCCCTATAGAAGAAGGCTGTAACACTTGTGTTGCATGTATAAAATCGTGCCCAACAGATGCGATTGTAGCGCCTTATGTAGTTGATGCAAGACGTTGTATTTCTTATTTAACCATTGAGTTACAGGGCGCTATTCCAGAAGAATTTCGACCATTAATAGGCAATCGTATTTATGGTTGTGATGATTGCCAGCTCGTGTGTCCTGTTAATGCAAAAGCACCACTGACTCAAGAGACGGACTTTCATACTCGTAGTGTATTGATTCAACCCGATTTGCTAAGTTTATTTGCCTGGTCGGAAAGCCAATTTTTAAGCCAAACAGAAGGCAGTGCAATTCGCCGAATTGGCCACAAACGTTGGTTACGTAATATTGCCATTGCATTAGGTAATGCCCCAGCTAACCCCGCGATTATTAGCGCTTTAGAACGTAGAAAAGACAGCCAAGAAATAGATGATATGGTGCTTGAACATATTGACTGGGCCTTGCTGCAGCAAACACAAAAAGCGCCACTAGAGACGCTTTCACGCAAAACTCAACGCGTTATCCGCTCCATACAAAAAGGCTTACCAAGGGATGCTTAATCCTCATAGCATCATAACAATCGCCTAACCGTTCGATGATATATCTATTTACCCCTGAACCTGTGCCATCATCCTTGGTGGCACTACGACATTTAAATCACGCGATTTCTGACGTCTTAGTACAGAGAATATTGTTATCTTTTGGTGTATGTGGATATTTAAGTAAAGTCTTCTCTGTTGAAAAATTCGAACGAAAGCAAACTTGATGATTAATTGATAAATACTTAGATATCTAAAGTAAACCCTACTTTAATGGTTACTTGCCAGTGAGCCACTAAACCTTCTTCTAAATGACCTCGGGTTTCCACAACTTGAAACCAGCGTAAATGTTGTAAACTTTTATTGGCTTGGGCAATCGCGTTTTTGACCGCTTCATCTGAACTAATCGGTGATGACCCAACCAGTTCAATCACTTTATAAGTGTGGCTCATAATAGCTCCTACTGTTAACTGAAATACTTATTTTGAGTGTAGTCAATAATGGTTCAACTCACATAAAAACTAATCATTAACCGATAAATAACTAGAGGATAACCAACAAAGCCAGCGTTGAAATCGTCAGTATTTAATCACTTATGACAACAATCAGGACTTCACTCGACCGCTCAAATGACATCACGCTCTGATAAATTAAACGTGACTTATCATGGATGATATTATCCCGATAAAAATCGTCGTCTAAGCGCTTTAGTCACTTCAATCATATATGCAGTGCGAGCTCAACTTCATCCCAGTAACGGGGTTTTAAACCACAATCAGGATTAATCCATAATTGTTTTACGGACACTTTTTGCACTGCTTTAGTGATAAGGTAGACCATTTAATCTACCATTGGAATATTTGGTAAATGAATATCATAGACACCAGGACCTATTTCATTTGGATAACAAAAATCTTCAAGCATATTCAATAATGCCATCCTTGAATCAGATGTCTCAATAGTCATCACATCGGCATCCATGGCCGCAATAGCATTCATCGTGTCGTTAAACTCGCTGTAACATATGTATACTCAAGTCACTTCAGAATGCTCATTTCAACACTCCTATAGGAATTCTATAGCAAGGTCCGCCCTGGTAGTGAAGCGACTCTAGAAATCCTAAATTTGAAATTTCATACTACTTTCCTTTTTCGTTGATAAAAAATAACTACTTATGCAAAAAATATGCATAGGCGTCTGGACGTCTAGAAGTTTATTGTGTTACTCTGTTGTCAAGCAATCGAATTGATTTCATCGGCTAGTTGAGCAAGATTCATGTGGAGAGAAAATGATAGAGCTTAGACACCTTCGCACCTTGATGGCGTTAAAAGAAAGTGGCAGTTTAGCGGGTGCAGCTAAAAAACGATTTGTAACTCAGTCGGCGCTTTCTCACCAAATAAAAGAGTTAGAGACACGGATTAACTCAACTATTTTTGTACGTAAAAGTAAACCACTCACTTTTACTCATGAAGGTTCGCGTCTGCTAAATTTAGCAGAAGAAATCTTACCGAAAGTGATTGCTACCGAGTCGGATCTTAAACGCGGTTTAGAAGGTGAAAGCCAACAACTAAAGCTGGGCATTGAATGCCACAGTTGTTTTCGTTGGTTAATGCCCGTTATTGAACAATTTAAACAACACGCGCCAGCAGCGCAAATTGATATTTCAAGTCGGCATTTATTTGATTCGCTCAATGCCTTAGAGACGGGGAGCTTAGACATAGTGCTAACATCAGACCCAGTGCCAGGACACCGTGTCGCTTATCAACACCTATTTGATTTTGAAGTTAAATTAGTCGTTTCCAATGATAATACATTAGCAGCGCAAGCGTTTGTCACACCAGCACAATTGGCCAAACAAACCTTAATTAGCTACCCAGTGCCATTAGCTCGTTTAGACATTTATAAGCACTTTTTAGAACCTGCAGGTATTGAACCTGGCGAGCAAAAGCAATGCGATTTAACCTCAATGCTGTTACAACGCGTAGCCTGTAATGACGGCGTAGCAACCCTACCTACCTGGTCTATTCGAGAGAGTCAGGGGCTCAGTATTACTGCAGTTAAATTAGGATCGGAAGGTCTGAAACGTCCATTATTTGGGGCTTATCGTCGCGACGCCACTAATGCAAATTTAATCCAAAAGTGGCTCGAACTGGTAGCGAGTGAAGGCATAAATCTACAACGGGTTGATTAATAAACCTCGCTTAGATAGCACGCGTCGAAGCACAAGTCCTGGGGAATCAGGGTTTTGTGTTTGACGTAAATTATGTGCAATCAAAAATTCTTCGCGTAAATCTTCATCTAGTCCTAGTGACGAAAATGCCTCAAGTGATAACTGTTGCTGTTGCTTATCAATAAGTGACTTCAGTACTTTTAATGATACTGGACGAGAGAGTTCAGCGTTTAAATAAGCAAAAGCCGTTAACGCAATGACCTGACCAAACACACTAAACAGCGCTAATGTTTGCATCTCATCTGCATCAATTTTAGTCCCTACACCAATATCATTCTCTTCACGCAACAGCGCTATACAATCCGTCGCAATCTTTTCATTTAAAGCCCAATAGCCTTGAACGAGTTTTTTGTAAGGTTCAGAAAGCTCATCAAGTCTTTCTTTAAGGTAAAACGAGAACGCATAGCGGTAAATGTTTACTTGGCCTAAACGGATTAAAGCATCTTTAACACTGCGGCTTTTAGCCGATATTACGCCTGCAGCTTGCGCGGTATTACTGCGCAACAACAAATGAGCAGCAAGCGCAGGATCAGCCGACACAGTATCGATAACAACTCTAATATCAGCTTCGCTAATTAAAGCCTTTTTCAATGGAATTAATATGCCACGACGACCAATGACCTGTTCTTCATTGCCAATAATAGCTTGAACTTGAGTCAGAACTTGTTGCTCAAGATTAGTCATATTCATCGGTTACCTTTTTTAAAATAAACACGCTATAAATTAATCTAACGATATATTAAAACGAAAGCCAGTAATAGTTTACTGGCTTTAGTGGGTGAGAATCTATTAAGTCGAATTATCTAGAAACGATAACCGGCTGTTAGCCTAATTGAACGACCAGTACCTGAATAATAACCGCTACCATAGGCAGAGTAATAACCCGTGCCGACATAATCTTCGTCAAGCAAATTATCTACACGTAAACTGCCATTCCAACCTGAATAAGTATAGTTTAACGCAAGGTTTGTTAGCACGTAACTGTCTAACTTATCACCGGTATTGCTGTTATCGCCTTCCATATAGCGCTCGCCGGTGTAAACACCTTCAACATACGCTTGCCAGCCATCAGAAAAATCGTAACTGACAAAGGCTTTACCTGAATGTTTAGCTACCCAAGATAAGGCTTTACCGTCATTTTCGCCTTGAGTGAATTCTGCATCAATATAGTCGTACGAAGCACCTAATAACCAATCGATCGATAACTGTACATCATAAGCTGTGCTCACACCAAAGCGACGAGATTCGTCGGCATTAACGTTAGCGCCACCACCATAAGGTCCATCTGTACGACCGCCTTCGTAAACAATCTCATCTTCTAACTCTAGTTGATAAGCATTAATTTTTAAGGTTTGAGTGGCGGTAGTAAAGTCCCAACCGGCTTCGTAAGAACGGCCAGTTTGTGGGTCTAAACCTTGTACTGCCAATGGCGTATATGCTTGCTCATCTACTTTTGCAAAGCGAAAGTTATCATTTGCGCGGACATAAAAGCGATTTTCACTGCTTGGACGATAATTAAAGCCTAACTCAAATGCATGGGCATCATTATCGATTTCAACACGGTTAGGATAAAGTAATTGGTCATATAAATCGTCAGTCACTTCTGAGTATCGACCACCAACAACATAAGATAAAGTAGGCGTAATAGGCACTGATGCTTGCACATAGGCGCTCTTTTGTGTCTGTTCATTATTTCGTTGCGTATAAAGCGTATCGAAATCTGCTTCACCTTTACTCACATCAACACCGGCAACAAAATTTAAATCGCCATGTTCTAAATGGTAGTCAGCTGTGGCTTTAGGTGAAAAACTTAATAGATCCCGCTCAATACGCCCTGCACCACCAAACAATATACTCGTGGTTAATGTGTCTGAATAAGTTAAATCTGCGCCTAAGGCCCAAATATTATTCAGCTGGTATTGGTAACCACTGCGCAGTGCTGTGGTCATTTCATGAGTGTATTCACCCGCAGAAAAAGCCGCAACTTGGCGAGGGTCGGCTTCGTATTGCGCTAACGTTAGCGCGCCAGGCGCTTGACGATCATTATCAAAATAATTAACTTCTACATAAAAGTCTTCGGTATCAGTTTGATACTGTAAGCGACCTAAAATAGAGCCTGTTTCACTCTCATTATTATCGCGATAATTATCACTGTCTTTATAGCTTGCCGCTAGAAAATAACGCCATGCGTTGTTGATAGCACCTGAAATATCACCTTTAGCTTCGTAGGTATCAAAACTGCCACCACTGACTTGTAAACCTCCGCCGGTTTCAGTCGGTGCTTTGGTAATGATATTAATCACACCGCCAACAGCTTGGTCACCATACAACACCCCTGCGCTACCTGATAAAATCTCAACTCGCTCAATTAAATTAATTGGGATAGATTCAATGCTTGGCGCTGAAATATCAATATTATTCAGTCTGCGTCCATCAACTAAAATAAGTGTATTATTAGCCGCTTGTGATGCAGAAAAACCACGCATAGAAAATACAGTGCCCGAGTTATTATCCGACACCTGAATACCAGACTGTCCACGTAATAAATCGGTTAAATTGGTGGCCCCACTCATTTGAATATCAGCAGCATCAATAACATTAACATTGGCAGCAATATTTAAAGGGTTAGCAGCAGTACGGCCAATAACCACAATGGTTTCATCCATGGTGATTGCCGAAGAGGATGTAGTAGCGGGATCAGCCGCGATAGCATTAGCACTGACTACACTGAAGACAGCACTTAATAGCAGTGCGATTTTTGTTGGTTTAGTACCCATTTACCTTTAACTCCTGAAAGGAAAAATGGGGCAATAGCGCCGCAATATACATCACTGCAGTCGGCTTACTCAATAGACAGCGTCTATAGAACAAGCCGACAAGCGATGTCACATTACATTTCGAGATCTGCCCACCGAAATCATCGAAATCACCTTTAAGGCCGGTCTCCGGACTGAGGTTGTGGCGTTGCCCCTGGGGGCAACACACGCGAGTCGAGATGATTAACGCAACGCTGTTGCGTACCTGACTCTCACCAATCACCGTTGCGGGGGCAGTACCAGATTTGCACTGGTTTCCCGATTATCCAGCTGAGATCGATAGATCCACAACAAGCACCGTAAAGATTGACTAACTAACCTCAGCTCTCATTAAGAGTTGCGGTTAACTATTGAAATAACATGAGTTGAGGTTCAACTCATGATTGAAAATATGTGTTTGATTGGCCAACGCTAGCATTGCGTAGCACGTACTGTTTGACTATCGTTGCCATCATAAAATAATAGCGCGGCGATTATAACGGATCCACAGGGGAATTTGATACTCACAAAAGGTTAACTCACAGATAATTCAACTTATTGATGGTTTAACATATCGATTGATAATATTTAAGAGGCTCAGCAAGCACCTCAATACTGTGCAAAGTTTCGATGTGAGCATGTTTATACTAAATCTAGGGACTTAATCTAAGAACTAAATCTAAGGACTAAAGCTCAAAACTGACTATCTGAGCAAGAGCTAAGCACTTGAATATGGATGCTAAGATTCAGGATGCAAAACTAAGGTTCAAGATTAGGGCCAATACGAGAATTAAACTAGGGATGAGTCATGAAATCACGATAATTATCGATAGTGATGGGTACTGTATCTATCGTAAACACCGCTGTACGAATCGATTTATGAATTAAGTAGACATTTTCGTCATCACTTATTACCGTAAAATAGCCCATTTCACCTTGTGGACTGGTGATATAAGGCTCTTCAACTGCCGCTAAAGATTGATGAATATTAGGCATGCTGGTACAGCCTAATAAACCATGTACAGCCTCGAGCTCACCAACTTCAGAACGACCAAGCTGCTGATAAACAACTTGCCCTTGGCAATGCTCTTGATAGGTGGCAGCCATTGAATCTAAAAAACGTTCTGGCTCAACGTCATTTGCTAAGCCTTTAAAACCTTGCATGCAGACTAAACTAGACCAATCATTTAACGACTCATTCGCTGGAATAAACTCAGCCATCGTCATGTCGCCACGTTTATCGCTAAATGCGAGCTTCCAATCTAATGGTGGTAAAAAGCCAAATTTTGCAGACAAGCTTGTGAGTTGCTGGACATCATTAGACATCACTATAGTACCTGATGAGTTACCAAGTTCGCCAAAAGTCATCAGGGCAGTAGGAGTAGCCGATGCACTGCTGGGGAACAGGAACATTATTCCTAAGCACCCCAAGCAGCCTATAATTTCAGCAATCTTGTTCATCCAAATGAATCCTTATTTGGTCAAGATAGAGATAAGTTGATCGAAAATCATTCTAATTAAGTACATCCTATCCTGAACATACAAAAATTGAAACTTATCTATAACATTTACATGCTTGATGAAATATTAGTTTAACTCTTCGTCATCTTCGTCTTCTGCATCATCTTCAGCATCGAATAGCTCTTCTTCATCGACAGCAGATTCAGCTGCAATCGCAGCTGCTAAACTTTTAGCTTTAAGATGCTTTTCAGTTTTACGCTTGTTACGATCAACTTGCTTAGATAAAAAACCTTGTAGTGATTGCTCACCCCATGCAGTAGCTTCTGCTTCTGACGCAAAACCATCTTGGCTTTTTGACACTATCGTTTTAGTCGATGTCATACGACGAGTAATTTCGGTTTTCCACGTATCTTCAATTTGAATAACACGTAAAGCATACTTTTTGCTATCGCTCATAATCTATTCTTTCCTACTTAAGGTATCACAGGCTAAAACCCATGAAATTTCAGCCGCGCAGTGTACTCGAAACACACGAGTTTTGGCAGCTATTTAATGGTTATTTTTGCAGCTTGTTTGAAAAACTAAACCACTGGCAAGTGTAATACTGTCAACGCAAAAACAATAATGTATAAAATATCGCTGCTTCGTTGTTATTGTTTCACTAATTGGTTGGAGCCAACAATCATCATTTCACATTTGTGGCAGTCAAAAACTAACTTCAATTTATCTTTACCTACTTCTAAAAACATCGGGTCAGCTTTGATGCCTTCCACTTCTTTCGGGCATAAATTAAAACTGTAGCGCAGACAATGTTTAGTGACCATTAACGGTGCGTCATGCAACACGGTATTTTTCTCATAGGTGTCTTCAATTTGAATCACCCCATGCTGATGATAAAATGACTTGGCGTTTTCGTTAGCCACATTGGATAAAAAGCTCAAAGCTTTTTGCGGAAAACGCGCGCTTTTATCGTGCATCCAACGCTCTGGTCGTTGGTAACAGGCAAGCCTTACAGCCATTAACGCACTCACCGCATCACGGCGTAGTTCGTTAACAACTGAGGTGGGTAGAAACCACATCTGCTGCGTGAGTAAATTAACCTTATTCAATACAAAGTCACTGCTACCCAGTTTACTAAGTTGTTTTTTGAGATTTTCTGCAGTTTTGGCTTGATCGTTAGCCGGAGATTTATCACATACTAACGTGGCGGTAGCGCTAATATTATGTACATCAATGATGGTTAACCCTACGCCATCATCGGTATCAAAAAATTGCATGTCGACCGCTATTTTACGGCTGGCAGAGTCTTTATTTAAGATAGCCTCGAACTTATGGTCGAAGTTACGGAACATCATCACGCCGACTTTTAAGTCTTTTGGCACTTCGGTTAAATACAAGGTATTACCGTCGGCGCGGTTAATGCGCACGCCGGAGAGCTTATCGTCAGACAACCGCTGGGTTTCATAATGTTCAACAAAAAAACATAAGCCATCACCATTGTTAAAATGAATGTCTTTGCCACTTTCGCTGGTATCGATTTTAATAAACGCTTTACCGACTTGGGTGATACGACCCACTTTCTCACCAATAAATTTAGGCGAACTAAAATGTTCAATCGCCTCTGTACGTTCATTGACAAAATAATCAGTTTTACCGCGGTTAAAACTTTTATCCGGATCGGGGGTAAAGTTAAACTCGCAACGACCATGAGAGATAGACGCTAGGTCGGCACGCTTAGCAATAATAGCATCCAGTTGCTGGCGGTAATGTGCGGTAACATTCTTAAGGTAAGTAATGTCTTTTAAGCGGCCCTCAATTTTAAATGAGCTAATGCCGGCATCAATTAGGGCTTCTAAATTATCAGTTTGGTTATTATCTTTGAGTGACAACAAATGCTTATTTTCGGCTAATACTTCACCTTCACGCGTGGTCAGATTGCACGGTAATCGACACATCTGTGAGCATTCACCGCGGTTAGCACTTCGATTAGAATAGGCATGGCTTAAGTTACACAATCCACTGTAACTGACACATAATGCACCATGAATAAAGAACTCTAACTTCATTTTAGTGCTAGCAGCAATCTCGCGAATTTGCGCAAGATTTAGCTCACGGGCTAACACCACCTGTGAAAAACCAACTTGTTCAAAAAATACTGTTTTTTCTGGGCTACGGTTATCCGTTTGGGTACTCGCATGTAACGCAATAGGCGGAAGATCGAACTGTAAAACGCCCATGTCTTGAACAATTAAAGCATCAACACCCGCTTCATAAAGCTGCCAAATAAGCTTTTGGGCTTTATCAAGTTCGTCATCCAGTAAAATAGTATTTAATGCCACAAACACCTGGGCATGATAACCATGAGCAAACTCTGTCAAGCGAGCAATATCTGCAACACTGTTACCAGCATTATGACGCGCACCAAAGGCTGGTCCACCAATATAAACCGCATCGGCACCATGTCGGATTGCTTCAATACCATAATCAGCATTTTTGGCCGGCGCTAACAGTTCAAGTTGGCGTTTTACCGGAGTATCGGGGGTAAACAATTCTACAGAAGCCATAATGTTCACTACATTTTCATCGATTCGGATAAAAAAGTGCGCCAACATACTGATATTGTCGCATTGACATTAGTATGTTGGCGCACTCACATAGCGGCATACTCTAGCAAAACCTGCCCAAAATCCTAGCAAATTCGTTGCCATTACCGCCTAAAAAACGGTCGCATAGTATTTATAAAAACAGTTCTTGAATATTTTTAAAGTCGGCTTTGCCTTCAGCAATTTCTTGGGGGGTTAAACCAGATACTTCATGGGGAAACACTAACCAATCTTCAGATGAATGAATAAAATATTCAGGTTTTAGATCTACTTTAGTATTTTTAGGCTTGTAATAAGGACATGCTATGCGGATATCGGTTGGCATATTCAAACGCATAAACTTTCTTAATTTACCAATAAGCGCATCAATGCTACGTCCTGAATCGAATACATCATCAACAATCAACAAGCCATCGCTAGCATTGGCATTTTCGATAATGTAATGCAAACCGTGCACTTTAATATTCTTATCTTGTTTGTCGGTACCAATACCATAATAAGAAGAGGTTCTAACAGCTATATGATCAGTTTCAACTTTTTTAAAGTCAAAATACTCTTGTACTGCAATGCCGATTGGAGCTCCACCGCGCCAAATACCCACAATAAACTGCGGTCTAAAGCCACTGTCATATACTTGTGCCGCGAGCCTAAATGAATCTTCTAGTAGTTGTTGCGCACTAATATAGTGTTTATCTGTCATTGGTTAAGCCCCGGATTATTTATTGCAGAGAATTTTATACCAAATAACGTTTTCTTGCCTGTAAGAATAGGAATTAATTGATCAAAACCAATAAAAAATTAAAAGTGTTAATCAAATCGCAATACTATTCACTAGCAATTTCCACATTCTGTATCTAACCCGATATTGCTATCTGGTTACGCTAATATCACTAAGGCACATTTAGGCCATCATTAAGCCTAGCGAAATACTTAGCCAAATTAACGCACTGCACAGTGCAGTCAAACTAACGTATCTGCAAGGGTAAATCTACTTGTGATTAACAACGACTATGGCATAGTGGGAGCTCATAACAAGTAGATTTTATCGCCAATTCAGGATGAATACGCCGCCATGCTACTCAATAAAACCTTACATAATGCCTATAGCACTGAACTGACCCACACCACGGACAGTAACGAACTCAATGCACCTAAAGGTGACAACCCGCTAATATGGTCTGTGCTAAGCTTATTGCAATCAACCAACCAAAGTTGGAAAGTGCATCATTTGGCGAGCGAGTTACAAGCCAAAGGATTAATGCATAATCTTGATCCTTTACCCGAAAAAGACCTCTTTAAACGCAACTTTCTGTTGATGAACGCCTTGTATGCATTACAAGACATATTAATGCCCAAACAGTGGTTACAAGTTAAGGCAATGGAAATTCAAATATTTAGAATTATTCCTGCCAGTGCTGATGTACAACATATTCGCGATGGGGCATTACGCGATTACTATCTCGACTGGGCCAATTATGATGCAAGCGTTAACGTGGTGCGAGAAATGCTCGAGTCATTCTGGTCAACCTATCAAGAGTATATTGGCGTTAATATAAAATTAATGCATCAAGGCCAAGCCTTAAAAGTATTTGAGCTTGATGAAACGGCTACTGATAGAGACATTCGTAAACAATGGCGTAAGCTGGCGCTAAAATGGCATCCCGATCGTGAACAAGGTAATGCTGAACGCTTTCGAGAAGTGTGCGAAGCATGGCAAACACTGAGAGATTAACGTTAATCTAAACTATCGTGGTTGAACACTCTTCATCCACAGCCGTTATCGTTGTCAGCACTGAAGGTTCAGTTGGTCGTCCTACATTCATCCTTCCACATGAGCCCTACTTATTCATCATGCCATATCGGCCTTTGTACATAACCTACCAACAACCATAATTAAACAGCCAGGCTCCTTGAAATTAACCCTCTACATTAGTCTTTGCACAGAACTCACCAACAATGAACAGTTCATTGTCACTCAATGGTGACATTGGCAGAAATCATTAACCTCATATCAATATCTGAACTTTATTAAAGGATTATCCTCATAAAACACGCAGCGATCACGAAATTAGCGTCTTTTTGATTGATGATTTAAGCCATAATTCAGTTAACAAACTTACCCTAATTAGTTCAAGCAGATTAATCGAATCCTAGTGGCTATTTACTACTAACATCGATTTGCTACTAATATTAATTCGTTATTAACACTGATTCACGACTAACACTGATTTACGACTAACATTGATTTGAGGTTTACATGATTAAATATTTCGCCATTATCCTAACGCTCATCACCGCCTCGTTTAGCACATTTGCTACGCCATTTGTTGAGGGTAAGCACTATACTCAGATTTCTAACAACATGGTTCCAAGTGAACCTAAAGTCACTGAATTCTTCTCGTTCTATTGCCATAACTGTTTCAATATGGAAAGCCAGTACTTACCTGAAATCAAGGCGGGTTTAGACAAAAAAATCACCTTCGACAGTAAACATGTCGACTTTATGAATAGCGACTTAGGTACAGAAGTCATGCGCGCATTAGCGGTTATTCATGAATTAGATAATAAAGAAGCGTTAAAAATAGCCATGTTTGGCGCAATCCAGGGCAAAGATAATACTGGCGGCCACGACCACGCTGCCGCAGGACATGAACACAAATCACAAATTAATAACCGTGATGATATTAAAAATGTTTTTGCTCAGTTTGGTGTTGATGCAAAGCAATATGACACGGTAGCAGACAGTGCAGAGACCAATAAAAAGTTAACCATGTGGCGTCAACAGCAAGTAACGTATGCAGTACAAAGTGTACCGGCATTTATTGTTAACGATAAATACGCCATCAATTTAAATGAAATGCGCAGCTTGGAAGATATCATTGGGGTCATTAACTACTTAGCATTAAAGCAGTAGTGGTTAACCGATACAAAAATGGCTATCCAGTGGATAGCCATTTTTTATCTCTATTGCTTAACTTGCTGTGGTATAAATGGCATAACTTAATCGCGGTAAAGTCACCATTAACTCTACTGATGCGGCCTCTATGGCATCTTCGCTCGATGGCACGACAACATCTGGCCATGTGGTCATTAAGCGATAACGCTTACCCTCTTGAGTAACATTAATAGTCTGCGCTTGTTCACCGCTATTAAACACCATCAAAAATTCTGCCCCTGTTTCAGGGTCTACCCGCGCAAATGCAAACATGTCTTTGTCTGCTTGGTAAAAACGGTCTTGATATTGTCCACGACGTAGAATGGGATATTGTTTACGCAGTTCGCTCAGTTGTGCAATGGCTTGATACAGTGGATGCTTTACATCAAAGTTATCCGCTGCAGTAGTAACATTACTCCCGAGTAAAACGTTGTCATTGTAACTGGCCACTTTAGAGGAAAACATATCTTCACGTGCGCCAATGTCATTACCGTCACCCGTAAATCCTTGCTCATCGCCGTAATAGATAACCGGAATACCACGAGATAGAAACATAAATGCATGAGACAAAATACTGCGTTGCAGTTTATCTTCTGCAGGCATATTCGCTTGAGCTTGATTGATAAAATAGCCCGTGCGTCCCATGTCATGATTACCTAAAAAAGTCATCAATAAATCAGCCTGGCTGTCTTCATCTTGGTAAAGGGTATCTTGGGCAAATAATTGCTGGGCTAATACAGGACTCTTGCCGCGATAGAAAATATCTGCCGCGGTTTGCTGAAAAGCAAAGTCGAGTACCGACGGTAGGTTGCCTTTGGTGGTATAAACGCTCAGGTTGTTGGGATTGGTATCATACACCTCGCCAAACACATGAAACTGAGGAATGCCTTGCGCCTTGGCAAAGTTAACGATTTCAGGACTAAAGGTTTGCCAAAATGACAAATCTACATGCTTAACGGTGTCGATCCTAAAGCCATCAGGCTTAAATTCTTTAATCAAATGTTGATAAATATCAACCATGCCTGAAACGACTTCAGGATCCGCGGTATTGAGATCATCTAAGCCATTAAAATCGCCATTTAACGAGCTTTCACCTTTAAACGTACTATCACCTTGATTATGGTAAAAACGTGGGTCGTTTAACCATTCAGGGACTTTTACACTCGCTTGATTTTGAGGCACAAACGGCGTGTAGCTATCGCCCTTTTCAACCTGAGCTAATGACTTATATGCACACTGAGTGTTTGGTGCAATAAACTCGCCCGACGCTTGATGGCACTCTTGATACTTGATCACGTCGGCAGTGTGGTTAGTAATAATGTCAAAAAAGACTTTCATGCCGCGTTGATGAGCAGACTCGATAAGCAGTTTCAAATCGTCATTAGTGCCAAAGTGTGGATCTACTTCGGTAAAATCGACAATCCAATAACCATGATGCGCAATACCATCTGATTGAATCGCTTTATTTCGCAATAATGGCGTCATCCAAATAGCGGTAATACCAAGATTTTGTAAGTAATCCAGTTTCTGTTCAATGCCTTTAATATCGCCACCATGAAAACCACGGGGCGACGTTAAGTCTACGCCACCTTGAGAAATACTCTCGGTAGTCGAGCCATTGTCATTGCTACTATCACCGTTATAAAAACGGTCTGGCAGTACAAAGTAGAAAATGTCGTCGCGCACATCGCGGTGTAAGTAATCGTTATATATATCAGTTTTATCGGTAGGCTGCTGCAAAGGCTGAACCGCTGACGCTACCACTTCTGGTTCTGCCTGCTGACATCCACTTAACACCCATACTGCACTCAATAGTGCCCATGTTGTCTTGTTCATATTGTCTTAGAATCCTTTAATTGAATGGCATCGATAAATGCTCGGGTATTGCTCAAACATGTTGTCGTAATGGTTAAGGTAACTCATGTCCTTTAGCGCTGACATACAATGCATACCAGTGCTCCCGACTGAGCGATACTGTAGCGACTTGTGCACAAGCCTTAATACGCTCAAGATTGGTGGTGCCAATAACCGGTTGAATTTGGCTAGGATGGCGCATCAGCCAACTTAATAAAATAGCTTCTGGGCTAGTATTATATTCCGCCGCTAATGTGGCGACTAACTGACTGATTTGTGTTACCGCATCAGACTGACCTACCGTCGAGATGCCACTGTAAATCCCTTGGCATAAGCTGCCCCACGCCTGAATTTGTACATTATGTTGATTACAGTACTCGATCGTACCAGGGGTAAAGTTAATGTCTTTACCGTCTTGATTACCCGTATAAACGGTTTCGTCTAACCAAGCATGTTTTTGCAGGCTCATTTCTATTTGATTGACCACTAATGGCTCATCAAGCACACGTTGCAGTGCGCTAATTTGATGTTGCTGCATATTCGAAACACCGAGAAAACGCACTTTACCTGCTGCTTTAAGCTTGTGGAAAGTATCGGCAATATCAGTAACGCGCATTAAGGGGTCTGGTCGATGAAGTACCAGCACATCGATATAATCAGTGTGTAATTCGGTTAAACTTTTCTCGACACTATAGTTAATCCAAGCCAACGATAAATCGTAACGCTTAGGGCCTTTGCTGTCCTCAAGTCGAATACCGCACTTGGTTTGTAGGTACATTTTTTCACGTAGATCAGGGCGCAGAGCCAATACCTTGCCAAAAACGGATTCTGCTTTACCAAAAGTATAAATATCTGCGTGATCAAAATAGTTTATTTGGTTATCCAGCGCAGTATCAATGACCTCATGGGTTTGCTGAATATCCGCTTGAGTAATGGCATTGTTGTTCCAACCGCCACCCAGCCCCATACAGCCATAAACGATCGGGCTAACGTTTGGTAGAAATTCAGTTAAGGGTAAACCCGTCATATTGATGCTCTTTTTATAA
This sequence comes from Shewanella livingstonensis, assembly GCF_003855395.1. NCBI lineage: Bacteria > Pseudomonadati > Pseudomonadota > Gammaproteobacteria > Alteromonadales > Shewanellaceae > Shewanella > Shewanella livingstonensis. The sequence goes on along the minus strand of NZ_CP034015.1, from coordinate 1,325,146 downwards.
TGGAGATGAACATGAGTGTATGGGATCTAGCGTAAAAATGAACCGCAAAAACCAAAATCATTATTTGGTATATCTACCAATAACAGATTACAGTTCTCTATAAAATATTATTGATGGTTATAATCATGAGTCGTGAACACAAAAAATTCGAACGATTATTCTTATTCAGCGAAGTTGCCAAACAACTGAGTTTTACTGAAGCCGCGGCCTCGTTAGGAATATCGAGAGGATATTTGTCTGAGCAAATTAGACAACTTGAAAAGGAAGTCGGTCGTCCATTGCTGATCCGCACAACACGCAGCGTCAGGCTAACGCCACAAGGTGAGATGATCTTATCGAGTATGGGACAAGTGAAAGCCGACTTACTTTTATTAGATAAAAGAATTCGTCACGATAATGAAGATATATCAGGCAGAATACGCATTACGGCACCAAGCCAACTAACTCAACGACATTTACTTAATATTTGCCATGAGTTTACTCAATTGCATCCACAGGTACAGTTTAGTATTGATTGCAGCTATACCTTGTTTGATTTGACTAAAAACGACTTTGATCTTGCTTTTAGGGCGACCGCAACACCACCACAAAACATGATTGCTAAAAAATTATTTGATTATCGCCAAGTCTGTTGTGCTGCCCCAGCTTACCTTCAACAACACGGTACACCTGATTCGATTGAGGATTTGCAACATCACCAATGCTTAACCGCAACAGAACAAAGTCACTGGACCTTCAATGCTCAACCGGTGTTCATTAATAGCGGCTTGAGTGTTAACGATAATCATATGCTTAAACAGCTGGCATTATTGGGCCGCGGTATTATTGTCGGGCCAGAGTATTTAGTCGATAACGAAATACAAGCAGGCACATTACAAGCCATCTTAACCACAGAAACCATGAACACATCGACTGCATATTTAATTCACCCGCAGTTAGTGCAACAATCAGCAAGGCTAGCCAGTTTTATTCAATTTACCGTCAATTGGTTTCAGCAATTGAATACTCAATAGCGGAGCGATTTGAACTAAGCCATTCTACTGGTGATAATGCTGGTGGCAATGCCGGTTTGCGAGAAAACCATTAAGATTACAGTTAATTAAAAAAATCCCGAAGGTGTAAAAGTGCCAATAAACCATGGACTACAATAAAGCCAATAAAACCCTGAGCAAACACAATATGATAGCCGCGCCATGCTAGAGCATTACTAGGATCTGCTATGTACCAACCAGCTCCGCTAACCACCACCAGCAGTAACAAAATAACCCCAACGCCTTCAATGACACTGATTAAGCCTTTGCCACCAGAATATGGTAATTGACCGTGTACTAACCCTCTCACATCTGCAAGCAATGGCGTTAATTCAAAAGTAAGCCAAGGAAAAAACTGCCGCCACTGCCCAGCCGCACACACTTTATAAGCAAAAATCAATGCTAACAGTGCGGTAAACAAGCCACCATAAACATGAAATATATCCCAAACACTGGCGCGAGGACTTAATTGACGTCCAATAAATATCCATGGGCTGGTACAAATTAATAACATCGACATCAATATTATCAATGGATGCAATACTGCTTCAATACGCTGCCATAACGGCTTTAATACCATTAATTATGCCTCTATTATTTGCTGAGCAAACTCATCAACCTTTTGCCAATCAGTAAACTCTACTTTGGTATTAGGGTCTGTGGGTCCTTTAGTTAACCACATAATAAACCGAATAATATTCCGGTCCATGGCACCATAACCTTGGTAATCTAAATTACCACCAAACACTTGCAATAACTTAGGTTTCCAGGCGCTTTGGCTTAAAAACTGTTGCATATAGCTGTTAGTTTGCGGCGTATTCTTATTGGGTTTGCGCGCCACTAAGCTCACCGAGAAAAAACCACTGGGTTTATGGTCCAATTCCGCACGATGATCTTCAATAAATTGATACAGAGCTGGGCGATGTTTGCCATGACGAATGCTGGCGCCAATGTACACTTTATCAAATAGGGCTAAATCGGGAGCTTCCGCTAAGGAGGCTACCGTGACCAACTGATCTTGGCCTGCAAGCTGATGTTGTAAATATTCACATATTTTTTGAGTGTAACCATGGACACTTGAATGGATCAGTAAAATTTGGCTCATGCTGACCTCGAATGAAATCATTTAAAAGTAATACAGCATCTTAGACCACTGACGCGAAAATTTACATGAAACAGATCACGTCATTATCATCAATAATTACCGCAAGATGAACTACCGTAATGCAATGTGAGGTACCACGCAAAAAAATGCCCTAGGCATATATGGCTAGGGCATTGTTAACTGCATGCTACATTTACAACGACTGTAAAAAGGCGATTACCTGATCACGCTCTGCTTGCGTTAAGGCCATAAAGTCTTGCTTAGACGTTTTAGATTCTCCGTCATGCCACAAAATGGCTTCTTCCAAGGTTGCTGCGCGGCCGTCATGCAAAAATCCGGCTTGTGGATTAACCGTTTGGGTTAAGCCTATGCCCCACAATGGTCGAGTACGCCATTCGTTACCGTCGGCTAAAAAGTCTGGACGACCATCTGCCAGTCCTTCACCCATATCGTGCAACAACATGTCACTAAAGGGATAAATAGTTTGGCCTTTTAAGCTTTCGCTCATCGGTAATCCGCCAATATCACCTGAAATTTTGGTCACAAACGACGGCGTATGACAACTGCTGCAATTGAGTTGTTCAAATAACCGAGCGCCTTCGCGCACTGCCGTTTTATCAACGTTACGTCTGGCTGGCACCGCTAATGTTTCGGCATAAAACACCACAGAATCACTGAACTCTGCACTGGCCTCAGGCGCACCATTAACATCTTCACCAGTATCAACAAACCCAGTTCGTGTTAAATATGAATCATGTAAGCTGGTGCCAACAATACTTTCATCAGGAAATAACGGGTTAGTAATACCAATGTCGCCACGTAATGCACCTAATGATTGTACTCGCACACTTGGCGTGTTCGCTTTCCAACCAAAGCGACCTAAAGACACGGGTGTACTGTCACCATTTTGTGCTTTTATGGCATCAAATACCCAATTAGCCCGTCCAGAAATATCATCTTTGTTACTGTCATCAGCATCAACATTGGCGAGAATGCTTGCCTCAGGTATTGCTTCTAGCAACCCTAAACCAAACACAGGCATGCCGTTACGCCAACCCATTAACACATCATCTTGTAATAGATTTGAAGTTACATTGGCACTTTGTAGGGTTTCGCCTGGTGCATCATATGGATTTTCGACCGCGAAAATAGGCTTCTTCAAACTAATGGTGCGTCCATCGGCATACACTTCATCATGTCGCTCATAAGACAAATACACATCTGCTTGACCAATAAATGCATTGTCTTGCCAATCAGGGCGCGCTTTTAACACTCCGCGATGAAATAGCTGGTCACCAAAATCTGGCACTTTAATCGGCGCACAGTAATTATTATCTGCAGTTCCTACAGTACAAGGTTCAGCAGGAGCTTTGCTGATACGTAAGAAAATACCCGCTGCCGACCCCAGTTTTACCCGAGTTTCATCTGCGGCCAAAAAAGGAGTGGAATTTCGGCCATCGCGTTGATGGCAAGAATTACAGTCAGCGTTATTAAATACTGGGCCTAAACCATCAAGCTCAGGGTGTTGATCATTCGGCGCTGTAGTAAACGAGACTTCAAAGTTGGTATCACCTCGTAAATGTAACGCGAGTTCATCTGCCGTTAAATTTAACGATGGCGTTGAAAAGCCATGGCCAGAGTTACTGGCATCGAATGTCGTGGTGTCACCACCTAAAGCAACAATTGAGGTATAGCTAGGATAAGTCACTACCGGCTCAATGGGTGCTGGCGAGGTTTCATCATCGCCGCTGCCACCACAAGCACTAAGGCTAAGCCCCAGTAATGCTACAAACCAATATGGTTGTCGTAATAATTTGTTCATCTTTGTCTCACACATTCACACTGAAATTGAGTTTATGTAGCAGTAATGCGACCTTGTTATGAGTTGAGTCTCTATTTTTTGGGTCACACTAACCCTCTCAATAAGGTCGTTCCATGGCCTTATTGAGACGATAACAGCTAAATTATGAGTTCCAATCAGATAATAAAGGCAGCACATCTGACTGCAGCGTCGTTTGTAACTTTGTTAATGCATCCACGGCGACCTGGGTTCTAGCACGGCCATCAGCATCGAGAATCGCTTGGCGGAACGGCATGCTAGTGCTACCCGAAATGGCTTGAATTTTTAAAATGGCATCATCAATTTCGCTGGCGACACGCGTAGCTAAAGTCGCATCGGCTGCTGTTACAAAATCAATTAAGCCTTGCTTATCAGCGCCACCCGTAAATTCACCTTGATAAACGTTACGGACACCAATGATGTTATTTGAAAAGTCGGTTAGTGAGTTCCACGAATATTGCGACTCCACCTTAGAGGTGTCTGCCGTAGTTAATGACTCTCCGAATGGATCGGCAATTTTACCGTTCCCCACTTCATCGACAATACCAATCATGCCGTTGATCAATTCTTCAATAACCGCCAACTGTGAAGAGTAAATAGTGTTAGTGGCATCGCCCGGAGTTTTAAGCAACTCGGCATAAGGTTTGGCATTAGCATCTTGTGGGTTATGGCTCACTTGCCAAGCATCATCTAATTGCGCGGTGTAATCGCGGAACACTTCCGCTAAGGCGATTAAATACTCACGTTCTTTAGTGCTAAGATCTGCAATCAACTTTGTGTTGCTGTTAACACCATCGCCAAACAACAGATATTCCATGGTATGAAAACCTTGAACATCATCATTCCAACCTTTAATGGTGTCGGCATCAAAACCATTACTGTTGGCTAACTGGGTTTGTAAGTCTGTGGTGTTTAACGGCCAGCTGTCTAAATGCGGATCGATACTCAATGAGTCGACTGGGCCAAAGATATGCGACTCCCCTTGTTCCCAAGGTTGACGAGCCGACTTCCACGCATTTTGTGCTGCCACTAAATCGGCTTGTACCGTTGAAGTCAGTAAGGTTTGGGTTGCCAATAATAAGGCATCACCTTTGGCTGCTAAATCAGCATAACCAGCCACAATAACATCATCGGTTAAGTTAGTGATCATTTCTGTCGCGACAAAACTAAAACCGGTTGTCGGTGTAGTTGGGGTTGTCGGGGTGCTAGTGTCATCCGAGCCTGAACCGCCACACGCGGATAATGTTGCCACGAGTGCTAGTGAGATTGCAGTGTAGTTAAAACGCATAATAAAACTCCATGTAAAAAATAAGTCAAAAAACAGGTCAAAAAATTAAATTCGCTTATAGCGAGAACTGATATCCCACACCTAAAGCAAAGAAATTGGTGTCAGGAATGCTGGCAACAGCCACTTGATGAAGACCACCTTCGGCCTTAATCACAATCTCAGGTATCGGGAAATAGTTAATACCTACACTGCTCCAAGTATTTTCATAACGCTTGGTTGCGGTGCCCGTTTCAACGGCCATAAGTGGATTGGAATAATCGATATTGGCAAACACGGTCATCGGAATATCAAACCATTGATCAAGTTTGACGCCCGCCTCAACAAAGAACGACTGCGACTCTGAGCCCAGTTGAGCAAAATTACCTGGACGTAAACCTGGGGTGGTTTTATTAGCCTGGGTAATAGCGTCTGCATTGTCTAACGAGCCATATAAATATTGACCACGAAGAATCCATGGACCTTCAACAAAGGCTCCTGCAACAGACACAATGCTAAGAGCACCATCAACATCGAGTTTGTTACTCTTATGGCGATTACCACTGGTATTACCGTAGTAGTAAGCCACGCCGACTGCACTACCGGTTTTGAAATTGCCATAATCAATACGACCAGCAAACGCTAGGTCATCAGCATTCACTTCTTCAAAGCGTTTTTGATGGCCTGATGCCACCCAATCATAAGTGCGGAAATACTCAGAGTTTAACCCACTGACAACTTGTGCCTGATAATGAAAATCGGCAATTTCCCCGTAAACACCAATACCGTTTTCGTTCCAAACGGTCGGCATCATCGCAGCTTCACTCTTGTGACGTTGCACGGTAAGATATTGATTAGGTTTATGTAACATGCTCGATAAGCCAATAGGTAAGTGAATGTTACCGAATTTCACCCCAAAGGATTTTGATGGACGATAACGAATTTCCGCTTTTTCAACCACCACTTCGCCACCTGCTTCAACTTCGGATTCAAACTCACCAAATTCATCAAAGCCGTCATATTCTAGTGAGGTGCCAGTGCCACCGTGCTCATATTCAATTTCAACTTCCATACTCCAATCATCAGTGAACTGATAACCAAACTCGGTCACAATCCGCTCTAAATCAGTACGACTACGTCGCTCTGCGGATGTATCTTGTACGTTATCGAAATATTCATCACTGGTGTAAACAGCGCTGCCATATGAGTTAAAGCTAAAACGGCTTAAACGGTCTTGCGCTTTAGTGGTTTGTTGCACCACAGTGTCAACTTGAGTCGCCACTTGTTTGTTTTGCTGCTGTTGTTGTTTTTGCTCGGCGGCCAATGTGGCAAGCTGCTGTTTTAATATCGTAATTTCAGCTTCTTGCTTGGCAAGGGCTTTGGCTAATGTTTCAGTATTCGTTGCAGCTTGAGCATTAGGTATTACGCTCAAACCCAATACACTTGCCACAGATACTGCCAACAAGGTTAACTTTCTATTCATCTGTTTCTCCGACACGTCACGTTAATGCTCCCTCTAAAAACGCAACAACCATACAATAATTGATAACGATTCGCATTATAATTTACATTAAGATTAGCAATTTAATTTACACTAAATTACATTTCACTTAACAAACCGTTTTATGTCACTATGGAAAACAACAACCTAAACACTTCCTATAAACCGAGTATTTTCAATGCCAAACAGCAGTGATACGGCCTTATTCAATGGTAAATCCGCCTTTATTGAACGCACTAACCCACTACATCTGCTGCTATGGATGACTTTTGTAATGTCCATGGTGTTTGCAGTTTGGCAGGCTTTGTTAAATAACTTTGTTATTGAACGCGCCGCATTCACAGGCGCTGAAATTGGAATGCTGCAGAGTTTAAGAGAGGTGCCTGGATTTTTAGCTTTTACCGCGGTGTTTGTATTGCTACTGATCAAAGAGCAAACCTTTGCCTTAACATCCTTGGCACTATTGTGCATTGGAGTAGGGATTACCGGCTGGTTTCCTGATGTCATCGGGTTGTATTTAACCACCGTACTGATGTCGATTGGGTTTCATTATTTTGAAACAATAAATCAATCGCTTACGTTACAGTGGGTAGATAAAGCCGATGCACCTGGCTTTATGGGCAAAGCGTTAGCGTGGCGCTCTGCTGCAGCACTTGTTGGCTATGGTTCAATTTGGCTAATAATGAGTTGGTTGAGCCTGGACTACATCTGGATGTATAGCATTATTGGCGGATGTGGATTAGTCATGGTGTTCATTATGGCAGTGTATTTTCCTCGTTTTGCCATAGGTTCCATTCAGCACAAACACTTAATACTGAGAAAACGCTACTGGCTTTATTACTTGCTAACCTTTTTCTCTGGGGCGCGCAGGCAAATTTTTATGGTATTTGCCGGATTTATGATGGTCGAAAAATTTGGTTACTCGGTGTCCGAAATCACCGCTTTATTCTTAATTAACTATGTCGTTAACTTACTCTTTGCCCCAACCATAGGTCGCTTTATTGGTAAAATGGGTGAACGTAACGCGTTAATTATTGAGTACGTTGGCTTAGTGATTATTTTTAGCAGTTACGCCTATGTCAGCGACGCCAATATTGCGGCTGGATTGTATGTGATTGATCACCTGCTTTTTGCTATGGCGATTGCGATGAAAACCTATTTTCAAAAAATTGCTGATAAACAAGATATTGCTTCAACTATGTCGGTCAGCTTTACCATTAACCATATTGCCGCGGTCATTATCCCTGTTTTATTAGGCATGTTATGGCTCAGTTCGCCTAAAGCAGTATTCTTCATCGGTACTGGATTTGCACTATGCTCACTGGCACTAGCGTTCAATGTGCCGCGTCATCCAGCGCCTGGTAAAGAAGCCTTATGGTCACCATTAATGACAAAACGCTAAACGATTTAGCACAGATGTCATACCATACAAATATGGCGCAAGCGTAATGCACACCGAGGATAAGTGATGGCTGATATTGATGTAACTGAGATGCAAGATGACAATGCTCAAGTGTCCGCGCGCAAAAAAACCTTATTACTTGGGCGTATTATCGGTTTAGCCAGCGAAGAGGATTATCGGCCTTCTACTGCATCTGTTGCCGAGCGTGCAGAATACCGTCAACGCAAGCAACTCAGCCAACATCAGACCAACCTTGAAAGCATTTTTGCATTAGCCATTAATTACACGCCTTCAGATGTCACAGGAGTGGAGCTAGATCCTGATTGGCGCTACCAATTTTTCCAAATGGCAGAACAAATTCATAATCGTAAGATGCAAGATTTGTGGGCCAGAATTTTAGCCAGTGAAATCGTTAATCCAGGTAACTTTAGCCTACGGACCTTAGCGGTATTACTGCAACTGACATTTCGAGAAGCACTGATATTTGAAAAAGCCTTAGGCATGTCGGTTAAAATCAATACCGAGCCCAGATTCAAATTACTTAGCAGTTATCGTATTAACGGCGGGATGAAACAATATTTTCGTAAGCATACTCAAACCAACTTTGGCCTGTCCCAATTCGGCTTGCCTTATTCGAGTATTTTAAGTTTAGTCGATGCGGGGATTCTACATAAAAGCGAATTTGAAACTGGATTATTAAGCAGTAGTGAACATATTCAGTTAACCATGTGTAATGCTACTTTATCGCTAAAACCTAAACATCAGCACTTATTATTTACTTATTATCGTTTTACCACTGTCGGTGATGAGTTATGCCAGTTAATTCAGGCTAAAAATGATAATGACTTTATCGATGCAGTTAAAGTCATGTTAAGCAAAGATTTTATAGTTAGCGATTAATATTTTGATAAAGGTGTGAATATTTAGCTTTATGCTCGCTAAATAAAAATTGGCGCAATATCTCACGAGACTCACCTTCGGCACTAATTTTTGCCGCCATCACCCCATTTTCAGTCCTTACCGGCTCAAATACCATATCAAGGTGGACACCATTAGGTAAAATAAGCTGGGTTAAACGTGGCGTTTTAGCGCTAAGTTCTTGCGGCAATTTAATGGTCATGCCCGAGCTAGACAAAGATAACACTTCAACGTATTTAGCCGTGTCATTATCCATCACCTTAATATTTTTGACATCATCAAGCCGCCAGCTACGTTCTCCTCCGCGCATATCTATTACTTCAGGAATGCCTAACTCTGGTGAAAATTGCCCTAGATCATCTATTTTTAAGGTTAACGGAAACCACAAACGATAATAGCTAATTTCAGCTAGCAAAGTTAATTTGGCATTGCCGAGAATATGAGCAAGCACTTGTGGTACTTCAGTTGCGACACTTAATGAATGTCTCGATAGAGCGTTGTCGGTACTATCATCTTGCGGCGAAAAAACATCGCTAAAGTAAGCAAGTTCCTCATCTGATAAAGTAGCCATAATGTAACCTTTTAACACACAATAATACTGTCGGTATAATAGCACCTTAGTATGATAACGAACAAACTTTCACCACAACAACCCAACCTTTAAAGTGTGAAATATTAGCCTGTATACGGCAAAAGCATTATTAATGACGCAACGCGAACATAATGCATAATCAACCTCTACGCCAATAAAAAAGACGAACTGAGTTCGTCTTTAAAGATGGTGCAAGGTAATGATTAACGATCGTTATCAGCTTCGATTTGCATCGCTTTTTTAAATGAAGCATGGCTCATTAGCTGTTGATAATACTTCGCAATATTAGGATATTTATCAAACTCACCATTTTGGCCAACAAGCTCTGCAATAAACGACATCATAATATCGGCGCCACTAAGACTATTACCGACTAAATATGATTTACCCTCTAAACGGTCATTAAAATAGTTGATAACTTTTGCCGTTTCAGCATCTGCATACCCACCAATAAAACGAGTTTCAGCACCATCCATTTTAACAAAAATCTTTAATAATAATGGCAGTGCAGCAGAGCTTTCAGCAAAATGCATCCATTGTAAGTAATCAATGTAATCTGCAGTGCCTTTTGCTGGCATAAGCTTATCAGCGGCATAAGTTTGAATTAAATACTCGGTAATAGCACCCGACTCAGCAATGGTAAAGTCACTGGTTTCTAATACTGGTGATTTACCTAATGGATGAACTGCTTTTAACGACTCTGGCGCTAAAAATGTAATTGCATCACGGTGATAAGCAACTAATTCATAGTCCACGCCCAGTTCTTCTAATAACCAAATAATGCGTTTTGAACGTGATTTATTTAAATGATGTAGTTTAATCATTATGCCATCCTATCAAGCGTTATTGAGTGATGAAATAAGCCCAATGACTACTCATTGGGCTTATTATTATCCATTTATCTACTGTCTTATTTTGAATGTAGATTAACAAAATAAGTCATTAGTAAGTTAGCTTAACAAAGCTAACATTTTCTCTGCCACTAACTCAGAAGATGCAGGGTTTTGACCAGTAATTAATTTACCATCAGCTACCGCATATGGATGCCAATCGTCACCCTTAGAATAAGTTGCACCATTTTGCTGTAGCATATCTTCAACTAAAAACGGCACAACATTGGTTAGCTGTACGGCTTCTTCTTCGCCATTGGTAAAACCAGTGACATTTTTGCCGGCTACTAATGGAGTTCCGTCTGGCTTTTTAGGGTACTTAAGCGCTGCAGGTGCGTGACATACCAACCCTAAAAGTTTATCTGTTTTATAGCACTGCTCAATTAATGCAATAGAGTCTTTGTCGTTGGCTAAATCCCATAATGGGCCATGGCCACCTGGATAAAACACCGCGTCATAATCTGCTACATCAATTGATGCTAACTTATGGGTATTGGCTAACAGTGCCTGAGCTTTTTCGTCAGCGGTGAAGCGACGAGTTGAGTCAGTTTGAAAATCCGCTTCATCACTTACAGGATCTAATGGTGGTAAACCACCTTTAGGAGATGTCAGCACTACCTCAGCACCTTTATCGATAAATGCATAATACGGTGCGGCTAATTCTTCTAACCAAAAACCGGTTTTTTTGCCTGTGTCGCCTAATTGATCATGCGAGGTTAATACCATTAATACTTTCATTGTGATTCCTTAAAATAGTGTCTGTTTACTCGTAATCACTTAGATTACAGAGGATTGTTTACTTTAATGACAACCTTGCCGAAGTTTTCGCCTTTTAGCAGGCCAATAAAGGCTGCGGTCATGTTTTCAAGACCATCGACAATTTGTTCACGGTATTGAATTTTGCCCTGTGCCAGCCATTGGCCCATATCTTGGGCAAATTCTGGATAGCGGTCGCCATAATCGTCAAAAATAATAAAACCTTGCATCTTAATGCGCTTAACCAGCAAAGTGCCCATCAGTAATGACAAACGATCCGGGCCATCGGGTAACGATGTCGCGTTATATTGTGAGATTAATCCACACACTGGCACTCGAGCACCGGTATTTAATAACGGTAGAACCGCATCAAACACTTTACCGCCAACATTTTCAAAATACACATCGATTCCGTTATCACACACTGCCGCTAACTGTTGTTCAAAATCAGCCGCTTTATGGTCAATACATTCATCAAAACCGAGCACTTCTTTAGCATGACGACATTTTTCTGCACCGCCAGCAATACCCACAACTCGGCATCCTTTAAGCTTAGCAATTTGGCCAACGGTAGCACCAACAGGGCCGGTTGCCGCAGCAACAACAATGGTTTCACCTGCTTTTGGGGCGCCAATATCTAATAATCCCATGTATGCAGTAAAGCCTGGCATACCCATAATACCTAGCGCAAAAGACGGATTACTGGGATTGTCGCCCAGCTTCATCAGCCCTTCACCATTAGATACCACGTAATCTTGCCAGCCACCAAACGCTAATATCCACTCACCTACTTTGTAATCCGGATGATTTGATACTTCAACTTGCGCAACAGACGCGCCGACCATAACATCATCAATGGCTACGGGATCTGCATAAGACTTAGCATCATTCATGCGGCCACGCATGTAGGGATCAAGTGATAAATATACCGCGCGCAATAACACCTCACCTTCTGCAGGTACAGGTTTGTTGACGGTTTCTAAGCGAAAATTGTTAGCAACTGGCTCTCCTTGAGGACGGCTGGCCAATACTATACGACGGTTTTGAGTGTTCATCTTGTATCCTTTAAATGAGATAGGCACCATAAGATGGTGCACGAGAAGACAATATGACCTAAGTTATTAGTAAATGTTAAAAATTGTTAAAAGCTGTTAACACTGCAATACAGATATCATCTAAACACTGATACCATACACAACCAAGGCCGACTAATACGTTCCTTTTACCTAAATTGATCAGCGTAAACATGATCAACTATTTTGCGAGCTAAGCGATTGATATGAATATAAACAAACCCATGTTACTTGAGAATCAGTTATGTTTTGCTGTCTATTCAACATCATTGGCAATCGTACAGCTCTATAAACCTTTACTCGATTCTATTGGACTTACCTACACTCAGTACTTAGTCATGCTAGTGCTTTGGGAGCAAGATGGCTTAAGTTTAAAAACCTTAGCCAGCAAACTCGGACAACAATCGGGAGCATTAACACCCGTCATCAAACGTCTTGAAACCGATGGCCTACTGATGCGTATTCGTGAACCTAAAGACGAGCGAGTGTTATGCATGCAACTAACCGAAAAAGGCCATTTGCTTCAACCTCGAGCTCAACAAATCCACGAATGTATTATTGAACAATGTGGTATCGACATAACTGAACTTATCGATCTCAAGCAACGACTCAATCAATTTAGGCTAAAACTACCTACACATATTGAGTTCTAACGCACAAAACAACTCAAAACTTGATTTAAATATACTGTGTCTTGGCTATATGATAATCACGATAACTAATTGCGCGCAACCTAAATTAACAATATTTAAGATCTAGAATCGATTACGTTATACCGACGCATTGACTAGTTGGATTAAGTCTGCTTAGTTATCATATTAAAATAATTATAAAAGACAAGGGATTACGCTACGTTGACATTATTACGACCGATATTTTTCGACGAATATAATGCTTTATCAGCTCGCTTAAATATATCGACAAAAGTTTTATCTTGCGAGCACAAGGTGGCAATACCTATGCTGATGGTTATAGCGGGAGCTTGTTGCTCATAATGTTGCTGAGCTTCTCTTATACGTTCGGCCATTATATAAGCAGAGTCAATATCAGTATCGGGTAATAAAATAGCAAACTCTTCACCGCCAATTCGCGCCAAAATATCCGACTCACGAACATGTTCATTGCATATATTAGCCACGCGCTTAATCACCTCATCACCCACTAAATGGCCGAAGGTGTCATTAACATTTTTGAAAAAATCAATGTCGATAATCATAAATGACAGCGATTCCAAATAGCGCACGGCCCGAGAAAACTCATGGTCACTGAATGTATTAAACGAACGCCGATTATATAATCCTGTTAATGAGTCACTGTTGGCTAGCTGCTCAAGCTTGGTTCGTAAGTGATATTCTGCAGTTATCTCGGTAGAGATACCAATTACCCCCATGAGTTTGCCCTTATTATCGAACAACGGCTGTTTAACTTCATGGTAGACGATAGTGTCGTTATCAATATCTACAATAATATCGTCAGACATTTTACGCTGAAGCGCTAATACCTTACGGTCATTGCCTTGTAGAACATCTGTTATCTCTGAGGAAAAATAATGACTATCTGAAGTGCCCTTCAGCTGTTCAAGGGTAACGCCAAAGTAATCTAAAGTGAGTTGGTTGCCATAAACGTAACGGCTTTGTGTGTCTTTGACATAAATGTAGGCCCCAACTTGATCGAGGATTTGCTCATAAGAATTTAACATCTGGGTTTTAGTTTGTGCTTGGCGATACTCTTTTAAATTAAAAAACAGTAACAAAGCAATAAAGAATAATAAGATGAAGATCAATAATCCGATGGTTTCAATTGACATAAGCATTCCTTAGCTACTATCTACATCCATGTATGTCATTAATAATGTTAACAACTGCGAGTCAATCACAGCGCTTAATGCCATATGGTTAATCATACTGTTTACACAGCGCGAGCAATTATGAGAACATCAGCAGTAAAAATCAAATAATTAATCTATTATCTTCAAACGGCTGAAATTACAATAAAATAGCCGCTTATCATTACACTAAAAATAGCATTACCGTTTGTATATAACGCCAGCTTTCATCACAAAAGGGACATTCAATAGTGTATCAATTTGCGTCAAAGGACTTGCTGACAACGCAATAATATCGCCATATTTACCAACCTCAAGCGAACCGAGCTTATCCGTCATATCGATTAATTTAGCAGCATTAATTGTGGCACTTTTCAAAATATCCTCATTACTCATACCGGCTTGGCTCATCAATACCGCTTCTTTGGCATTATCACCATGATGCGACACTCCACTGTCGGTACCATAGGCGATATTTACGCCAGCGTTGTAAGCTGCACTGAAGTTTTTCATCATGTCGCCGCCAACACGAATTGCCTTTGCCTTTATCGCAGGCGACATAAAGTCACCACCTGCTGCATTGGCCATTTTCACTACCGTGTCACCGGCAAGTAATGTTGGTACTAAAAAAGCGCCGCTTTTCTTCATTAACTTAATACTTTCTTTATCGGCATAACTGCCATGTTCAATACTGTCGACACCGGCGCGTAGCGCAGCATTAATACCTTGAGCAGCATGGGCATGGCTAGCCACTTTACGCCCTAACGCATGAGCTGTTTGAACCACTTCAATTAACTCATCATCATCCATTTGTTGGCCGGTACCGGTATTGGTGTCCGATAACACTCCGCCAGTAGAGGTGATTTTAATGACATCGGCGCCAAACTTTATTGCTCGTCGCGTTGCTCTACGGCAATCATAAGGGCCGTCACAAATGGTTTTAGAGGTGTATCTATCCATTAAATCAGGGCTCATTCCATCAACATCACCATGACCACCGGTTACTGATACTCCGCCAGAGGCAATAATTCTTGGACCATCGACCCAACCTTTATTAATCCCGTCACGTAATGCATAAATCTGCTCAGGCTTTGCGCCTAAATCGCGTACAGTGGTAAAGCCTGCCAATAACGTTTTTTTAGCAAAGTAAGCACTGCGCATTGCTACATCGGCATCCGACATTCTTAACGCTTCACTGTCATTTTTAGGCCCTAATTCACCCTGTAAATGCACATGCATGTCCATCAACCCTGACATAACAAAGCGGTCTTTTAAATCGATAACCTCAACAGTATCTTGCTCGCTCGCATTGGGCCCTGATACATAACCTTTCTCAATCGAACTGATTACCCCATCAGTAATAACCAGAGTACGTTCAGTGAGTGGTGACTCACCCGCTAGAGTTAATAGTGTTCCGGCATGGATGACTTTAATGTCGGCGGCATCAACTTGCGCCGTTACTGCTAAGGCGCTAAATGCCAGTGCAGCTATGTGATAGTTGCTCATGATGACTCTCTTATTGTTTTAAATTTCTACACTGCCAAAAATACTGATATGTTACAAGCAATAACAAACTCATTTCTTCGGTTAACATTCGTCACCGTGGCTTGCGATAATAAAAAAGAGAAATAATTCAATGAGAATTGCAATTTATGGCGCGGGTTCTACAGGCTGCTATCTAGCAGGTCAGCTGTGTTTATCAGGCTTTGATGTCAGTCTTATTTGCCGCCCAGCGATTAAACAAAAAATAATCACTCACAATGGCATCACCCTAAGTGATTATCAGGGCTTTCTTCACACGGTTATGCCACCAGCCATGATCACCGATATAGAACAAGCACCATCGGCCTATACACCTTTTGATGTCGTGTTTGTGACCCTTAAATGCCATCAAGTAAGCAGTATCAGAGATTCTTTGATCGCCATCACCCACAGCAATAGCAATAGCAGCATAGTGTTCATGCAAAATGGTTTAGGCAGTTTCGACAGCATCAACGAGTCAATTAGCCACTGCACCAGGCTGCAAGGCATAACGCCATTTAATGTGTTACAGCAGCCCAATGGGCGCTTTCATAAAGGCACTGAAGGCGTATTTACCTTACAGCAAAATGAACATACCCAAACGATACAAACCGCAATGCAAGCTCAAGGTTTTGGCTGTGACTTACACCAAGATATGGCACCCGTGATTTACGGTAAACTATTGTTAAACCTAAACAATGCATTAAATGCCATAACCGACCTACCGATTAAACAACAACTCAGCCAGCGCGACAGTCGCCGTCAACTAGCTGGTGCCATGACCGAATGGCTCAGCGTATGCCAGGCGGCCAATATCACGATACACCAATACACTAAAGTTAAGCCCAAATGGTTACCGGTGATTTTATCGCTACCCAATGTATTATTTACAATATTGGCCAAGCAAATGCTCGATATCGACCCACATGCACGTTCATCAATGTGGGAAGATATTCAAGCCAAGCGTAAAACAGAAATAGAATACCTTAATGGCGCAGTAGTTCGTTTAGGCAAAAAGTATGGGATAGACACGCCGGTAAATAGCACTATTGTTGAGAAAATACATCAACGAGAACAACAGCTTTAACCAGATGGCATACTAGATATATAAATCGATACTCATTTAAACCTGTTGTACAATTTAGTAACAAAAGATACCTAGCGTAATGACAAAATAAAATGAGAGTTCATCGTGTTTTGGGGTATTGAATAATGACTTCTGGCTTAATCATGGATTGATTGATTTATTGGGTGACACATGAGCAATAGCACTTTCTTTTTTGGCGATTGGCAAATCAATCCACAAAGCAATAGTATTCAGTCGGGTGATATAATCCGCACCCTCGAACCTAAAGCCATGGACGTATTAAAACTACTGTGCCAACACCAGGGAGAGGTGCTCACCCCTGACGATATTATTCGTCAATGTTGGGGCAATATTGCCATTGGCGATAACCCACTGCATAAAGTCATAACCCAACTGCGTAAAGCTTTGGGCGACCAGGCATCAAACCCCAGCTACATTGAAACCATCCGCAAACGCGGTTACCGCACCCTTGCAAAAGTTGAGTTCCCCATTGGGCACCACACCCGAGCCACAACAGAGCCCTGGCAAGGTCAATCGCCCTTTCCTGGTTTACGTGCCTTTGAAGCAAACGATGCTAACGTGTTTTTTGGCCGTGGTGAGCAAGTCGACACCTTACTCAATCGTATTTCTAAACAAATTCACTTCGGCCGTGCATTTTGCTTAGTGCTTGGCCCAAGTGGTACGGGTAAATCGTCGTTAATTAATGCGGGGGTGATCCCTAACCTCAAAAGTGCCAGCGGCTTTAACGGCGTAGGGGTACTCGATTATGCCAGCCTGGACTTAGCCGATGTCATCCAGGACCGCCTGCTTATTGATATTGCCGGCGCCATGCTCGACTGGGAAATTAACGATATTCCGGTGTTTAACCAGTTAAGCGCACAACAACTTGCCGTGCAGCTAATGCAAGATATACCTAACGTTATCAACCAATGCCAACAAGCCATAACCGCAGCCCAAACGAGCCATCACTATAGCCAACCGCAATTTTGTTTATTTATCGACCGCTTAGAAGTGCTGTTGTCATCACCTATTTATAGCGAACAGCAACGCACAGAGATTCTCGATGTGCTCGAAGCATTAGCGACATCAGGATCAGTACTGATTATTAGCGCCTGTCGTAATGACTTTTACCCCCAGGTGGTCAGCCACCCAAGCTTGATGGCAGGTAAAGCCAACGGTTCACACTTTGATTTGTCGGCACCAAGCCGAACCGAACTCATGCAAATGATCCGTTTACCCGCCAATGCCGCTAACCTCACATGGTCAGTTGATCCCAATACCGCCATGCCACTCGATGAACTGCTTTGTAGTGACGCCGCATCCAACCCAGATGCACTGCCCATGTTGCAATACACCTTAGAGGCGCTATACCTCAAGCGCGATGAAAATGACCAGCTTTTAGTGTCTGAATATCATTCTCTTGGCGGCTTAGAAGGGGCTATTGGTAAAAATGCCGAGCAAGTGCTTGCAGGGTTTAATGAAGCCGAACGTACTGCGTTACCTAACGTGCTATCGATGTTAATCACTTTATCCGAAGACGAAAAGTCAGTGACCAGCCGCGCAGCTAATTGGGAAGGATTAAAAAATGAAGCAGAACAAAATCTCGTTAAAGCCATGGTCGACAACCGCTTGTTTGTCTCGCATCTGCAATACGATAAAGCCTGTTTCAGTATTGCTCACGAGGCCTTATTAAGGCGCTGGCCGCGAGCAACCCAATGGATAAACGAGCATAAAGACAGCTTAGCGATTAAAAGCCGCTTACAGAATCAAACACAGCGTTGGTTAACTGAGTCAAAAAGCGCGGCCTATTTACTCACTGAAGGTAAACCCTTAGTGGAGGCACAAAGCTTAATCAGCAATTCGCTGTTTACCCTAGAACCTCAACAATTGGCCCTCATTCAAGCCTCTAGCAAACAAGCCAATGCCGGCCGTTGGCGTCGCCGTTTTACTATGCTCACCTTGGTCACCTTAACCGTTATTGCTGTTGCCATGAGCATTCGCAGCCTTGAGGCCGAAAACCAGGCACAACAAAAACGCCTTGCGGCAGAAAACTTACTCGGTTTTATGGTGGGTGAATTCGCCGACAAAATGCGCGGCATTGGCCGCATGGACTTGCTCGATGGTATCAGTAATAAAGCATTAGAATATTTCAGTGACTTTTCGGCCGACGATGCCAGCTATTTAAGCTTTGAAGCCCAGTTTCAACACAGCCAAACCTTAGAGGCCATGGGCGAAGTGGCTTATTCGCGCGGCAATACCGACGAAGCCCACAGCGCCTTAATTGCTGCCCAACAGCGCATGCTGCCGTTACTCGAAATACAACCGCAAAACCTCAACTTACTTAAAACGTTAGGTGCCAATGCTTTTTGGCTCGGCCAGCTTGAATACGATAAAAGTGATTGGGCTGCAACACAGCCTTGGTTGGAGCAATACTTAAGCTACAGCCAAGCCATGTATCAATACGCGCCAGACGATGACGATGCCGTTATGGAATTGTCGTACGCCCACAACTCCTTAGGCTCGATCCACATGAAGCAGCAACACTTTACCGCCGCCCGTGAGGCATTTGAGCAATCATTGCTACTCAAGTTACAACTATGGGATAAAAATAACACCAACAGCCAATTGATTGCCGATATTGCTAATGCACGCTCTTGGCTTGCCAGCGCCGCCACCGCCCAAGGCGACATTACCGCGGCGATACAAATACACCAACAAATTCAACAGCAGTTGGCCAATCAAGCTTTAGAAAAACAGCCTTATTTACTTGAACGACTATCCAGTAGCTACCAACAACTGGCCATTTTGTTAAGTTATCGAAGTCATAACTCACAAGCCTTTGAAAAAGCAAAACTTGGTCTCATTGCTATTACCAATGCCCTAAAACAAGACCCTGAAAATGAAGTTTGGAAAATACTCCAATATCATGATTATCTGAATATGTTGGCTTTTAGTCTTGAACCAATTGAACACACTATGAGCTACAGTGTTGACTCATTAGCATCCAAATTTGCTGAAGATTTGTACTTACAAACCTCCAACAAAAAAAATGAGTTATGGGCAAAATATCAAATGGCCGCAGCAAATTATTTAGCCTCACAAGGACTGCTTTCAGAAAGCCTTGTTTATGCGCGTCTAGCAATATCCTCTTTTAGCGAATTAACCACTGAGTTTAAACAAAGTTCACTTTATGTGGCGAATTTAACCCAAAGCAATATGTTAGCGGCGTCATTACTGGCTTCCATCGGCCAGCCACAACAAGTTATCACCTTGTGTCGGCAATCTAAAAGTCTGTTAGCAACTATTGTTGAAAAAAATAACGACCCACAATTTACCATTCCTTATGCTCAAGCTCTCGATTGCCTTGGCGAACTCGACCAACACCCTGATTTATTGCAACTGTTACAACAATCGGCCATAACCGATTTTAGGTTTAATCCTAAACTTAAACCCTAAACCCTAAACCAAAGTATGGAGAATATAATGTCAAACACTCAAGGCCAAGCAACGTTTTTTAATCTCACTATCACCCTAAACGACAAAGAAGTGCCTGTATTTACTTATACCAACCTGGATGGCACAGATGTATGTGGCAATGTCGTCGTTAACCAATACAGCACCATTTCTTACCAGCTAATTGATAAAACCGGTAAAGGGCTAAAATTTGTTGGTGCGGCCTTCACCACACCTTTTGATAAAATTATTGATGCGATTACCATTAGCAGCGATGGCACATTAATTCAATTAACCGATTTAGATAAAACACCAGGTAATACCGGCTTTCAGTTTGTATTATCAAACAGCTGCAATACCTTGCAGGTACTCAGTCCCGATCCTGAAATCGTCAATCACCCAAACTAAACATTAAATAAACCTAAGATAAAAGTTCAGGCTTGCCCTGAGCTTTTATCTTGTTCAATATCATTAAAACAACCAATAATTAAACCTTGATAAAACGGCTAGTGTGATCCATTAACATCACCTGAGGTTGGAGTTATCTTTTACCCGTTAACCGAACTCAAAAACCAATCATTTCTCAATAGCCCAACGAGCAAACGCCTGCCAAATAACGGTCTCGCTACCTCCCAGTAACGGCTTACTATCTGTCAACGATGCAACCAAATATAGCCATAAAAAAGGCTGTTTCGGCTAAGAAGACTATCGATTCTAAAGAGACAAATCCTAAAACCCAGCAACAAAACCGGCTTACATCCAAGGTACATGCAATAGCGTCAACTCAATAACAACCAATTTATACTATAAAAAGAAACTTTAAACACAAATAAATCAACAGGTTAAAATAAGAAGATTACCGAAAGGTTAAAAACCGCTATTTCTAATAGAGTGTTTGACATCAACAAGGGGTTACCAATACCAAACGCTTAAGGGAATGCACCATGTTTACCAATGATAAATTAACTGAACTCAATAACACGATTTCTCGTGTGACTAAATTAACAAACTCATTCGCTAAATTTCCTGGCGGGACAAAAAAACAAATTTTAAATAACGTCCAAATCCACGAAAATACCATGTTAGAAAATATGGCCACTGCCGATAATAATGGTCAAATGACGGCGGCAGAAAACGTGCAAATTACCACCTTGCTCAATGTAATTGGGGCCATTTCTGAAGCCATTTTTGTGATTAATTCCGCCGGTGTTATTGAAATGATTAACCCATTGGCGGCTAAATTATTTGGTGCCCCGAATGAAATGTTAATTGGCCAAACCTGGACCGATTATCTACAAAGCCCTTTTAAAGATGAGTATCAATCTTTATTTTCTTTGTGGAATAGTGCCAGCGATGAGGCCAATAAAGTGACTCAGTTTAATCATGGTCCTAAAGAAATTATTATTAATCGCGCCGACAGCACGTTACTCGAAGCAGACTTATCATTGTCATGTTTACCGTCGATGCAGATAGGATCTGAGCCGTTATTTATAGGCATCATGCATAATCTCACTACGCATAAAGCCGAGTACAACAAACTGCGCCACTTAGCCCATACAGACAAATTAACCGGCCTTGCCAACCGTCACGCTTTTGATGATGCCCTGCAAACCAACTGGAACGACAGTATTAACCACGACCAACCGCTGTGTTTAATCATTATCGATGTCGATTATTTTAAAATGTTTAATGACCAGTATGGTCATGTTAACGGTGATAAATGTTTGCAAAAAATTGCTCAAGTACTGGCAGAGGTGCTCCCGTCTAACAATGCGATGGCTGCCCGTTATGGTGGTGAAGAGTTTGTGGTCATTTTGCCCAACAGTAATCCGTTAACAGCAGAATACATTGCCAAAAATATTCAACGTCGTATTAACCAGTTAAGCTTTACCGATATAGGGTTACCTGCACAAACCAAAATCAGTGTTAGCCAAGGTATAGCCTGTGAACGCAGTGGCCAATACCGCACGCCAACCGCACTGGTTTGCGCAGCAGACACAGCACTTTACCGCGCAAAATCAACAGGCCGTAACCGCATTAATATGAGTAGCTAATATCTATTAGCTACTAAACAATCATCAAACAATCAAAGGGTTAACAACACGCTTGATAAGCGACTATGCCACTTTGTTGATTAGCTTGCTGGGCCATATTATATTCAGCTGGCGTGGCAAAATGTGCATCCCAATGTTGTAATTTAGGCAGCATAAGTCGATGCCACAAAGGCGGAATAAGAGTTAATACAAAGGTGCTAAGGTAACCGCCAATCATTTGCGGTGCATCGGGATAAGGCGATAACTGATGATAAGGCAACTGCCCTTGGGCGTGATGATGTGAATGTCGGGTTAAGTTAAACATGGCCCACGAGCTTACCCGCTTATTGGTATTCCAGGAATGATGGGGTTTTACTGGCGAATTAAGTTCGCGAACCAAACCATAATGCTCCATGTAATTGACTATCTCTAAGGTCGCTTTAGCCCATAACGCCATTAATACAAAAAAGCTTAAGCCCTGCCAACCCGCAAGCCAAAATACCCACATCATAATCACTAAGCTCATGGCGTAGCCTCGTAATGCTTTATTGTGCCAACTCCACACCGCAAGCTGTTTACGCACGAGCCTTTGCTGCTCAATGTGCCACGCACTAATATTGCCCTTAATGGTCGAAATAATAATATGGGCATAAACACCACGACCACGAGGGGCGGTAGCAGGATCGTTCAAGGTACTAACGTATTTATGGTGGCCATATACATGTTCAATGGCAAAGTTAGCATCAAAGCTAAATGCCAATAACCAGCGTCCAATCAATAATGACACTGGCTCCCAAGTGCGATGCGTTAGTTCATGGCCAGTAATGGTTGCCATTACGCCAACCACTAAGCCTAAGTAAACCACCATCACCCCATATTGAAGTACACTCGTGTTTTGACGCGCTTGCAAGGCATCATAGCCCGTTAAACTGTTTACCCATGCACCATATTGCCCGATATCTTGACTGGCAAACTGCCAGCAACACACAAACACCAATATCACGGTTAAAGGCAATGCCAACCATAACTGCCACGTCAATAAAGTCGGAAATCGATAGTTTGGTGTGCACACATCGTCACCCAACAACATATCGCCACCTAAGTACACGGCCACCCAAATGGCAAACCCCATACTGATGTACGACTCACCTAGGGTAATACTGGCAATGGCGATCAGTGCCATAAGGTGAAACGACATAAACTTAAGATACTTAAACATGACTGTCTCCTCACTCTTGCGGCTCATCGGCCAACTGGCGTTGACGCAGATTAACCTTAATATTAATCGCAGATTTAGGTACGCTTTGACAGGCCAAAATCATGCCTTGAGCTATGGCCTTAGCTGACAATACATAAGCACTGTCGGTTAACTGCTTAACCTCACCAGACACTAACTGGCACCGACAAGCGCCACAACTGCCTACCTGGCAATAATGGGGAAAAACAATATCGGCTGCCAGTGCCGAAGCTAAAACGGTTTGTTTTACGCTGGCTTGCTCAACCACAAGGGTGTCATTAATGGTTAAGCTCACAGCTTTGGCGGAAAACATCGACAACATAAGTAATCCTTTAAAGGTTAAAGGGTCACTTTACGTCAGCAGACAAAATAGAAAAGAGGGATAAATAGACATAAAGGGGTCATTAATAGACAAGCACCGACAAATCCGTTACAACTGATGAATAGGATTGATATATACCCAAACAACCTGAAGATGCTCGATTTCAGCAAGAATTTACACGCGTTTAGACAAGGCATTGATTGCGGGTAATGGTGTCCCCTTTCCCAAATCAGCTAAATTAACAAAAGCCGCAGCATAAACGCGTGTAAAACTTGCCCTTTGGGAGTTTCACCGTGCTTCCCTGATTATTAAATCAAGAGCGTTGTTACGTTAATTTATAAGGTACCTACATTACCGCATTAACGCGCCTAGTATTGAAAACACGGTGAAGCTCTGAAACACGTCTCTTCAAGTTGATTGGGTATGAAAGCGATTGATAAGGATGCTATGCAGCCACTGCCGATTTTTTATTTAAACCAAGTTTATCAACAACTGCGCCTGTGGGGCTGTGATGTTAACATTTGGTTGGTGCATAACGGCATCACACTTGAGCAATTACAAGATCCACACTATCAAGTGAGCTTTGATGATTATCAACGCCTCATAAACTCTGCCATTCATCTTTGCGCCAGACCAGAACTCGGCTTGCATGTCGGCAATCGTATAGGCATTAACACTCATGGCATGATGGGTTTCGCCATGCTTAACAGCAGTACACTTAAACAAGCTATTGATACATTGAAGCAGTTTATTAACACCCGCACGCCACTGGTAAAGATTAATACCCACGAAACGGCCAACACTACGGTTGTAACCCTTGAAGAAATACACCCGCTGGGAATAATACGGCAACCCTATATGGATGCATTGCTGGTGACGATTGCCAAATTGCTACAACAACTCATGCCGCAACTCACGCCGCAATCGACGCCGTTATGCCAAGTTAACCTCAACTTTTCAGCGCCCACTTATTGGCAGCAATACGCGGAATTATTTAAAGTGCCGGTGCATTTTAATCAAGCCAACACCCAGTTAATATTAACTCAAGCATCAATGACGCAACCTCTTGATATGGCCGACCCGAGTTCGTTTATGCAAGCCAAACAATGGTGTATTAACGAACTTGAGCAACTTAACGGCCAACAAAGTTTAAGTGATAAGGTGTATCAATATTTACTCCAAAGCCCAATACCATTACCAAGCTTAAGTGACACAGCGGCGCATTTTCACATGACGCCCCGTACTGTTCATCGCCATTTAAGCCAACAACAAAGTAGCTATAAGCAAATTATCGCGTCGGTAAACCACCATATTTCAAAGCAATACTTGTCACAAACCAGTGGCAGTATTAAGCAGTTAGCTTATCAATTGGGCTATGTTGATGTGGCTAATTTTCGGCGGGCATTTAAACGCTGGCAAGGTACCACCCCAAGTGAATATCGCCAGCAGCAAAAAACATCTAAAATATAAACCTCAGCGGTTAACGTGAGTCGCGAGTTTGAGCTTGAACGGCTGTATGTTTATCCGAGCGAATGTAACTGGCATAAGCAATCAGTAATCCGGCGCCAGCATACATGGTTAAACTGTAAACCCCTGCGACCACAGCATAGCTAGGAGCTTGCAGCAAACTAATGCAAATTAACATTGCCATTGTAGAATTTTGCAAACCAATCTCTATCGCCAACGTTAAGGTATCTTTATGACTGAGCGCGAGTAATTTAGCGCTTATTACGCCAATAAACATGGCGCCAAAGTTAAGCAGCAAACACGCGATAAACACCTCGTTAAAGGCCTCTACAATAATTGCATGCTCTTTGATCACCACTCCGATGATCATCAGTAGCAAAAATACTAACGCAAAGCGCCTAAAGTACACCTCAACTTTTATCGCCCAATCACGAAAGTAACTGCGCGCAAGCATGCCAAATACTATCGGTAATAATGTGATGACCAGCAATCCCAATGAAATACTGCTTAGTGACACATCAATGGGGGCACCGTTAGCACTATTTGCAAAGTGACTCAGCGAAAACTGAATCACAAATGGCGCCGTTAACACGCACACTATGCTGCTTATGGCCGTTAAGCTAACTGACAAGGCCAAATTCGCTTTGGCTAAATGGCTCACTACATTTGAGGTTGTACCGCCAGGGCACGCTGCCAAAATCATCAAACCAACAGCCATCGGCGTAGAAAGATCCATTGCGACACAAATGCCAAAAGCCAGTAACGGCAGTGCAATAATTTGCCCGACAAAACCCGCCACAATAGGCGCAGGAGTCTGCCAAAGTCGTAAAAAATCGAACCGAGTTAGACTCAAGCCCATACCAAACATGATAAAGGCAAGCGCCAACGGCAGCAGTACTTCAGTAATAATCGAACCTGTCATAGAGATGCATCCTGACTCGCTGAGCTGAGCTAGCCTAAATTAAACTAGATTAAACCAAGTTAAGCTAGGCTAACTAAGCCAAACTAAGCCAAACTAAGCTAGCGAGTGTGGTTAAAAATCAAACTGATGACAACTAGTCTAAAAAGCTATTATCTTGGGCGTGTACCACTTGATACATAGGCTGAAAATTCCCCCAAGTCACCAAGTCAGACCCATTCATTTGGCGGGTTTTGGTGGCAATTTCATGACCAATCAATTTAACGTCACCAGCTGCCTGCGCCAGCAATTGACTATGGCAACAACTGTCTAACATCACAAAATTAGCGGTAGCGGCATCAACCGACTTACCTACGGTTAATAAACCATGATTTTGTAAAATAACCGCAGCATGGCCTTGCAGCGCCTCTGCGATCATATCGCCTTCCGACAAGTCAGCGACTACGCCAGTAAAGGTGCTAAATACACCGTGGTTTTCATAAAACATACAGGCGTCTTGTGAGATGGGTTTAAGCAACTGTCCTAATGCTGAAAAGGCACGACCATAGGTAGTATGGGCATGGGCCACAGCATTCACATCTGGGCGAGCATGATGAATACGCGAGTGAATCGCAAACGCGGCATTATTAATCGCATGTTTACCCTCTAAAATATTGCCTTTATGGTCAACACGCACTAAATCTGATGCCTTAACCTTGGAGAAATGCACCGCCAATGGGTTAACCCAAAACGATTCTGGGTCAATACAATCACGCAAGGTAATGTGGCCAGCCAAGCCTTCATCAAATCGATAATGAGCGAATACTCTAAAAGCAGCGGCTAAGCGCTGTTTTTCGAATTGTTGCTGCTGGTGTTTGTTATCAAATTTAGGTGGCAATGGCATAGGGTATTTATCGGTACCTATAGTCATTTTTTTAATTTGTTGGGCTTGTTGTTCGTCATGTGAAGTGGTCATCTGGAGTCTGCTTTTATGAGTTTAGTTTGACTTTAATTTAACCAAGCCTAAAATAAACTCAAATGATACTAAATCATAGATAACTATTAATATGCTGCATAGTAAGATTGATTTGAATTTATTCTTGGTCATGACCACCGTTTATCAGCAAGGAAGTATTACTGCCGCCGCAACTAAACTGCACTTAACTCAACCAGCGGTAAGCCATGCTATAGCACGATTACGCGATAAATTTAACGACCCATTATTTGTGCGTCATGGCCGTAAAATGGTGCCAACGGCCTTGTGCCAAAAAATCATTCCTGATGTGCAACAAGCAATGAATTTGCTCAATAACAGCATATCAAACCCTGCCCCATTTGATATTCAACAACACAAAAGGGAAATAAAACTGGGCTTAAGAGATATTTTAGAGTCGATGTTTTTCCCGATATTGGTGCCAGACTTACTTAAAAACACCCCTAATCTCACGGTAAACAGCCGTCAAATTAAGCGTACAGAACTCGAACCCGCATTAGCGCAGCAAAACCTAGATATTGTCATTGATGTGCTGATGCCAACCCATAAAGATATACGCAGTAGCTTAATTTGCCACGAAGCCTTTTCGCTTATTTGCCGTAAAGATCACCCAATATTGCAACAGCTTACGCTGGAAAATTATGCCAAAGCATCACATGCGTTAGTCAGCCTAAAAGACTTTGCCATCGATACCGTCGACATGGCTTTAGCAACCCAAGGCATCGCTCGTAATATCGCCTTGCGTTGTGAACACTACTTTGCCGCCATCAATGTTGTCAGCCAGTCAGACATGATAATGACCATGCCCAATAGCTACGCCATGTTACTGCAACAATCTATGCCTATTGTAGTGTCACCGTTGCCCTTTGAAGTGCCCGATTTAGCCGTGCACATGTATTGGCATCAACAAGCCCAAGAAGATCCGGTAAACCAATGGATAAGAGATAAATTACTTACTATTTCAGCACAACTTTTCACTCAAAATAAAAATAAACAATAAAAATAAACAATAAAACCCTTTTTTAATTTAGCACCGTTTACACTGATAACAGACCCATTTTAACCTGTGTTAACACAGTATTAAGCGCGGTTAAAGACAGCAATTAAGCTAACCATTAGCGGAGTCATCATGAATAAAACATTACTTACTCGCATTATCTCAGGCGCTTTATTTACCTTAACCGCCACCAGCAGTTTATCGACAGTGCAAGCGGCAGAGTTAAGCTTCGCTCATATTGAAACCGTGGGAACCAGTACCATTGAAGCGGCTGCAGACATGGCTATCATCAATGTTCAAGTATCAGTAGAAGCCGATAGCGCCAAAGCGGCAAAAGATAAAGCCGACGAAGCGGTTAGCCAATTTATGCAGCGATTACTCAAAGCGGGTATCGACAAAAAGCACATTCAAAGTGCTAACTTACAACTCAATCCGCAGTACATGTATGTGCAAAATGAACCGCGTAAACTCACGGGCTATAACGCTAGTCGTCAAATGACCATTACCGTAATCGACCTTAACAGTTTAAATGAATTACTCGACAGCGCTTTGGTTGAAGGGATTAATAACGTTAACAATATTGAACTTAAATCGAGCCAAGAAGCCGATATTATTGCCCAGGCTCGCCAAGCAGCCATTAACGATGCCAAACAAAAAGCACAATCACTCGCAAAAGGCTTTGGTGAACAAATTGCTGGGGTATGGCAAGTAAGGTACTTTCCGCAACAAGCCAATCAGCCAGAAATGTACCGCGCCACGATGAAAGTGAGTGCAGATGTAGCACAAACCTATCAACAAGGACAAGTTGCGATTAGCGACCGAGTTGAAGTGGTTTTTAGACTGAAATAATATCTAAATACAACTGACAATAATATTTGAAATAACGACCAAGAATAACAATTTCAATTACAATTTCAATTAACAGGCTGAGCAAATGTCGCTCCGCCTGTTAATTCACCTCTAGCAGTATCAACAATACTTCCGCAAGTCGTACGTTTAACTGTTCATAATGACGAACAACCGAACAAAACCTCTCATTTTATTGCTACAACCAACAAAATAAAAAGATCCAAACAATTGTTTATTAAACATTAAATTTATATTTCTCATTTATTAATAGCAAAAATGATCTGAGTCACATCGGTAAGTCGCGGCTCAAATTAAACTGGGTAAATAGAAAGAGGCTGTTACTACGCCTTTGGACACCCAAATAGGCGAGTAACACTAATACTAGAGCCAACATCACAACCCTAATAGACATACTTTGCCTGCGCAGTCATAGCCCAATAAAGTCCCATTTGGCGCATTATTAAAGGCATCAAAACCTAGCCAGTGACTCAACCTAATTAAAAGGTCTTACCATGATTGATATCACTATCGACGGCATATCGCTAGCGCTTCCCCAAGCAGACAACTTGTTAAAAGCGGCCTCTAACGCCGGTATTAATATTCCCAGCTTGTGTGACTTTTCCCACAACCAGGCCAAGCAGCACTGTAACTTATGCCAAGTACAAATCAAAAATAATGATGGCAGTTTACGCTGTGTTCGCGCCTGTGAAACACCGCTTGAAACGGGCTTAGAGGTCATTACCCAATCAAGCCACTTAAGCCATCTTCGTCAACAAGCACTCAAAGATATTCTAAGTGATCACTTTGCTGATTGTGAAGCACCTTGCCAAACCGCTTGTCCTGCCGGCGTTGACGTGCAATCGTACCTGTATCATATCGCTAGAGGTGATCATAAAGAAGCCGTCAAAGTTATCAAACAAACCTTACCTTTGCCCTTGTCTATAGGCCGTGTTTGCCCGGCTTTTTGTGAAGCCCAATGTCGCCGCGCACTGGTAGATGAACCTGTGGCGATTCGCCAATTAAAACGTCATGCTGCTGACCTAGATTTAGACGATGCAGAGTCTTATGTTCCGCCAAAGGCACCAGCCACCAACAAGCGCATTGCCATTATCGGCAGTGGCCCAGCAGGACTCACCGCCGGTTATTATTTGTCTAATAATGGCCACGATGTCACCATCATGGAATCGGCTGAAAAGGCAGGAGGCTGGTTACGTTATGGTATTCCAGAGTACCGCTTACCCAAAGATATTCTAGATAAAGAAATTGAACTGCTCACCCGTAACGGACTAAAGATTAAAACTGGATGTGAACTAGGTCGCGATATCAATCTTCACGATTTAGTCGCTAATTATGATGCGGTTTGCCTCGCCATTGGCGCACAAAAAGCCGTGCCAATGAATTACCCTGGCAGTGATTTAATCGGTTGTTATTTAGGTGTGGATTATTTACGTGATTATTGCACCGACAAAAAACTCATTACAGGCAAAAAAGTAGCCGTGATTGGTGGCGGTAATACTGCGATTGATTGCGCCCGAACGGCTGTACGCGATGGCGCCGATGTCACCTTAATCTATCGCCGTAGCCGTGATGAAATGCCAGCAGAACCCTATGAAATACTTGAAGCCGAAGAAGAAGGGGTTAAGTTTCATTTTCTTACTAATCCTATCGAAAACCACAGTGATAGCCAAGGCCGAGTTAAATCAGTCACCTTTGCGAAAATGGCACTCGGCGAGCCCGATGGATCGGGTCGCCGCTCTCCCAAAGCGACCGGAGAAACCTTTGAGGAAGCCTTTGATACCGTAATACCCGCAGTATCTCAGCAAGTAGATTTAGCCTTTTTAGATCAACCAGAAAATCAAATAGACACAGGCCAAATAGCCCTCACCCGCTGGCATACCTTCCTTGGCTGCGAGCAAACCATGTCTGCTGGGGTGGAAAAACTGTTTGTTATTGGTGATTCTCGCACTGGCCCAGGCACTGCCGTTGGGGCTGTGGCAGACGGCCGAAAAGCCGCTGAAGCCATTGAAGGATTATTAACTGAAGGCTTAACCTGTCATTTACAACAAGAAGATTTTAACTCAAGAAAAGCCGACAAAACCGCTTCATTGTCTGCTAAACAATACCCTGACTTATATCCCGAGACAGTGAAACGTGCACGCTTAAAAATGCCTGAGTTAAATCAATTAAATCGAGTGCTTAACTTTGCCGAAGTGGAACTGGGCTTTGTTCCCGACGCCGCAATGAAAGAAGCCATGCGCTGTTTAGAATGTGCATGCCAAGCCAATACTGATTGTAAGTTACGCGATTATGCCACCGAATATAAAGTTGACGGCAAAACACTGGATCAAACTCAGGCGCGTAAATTTAAAGTCGATAACAGTGCACCTTTTATTACCTTTGATGCCAATCGTTGTATCAGCTGCGGTGCGTGTGTTGAAGCCTGCCATCTACAAAGTGGCCATAACGTTATTAACTTTGAAGCCAATAGCTATCAAGCGCTACCCGATGCTGCTACAACAGGCATTAGCCGCAACGCCCCTCGTGTTGGCTTTACTGCGTCGATGAATGACAGCGATTGTGTGCAATGTGGCAACTGCGTGCAAGTTTGCCCTACTGGCGCTTTGGTTGATGCCCGCGATAAAACCCAAGGCACGGATAGAGCGTTAACTAAAACCTCCACCGTGTGCACATATTGTGGCGTCGGTTGCCGGGTTGAGTTGCATGTAGACCAAAGAAAAAATCACGTTATGCGTGTCACCGGTGACACTCACTCGCTGGTAAATGAGGGCATGTTGTGTGTAAAAGGGCGCTCTGGTTTTGACTTTTTAAACAGTCCTAAACGCCTTACCACGCCATTAATACGCAAAAATGGTCAACTGCAACCCGCCACTTGGAGCGAGGCTATTAGCTATATTGCTCAGCAACTACAACCGATTAAAGATGCCGCTGGGCCAAGCAAGTTTGCGGCATTGTCTTCTGCTAAATGCACCAATGAAGAAAACTATTTAATGCAAAAGTTCACCCGTAGCATTATGGGCACCAACAACATTGATCACTGCGCACGATTATGTCATTCATCGTCTGTCGCAGGGCTATCCGATACCCTTGGCGGCGGGGCTATGACTAATGATATTCCCAGCATTAAAGACTCAGATGTGATTTTTATCATCGGCTCAGATACCACCAGCGCCCACCCTATTATCGCCTCGCATATTAAACGAGCCGTTAGCCAACACGGCGCACGCTTAATTGTCGCCGATCCAAAGAAAACCACTATCGCAGATAGTGCCCATTTATATGTATCACATAAACCTGGCACAGATGTGATGTTGCTTAATGCCATCATGCAGCAAATTATCATCAATAACTGGCAAGACATGCACTACATCAATAGCCGTATTGAAGACTATGAATTGCTCAAGCAAGAAGTGATGAAGCCTGATTACAACTTAGTCAATGCAGCATTAATTACTGGTGTAAATGCCGAAGACATTGCCGCTATGGCTAAAATGATTGGCACAGCAAACAAAACCGCCTTGTATTATGCCATGGGAATTACTCAACATACCTCAGGTTACGACAATGTAGTGTCCACCTCTAACCTGCAATTACTGTGTGGCAACATAGGTGTAACGGGTGGTGGACTCAATCCATTGCGCGGCCAAAGTAATGTTCAAGGTGCCTGTGATATGGGCGCGCTACCTAATTATTATCCGGGTTATCAGCAAGTCGATAACCCACTCAATAACGTTAAATTTGCCAAAGCTTGGGGCAACGCTACGCTTAACTCAGAGATAGGATTAGCAGCAACTGAAATCATGCAGGCTATTGTTAAAGGCAAGCTCGATGCTTTGTATGTATTGGGTGAAAATCCAGTGCTAAGCGATCCGGACCAAGCTCATGTGGTTGCGGCGCTGTCTACAATCAAGTTTATGGTAGTGCAAGATATCTTTTTAACCGAAACAGCCCAAATGGCCCACGTGGTATTACCTGCGACCGCCTTTGCTGAAAAAGAGGGTCATTTCACTAATACCGAACGTCGGGTACAACAATTACGTGTCGCGTTAACCCCTCCGGGGGATGCGATTGTAGACTGGAAAATTATCCAAATGATTGCCAACAGCCTTGATGCTAATTGGCATTACCACAGCACCAAAGATATTTGGGATGAAATTAACCACGTCACCCCGCAATATCAAGGTCTGACTTGGCAACGGCTTGAACACAAAGTAGATGGTTTACAATGGCCATGCTTTGATGAAAACCATCCTGGCACACCGATTTTGCATACCGAAACATTTTTACGCGGTAAAGGCAGAATGATGCCCGTGAGTTATCGACTACCTGCTGAAATGCCCGATAGCGAATATCCTTTAACCCTTTCAACAGGTCGTTTACTGGAACAGTTTCATACTGGCACCATGACGCGCAAAACCCCGGAACTGGATATTAAAGGCTCGCCCAGAGTAATGATTTCGGTTTTTGATGCAGAGCAATTGGGCGTCAATAACGGTGATATGTTGAAACTGAGTACTCGCCGCGGAAGTATTAAAATAGCCGCCTTTGTGACTAAGCGGGCTCAGGTAGGCGTATTATTTTTACCATTCCACTTTGCCGAAGCCGCAGCCAATAAGCTGACCATTAATGCATTGGATCCCATTGCAAAAATTCCAGAATATAAGGTGTGTGCTGTTAAAGCAGAAAAGTCACTGTAGCCAAGTGTTGTTGCTTAAGCAAATACCTAGCTCGCAGCATACTAGTAGCCTAGTAGCGCTACGCTGCTAGGTCGCTGCGCGGCTAGATCCTATAAAATCAAGAACCTAGCCTCTAGCAAGACGCAAGTCCGCTCTAGCAGCGCAGCGATCCTAGCAGGACGTAGTCCGCCCTAGCAGCGAAGCGATCCTAGTCTTTTTGCTTAGCGCAACAATAACAATGGGATGTGGCTTTTACTGATCATCCGTGTCGTGTTACTACCAACAAAAAACTCACGAATACGTGAATGACCATAAGCACCCATTACCATTAAATCAATTTGGTGTGCTAGCTGGTAAGCCTCAAGAGCAGTTTGCACCTCTCCCTGACAAACCGCAGTTGTTACCTCAAACCCAGCCTCAGTAAGTGAGTCTGCAACCAAAGTTAGTTCAGTTGTAGCTTGCGACTGATTGTCAGACACCATCACTAAATGACATCCGAGCCCTTTAAGTAGTGGGCTGCTAATCACGCGCTTGAGCACTGTTTTCGAGGTGGCGCTGCCATCATAAGCAATCATAAAACGGCTTGGCATTGTAAACTCAGGCATCACCACTAAAATCGGCTGCTTAAGCGTGCGAATAACACTTTCTAAATGACTGCCAATCGCTTGCGCTTGATCTTGATGTTGCTCACCTTGACGACCAATAACCACCAGTCTGGCATCGGCTTCTTGCTCAAGCAGCGTTTCCACTAAATCCCCATGGCGCTGCAGTGTTTGCACCGTCACAGTAGGTTGCGCTGCTACAATGCTCGTTTGAGCATCTTGTAACATATATTTACCTTGTTCGAGCGCGAGTTTACTCATGCGCCCTTCAAGTTCAACCATTTCAGCAAGTAAATGCTCGCGGCTGCCAAGGCCAATATTGCCAGACAGATTTAACTCTGTCGGATAGGCAGACTTATCCAATACATGCAATAACATCACAGGGGCATTCAACTGCATAGCCGCCCACCCGCTCGCATCTGATACAGCGTGTGTAGCTTTTGAACCATCGATACAGGCAATCACATTTGTCATCAATATTATCCTTTTATGGGGTTGCTATGGGCTTAGTGACCTGACATCATTTTTTCAACGTCTTCTGGTTTATCATGCACACCAAATTTATCCACAATGGTAGCGCTGGCTGCGTTAAGACCTATTAACTCAACCTCAGTCCCCTCGCGGCGGAATTTAATCACCACTTTATCGAGCGCCGATACCGCAGTAATATCCCAAAAATGCGCCAAAGATAAATCAATAGTGACTTTTTCAACCACTTCTCTGAAATCAAATGAGTTGCTGAACTTATCTGCTGAGGCAAAAAAGACTTGGCCAACAATTTGATAATGACGGCCGGCTTCTGCGGTGGTGTCGGTGCTTTTAACCACCATAAAACGGCCCACTTTATTAGCAAAGAATAGCGAGGCAAGTAACACACCTACAAATACCCCAATCGCTAAATTATGGGTAGCGACAACCACAACAACTGTGGCGACCATCACAAGATTGGTCGACAAAGGATGATGTTTAAGATTACGGATAGAATCCCAAGAGAAGGTTCCAATAGACACCATGATCATCACGGCAACGAGTGCAGCCATAGGGATCATTTTTAACCAATCACCTAAAAACACGATCAAGATTAACAAAAACAAACCGGCAGAGAAGGTCGACAAACGCCCACGACCGCCAGATTTTACGTTGATAATAGATTGACCAATCATGGCACAACCTGCCATGCCGCCCATTAAACCAGCACCGATATTAGCAATACCTTGGCCTTTACATTCGCGGTTTTTATCACTTGGCGTATCGGTTAAATCATCAACAATGGTCGCTGTCATCATTGATTCCAATAAACCAACAACAGCAAGACCGGCTGAATAAGGGAAGATGATCATTAACGTTTCAAGGGTTAATGGCACTTCTGGCCAAAGGAAGATTGGTAACGTATCAGGAAGTTGTCCCATGTCGCCTACGGTACGGATGTCTAATCCCATGTAAACCGCAAAAATGGTTAAGCCGACAATACAAATTAAAGGTGACGGCAACGATTTACCAATAACAGGGATTAATGGGAATAAGTAAATAATACCCAGTCCTGCTGCGGTCATGGCATATACATGCCACGTCACATTAGTCAGCTCTGGTAACTGCGCCATAAAAATTAAAATGGCAAGTGCGTTCACAAAGCCAGTCACTACCGAACGCGAGACAAATCGCATTAAACTGCCAAGCTTTAAGTAACCAGCAGCAATTTGAAATATGCCCGTCAATAAGGTGGCAGCCAATAAATACTCTAGGCCGTGCTCTTTAACTAAGGTCACCATCAATAGCGCCATCGCGCCCGTGGCTGCCGAAATCATTCCAGGACGACCGCCAGTAAACGCAATCACCACAGCAATACAGAATGAAGCGTACAGGCCAACTTTGGGATCAACCCCAGCAATAATAGAAAAGGCAATCGCCTCAGGAATTAACGCTAGCGCGACAACAATACCGGCTAATAGGTCTCCACGGATGTTGGAAAACCATTCTTTTTTCATGTTTTGTATCATGTATTTTACTCTGTTTTAATGTTAGCCAATATGCCAATAACATATGATAACGCCTGATATATCAGCGTGCGTCAGCGGTGAAATTAACTCATTAATGCGACAAAATGATATTGGATAGTGATATACAACAAAAACTACCAACATGGCAGCAATTACGGACGGATCTTAACGATCCAAATAGGCAGGAAAAACTAATGCGGCTTAATATTCATTATGAAAAAACGACCTCGGTAATATGTGTAAATTAGGCTTAAAATTTATTAAACGCGCAGTGCATAAAAATGCAGCGGCAAGTATAAAGGGTTGCATAAGTAAAATCAAAACGTTTAAACAGTAACGCCACGGACACGTTTACTGGATTAAAGCCTTGTCAGAGCGGTTAAAGTGGATACAACACTCAGCTATCTCCTTTTTAATGCTCACACTCTAATCCCTATACCTACAACCCAGTAAACTTGCCATTTTGTACAATTATCGGTAGTTTTAAATTATCGGTAGTTTTACTGCATTGAAAGACCTAAAAATAATAACAAAGGATTACGGATGGGAAACATACTTTGGGTGGCCTCTTACCCTAAATCGGGTAACACTTGGGTACGCGCATTTTTAGAGAACTATATTCAAAATCAAGATCAACCGATTGATATTAATACCATGCACACCATTTCGACGGCAGAGTCGGCCGCGCATCGTTACCAGCATTATTTACCGAAAGACAAAACGGCCACCACCGAACTGACTTTAGAAGAAGTCAGTGTACTAAGGCCGCAGGTTCAGGCTGATATTGCGCATCAAGCTAATGGCACCACATTTGTAAAAACCCACAACTACCTAGGCGAATACAACGGTCATCCACTGCATAACTCCTCTGTCACATCAGGGGCAATTTATGTGGTTCGTAACCCGCTAGATGTGGCAATCTCAATGGCCAATTACTTTGGTTATAGCATCGATGAAGCCATAGCTTATATGGCAGAAGAAATGACAGGCACCCCAAATGAAGCGCCACATGTGCCGCAAATTATTACTTCTTGGTCTATGCATGTGTCTAGCTGGACTGCCGATGATGCGTCAAAGTTGATTTTACGTTATGAAGATATTTTGGATGACCCCAAAAAAGTCTTTCGAAAAGTCGAATCATTTTTGGGTTTGAAAAAAGATCCTGTCCGCCTAAAAAATGCCATTAAGCACTCTTCTTTTGCTCAATTGAAAGCTCAAGAAACCACACGCGGCTTTGTTGAAAAACACGAAAATGCTAATGCCTTCTTTAGAAATGGTGGCAAGCATCAATGGAAAACTAAGCTGACAACAGAGCAAGTACAAAAAATTGTTGATAGCCATTACGAACAAATGAAACGCTTTAAATATTTGCCCGCGGGTATGAAGCCTCTATAAAAATGAAGCGGTTTAAACACAGAACTGCCGCTAAAGCATACTGATAAAAAAACGTCCTATGGCATCTGTCATAGGACGTTTTTATTATGCATTCTTTATGTTATCGCCGTGCTTTATAGTATTTAAGCGCCTAACGGGGTTTACGGTAAGCCATAATCAGCAGCACTACACCAGTGAACAAAAACGGTAAGCTTAACCATTGCCCAGCACTGAGCAGCGACTCATGATAGGCGGCTTGACTGACCTTAACACTTTCAATCGCGATACGGGCACTGAACACCGACACTAAAAACACCCCAAAAATTGCGCCGTGTTTTTGCTTCATATTGGTGTATTTATAAATGGCGTATAAGCCAATAAATATCAATAAATAAGCAAACGATTCATATAGCTGCGCGGGGTGGCGCGGTAGCATGTCAATCCGCTTAAAAATAATACCCCAAGGTTGCGTAGTTGGCTCGCCCAAAATTTCCGAGTTAGCAAAGTTAGCCAGACGCACAAAAAAGCCAAATATCGCGGTGGCAATGGCTAAGCGGTCAAGTAAAAATAAAAACGGTAACTTCACTTGTCGTTTGTAATAGTACAAGGCCAATATTGCTCCAAGTCCACCACCATGGCTGGCAAGTCCGCCTTCCCAAATAGCTAAAATTTTCAGCGGATGTGCAAAGTAATAGCTCGGATCATAAAAAATACAATGAACTAAACGAGCACCTACGATAATACCGACTACGCAATAGACTAAAAAGTTATCGAGAGATTCAACATCTAAACCTTCTTTTGCGTACATGCGCTTCATCACTTGAAAGCCAGTCGCAATCGCTAACGCAAATAATGCCCCATACCAATGAACCTTTAACCCCATAAACGAGATCAGTACAGGGTCAAGATCCCAAATGATGTGTTCCAAATTACCTACTCCAATGACTGCTGTGTTTTGTCGCATTATGCTAAAACAACTTTGCCGCAGATGATACCCAGATACGCAGCACAAGAGAAAGTTTCATTAACTAATAAACATACTGCGGCCAAATAAGGTAACATTTACCCTTATTGACCGTGTGCCGAATCACTGTATAGAGTTGAGAATGATTGCTGACAAGACTGAATATCATATTGATATCACTGAGCATGGTACTGATACCATCAATTTACTGGCACAAACCAGCGGTTTAAGTAAACAAGTATTAAAAGATGCTATGCAAAAAGGCGCAATATGGCACAGCCACGGCAAACAAACTAATCGTATTCGACGCGCAAAAAAAGCACTACAACCCGGTGATAAATTACACCTGTATTTCAATCAATATATTTTAGACGAGCAGGTTTCAGCTGCAGAGTTGTTGTTTGATGAAGGTGAATACAGTATTTGGTACAAGCCTTATGGTATGCGCTGCCAGGGTTCAAAGTGGAGCGATCACACCACCATTAATCGCTACGCAGAGCTGCACTTACAACCGCAACGTAATGCATTCATTATTCATCGACTTGATCGCGCTGCAACCGGCTTATTAGTACTTGGCCACAATAAAAAAACGACTGCTGCGCTGGCTAAATTATTCGAGACACGCGCATTAGAAAAATATTATCAAGTGATTGTTGAAGGCAAATTTTCTAGCCAAACCGTTAGTATTGATAACCCTGTCGATAATAAGCCAGCACTGTCGCATGCCACTTTATTGGCATACAATCCCACGCTTAATCAATCAAAGCTACAAGTAAAAATAGACACGGGTCGCAAGCATCAAATTCGTATTCATATGGCCAGTCTTGGACATCCTGTTGTCGGCGACCGTTTACACGGCAATGCAGATGAACATTGCCAAAATCTAGTACTGACCTCCTGTTTTTTTCGCTTTATTTGCCCAATCAGCAATAGCCTAAAAACCTTTGAACTGCCAGATCATTACCGTCCAGCATTCACCACCACTTAATCAATTTATATGGGATCACATTATGCGTAGCATTATCGCGTTTATTTGCCTTAGCGTATTCAGCCAATTAACGTTAGCCGCCAGTTTACAATTGCCCGATAGAACCGAAACGGTATTAGTGAATAATAAAGCCTCACAACAACAATCTAGCGTAGAACTCGACTTAACTGTGCCTAATGCCATACAACAAATAGCCTTTCGTTATCAAGCACGTTACCGCGATAACGGTAGCCAAAACAACTTTGTTTCTGATGTTATAATCTTGCGCTTTACCGCCAGCGCACAAGACTATCAATTAACACTACCGAGCATTAACTCAGCTTCAAGTGCCAAGCAGTTCTCTCTAAAACCAGCCATAAAATTAACGGATGAAAGCGGTAAAGAGATTGCGTTCACCCAAGACAAATTGATCAAGTCAGGCCTACAAATAGGACGGAATTTTGTCCACGAAATCACTCAATATAATAGCTCTGGTGCCATCGCCGCTATCGCACCTAGTACCGCCATTATCAAAAAATCACTCACCACGACATCAAAAGTTGCCACAATAAGCGATAACCATAGCCAAGCGATAAGCTCGAGTGCGGATGTGTTTGAAGTAAAACCTGTAGATATCACTCAAGCGGAAGTAAGCCGAATGCTCGATTATTGGTACCAAAAAGCCAATAACCAAACTCAAGCAGAATTTAAAGCCAAAATAAATTGATAACAATGAATCGTTATCAATAGAATGCTAAGTCTAGATAATGTAAATCTGAATCAGTTGAAACAGGCATGTTTGAAAAAATTGAGATGAGGATATTTGGTAACCGATGACAAGGCTAACGCTGCTATCAGCCTTTTACCACAAATAAGGTTTACCCCTGGGCACAAATATCGGCAAACTTAGCATTGAGTAATTGCTGTAAATCGTTAGGACTTAATGAAATTTCTAAGCCTCTTTTCCCAGCACTAACATAGATACAATTGAACAGCTGCGCCGATGCATCAATTACAGTGACTAATCGCTTTCTTTGCCCCAATGGGCTGACACCACCTAATACATAACCACTTGATCGCTCTACCGCTAATGCTTCTGCCATATGGGCTTTTTTAGCACCAGCAGCTTTGGCAATTAACTTCATACTGAGCATCGACGACACTGGTACAACGCCAACCACCAACGAGTGATTATCTAAACTCACCACTAAGGTTTTAAACACTTGCTCGGCCGGCACTGCCAACTTTTGCGCAGCCTCTAAGCCATAAGACTCGCTATTAGTATCATGTTGATATTCATGCACCTTAAAGTCTATTTTGTGTTTTTTCGCCATATCAATTGCTGGGGTCATGGTGGTTACTCTTTAAATCGCGAATTTGATGACACATTTGATGACCCGTTTCGTCGCTACTGAATGCATTAATATTAGATTTATACGCCCATTAAACATTAAGAAACTAGCGACACTTTGTTCGGTTGGTAAAAGTGCAAATATCGTAGGCAAACATAACTGACAACAACAGTGGCTACTAGCAGTTCAAGCTCAGCTAACGCATTAATTTGTTGTACATATTCGGTAGCTATTCCGACACTTTCCATCCACATAGACATTTTAAATAACGCCGTTGCACCAATCACCATTGGGAAGGTAAATGCAGCATAACCTGGGCTAAAAGGTAAGCGTAACAACTTAAAAAATGACAGGTAAATAATAGAGGTCATTAACACCCCAATACCAAATAGTAGCCCTACAATTACCGGTGATGGTTGCGGAGTAATTGCCAGATAACCTGCCAAAGATAAACTCGCTGGTGCTGCTAAAATAGCTAATGTTGGCTTAGCCGCATCTGGAATTTGTTCTTTAAAAATCAGACGGTAAATCATCATAGGTAACATTATCGCATAACATAACATACCAAAAATAAGCGCTATATGAGCAACCCAAAATAGATGTACATTACCAGAAAAAGACACATCGGCGACCACAATACCAATAGGTGGAACAAACCAACTCGGCACCATGTGAGTTAATGAAAATTGCTTACTGCGATGGTAGATAAACCCAACTAAAAAACTAATGTGCAACAATACCGCAAATAACCATAATAAATCTCCCGCTAACGCAGAAACATAACCCAACGAATTAGACACCACCATTAATGCCATCGCAAATGTCGGAACCACGCTACCTACCACTGGATGTGCGAGATCTTGGCGTAATAGATTTGAGTGTAATAAAAATTTACCACTCAAAATCAGCAACAATACACTGGCAATAGCAGCACTTATCCATTGACCATAATGATGCAAGTTAACCACATATTCCCAACTCCAGCCTAAACTGGCAATACCAAGTGCAAGACCTGCCATCGGTGTTGGTACTGCTATTAGTGTATTTTTTAACGCTCGAATCATTACAACCTCAAACTACCCATCAGAGAATAAGCTTATGCTACACTTGCACTTTGTTTATATATATCCAATTATATGAAACATACGTTCAGAAAAACTAAACACACAATCACTTAAAAGTAAGCACCATTATTTTATTCTTTTTTTACAGCAAACACCTTTACCAAGACAGGCGTTATGAATATCTCACTTAAACAGCTCAATGTTTTTAGCAGCATAACTCAGCATAAAACCCTAACGGCTGCTGCAGAGGCATTATATTTGTCTAAAGCTGCAGTGAGCATGGCACTGGCTGAATTAGAAAGACAACTGGGCCATCCGCTATTTGACCGGGTTAATAACCGCTTAATTCTTAATCAAGAAGGACATAAGCTATTGCCCCTTGCTGACGAGCTGCTTAGTAGAGCAAATAATATCAGTCAATTGTTTGATGCAGACCACGCTTTTACGGGTCAATTGAAAATAGGAGCCAGTGACACCTTAGGTAATCATGTTGTACCTGGGTTATTGAGCCAATTTAGACAGCAACATCAACATTTCTCACAAAGCGTGGTAATTTCTAATTCACGACTTATTTGCCAAAAACTGCTGGATTACGAACTCGACATAGGTTTAATTGAAGGCAA
Organism: Shewanella livingstonensis; assembly: GCF_003855395.1. Classification (NCBI taxonomy): domain Bacteria; kingdom Pseudomonadati; phylum Pseudomonadota; class Gammaproteobacteria; order Alteromonadales; family Shewanellaceae; genus Shewanella; species Shewanella livingstonensis. The sequence continues at coordinate 1,282,454 of NZ_CP034015.1, read as the reverse complement.
AAGCCATCACCCTGAGCTTATCGCCAGTCAATTTAGTCATGATGAAATGTGTATTATTGCAGCACCTTATTTATCCATAAGTCGGCAAGCACAATGGACGTTTAACGATTTAGAACAAAGTCAGTGGGTATTACGTGAGGCAGGTTCAGGCTCTCGAGAGTTTTTTTTGCGTACTATCGCACCGCAAATAGAATCGTGGCATGAAGTGTTTGAACTTAACACTACTGAGGCATTAATTAACAGTGTTGCCGCTGGACTTGGCTTAGGATGTTTATCTGCTTTGGCGGCACAATATGCGATTAACGATGGCCGCGTGACTCAGCTCAATTCTCCAATTAAGGGCAATCATATTAATATGCAACGACCGTTTTGGTTGGTGGTTCACAAAGATAAATATCACAGCCCGCTGTTGAAAAGCTTTATTGAGTTTTGTCATCAATGGGATAATTCATAAAAAATACCGCAGCCGGCAGTTATAGTAGGTTTATTGATATATTTATGGTTAATCACTTATGCGACATATATGTTTTATCACTATAAATTAATAATTAAATTAATTAAGGTATTTTTAATGTATTAGGGATAGCATCTCAGATCGGACATGAATTTTTATTATAAGTATTTTTACCTCGTTGAACTTTCTTGTTAAGTTAAAGTTTGATCGTAAGGTAGATTTTAAAGCATTAATTACTAGACTGTTTGAGGAAAAAATGAGTAATCGACCTGAAATAACCATTTCGTCACTAGATGCTATAAGGCTCTTTAAGTTAATCGAGTCATTACCGACAAAAAAAATGGTCGGCATCAGTGAACTAGAAGAAGAGCTTGCCCGTGCAAATATAGTTGAACCAACGGAAGTTCCGCCTACTATTGTTACCATGAATTCAACAGTTAAATTTACTGTCGAGTCATCTCGTGATGAGTTTATGATGACTCTTGTCTATCCCAAAGATCTTGATTTAAATGGTGATAAGATCTCTATACTTGCACCTGTTGGCAGTGCATTACTTGGGCTTTCTCAAGGTGATGAAATTGAATGGCCGAAGCCTGGTGGAGGGTTAATAAAAATTAAAATTAAAGAAATCTTCTATCAACCAGAAAGGGCTGGCGAGTACAACCGCTAAGCTCAAAATTATTGATGACACGCTAGATTTACCTAGCAAAGAACCAGAGTCTCCAGCGTAATCATTTAATTTTAATACACTTATAAACCACCCCACTATTAACATGATATATTTTTTATAAAATATATCATGTTATTATTAGACTTTTACTTTCTGATTTAATGCTTCATTGAGCAATGTTTCATCCTGAATATTTTTATCTCAAAGCTGTTTATCAAGAAATATTAACCTTAATGTTGCTAAAAAATCTGTGGATGTAGGGTCGAGGGATTTAGCAGGGTTGCATTAACTGGCATGAGCAATTGTGCATACTTATTATTAAGCCATTTTAATAAATGGCATACTATAACAATGTGACCGTTATTTTATTAAAGCCTAGAGAAAAAACTATGGAGTTATGACTTTTAACATATATAACCGACTAAGGTTACTATTATCTTTTTTTATTTCCATGAATCTGCTTGTAGTTATTATTTAAGCTGCTATATTGACGCAATGAACATATCAATTATTATATTTTACTCCCTTAATTTCTTAGGGAGCTTTGCCCTAAAAATCCCCGCTTAAACGGGCGCCTATTTACGCCCATCTGTTTTACAGATAAAACCCATTACTAACTAAATCATTGAGTTGCTATATTTTTATAGTTTGTTTTAAATGGCGATATTTAAATGGCGAGTTTTAATCATGTAATTTTTAAAAACAGATCTATTAAACAGTTACCTCTAAAATATACTTAAAAATTAATAAATATTATTCCGAGAAGAAATTTAGTCAACATTTAAAAATAAAATCAACTGACATATTAACTGTGGTAGATTATTAAGGAGGGCGATGGATTATTTATTTAAAAAATCTATTTTATTGCATTAAATAAACATTATTAATATTTTATTTATTATTAGGTGATAATATGTCTAAACATGAAATGAAAAAACCATTGTTATCGTTAAAAGAAAAACGTAAATTGAAAAAAGAGTCAAATACAACAGAGATAGTCAAACTTAGAAAGAAAAAAGGTTAAAGCGATTGGGTGCCAACAATTTTGGCACCCTTTTTATTATAGCTATGATTTATATATGATAATAGACAGTGCCAAGTATCCATTTTACCATGATACTTGATTGTTTCATGGTTATCTGGCATGTACGTTTAAACTCAAAATGTTATCAAGAGCATCGTTTTTGACCCTGTATCAGATTATGTAAAACTGCTTAATACAATTTAGTAAGCAACGCTAATACGTTGATTAACATGCTTAGCACTTTCGGCTTCATCAACCATGGCTTTGGCATAATCGACGACTGAAACTCGGCTTTGACCGGCTGCATCAGTAAAAAACTCATCGCCGCCTAAACGGTATTGACCTTCTGAATCACCAGGGAAAATAATCGCTGCAGGGCTTACATAGGTCCAATCGATAGCAGAATCTGTACCACGGAACACGGCTAATGCTTCACCTTGGGCGATGGCTTCGGCTTTATAATCTGCAGGAAACTCTGGTGTTGACACTAACGTCACGCCTGGTGCGACTTCTAAGCTCCCCGCACCGCCAACCCATAATAAACGTGACGTGCCGGTTTTAGGCAGATACTGCAATAACTGCTTGGCAGTTTGCGCTACAATCTCATGGTTTTGTGCGGCGCGGCCACCAATGGCAACGATAACCACATCAATATCTGCAAATGCTGTTGCAACTGTTGGTGCTGACATTTGTGTAATATCAAGCGTACGCACAGACACGTCTTGAGTGACTTTGCTGGCATCACGCACTACGGCAACCACTTCATGTCCTCGGCTTATCGCTTGTTGCATGATAGTACTGCCAATCCAACCGGTTGCGCCTAATACTGCTAGTTTCATTTTTCCGTCTCGCTCTATTAATTAACAATGGAGCCAGTTTATAGATAACAAGATAAGAGATAAATATCGCTTATTGCGCATAATTGTTTCATTTAATGATACTAATAGCCGCACAAAAATAATCCATAAAGCAATCCAATACACCAAAAGTAACGTATCAACTGACTCATCCATTTTGAGACTTTTGGCCCCATGCTCAACAGCAACAAACAAGCGATCAATATTGTCTGGTTTAAACGTGACTTGCGCTTGTCTGATCACCAACCATTAGTCGATGCATTTGATCATCATCTCCCCTGCTTACTGATATATAATTTTGAGCCATTAATGCTTGCAGATTCGCATTATAATGAACGCCATTGGCGCTTTGTGTGGCAGTCATTGCAAGAGATGAATCAACAACTGCTCCGATTTAATGGTCAAGTGTATGTTTTCGCTATGCCGATGTTAACGTTGTTAAATAAGCTCGCCGAACAATTTGAAATTAATACTGTTTTTAGTCATCAAGAGATTGGCTTAAACAATACTTTTAACCGCGACAAAGCGGTGGCGAGTTGGTGTAATCAACAGCATATTACTTGGCAGCAATCACCAACAGGCGCGGTAGTGCGTGGTCGTAAACACCGCAAACAGTGGGATCAACATTGGCAACAAGTGATGAACCAGCCCATCGCAATTCCTAATTGGCAACAGTGTAAACAGCAATGCAAGTTACAATCACTGAGCCATTATCAACAGCCAGTGCTAAGTAAAACGATAATCGAACCCAATGAGCAGTTTCAAGTCGGTGGCCCAAAAGCGGCTAGATCAGTAATAAACAGCTTTTTAAGCCATCGCGGCAAAGATTATCAACGCAGTATTTCTAGCCCCAGCTTAAGCCGTACTCATTGCTCACGCTTATCGCCTTATTTGGCTTGGGGTAACATTAGCCTTAGGCAAGTGTACCAAGCCACATTAACCCGTTATAACGAGGTGCAGGGTGGGAATAGCGATGCCACAAATAACCGAGGCTGGCGTAAACCATTGCTGGCGATGATGTCGCGCTTACACTGGCATTGCCATTTTATGCAAAAATTTGAAAGCCAATGCAGCATGGAATTTACCCCAGTAAATCCTGGGTATTTGCAGTTCCCGTATCGAGATGATGACGATGTCGCGCAAGATATTCAGCGCTGGGCCGAAGGTCAAACGGGCATTCCGATTATTGATGCCTGTATGCGTTGCTTAAAAGAAACCGGCTATATTAACTTTAGAATGCGTGCCATGCTGGTCAGTTTTGTCACCCACCATTTAAACATTAACTGGCAGTTAGCCAGCTTGCCATTAGCTAATTACTTTCTTGATTTTGAGCCGGGGATTCATTACCCACAACTGCAAATGCAAGCGTCAGTCACGGGCATTAATACCATAAGATTATATAATCCGATTAAACAGTCACAAGACCAAGATCCGCGCGGCGATTTTATTCGCCAATGGTGCCCAGAGCTCAGCAACTTACCCAATGAATATATTCATCAGCCTTGGCTGCAACCGCCAATGGAAGCAATTTTTAATGACGTGATTTTAGGCCGTGATTATCCAGAACCTATGATCGATCTAACCCTAGCGTCACAAGCCGCGCGGGATCGTTTATGGTCATACCGTGAACAACCACAAGTTAAGCGACATATCGCGGCAGTATTAGGCCGACACGTTAGTCCTCAACGTAAGCAGGCTAAACCTAAGCCAACTAAAGGCAAACCGTTAGCGCAAAAAACACGAGGAAAAAGTCCTCATGACACATAAAAAAACGCATCTTGAGTATAAAACCTGTCTGGTTTGCCTACGCCCTTTTGCATGGCGTAAAAAATGGGCTAAAGATTGGGAGCATGTTAAGTATTGCTCAGAACGTTGCCGCCGCCACAAAGCTGATTAAAGGGAATAAAATGATAACCGTTTTTAACACTATTTCGGCGTCACTATCGCCACAAACACAAACCTTACGCCTCATTTTGGGCGATCAACTCAATGCCTCGCACAGTTGGTTTAAACAAATCGATCCGACTGTGGTGTATGTGATTGCTGAGCTAAAGCAAGAAACCGGTTACGTTAACCATCATGTACAAAAAGTGTGTGCCTTTTTTGCCGCCATGGCGCAATTTGCTCAAGCTTTAGCGCAATGCGGTCATCAGGTTATGTACCTGACCTTAGATGAAACCCAGCATTATGCCGACCTGCCACAGTTACTTGAATACATTACCAAAGAGCACAAATTAACTCATTTTCAATACCAACAACCTGATGAGTATCGATTATCACAGCAGTTAAGCTCAGTTGTACTGCCTGGTATTGCGATCAACGGCACCGACAGTGAACATTTTTTACTGCCTTTTAGTGATATTCAACGCGAATTCACCCCGAAAAAACACGTTAAAATGGAGTTTTTTTATCGCCGTATGCGTAAACGCTTTAATGTGTTGATGCAAGATGGTGAACCTTTTGGTGGTCAGTGGAATTTTGATCAGCAAAACCGGGCGAGTATAAAAAAGAATGATTTGGCCGATATTCCTTCGCCATTACTGTTTGCCAACGATGTCAGTGATATTTTAGTCCGACTTAAACGGCACAATATCAACACCATTGGCAAAGCAGAAAGCCAATTATTATGGCCAGTTAATCGACTTCAATCCCGTAAGTTACTCGACTATTTTTGCCAGCACTTATTGATCCGTTTTGGCCATTTTCAAGATGCGATGACCGAAAATAGTCGTTCCGATTGGAGCCTATATCATTCAAGGCTATCGTTTGCGCTTAACGCCAAAATTATTTCCCCTAGCGAAGTGATTAATAAAGTCATTGCCCACTGGCAAGCGCATCAAGATGATATTTCTTTGGCACAAGTAGAAGGTTTTGTACGACAAATATTAGGTTGGCGCGAATATGTCCGCGGGATTTATTGGATCAATATGCCCGACTACGCCACTCAAAATGCTTTGCAAGCGCAAAGACCGCTACCAGGGTATTTTTGGACCGCAAACACCAAGATGAGCTGCATGCACCACACCATTAAGCAGTCACTCGACTTTGCCTATGCGCACCATATTCAACGGTTAATGGTTACCGGTTGTTTTAGTTTACTCGCAGGTATCAACCCTGATGAGGTCGACCAATGGTATTTGGGCATTTACATTGATGCCATCGAATGGGTCGAAATGCCCAACACCCGTGGCATGACCCAATTTGCCGACGGCGGTATTGTCGCCACTAAACCTTATGCCGCCAGTGGTAATTATTTAAATAAAATGAGCGACCATTGCAAAAACTGCCATTACAATGTCAAACTCAAAACAGAAGAAAATGCCTGCCCGTTTAACAGCTTATATTGGCATTTTATTCAACGCCATCAAGCGCAATTTGGCCGTAATCCGCGCATGACGATGGTATATAAAAATTGGCAAAAGATGGATACTGGCACTCAACAAGCCATTATCAATAAAGCCGAAGCGCTGTTAGCAAACCTCGACAACTTATAAGCTTACGTAAACCAACCATCAGGAGAGTCATGGACAAGATCTCAGCTATACGCAGTTTTGTAGAAGTAGCCAGTTGTGGCAGTTTTACCCAAGCAGCCGAGCAGCTTGGTTTAAGCCGCCTGCAGGTTTCTAGACACATTAAAGAAGTTGAACAATGGTTAGCATTACGCTTATTACATCGCACGACAAGGCGAGTGAGTTTAACGCTGCAAGGTGAAGAAGCGCTTAACTATTGCCAGCGTATTCTAAGCGAAGTCACCGCGATGGAAAGTCGCGCTAATAGCCATAATAATGAACTGGTTGGCAGTATCCGTATCGCCTCACCTATTGGGCTTGGGCAACACAAACTGTATGACGTAGTTGAGGCTTTTTGCCAGCAACATCCTCAAGTTAATATTCAGCTATTATTGTCTGACAATGTCTCGCAATTGGTTAATGACAGAGTTGATATTGCACTGCGTTATACCCACCAGCCAGATGAAAGTTTAATTGCTAGGCGCTTAATGCATATCGACAGTGTCATTTGCGCATCTCCTGTCTACCTAGCCAAAAATTCAGCTATATTGTCAGCCAGTGACTTATTACAACACAACTGTTTACGCCATTCGAGCCAACCACGTTGGGAGATAATCGATGAGTCACGAACCTGTTTACTTGATGTGACTGGCAATCTACAAGCCAACGATATGGGCGTGTTGATCAATGCGGCGCTGCGCGGTAATGGCGTAGTATGCTTACCGACCGACTTAGCTAACCATTACCTTGAACTCGGAGAGTTAATTGAAGTGCTGCCCAACATCACTGCGCCGGGTAAAACGTTGTGGGCGGTTTATTTGTCGCGTAGCTATCAGCAAACTGTTGTTAGAGCCTTTATCGACTTTACCGCCAATGCTTGGCAGCAAGACATTAAAAAATGGCAAGTAAGCTAGGGCCTGTTGATCTTTCAAGGTTATTTTTGCAGCGAATTGTTGGCCATTTGTACAAGGCAGAGACTTTGAGGTGTAGTTATTCTACATAAAAAGTCGATAACACAGTAAAAATGGCCAACAAACGCTGCCCGAAGGGTTCGGCTAAAAACGTTTTACTCTTTGTTGAATGCATTTTGCTTAGATGACTAGGCATCAATCCATTCGCCTCGATTAAAACGTTTTTAACTCGAACAAAATTCAACCAGCAAAGATCAACAGGCCCTAGAGTGACTGATTGTGTGATTGAATGACTAATCGCTACTAAGTACTTTCTATATAACATTATCTATTTAACATTCTCTATTTAGCGCTCGATTCAGTACTTTCTATTCAAGAAGCAATATTCTATGAGCCCCGATGGAACCGTCCTAATGAATAAGCTCTAGCGAATAAGCCCTAATGAATAAGCTCAAGCAATAGTTGTTGCAATTGTTGCGGTTGATCAAGGCTGACATCGTGGCCACAGTCATCGATTTTGTGTAACTGAGTTTGATAAAATACCGCTAACTGTTCGCTACATTTGGGATGGGCTAACTTATCTTGATTGGCGACAATCACACTAACTGATATGCCATTCAAGACAGGACTATGAAAACGAGCCGAGGCGTACAACTGGCGTAATCCATTGGATAGTGACGTATGGCATTGCAAGCGTAATAAGCTCCAGGCATGAATGACTTCAATACTTTGCCCCAAATGCCTGCTGGTAAAATCTAAAACCGTTGCCTCTAGCCAGTGGCTCTTGTCATTATCAATATTGTTCGACAAGCTGGTGTGTAAAGCTCGAGTCAACACCGCCCCCAATGACCTCATTAACCCCAAGCACTGGAATCGTTTATACCAAGGTGACAAGTTGGCTGCACTGCTGTTAATTAACACCACATGTTGTACTCGCAAGCGACACTGCGCCGCCATCGTTAAGGCCAACATGCCGCCCATAGACAATCCAACCAATACCACCTTAACTTGGCTTGGTAGCATGCCCTGTTTTAGTAATGCATCATCGATTTGTTGCCACACCGCATCACAATAATCTTGCATTTTACCTGGGCTAGGTTGATTGACTAACAGGCCATTACCCGGTAAATCGATGCTAATAACATTCACCGCTTGTTGAGCTAAACGCTGATCAAATCCATACCAATGGCGGCTATCACGCATTAAGCCTCTAAGTAACACTAACGTCGTCATAGCATGACCTCACTTATCCTCACAGAGCCTCATTTAGCTTTTTTAGACCAAAAGCGATTGGCTTGTTGAGTCAATTGTGTCAGCTGTTGAGGTTTTATTTGCTCAATAACTTGCGCATAAGCTGCATCAATCAAAAACTGCATTAGTACCACGTGACGTCGTAAAATACGTTGATGTCGATGAGTTTTTTGCGGATTAAAATAACCAGAAAAGTTAAATAACTGACGTGGATTTTTACGCACCCAAGCCCACGATCCCATTTCTAAGGTTAACGGAATAAACGGTTTTTCGCTGACGTTACTTGCCACTAAGTAATCCCAAATATCGCCATGAGTGCGATAAAAATGGCTTTGTGGTGCCAACCGATAATGGCTGTGATGCGGATAGCCTTTCTCGAACAACTGCATTAACTGGTAAATATAACCTATGCCAGCAAAGGGCTGCCGAGTATGCGCATGGGGGAACCACAGATGATCTCGCAAACCAAAACCAGAATGCGCATCTAACACGATGACACTCGAACTTTCACCTTGTAGTTGTTGGACATACTTGATTAACGCATGGGTTTCTAATTCCATACCATTTTGGCCACGATACCAAGGCAAGCGTGGTGATAATCGTTGCCCTCCCACTAAAAAGGTCACATCCTCGTCAGAATCAATCGGTGCATTGCGCATTAAATCAACGTTATTACTATTGCCACGGCTGCCTCGTAAAAAGCCCGCCGGATTGACTACTGGCACAAAGGCTAAACGCACATATTTGAGTAACTGCTGTAAGTGAGTATCCCAGGGTAGACGATTAAGTAAACTGTCTAAAAACGCCAATACTACTTGTGCTCCGATGCGCTCAACACCGTGTACCCCACCAACAAATAATACCGTAGGGCAAGGCTGTTGCTGTTGACCTAACTCAATAGCAGTAACCGAGAGTTTTTCACCACGGTAGTACAAATCCACCAAAGACTGGTGCCTAAATTGGTGCTGATGTTGGGCAACCAAACGCTTTAAGGTGTCGATCTCGAACGAGTGCTCAAATGAAAACTTAGCCATTAGCCACTTTTTACTGTCACAAAATAGTCTGAATAAGTTAACCAAAAAATAAGACAAGTTAATGACAATAAATTGAAGTCCCCTAAACAACACATTGCTTAACAATGTTTACATAAATTAAACAAATCAATATAGATCATATATTTAGAAATCAATTATCACCTTTGTTGATCCCTCTCACATTAGCCCTTAAGCAGAACTTTTATCATTATTGATAGAAAATAAAACACTACAGGCATCCTCTATGAGTACAATTGAATCAATTACCTTAATGCTAGCCTTAGTATATAGCACCAGCTTACTGTATTGGGGTGGCAAAAAATGGGGCGCATTGGTCAGCGGGGCATTATTGCTCGGCGCAACTCTTGCTAGCTTTTTCTGGCCGCTTTTACTCATATTGTTGGGCGCGGTATTAGTCGTCACCGCATTAGGACAATATCAACCTGCGTTTGCCAATGCAGAAGGCAGACCCAATGCAATACGTGAGATTTGCCAACATTTTTTTGCATTGTCGATGTTATTGGTCGGAGTGCAATATGCCATTAATGCAGGATTATTGTATGCCGGAGAAACACCTTGGTTAATGAGACCAGATGTAGGTGATGCATTTTTACCCATTGCCGGCGGCATTGAACTTAAAGCCATTTTAACATTAGGCCTATGGGATCAAAATCATCCTGCTGCTGTGGTGATGTTGTGCGTAGTATTGCTCACTGGCGTTGTATGTAAGCGCGCTTTTTGTGGTTGGGCTTGCCCGCTAGGACTGGCGGGTGAATACTTATACAGACTAAGAAAACGTATTATTCACGCTGAGTTATTACCGCCGGCGTGGATAGACTGGCCACTGAGAATGGTTAAATATTTACTATTAGCAGCACTGCTTTATTTGGTTATTTCTATGCCATCAGCAAGTATTCCACATTACTTAGAAGGTAATTATCACAAAGTAGCAGACTTAAAAATGGCCGTGTTTTTTATGATGCCATCCGTGGTTGCTCTCATTGGTTTTAGCATTATCTTTGCCTTAGCGGCATGGCGTCGCCAAGGTTTTTGCCGCTATATTTGCCCTTATGGCGCGTTGTTGGGCATTGTCAGTTTTTTAAGCCCGTTTAAAATCCGCCGTGATACTCAGCATTGTTTAATTGAAACTAAAGGCATGAGTTGCGATAAATGTACTCGCGCTTGTCCTGCCAATATATCGGTGCATACTCAAAAAAATATCCATTCAGATGAATGCCAAGCTTGTATGCGTTGTGTGTCTGCTTGTCCTAAAAAAGAGGCTCTACAATTTAGCACTCGCAATGGTATTCAATTATCCGCCAGAGGATTACTGATTGTGTTACTGACTATCATGTTTATGTTACCGCTATTTGCTTACGTAGGCGGTTACTGGCACAGCCAAACGCCGGATAGTATTAAAATAGAGTTGATACAAAAGCTTGATCGTATCGGTCATTAGTCTACTTTTAAAATGACCAACAAAAAGGGCTGCACATGCAGCCCTTGGTATTAATTAACCCTGTAACAAATTATAAAGCAGATTTCACTTTACGTTTATTGTGGGCAATAATCAGTGCGATAAGAGATATCACACCAACCACTATACCCGCAGGTTGACTGAGTTCTTGTGGTAAACCTAAACCAATACCGGCGGTTAAAATATACGATATGGTTACACAGGTACCGATAATCGCTGGAATGCTGACAATCCAATGGAAGGCACCGCGATCAAACAAATACTTAGTCGCTAACCACAATACGCTGGTAGATAACAACATATTAGAGAATGCGAAATAACGCCAAATTAACGTAAAGTCAATTTTGGTCATAAAATATGCAATGATAAGTACAGGTACTGCAACCAATAGACGGTTAGTCATACTTTGAGGGATTTTAAACGCATCGATAATGGTTAAACGTAGCGATCTAAATGCAGTATCGCCTGAGGTAATAGGGAACACAGCAACAGCTATAACCGCCATAATACCACCAGCAACGCCTAAGTAAGTAGTTGCGACCTGATTAACCACCATACCTGGCCCACCTTGAGCAAGGATCTCCTTAAGCTCAATATAACCACCAGGGAATGCCGCAATACCAGCGGTTGCCCATACACATGCCACAATACCTTCAGCAACCATTGCACCGTAATACACAGGTCGGACATACTTTTCGTTGGTTAAACAACGCGCCATAATGGGTGCTTGAGTAGAATGGAAACCACTAATGGCACCACAAGTAATGGTAACGAATAATAATGGCCATACCGGTAAACCGTCTGGGTTAGGCTCTAATAAATCGTTGTTGTAGTGGCTGTGATCAAAATAAGCAAAGATATCGCCAAATTCTGGTAATTGTGGTGCATTGATTAATAACGCCACCGCAATCGATGTGGTCATCACAATCATGAGTGCGCCAAAAAATGGATAAAGCTTAGTTATAATCTTGTCTATCGGCAGTAATGTTGCGAAGAAGTAGTAAGCTAAAATAATTAATACCCAGAAGGTATTATTAGCAAAAATGGTGTCTTTAAAATAATCTAAGTTACTTAATAGACCTGCTGGACTCATGATAAATACCACGCCAACAAAGAACAGTAGCATAGCGGTAAAAATCAACATGGCCGCTTTAAAATACACATTGAAATAATGACCGGCGATTTCAGGTAAGCTTTTACCGTCTTCTTTGATACTCATTACCCCAGAAAAGTAATCGTGTACGGCACCACCGAGTACATTACCAATAACAATCCAAACTAGTGCGATAGGGCCATAAAGCGCGCCCAAGATAGGCCCGAATATCGGTCCGACACCTGCAATATTAAGAAATTGAATTAAGAACGCTTTCGCGGGATGAACGGGGACATAGTCAACGCCATCATTAAAACGTGTTTGTGGGGTTATAGCGGTAGGATCAATACCTGCTTGTCGCTCAACAAACGGGCTATAAAACTTGTATGCGAGCAGCAACACGGCAATACAAATAACAAAAATCAACATGGTTTTATCATCCCATTAATTATAAGAATATATTTAATGGTGAGTTTGTTTCAGTTACAAGTATAGGTCAAGCAACTCAACCTTATACCAAAGTAGGGGTTGATAATCTTAAACCCTTACAAAACCTAGCCATTTTGATAGTTTTTATTGATTTTAATCACAGACTTAGTTAGACATCATACTAAAACCAACCTGCTATTAACAGGTTGGTTATTTTGGTCTGACCACTACTAATTTCGTTGGAAGGTCAGCTCTGTGGTCGATTCAAGCGATGCTTGGATCTCTGTCTCAGTAAATAGCAATGGACGTAACTGCTTTGACGAGGAATACAATTCACTTTGATCGGAAAAGCTCGGACTTAGCACATTGCTAGATTCCGAATAAGTCAAAATACCTTTTGCCTTAGGGCCTTCATCGGTAAAACTCACGGTCATCATCCAACTTGAACCATAGCGAACTTGGTAACCTTCAGCCGTTAGTCCTGATGCTGTAGCATTACCAGAAACAACATCCATAATAGGGCTATATTTATGCTGAGGAATTAAGCTGTCATCGCCCGATAAACTGGTCGAGAATACGTTGAAGCCGCCTTCCGCATTATGACTGCCTGGCCAAGGTAACTTAACCCCAGATGCAGTACCATCAGGAAGTGACTTTTCAACAAATTGCACATCCCCTAACGCAACATCAACCGCAAAGCCTGCCGCTTCAAGATTCAAAGCTGCATGAGCTAAAGCCGTTAACGCACTGCCATCGGTATTCAGTTTACTGGGCGTGGTTGCTGCACTCATATAATCAAAAGATTCTGTTAACATGGTGTTTTGATTGAACTGATGGGCAAATTCTCGAAGTAACGCCCCGCCTTTGCTGTCATTATCTTGCTTGCCGTTCCACGCCTTTAGCGCGGCACATGATGCCGAGACATCTTTAGACAATGTAGCACTCACCATAACCGGTGTAGAGCCTTGTTGCTCACACTGGCTAATTAAGTCTGGTAACACTAATTCAGCAAGATAAGCCCGATTGGATAATAAAGCCGCCTCTAGTTCCTCAATATTAAATTTACCGTCATCACCCGCGGCATCTTCCATTAAGGTTAAGCCCATACGAGTACGTAATGATAATTGGCCTCGTTCTGGACCGTATAAAGGAGAGTAGTTTTCGAGCGGTGCCGCTAAGTTAGTCGACCAAAAGGAATTATTTGAGTTTTGCACAAAGTCTGTACGTTCAAGCTTAGGTGCACGTTTATATGGCATGGGTGAATCATAACTAAATACCGAGGTATTACCGGGTAAAATAGTAAACCCTGCTTGGACTCTCGCGGCTTGTATCGCTGGAGTCGTCTTAATAATATCGACCACTAAGTCTGAAAAACCAGGAACCGTTGAGTCGTCAATATAAAACGCATTGCCTTCTTTGTCGGCATACAAGGTGTTATTAAAAATCACTCCATCATAATTTTTAAACGCCTGCTGAAACTCATCAAGATTACTGGCGCGGTTCATGGCTAACCAATGATCAAGCGGATCTTTATTGGCCATGTTGGCATCTTGAATAAAGAAAGCCTGGCCATCATCCCATCCAAATGGCGCTAATGTTGGCGGCGCTTCAACCATCGGACCTTTGGCTGTGGTGTAAATATCTTTTTCTGCCACTAACATGCCTGCAGGGCCTGCATTAACTAACACCGATACCGTTTCTTTGGTGATCGGCATAGCTGAGCCATCGAACATATACTGCAACCTGTCACCAGCAACTAGCTCAAGATTATACATTACAAAATGTTCGGCAGTAGAAAAGGTATGGGTCCATGCGAGATCTTTGTTAAAGCCAATATTGACGAGACCAGGCATGCCCACTAATGACCCGCCCATTACATCCATGTGCCCTGGTATAGTCAAATGCGACTGCCAAAAACGTAAATTACCGGTATGCGGAAAGTGTGGATTACCTAACACCATGCCTTTACCATTTTCGGTTTTATCCTTTCCTAAACCCCAACCATTAGAGCCCAAATTTCGCGGATTAGTTTCCGGTGTGCTAATGGTTGCAGACCTTGCGATTAATTTGTTGTTCATATCCTGCACAAACGCCATTTGCGCAGTGGACGGGGCTGGTCCAACAATACGCGGTAAATACTCTTGAGCATCGCCTGGGTTGGCGTAAAAAATTAAATCTAAAAAGTTTGCCGCTCCAGGTAATAACGCGATGGAAAATAGATAGCTTGCAACATCGACACCGCTAATAGGTTTAACCCAGGGTTGACCAGCACAGAATGGTTCGCCGGTTTGGGTGCCGGCTTCAACATCGGCAAGATATTGATTATAACCCGCACTAAAACCTTCCATTAATGCACGCGAATTATAACTAAACTGTGGGTATTGGTTTTCTGCAAGCTGCCTGATTTTCAATGCTTTGTAGGCAAAATCAGAAATTAAGTTACCATTATCTTCACTGGTTGGAAGTCCGGTTGTAAAGTCAATCGATGCATGGGGGCCAAAGTACATCGACCGTTCAGAATTGGCTTTAATAAAGCCATCGGCTATTACACATAAATTATCTTGTGCTTGGGCATAACCATTACCGAAACCAAGACTCTCTAAATTGTCGGCAGTAATGTGTGGTACACCATATTGAGTTCGGCGAATTTGAACTTTTAAGCTGCCATTAGGCGCAAAAGCTTGTAAAGGAGGAGTAACGACTTCGGGTTCAGGATCTGGTGGAGGGGTTTTGCCGTATTGAGTGTCATCACCGCAACCCACTATCGCAACGCTAGAAGCCATGCCGATAGCGAGTAGAATTTTATTCAGTTTCATTATTATTATCCTTGTTGTATCCCAATGCTATTCTGCAAAATGGATGAGGCTCTTAATCCTTTATGCCTCAATTTAAGCTCACAGCACCGCCAAAGTAATCCCAGTCACCTTGAAACGAATGTGCTGTTGTTAAATACAACAAAGACATGCACTGCTATTTAAGCAATCATTCTCTCGTGTGTCCACATCTTGATAGAAATAGCCAAAATGTGCTTAACAAAAACAATTAACTTTATTCAGCTAACCTCAGTCCTGGATAATAAACGATTATAAAATAGCGACGTCTTTGGCTATTTGCGTTGCATTGACCTGAATTAAACAAGTTATTTATGCGTAAATACGCCTTGTTAGCAGAACAAATGGCAAGTTTGATATTGATGAGCAACTGCGAGTGTCGCTTAGCTGCTAGGGCGGACTGCGTCCTGCGTGTATCGCTTCGCTGCTAAGATTGTATAGCATCTAAGCTTTTCGCCTGTATAGCATCTAGCAGCGTAGCGTCCTAGCATCTAGGTTTTTCCCTTTTATAGCGCCGACGTTGACATGAGATCAGTCTAGTGGTTATTTATTCCACGGGTTATTTGGATCAAATGTCGGCTGCGGCTTATTTTGATTACTACGTTGTGTCGCTGCATCGCTGTCATTTGAACGACTCGATGAGGAATATGAAGGTGATGACGAAGAAGCATATGAACGACTTTGATTATGTTTCATTTGTTCATAATCAGCCGTTGCTTTGGCTTTCATTTCGGCAACTAACTCAACCGTTAAAGGCTGCGGCTTACGCGGTAAAATACCGTCAGCAAAACCACGCTCACGAGGTTTTAATTCAAATTGTGCTGAGTTACCTTTTGGCATACGCTTGAAACGGTATAAATAAAAGTTTTCAACACGCTCTCTCGCCCATTCCGTCTTTTTTAGGAACTTAACACAAGCGTCCATATTAGGGTTAGTATTGAAGCACTCTAAACGCAAGGCTGCGTAGAGAATTTTCCAATCATAAAATGCCACTAACTCAGATATCATCGTTTCTGATTTTAAACCGTGAAGTGGATTATTTTGCTGCAGTTCTACCATACTATCTCATGACCTCAAAAGCTGTCTCTATAATAGGTATAGTTTACCGTTAAAATGCGCCATCGTCTTTATGCATCTTGCAGACTCTTTGATGCTGTTCCAAATAACGCTAATTATTTTGATCGTGGCGCTTAATAATCGATTTTTAACCCATAACTGACACTACTCACAACTATAAATCCTAAAATAACAACTTACTCGTTAACAGCAAGTAAATTAATCCGTATATTGAAACTGATACGCTGACATTTAGTTAACAGCATGTGTTAAAATAGTCACTATAATAGATCATAATTATCAACGATTTTCGAGGACTTTAGCTTGACGTTATCACAAAAATGTTTGCTATTATTTATTTTGATTTCGCCTTGGGTTGCAGCCGAAGAGTCTCTTGGTGATCTTGATTTAGATTTAGATTCACTTATGGCAATGGATGTTCAAGTAACTTCAGCGATGAAGAGAACCCAGTCTGCCTTTGAAACAGCCTCGTCTATCTATGTACTAACAAAAGAACAAATAACCCGTTCTGGTGCAACATCTGTTCCTGAAGCTCTAAAAATGGTCCCCGGATTAGCAGTAAGACAACTCGACAATAATCAATGGGCGATTTCATCTCGAGGAGTGGCATCGAGATTTTCAGCCAAACTATTGGTGATGATAGACGGCCAAAGTTTATATACTCCTAAGTTTGCTGCTGTGTATTGGGAAACCCTTAACGTACCGTTATACGATATTGAGCGCATTGAAATTATCCGCGGTCAAGGCGGCTTACTGTGGGGCAGCAATGCCAATAATGGCGTCATTAATATCATTACTAAAAACAGTATTGATACCCGAGGCCTATATGCCGATGTCAGCAGTGGTAGCCAGCTTAATATAGATACCAACCTTCGTTATGGTGGCGATATCGGCAATAACGGTAGTTTCAGGGTATATGGCCATGTTAAAGATGGCCAAAAGTCGAGTAAAGGCATTGAGATGGAACCCGCTGATTTTTCGGAACAGCAATCTGCAGGAACTCGGTTTGACTTTACCCCAAATGATCAATGGTCAGGCTTAATTCAGGGCGATATTACGCAGTCTACATTAGGCCAAAATTATCGCGGTGTCGTTGATGATAGTAATCGTAATATATCATTTACCGACAGTTTAGATCGTACCGATTCACGTATTATGGCTAGGCTAGACAATCGTATCTCACCTTCTGCAAACCAAATGCTGCAAACATCTTGGTTAAAGCAAAGTGGTAGCCAAACTTATTTACAAGAAGACTTTCAATCATTTGATATCGATTATCAAATGAACTTTTTATACCAAGACTTGCAATTCGATTGGGGGCTAAACTACCGTTACAATTCTATTTCTTTTGCAGACAGTACCTTTGTGCAAAGCGATGGAGGCTTTGAAAGCCTACATCAATATGGTGGATTAGCGCAGGCTCAATATAAGATTGTTGCGGACAAATTAGACTTAATTGTGGGTGTCAAAGTTGATCATAACGATTTGACTGGTTGGGAAAACCAACCACTAGCAAGGCTGGTATGGAAACCACTAAATAATCAAGTCTTGTGGGCCTCTGTATCAAAAAGTGTTCGGGTTCCCTCTTTACTTGAATTTAACGACAACTTTCTTATCGATGGACAAAGAGTCGAAGAAGTATCGCCTATCACCACCGGAATACCCGAGATTGATCGTTATTATATCCGCACTTACCTCAATGGTAATGACAGCGTAAAGTCAGAAAAATCTGTATCTTATGAAATGGGCTATCGTTTATCTGATACCACATGGGCACTTGACCTATCGGTTTATCATACTGATACCGATGATGTAGCCGTGATCCAGGTTAACCCTAATATCGAGCAATTTTTACCTATCTTCGCGATGTTACAAGCCGGCCAAATTGATTCCGCAATACAAGCACTAACAACCACATCAATTAACTTTGACTTAGTCTCTAATGCCGAACTGACCACTGAAGGTGCCGATATTGTTTTATCATGGCAACCATTAGACAGTTTTAATGCAGAATTAGGTTATAGCTATAACACCTTTGATTACGACTTAGAGGACAACACCTTCCCTGCTATAGGTTTTGACTCAACCAGTCGTCAAATCTTTGCCAAAGCAGATATTCATTTTTTTGAGCAACATAATATTTTTGCGGCACTCAGAGTTGAAAATAGCAATGCTTACCAAACGGACAGTTATACTGCGCTCGATCTAACCTGGAATTGGGCTTTTCAGCCTAATTGGACTGCTGCCATTATGGGGAAAAACCTTTTTGCGGGCTCACATATTGAATATGGCAATCATGGTGAAACGTATACTCGCTCAAATTACATCGATGAGAGTGTTACTTTTAAAATTACCGCGAAGTTCTAATTAATTTGATGTTAATCATTAAACAAGTGCTATTGGGATCACTATTCACGCTTTTGCTTATCATGAGCCAGAGCGCAATTGCCATTGAAAAAGAATATGCGCTTAAAGCAGGCTTTTTATTTAACTTTTCCCGTTACGGCGAATGGCAAAACCTGCCCGATAATGCCACCTCATTTACACTGTGTAGCCCAGATGCCAGTTTTATTAATGTATCGCGCTCAGTGCTCAGCGGTAGAAAAGTGAATAACTTACCAATAAAAAATGTCGAAATAGCTGTCACAACAACAGACCTAGCGCAATGCAATATTCTGTTTATAACCGCAGACACTGTTGAGCCTTGGCTGGAATTTAATCGCCCTCTTTTACCCAATGTCATGGTTGTTGGAGAAACAGACCACTTTATTGAGCAAGGCGGACACATTCGTTTCTTTTTATCTGGTGGCAAGGTTCGCTTTGAAGTCTCACCCGACCAATTGAAATTATCAGGTATCACAATGAGCTCAAAAGTATTACGCCTAGGCCGAGTGGTAAATAACTAAGACTATGAAACAATTTTTTGCACTGAATACTATTAGTAAAAAATTACAGTTCATTTTAATGAGCGTCGCTATCATATCGACGCTCACGGTGACGTCTATATTCAGCGCATTTGAACTCTCTTCGGCTAAAAGAGAGCAAGTAGAAAGCCTGCAAAGCTTATCTCAAATGTTGTCGCCCAATATTACTGCTGCCTTATTGTTTGATGATCAAGATGCCATTCAAGAGCTGATTAACCCAATATTATTACGATCGGATGTACTGTCTATCACTGTCACTAATATTGAAGATATCGTGTTAGCTCAAGCATTATCAAAACGATTTTCAACAAACAATATTGATAACGATCTCAATAACATCACCCAAGTCATTACGCCGTTAACACTTGATAATCAACACTATGGTGATTTGCATATCTCTGTCGATGATAGTCTGCTAACCGAGCGGGTTAAATTTTACGGTCAATTTATTATATTAATTCTGTTGTCATCGTTTATTGCCAGTTTCTTTTTATCTTTATTTTTACGACGAAAATTTTTAAGCCCGATGCTCTATCTAGCTAATATATCTCAAAAAATAACTGTATCACAAGATTATAGCTTACGCGCCAAAGTGCAATCTGAAGATGAAATAGGTCAATTAACGACCTATTTTAATAGCATGTTAGATAATATTGAGCAGCGTGAAAGTTTACTTGAAAGTGAAGTAAAACTGCGTACTTTGGAGTTAGAAAACGCCAATAGTCAATTACACGAATTTGCCTATCAAGACGGTTTGACGCAACTACCGAATCGACGTTATTTCTATGAAAAACTCCAGTCACTGATTGAAGTTGACGATATGGTTTTTGCACTCATTTTTATCGATCTAGATGGTTTTAAAGAGGTGAATGACACTTTAGGGCATGACTATGGCGATTTACTACTCCATCAAGTCGCTAAACGTTTACGAAGATGTGTACGCGACCATGATACCGTTGCCCGTCTTGGTGGCGATGAATTCACTTTAATTCTTCAAAATGTTAGCGACTTAACGCAGGCTTCTGCTATTGCAGAGAATGTTAAAAATAGCCTAATGCAGTGTATTAGCATCAAAGAAGCACAAGTGAATGTAACAGGTAGCATTGGACTGACATTCTATCCTGCTGATGGCCAAAGTGTTGAGGCGTTAGTCAAACACGCAGACCAAGCAATGTACCTGTCTAAAAGCAAAGGACGAAATAGATATGAGTTTTTCTCTCATGCTATAGAAGAACAAGCCATTGAAAAAAGACGTCTTATTGAAGAGATTCGCCTCGCACTCAAACTCAATCAATTCGTATTATTCTATCAACCTATTTTTGATCAATTTGGACTTAAAGCTGAAAAAGCAGAAGCGCTCATTCGCTGGAACCATCCACAGCGTGGCCTAATTGGCCCAAATGAGTTTATTCCGGTGGCTGAACAAAATGGCTTAATAGAAGACATTGGAAATTGGGTAAGGGATCAAGCAATTGAAGATGCTGCTTATTTTTATCAGTTATCGGGCAATATAATGCAAGTGAGCGTTAACACTTCACCGTTACAAATTGATCCTAGCGGTTTATGGGTCGATGAATGGATATTGGCCTGTAATAAACACCGCTTACCCCGCGATACCATGATTATTGAAGTGACAGAAAACACCTTGATGGACCCAGACTCCCCTATTCAACAGCAAATGCAACGCCTCAATCATTATGGTATTGATATCGCTATTGATGATTTTGGAGTTGGATATTCGTCATTAGCTTATTTGCAACGACTCGACATTGATATTTTGAAAATTGACCGCTCGTTTATCCAACATATGGAAACCAATGAAAGTAGCATTGCTTTAGTACGCGCCATTATCACTATGGCACACCATTTAAAAGTCAAAGTCGTTGCAGAGGGAGTCGAAACAGAAGGACAACATAAACTGCTTGAGCAATTATCTTGTGACTATTTGCAAGGGTACTTATTTGCTAAGCCAATGCCAACTCAAGACTTTATTGACCGATATATCTCGTCAGCTGCACTTATCCATGTTTAAAAGCATTCTCTTATAAGTGTAAAAACTGCCAGTCAGATAAGTACTGACTGACAATTTAATGACAGAATTAACTAAGCAGAGCAAAAATTGGATTAACGATTGACATCAACAACCACACGGCCACGAACTTTACCAGCTAATAAATCACTTGCCACATCAACCGCTTCAGTCAAACTGACTTCGTGAACAATATCATCGAAAACAGCAGGATCAAGGACCTCCCCTAATCGTTTCCATGCTTCTGTACGATCAGCTAAAGATCGCATAACACTGTCTACACCCGCTAACGTCACGCAACGTAAAATAAAAGGTGCCACGCTAGCGGGAAAATCCATTCCTTGTGCCAAACCACATGCTGCTACAGTCCCGCCATACTTGGTACTGGCACACACATTAGCGAGAGTATGACTACCAACAGAATCAACTGCACCAGCCCAACGCTCCTTGGCTAAAGGCCGACCAGCTTCAGATAAGGTCGCGCGATCAATAATGTCTTTAGCGCCTAACTTTTTCAAATATTCACTTTGATCAACTCGCCCGGTAGATGCCACTACGTGATAGCCGAGTTTAGCTAAAATAGCGATAGCAAAACTGCCAACACCGCCATTAGCACCGGTCACTAGTATTTCACCTTTATCGGGGGTTACGCCATTTTTCTCAAGAGCCATAACACATAACATCGCCGTATAACCTGCGGTACCGATGGCCATGGCTTGTTGCGGTGAAAATGCACGAGGTAATGGAATAAGCCATTCACTTTTTAAACGCGCTTTAGTTGCTAAACCACCGCAATGGCTTTCACCTACGCCAAAACCATTCAACAATACTGCATCACCGACAACAAACTTATCACTATCACTGTGTTCGACAATGCCCACTAAATCAATACCAGGCACCATAGGGAATGTTCTTACCACAGGAGCTTTACCGGTAATGGCCAGAGCATCTTTGTAATTAAGAGTGCTATAAAGTACTTTTACCGTCACATCACCTTCAGGTAGCACACTTTCGTCAATGCTTTTTACTGTGGTGCGGTAACCTTGGTCATCTTTCTCAATTAGCATGCCATTAAACATTGTATACCTCTAATTTAGACTGATCGTCTTTTAATGATTGAAAAATTATTTAACCTCAACTCTTTTTAAGAGATGAGGTTGTCAGTTAACGTTATTTAGGTAGTGCGGCCATAAAAAAATCACAGTAATTATCTAACGGTGTGGCCTGCTGAACCAACTTAGCTCGACTTACCGCCCCTTCCCAACCCACCCAAAAGTTTTCGGCTAAAAGATGGCAATTTGCATTTGCTGCAAGCTCGCCATGTAATTGAGCATCCTTAAGGCAACGAGCTAGGCAATCTTGCCAACTCACAAATATCTCAATAATTTGCGGTCGAAAGCTTTCTGGTAACACGCCCACTTCTTGACCTAAGTTACCCACCAAACAACCGCGTTTAAATTCATAGCGGATCATGCCTGCTTTAGCATTCTTAACAAAATTTCTAATCCGCGTTAATGGTAAAAATGATTCGTCCAATAAATGAATTTCAAGCTTGTGTAAAAAATAGTCGGCATAATTTTGCAATACTGCCTGACCAAATGCTTCTTTACTGACAAAGTAATGATAAAAAGAACCTTTAGGTACACCTACCTTTTTCAAAATAGGTTCAATACCCGATGAAGCAAAGCCTTGCTCTGTCAGTTGTTCAAGACCACTACGGATAAGCTCTGCCCGCGTATCAGAATTTTCACGCGAAACTTTAGGTGGCCTACCGCGGCGAGGTTTTAGGCCAGGAGTCTTATCTGGATTGCTCATTAAATTTAAGCTTGAATTTTTCATAACTCATATTAGACCGATCGTCTAATTAAATGCAATAAAATTGTGTTTAATCAGAGTCTGGATCTCATTTACTATCAATATTAGTTCCGCCACAGCAATACATTCCCCTAACAATGCAACATATCACTGTTTAACATAATCTCAGCTTCGTTTAGTTAAATCGGTATCTGAAGTTATTTTAGCGGCTGTAACTGCAATATTGGTGCGCTGTTACATCGAGTTAGACTCTTAAGTTATCTTCAAACTAGGTTGTCAAAAATAATGACTAATTTACGGTAACAAGGAAAGAATAACGACAAAGTAATTTGAATTAAAACCATTTGAACTGTAATGATTAATTCAATTAACTCATCGACTCATAATAGTGTGCCTGCACGCTACTTTGATGTCGTTTCGGCTATTAATTAATAGCGATATTGCAGAATAAGCATCCTGGCCCAGGGATAAGGAGTTAGATTACTTGTTAGAATAAGCCAATAGATTTGTATTGATAAAAACTTATATGCACATTGATAATAAAGCATATTTAGGTATCTCTACGCGTAAGATGCCTATAGAAGCAATTTATTGGGCTTTGCAGGAAAAACTTAATATGAGTTTATGGTTATGATTTTAGCTTAAATGATATCTTCATTATTCAATAGAAAATAAATCGCTCTGATGTATAAAGTGAGGTAGACCTGAAGCCACAACCCATCGAAAGGACTTAGGGATAAGTATTAAAATACAACTAATTAGAGTATAAAAAAATTAGTTATGCAAACGTTCAATCCATCAGCCGACGTGAAAACCCCTACAGACTCTGCTAATGATGACGTTACGCATGTATACCGTTCTCCTCACGACCAGGCTATACCAGTTTACATCGCACAGAGAAACCCGCGTAAAACCGTCTTATCCTATAATCAATTGGAAATTTGACCTCTAATCGTGCTATTATAATTAGACCACTAACTAGTTTGGTGGTTTTTTTATTGTTGATTTTAAATAAGTTAACAATAAACCGATTAGCCCGAACCCAGGAGGACATTATGTCTGCAGGCACTTTAAGCGAAGAAAATCTCGTTACAAACATTTGGAACACCGCTACATTAAAGCTAAAAGAAGCTTCACAATTATTGTGTTTATGTGCTCTTTTAAGCACCTATCTCTTTGTTATGTTGAAACCTAAAGGGATTCAAAATCACAAAGCGTTGGGAGGCAAGTAATTCATGCATTACCTAACCTATGTCTCATTAGCAATATATTTCATGGTAATGCTAGGCATTGGATTGTTTGCGTATAAACAATCAACCAGCGACGTATCAGGCTATATTTTGGGTGGGCGTAAAGTCAGCCCACAAGTTACAGCACTGTCAGCTGGCGCATCCGATATGAGTGGCTGGATGCTTATGGGCTTGCCAGGAGCAATGTTTCTAGTCGGTTTTGAAACCATCTATATTGCACTGGGCTTATTAATTGGTGCGTTGGTTAACTATCTAGTAGTAGCACCTAAGTTAAGAGTCTATACCGAAGTTGCAGATAACTCCCTGACCATTCCTGAGTTTTTTGCTAAACGTTTTCATGCTCCTAATAGCCATGTGCGAATTATCGCAGCGGTTATCATTGTTATCTTCTTTACCTTATATACCTCAGCAGGATTAGTTGCTGGCGGAAAATTATTTGTCTCTGCCTTTGATTTAAGTTATGAACTTGGCCTAGTGGTTACCCTAGGTGTTGTAGTGTCTTATACCCTACTTGGTGGTTTTTTAGCCGTTAGTATGACTGACTTTGTTCAAGGCTGTATTATGTTTGTTGCCTTAGTTTTGGTACCGGTTGTTGCGTATCAAGAGTTTAGTAGTGCAGACAAAATGATGGGCTTTGCTTATGAGTCGATTCCACATTTTTCTGATGCCATGCAAAATGTCACCATGCTCGGGTTAATTTCCAGTCTTTCTTGGGGATTAGGTTATTTTGGTCAACCCCATATTATTGTACGTTTTATGGCTATTCGCTCAGTGTCTGACATAAAAATAGCTCGTAGAATTGGTATGAGTTGGATGACAGTTACCATTATTGGTGCACTGGCTACAGGTCTAGTGGGTATTGCTTATGCCAATAAATTTGACATGAAACTAGTCGACCCTGAAACCATATTTATCGTATTTTCTGAATTACTGTTCCATCCTTTGATTAGTGGTTTCTTACTGGCTGCGATACTAGCTGCGATTATGAGTACAATTTCGTCACAGTTATTAGTGTCGTCAAGTTCTCTAACCGAAGATATTTATCGTGTACTTTCGAAAAAAGAATCTACCGATAAAGAAATGGTCAAAATGGGCCGTTATGGCGTAGCAGGCGTTGCCGTTGTGGCGAGTGTGTTAGCTCTTGACCGCTCGAACAGTATTTTATCGTTAGTGAGTAATGCTTGGGCAGGATTTGGCGCAGCCTTCGGTCCATTGGTATTATTCAGTCTTTATAAGAAAAATTTAACTCACAAAGCAGCTGTTGCTGGTATTGTCTCGGGTGCTGTTACTGTCCTATTTTGGATATATGCTCCGGTACTTGCCGACGGAAAAGCATTAACTAGTTTGATGTATGAAATGATCCCTGGCTTTATTGTTAGCAGTATAGTGATTTGGATTACCAGTGCATTTGACGCAGATCCTTGTAGTAAAACAGTTGATACCTTCCATGAAGCAAATCGTGTTTTAATCGAGCAACAGTAATGGAGAACAATAATATGCCAACTTCACATTGGAAACGCATTGTCGTTAAAGTGGGAAGCGCGTTAATTGCGCCCCATCAACAAGGTTGTAGCAGCCATTATTTATTAGGTATTGCACAGTTTATCGCTACCTGTCGCGCTCAAGGGTGCCAAGTTGTCTTGGTATCTTCAGGTTCAGTTGCCGCAGGTAGACATCGATTTCCTGAAACAGCAGAACCAAGTATTTCACTTAAAAAAGCGATGGCTGCAGCAGGCCAAGCCGATATGATGGCAACTTGGGATAAGTTGTTTGATTTTCCTTCGGCTCAGCTATTACTGACTCATGGTGATTTACGCGATCGCGATCGTTATATTAGTATTAAAAATACTATTTTTACCCTGTTAGATAATGGATTACTTCCGATTATTAACGAAAACGATGCCGTTACCGCAGCTAAGTTACGTGTGGGTGATAATGATAACTTATCAGCCATGGTCGCCGCCGCAGCAGATGCAGATGCGTTAATCATCTGCTCTGACGTAAAAGGGCTTTATAATAAAAACCCCAATTTACATGATGATGCCACGCTCATTAAGCAAGTCAGTGAAATCAATGCTGAGATTTATGCTATGGCTGGCGGTGCTACCAGCAGCGTAGGTACTGGCGGTATGTTAACCAAGATTGAAGCTGCTGAAAAAGCGATTTCACACGGAATTGAAACCATGATAGTGGATGGTTTTGACGCGGATACCTTCAATCAACTATTAAAGGGCCAAAATCCAGGCACTTTATTCACCCCGTATGATGTACCGATGCAAGAACATTTACATTGGATGACGCATACCTCGCAAGTTCAAGGTGAGTTAATTGTCGAGAATGACTTTAGCGCCGACCTTGAAGAACATGATACCCAGCTAACCAGTGACGACGTAGTAGCCGTAAGAGGCAACTTTTCCGTCGGTGATACTGTTTTAGTGCGCAAAGGCGATGGCACTAAATTGGCAAAAGCCAAATCAAATTACAGTAGTTGTTTATTACATTTTATTGCAGATCAAGAAGATCGTGAATTTGCCAACAATGCCCAGCAAAAAACGGGCCCACTGATCTCTGACAAAAACATCGCCATTTTGGAGCAATTATGAGTTTAATTAAAGATTTATCGCAAGCCGCAGCAACAGCTGCACAAACTCTAGCCCTACTAGATGAAAAAGTTAAAAATACCATTTTACTTGATATGGCCCGTGCACTTAGAGCGCATAGCGACGATATCATTAAAGCTAATTTATTAGATCTTGATCATGCCAAGAAAGCTGATTTAGGCGCGGCAATGATAGACAGACTGACGTTGACACCTGAGCGTATTGAATCAATGGCATCTGGTATCGAAACAGTTGCATCATTACCCGACCCAGTCGGTATGATACGTGAAATATGCCAGCGACCAAATGGACTTAACATTCAAAAAATGCGTGTGCCTTTAGGGGTTGTGTGCATGATTTATGAAGCACGTCCGAACGTTACCGCAGATGCTGGCGCATTATGTTTTAAATCAGGTAATGCTGTGATATTACGAGGCGGCAAAGAAGCACTGCATTCAAGTAAAATTATCGCTTCAATTTTACAAAATGTATTGCAAGCATATCAGTTGCCACCAGCACTGATTACTGTGATACCCGATCCAGACCGTGCCTTATTGCTTGAGCTCATGCAGCAGCGTGACTTTATTGACGTTATTATTCCACGCGGTGGAGAAGGCCTAATCAACTTTGTTACTGACAACAGCAAAATCCCTGTTATTCAGCATTTTAAAGGTGTTTGCCATTTATATGTTGATAAAGATGCCGATCTTGATATTGCGATGTCTATATTGCTCAATGGTAAAACCCAACGTACCGGTGTATGTAATGCCCTAGAGGGATTACTAGTACATGAAGACGTAGCTGCAACATTTTTACCGAAAGTGGCCGCCGAACTTGCTGCACATAAAGTCCGTATTAATGTGAGTAAAAATGCCCAACAATACTTTGAACATGCCAATGTGATTAGCGATGATGACTTTGGCCAAGAGTATTTAGATTTAGAAATTGCCATTCGCCAAGTCACTGATTTTGATCATGCAGTAAATCATATTCGACGCTTTGGTAGCCATCACACTGAAGTCATTTGTACTCAAAATGAATTAACGGCGACGCTTTTTCAACGCACTGTAGATGCCTCTGTTGTGATGGTAAATGCATCATCACGTTTTTCTGATGGCAGTGAACTCGGTCTTGGCGCAGAAATTGGTATTGCGACTAGTAAATTACACGCCTACGGTCCAATGGGTCTTGAGTCTCTCACCACTGAGAAGTATTTAGTCAGCGGTGTAGGTCAAGTTCGCGCATAATCAAATAGGTTCCACCGGTAAAAGGCCAAGCGAAAGCGTTGGCCTTTTCTTTTTTAGCGACATTTTCGGAGGTTATCATCTCTCAACATCAATCATTGGACCCCAATACCTGTATCGCCTTCATCGGTGGCGGCAACATGGCAAAAGCCATTATTAGTGGCTTACTTAAACAAGGCCATAATAGTGCCAACATCCTAGTATGCGCCCCGAGCCAAACGACCCGACATGACTTGATGAATAAATTCAATGTTAAAGTGCACCATGATAATACGGCTGCTGTAGCATTTGCCGATGTTATCATTGTTGCCGTTAAGCCATTTGTAGTACCCGTGGTGTGTGAGCAATTGAGCGAGGTTATGCAACATGATAACCGTAAATTAGTTATCTCAATTGCGGCGGGTGTCAAACATGCTACTCTCTGCCAAAAGCTAAATAATTCACCTAAAGTCATTTGTGCTATGCCAAACTTGCCAACGGCCATTGGTGAAGGATTAACAGGCTTATTTGCTGGGTCAGACACGCAACAGAATGACATTGCACTTGCCGAAAGTGTTATGCGAGCAGTAGGTGAAACAGTTTGGCTAAAAGATGAAAATCAAATGTCGACTATTGTTGCTGCAGCAGGTAGCTCTCCGGCGTATTTATTCTTATTTTTAGAAGCGATGGAAAAAGCCGCTATTGAACAGGGTCTTCCACAAGAAACAGCGACTA
Source organism: Shewanella livingstonensis (assembly GCF_003855395.1). Taxonomy (NCBI): domain Bacteria; kingdom Pseudomonadati; phylum Pseudomonadota; class Gammaproteobacteria; order Alteromonadales; family Shewanellaceae; genus Shewanella; species Shewanella livingstonensis. Next base: position 1,253,261 of record NZ_CP034015.1, on the reverse strand, counting down.
AAGCAGTGCTTCAGAGTGCGATGGGAGCAATATCAATGGCGATGAATAGTCAGCATAATTTAGCGAGCTTACGTCAGCAAGTCACCTCACCAAAAGGGACTACTGAACAAGCAATCATGGCATTTCAAGATGGCGATCTTGATCAGCTCGTTGCCAGTGCTATGGCATGTGCCGCCACAAGAGCAAAAGAACTGTCTATAGGTTAAGCATCTCAACCATCGCAGAGGTTAACTCTCTAGCTGACAGTCATGTCATTCCATATAACACTTTACTCATCAACAATGGCTTGAGTCTAACTCAATAACTCTTGTTTAATCAGTTGCAATAGAAAGGTTTCTCGTTCAATCGATAAACCTTTCTTGCTGCTGTTAACGATAGTGTCAAGGTTATGCTGAATTGCTTCATCAATATCTATCCATACTGGCGCCATACCATTATTGACTTCGTGAGCTTCAAATTGAGTTTCACCCAATTGACTGTCGATATCACAAGTGAAGCAATAAGACAGCATGTTAACCGACGTATAGCCATCTCGCTGCCATGGTCGATACTCTTCATATAAACCAAATGCATTAATATTGCGGATCGCTTGCGCGCCAGTTTCTTCTTGTAGTTCACGAATGAGCCCTTGCTCTATTTCCTCGCCTATATCTACCCCACCACCAGGTAATGAATAGTCATGGTAACGTTGGGTATAAAGCATCAATATCTGCTTCTCACGCACCACAATGGCACGAGCAGCTAGCCGCGTAAGCATCGTTTGTTGATTCGCCGCAATAAAGTCTTTGGGAGTGTCGATATGATAACGAGTGGTTAAATGACGCATAATATAGGGCTCATCGCAATAAAAAGCGCATCATACGTTGCCAAACCACATGCTTCAAGTTTGCCGTATAAACACAATCTATATGCATGCTTAAGCTGATATTTGTTATATGGAGTAAATTTTGACGCTTAACCCAAGACAGCCAAAAGATAGATGACTCCACAACCTTATCGCTAAAACGGACCTAGACTATGGGCGCTTATTTTCAGATTGTTAAGTAAACTTAAACAACATCATAAGCAAATCAGATGTCAGGATCATAAAAACAGCCTATTTAAGCGGTTTTTTTCAAGATTTTAACTATTATTAATGATAAATAATTAACGCTAAAAATGATATTCTTATAAGGTTTTAAAAATTAGCATCCGCTTAAATTTACCACGGAAGTTGCTTATGATTAGATTTTGGTACAAACAATTCCCTCAATATCCGCCTGATCATCCCGATTACTGGCGCATCCGCTTAATCGAACACTCATTACTCATTACAACAAGCTATTTTCTAATATTGACCCTGATTAACCTATTATATTTTGAGGGTTATCAATACGCCTTGCTCGATGGATGCGGCTTATTAATATCATTGAGTATTTACTATCACTTTCGCAAAAAAGGACAGGTTAAAACAACGTCATGGGCTGTAACCATCATGATTGCCAGTCTAATCATGCTGTTTGTGATATCGACTGAGGGTTACTCACACTCATTATTTTGGGCGACACTGATCCCACCATTTTCATTTTTTCTTATAGGTCGAACATGGGGAACTGTTATTTCGTGCCTCACTTTTAGCGTATGTGCTTTATTGGTTTACCTACAAACTCAGCACCTTGAGCCAGTGAATTTTGGCACAGGCTCTTTATTTAACGTTATTGAGGTATGTATTGCGCAAATTTTATTATTGAGATTTTACGAAAAAACTCGTTTTTCAGCCTATAAAAAGCTGGCTCTACGCAATATAGAAATCCAAAAAATGGCCGAAACAGATAAACTTACAGGGCTATATAATCGTGAAAAACTTGATGTGGTCCTTGATAAACTACTCAATACTCATGGCGACAATACTGGAGCGATAAATACTGGAGCGATAAACCCACGGTTTAACACCACAGATAAAATATCAGCGGCGGTAACTCATCAAGCTATTATCGATAATAGTAAAGATAACAATGGTATATCGTCAATAGCACTCAAGCCGATACCTCCAGTGCAATACCCTATTTCGGTTGCCATTATCGACATTGATTATTTTAAGCGGATTAATGATAATCATGGTCATCTTGTGGGTGATAAAGTCTTGTATGAACTAGCACAATTGCTACAAAGTAAAATGCGCAGTGATGACTTATTAGCGCGTTGGGGTGGGGAAGAGTTTGTAGTGATATTACCCAATACTAACTTGGAAAATGCCATCGAACTAACCGAGAGATTACGTTTATACATTGCCACCGAAAACATTCAAGACATGGCGCTAACAATTAGCTTAGGCGTAACCCAATATGCTATTAAGGACAATGCCCACAGCCTATTGGAACGTGCAGACAAAGCCTTATATCAAGCAAAGTCACAGGGACGAAATTGCGTCGCCGTCGCTTAAAAAAATACCACAACAGAGGCAATATCATGCTGTGGCATACTTTTCATATACAGTTATTATTCACTTTGATGAATGGGCTTAGTCAACCAGCTCACTATTAGGTAATTTAGCAGCATAATGTTTACCATTAATGCGCTCAATAATTTGCGTGGCCGTTAAATCGTGCACCACATTAATCACCGTCGATGCGGCATCGGTTATTGCACCAATAACCACTAATATGGGGATCACTTCCATAGGTAATCCTAAGGTTGTAACAATAAAGATTTCACCTAAAAATGCCCCGCCCGGTATCCCACCAATAATAAATGCCGATAACACTGAAATCAAAATTGTCAGCATAAATACATCGGTAGTAAAATCGAGTCCTAATAGAGAATAAATAAACACGATTTTTAATGCGGTAATCGCTGCTGCACCACCTTTATTTAGATTAACCAGCAGTGGCAAACTAATCTCTGAAATTTGCTCATTTAGGCCCATTTTAGCGGCGCTACGTATGGTTACTGGTAAGGTGGCTAACGATGAACTGGTACCTAATGCTGTAACGGCGGGTTCAAGCATATGTTGCCAAAATAGCTTAACCCCTTTTACGCCGCCGCCAATCCAGGCGTATAAGGTTGAACCTAATGTAATATACAAAGCCATCGCAACAAAAAACAGTCCCACTGCACGGGCAAATGTGCCCATTAACTCAGTGTCTTGGCTGGCCATGGTTGCGGCAAAGTACGCGCCTAAACCAATAGGTGCAACATACATTAATATCGAAATAACTTTCATGATCACGGTATTTAAACTGTCTAACATGCGCCCGACTTTCAATCCATCTTCACCAGACTGTCCAATAGCTACGCCACCAATAACCGACATAATAATTAGCGCTAAAATGTTTGATTTAGACAATAAACCGACAAAGTCATTCGTGGTTAGTAAGCTGACAAAATCCATACCACCTGATGCTGTATCAACCGTATTGGCTAAATCGAGTGTAACACCTTGCGCAGGATCATACGCTAACGCTAGCAACACTACTCCGACAGCCGGAATAATCGCCATTACAATCGACACAGCCATAATCGATATGAGTAAGGCACCTAATTTCTTTAAATCAGTCATGTGAGCAATGGATGACATCACACTGACGGCAACTAAAGGCACAATAATCATAAATAACAGGTTTAGAAATATTTGTCCTATCGGTTTCAACTTTATGGCAAGTTCAGGTACTAAGCCACCGAACAGACCACCAAGCAATAAAGCACTCAGTAATATAATTGACGAACGATAAGCACGTAGGCTATTGAACATAATGGATCCTAAGGACAATGGAACAAAATAACAAATGGCCAAACAGACACGGCCTGATGAACGTTTAAAGTATAAGTATCTAATAATATAATGCTTTAATACAGTAGCTTATCAATCATTTAGTTAATATTTTTAACACAAAGCATCAGAAAAAAATGTCAACACTAACGCTAAAATATGGCTCAAAACCAATACGATACCAACTACAGGCGTATTTTAGCAATCCTTAATCATAGGAGTGATATCTACAATACTGTACGTCGGTTAATTTTAGGCTGATTAATAAGATTTTGTGGTACTAACTGAGGCTCATGTAGTTAATACTATTATAAGACTCATGACAGGGCTAACAGCTGGGCAGGCTTATATTTCAATATCTTATAGTTTGATAAGGATTTGATAAGGGTTTAAAACTAATGATATATAGAATAAGTACGGCATAGAATGAGTGTATTAACTCAGTATCGCTAATTAATCTGATGTAAATAAATCAGTCAATAGAATAAATTGAGGAAGCTTACACACGCAAGCTCCCCCTAAGCGCTACTACATGACGATATAGATTGGCCAACCAAGAAGACCAATTAAGCCTTCCTTGTATTCAAATCGCTCTAATCGTTCAGGAGAGGCATTTTGGGCCGCTAACTCTTGATAGCTACGAGAGAAATTAAGAGTACGCAGCAGCGCAGAATTAAAGTTCTTACCTAAATCAAGACGGATTGCGGCTTCAAGCTCTTTAGGTAACTCAGCTAATGCCACATTAGTTTGTTGCTCGATAAATTCGAGGCTAAACCACTGCGGCTGAAGTTCTACACGAGTCATACGTCGTTTAAGATCTGGGCGTACTTTTTTACCGTCGAAAAATATTCGATACAACACAGCTTCGGCCAAGGTACTTTCAAGGTTAATATAATCCATAGGATCAAAAGTGCCAGCAATGTAAAACTGGGCTAACAAGGCATTAATCGACTGTTGCCGATTATGCTCAGTTAAGGCTTCTTGGTAGTAGACCCAACCTTGCCATTCATCACAATCCGGTGGACTAGACACTTGATCAAGCAAAATTTTATCTACATCACCATAAACCGACTTACCATGAAGCCTGTATTGGCTCACTTGAGTTAGCATACTCCAGCCTTTTTGAAACGACTTAACTACGCCGTCATCATTAAGCAACATAAGAGCATTATCTTGATTCTGTTCAGATAACGCCATCAAACCAATGCTCACAATACCAATGACATCTTGCGCCGCTTCTTCAAGCAAATGCATTTTATACTTGTTATAAAACTTATCTGCGAACTTAAGGCTCATTAAAATGGCTTTCGCTTTGATCTGTCCCAATTGCTCATTGCTAAGCAAACCTTCGGTTCGACCATAAGCCAATACCCGACTCAGATAGGGACCCTGATTTTCGTCACGTAATACCAATTGCATTTGCAGAACCCTTAATCAAGAAAGCTAAACATGTCATCAACTTCAGCGTACTCGTCTGTGACCTGGTTCTTTTCTTTCGCCTGAATCACTAATTCGCTAGCAAACTGGCTGATAATTAACTGCCAGTCTGAGCCGGTGTTACGCAGCATATTCTTAATCGACTTCTCAACATTAGGCGCTCGCTCACGGATCAACGCTAGCAGGCTTCGCGGGTCATCGATACTGAGACTATGCGCTTCTTCATCGGCTTGCCAATCAGAATAACCCACGGTTTCTTCATCTTCTTCATCATCAAAAGTATCATTGATCTCATCTTCATCACCGCTAGTACCGCCTAAGATAAGCTCAATAAACGGGATCGATAGATAAAACAACGCCGCAGGATCTTCAGCCAAACACTCTAAAATAGCAGTTTGTTTCTCTTCGCTGTCCTGAATACGGATAAGGTAAGTCATAAAATCAAACGTATGCTGCATTAACTCTTCAGCATTACTCTTAATTTTCTCTTCCCAGTAAAGCGGCTGCTGGCAGACGATGTCACGGATCTGCTCTGGTGACATGAGCTCAGACATGATCGACGGACACGAAATATCATGCTGGCTGTTAATTTGCGTCAGCGTAACAATATCCATTTTCTCGATGACTTCAACTAACTGGTCATCAGACATTGACGAGGCAATCAATTCAAATCTCTTGCTTGCCTGTTTAGGCTCAACATTCGCCAGCTCTTGTATTTCAGCGGCGGTTATTTCAATGAGACTGTTCATTCGATTTCCTCATCATATTGGTCATAATAACCTTCTTCATCGCTATCATAGTCACTGTCGTCGTCATCGTTTTCATCACGTTCATGCTCATGAAGACCGTCAGAATCATCATCCTCAGTGGTTTGCTTGGGCGCAGAATCTCCCTGCGTCTCTAACAAATACACTACAGCACAACTTTCAATGAGCAAATCTTCGCTGTATTTACGTACCGCAAGTGCCAAAGGAAGATCGGCGTTATTAAACGCAATCGTGGTTTTAAATTCATCCCAGCTAGGGTGAATATTCAAGCTAATCCAATGTGCCCATTGGCGCTTTGATTCGGGAGAAAACTTAACTCGGTCATAAAGCGCTACCGGTAAATATTCAGGAACCGAATCTAGCATCCCAGGATCGGCCAACAATATCGCTCTGATTTGGCTGGTAAACTTTGCTAGCGCATTTGGCGTATCAGGGTCGTTATAAGATTCGATATTGTCGTGGGCATTATTTTTAAGCTCATTAATGCGTGAGATATTTAGATGTTTAGCCATGGGATACTCAGGAATAATATTCGTCCCATAACTCCCGCATTGCGGCAGTGGGATCAGTGACAATTACGTTGTTAAAATCATTGATAAATGCATTTCTCTGCTTTTTATCTGATAGCACTTCGTAAGCTTTTTTGACTCGTTGGAGCTGAACCGATGCTTGCTGTTTCTCATCATCAGACGCCCCTAGTAACTTGTCAGGATGGTACTTGTTCGATAAACGTTTATAGGCTTTTTTTATGTCATCTTCTTTGGCATTGGGTCTGACCCCCAGTACACTAAAGTGGTTAATCATAGTTATTCCTGCAGGCGATGGGGCAGTTATTGCGAGATAAAAAAGTCTGTAAATAGATAAATTTTTTAGCCCGCTATTATATCAACATTCACAGGCTGGCAGCAAACATAAACCCAAGTTAAGTTTCAATCTTTTAAGCCAACAATGACACACGCAAAATGCGAGGTCGTTAACGAGTCTATTGTTTGCTCTTGTTAAGGCGCCGCGAGCCAAACTTAATGATATGTTATTAACAACATCCAGCCCAATTTTCAGTGCGGCCATGGCGCAATAAAGACAAATATCAGTAAAATTAATTTATGTCTATTAAACTAACAAACTCACTCATCGCTGGCGACACACTATATTTTCGGGTAATAAACACCGTATTACCCGACTCAATGCCTTGAAGTGGCCGATAATGTAAATTGAATAACTGCTGAGCCGACTTTGCAATACCACTGCTAACAATGGCGTAGCCAATATTGTGTTTTACCGCACTGACTAAATGAAACAGCGAATCGGTTTCTAACACCAGGTTAAAAGCTAACTGAGTTTGCGCTAACGCATTATCAATATATTGCCTAAACTGCATATTTTGACTTAACAGCACCAAAGGCAAACTCTGTAAGTCGTTAAGCATTAACGTTTTATTTTTCAATGTCATATCAAGCTGAGATACTAATGTTTGACTTGCAAGTACAGCCATATTGTTATCAATCTGCGGATAAAAATGAAATGTGCGCCGATTAGCCTCTGTAAGATGTTCATCAAACCCCAAACCAATGTCAATTTGATGTAAGGTCAGTTGCTCAATAAGCTTTTCATTAGTCGTCACCAACAATGAAATTGTAATATTAGGATGCAACTCATTGAATTGTTTAATCAACGGCATAATATCGACACTTGATTGCGGCACAATACCAATCCTAAGCGAACCGATTAACGGCCCACTAAACACACTGAGTTCCTGCTTTAACGCCGCCTGGTCTAGCAACATTTTCTCAGCATAGCGCAACAGTATTTGCCCGGCATCCGTTAACGCGACAAACTGACTACCACGCACCACCAGCTCGGTGCCAAAGCTTTTTTCCAACGCGGTAATACTGGCCGACAAGGTAGGCTGGGTTATATGACAAGCCTTGGCTGCTTTAGCAAAATGCTTACATTTTGCTAACTCATAAAAATAATGTAACTGCCTAAGATTCATATCCCCTCACACCTTAAGTTTGCCTATTAATTTAGTCATATTAATAGATAAAAGCTATCGCCGCATAAATTTGTTTGATTGGCTTTGTGTATTAGCGCCCCCTAAACTGTGATCTACGTCAGGTTTTGAGTCTATACACATGAATGCTTCATACAAATGGTTGCCATCTATCGAACATCTGGTAGAAGAAGCTGCCGCAGCCATTAGCATTAACGGTATCAACTATGCTGTGATGATGGTAACCCCAGATAACCTTGAGGACTTTGCCATTGGCTTTTTGTTTTCAGAAGCCATCATTCGCCATGATCATGATGTCCATGACATTCAAATAACACCATCTGATAACGGTTTTATTGTTGAAGTAACCCTTGCAAATCGTTGTATGAATGCCTTAAACAGTAAAAAAAGACGCTTAATAGGCGCGACTGGGTGCGGGATTTGCGGTGTTGAAGCCATAGAGCATGCACTGCCGCAATTATCCACACTGCCGATCACTCGCCCTATTGACATTAACGATGTTGAAAACTTAAAACAGCGCATTACCGACAGCCAAATAAAAGCCCAACAAAGTGGTGCAATACACGCCGCTTTAGCGTTAACAGCCCAAGGCGACATTATCGCCTGTCGTGAAGATATTGGCCGTCATAATGCACTCGATAAACTTATCGGCATGTTAATTAGGCAAACAACCGCGTCGCAAAAAACATCCTGTAATACCTTATTAGTCACCAGTCGTTGTAGCAGTGAATTGATCCATAAAGCGGTGCTGTTTGGCGCTAATAACCTTATTAGTCTAGCCTCACCAAGCCAACTCGCGGTCAAGCTAGCACTAAAATACAACCTCAATATTATTCACATACCTAAGTTTTCAGCGCCTATTTATTATTCTAGTTACGATTGTCATTCCAATGTTAACCGTCTATCGCTGAGCCCTATCGGAGAAATACATGTCTAGTCATCATCAGAAACCAACTAAAGCCGGCGGATTTCCTTCACTGCAAGCCACATTTGCTCATGTACTTCGCAGCCAACACACTAAACAAAACCTTAAAAACTTACTCCGTGTTAATCAAACCGATGGCTTCGATTGTCCGGGTTGTGCCTGGGGTGATAACAAACAAGGTGCATTTCAGTTTTGCGAAAATGGTGCTAAAGCCGTGGCATGGGAATCAACAGGCAAAGGCGTTGGCCGCGATTTTTTTGCTCAGCATTCTGTACGCCAACTAGCAAAACAGACCGACTACTGGTTAGAGTATCAGGGGCGTTTAACCGAACCAATGCGCTTTAATGCGATAACGGATCATTATGAGCCAGTAACCTGGTCTGAGGCATTTTCGATTATCGCCACCAAGCTCAACAGTTTAAGCAGTCCCGAGCAAGTTGAGTTTTATACTTCTGGGCGCGCCAGTAACGAAGCCTCTTATTTATACCAACTATTTGGTCGACTTTATGGCACCAATAATTTTCCTGATTGCTCCAATATGTGTCATGAAGCCAGCGGGATTGCACTGACAAAATCAATCGGAATTGGTAAAGGTACCGTGGTACTCGATGACTTTGATGCCGCTGAAGCTATTTTTGTGTTTGGCCAAAACCCCGGCACTAATCACCCAAGAATGATGAACACGCTGCGCAAGGCTGCTAAACAAGGCTGTAAAATCGTTACCTTTAATAATCTTAAAGAAGTTGCCTTAGAAAAATTCGCCAGCCCACAAAACCCGATAGAATTGCTCACTCCAGCAGCCACAACCATCAGCCATTTATATTTAACCCCTAAGTTGGGCGGCGACATGGCAGCGGCGCGCGGTATGGCTAAATTTATTATTGAACAACGCCCGGACAAAGTTGATCATCACTTTATTAAACAACACAGTGCATTTTTTGAAGACTATCAACACAGTGTAAAGCACACCAGCTGGGATAAAATTGAGCAACAATCAGGGCTAACAAAAGCAGAGATTATTCAAGCCGCTACTGTATTTAGTGACAGCAAAACCGTGATCAGCTGCTGGGCCATGGGCTTAACTCAACACAAGCATTCGGTCGATATTATTAGTGAAGTGGTAAACCTGCATCTTTTATGTGGTCAAATAGGTAAAAAAGGCGCCGGATTATGCCCTGTACGCGGCCACAGCAATGTCCAAGGTAACCGCACCATGGGCATAAATGAACAGCCATCGGCAGATTTTATCACTCGCATAGAGCAACATTTATCGACGACCTTACCCCGTCAAGCTGGCCACAATGTGGTTGAAGCACTTAAAGCTCTGCACAGTAAACAGAGTAAGGTGCTAATTTGTTTAGGTGGAAACCTTGCGGCTGCGGCGCCCGATACTGATTTTACCTACCAAGCCATGCGCAATGCTGAACTCAATGTTCAAATCAGCACTAAGCTTAATCGCAGCCACTTACAAGTAACACACGACGCCTTAATTTTACCTTGTTTAGGCCGTACCGAATTAGACAAGCAGCTAAGCGGTATTCAAAAAATCACCGTTGAAGATACCTTTAGCATGGTTCATGCTTCAACAGGTATGACACAACCCGCCTCTGAACAATGCTTATCTGAAATTGATATTGTTGCCCAAATGGCCCATGCAAGCTTCAGTTATACTAATCATAGCCATAAGCAGACCGACACTAAGCAAGCGAATCACAACCCACTTAATCCAACGGCTCATGTTGGTAGCAAGCTCGACTGGTTAGCTCTGCGTGACGACTATAGTCTTATCCGTAATCTTATCGAAAACACCATTGCAGGGTTTAGCGATTTTAATCAACGTATCGAACAACCCGCCGGATTTTATCTTGGTAATAGCGCTGCAGAACTTATTTGGAACACCAGTAATCAATTAGCTCAATTTAATCCAAGTGAATTGCCCGAATCTGTCATCGCAGATTGCTCAAGCAACGCACAAACAACTGCGTCATCCGCCGAACAACAAGCTATTTTTCTACTGCAAAGTTTGCGATCTCACGACCAATACAACACCACTATTTATGGAATGGACGACCGATATCGCGGTATTAAAGGTAAGCGGAATGTATTGTTTATGAACCAACAAGATGCTCTTCAGCTTAATCTGCTTGAAGACCAACTTATTGATATACAGTCTGTTGCCAACGACAATATCGTCCGCAAAGTCTGTGGCTTTAGCGTGGTTTATTACGACATTCCACGCGGTAACATTGCTGCTTATTATCCTGAGACGAATCCACTGGTATCCATTAACAGTGTGGGGATAGGTTCATCTACCCCCACATCAAAATCGATACCAGTGATTATCACATCATCAAGCAAACAAGTGATTAATGTGGCTCAGATCTAGGGCCTGTTGATCTTTCAAGGTTATTTTTGCAGCGAATTGTTGGCCATTTGTACAAGGCAGAGACTTTGAGGTGTAGTTATTCTACATAAAAAGTCGATAACACAGTAAAAATGGCCAACAAACGCTGCCCGAAGGGTTCGGCTAAAAACGTTTTACTCTTTGTTGAATGCATTTTGCTTAGATGACTAGGCATCAATCCATTCGCCTCGATTAAAACGTTTTTAACTTGAACAAAATTCAACCAGCAAAGATCAACAGGCCCTAGTGTAATACTCAACAATATAGGTCCAATGTAATTAGCACTGGGCCATCAACTCTGACAATACTTGTTTATATGCTTCAACAGGATGCGCGCCAGTTAATGCACTCGATTGGTTAAAAATGACAGTGGGTACACCTGAAATACCGAGTTGCTGCCAATGGGCTTCTTTGGCGCGAACCTGTTCAGCCACTGATGCATTATCAAGTAAACTTATGGCTTCAGTGGCATTAATACCCACAGCAATGAGTTCAGCGGCTAGCACTTCACGGTTTGAAATATCTTTATGTTCGGTAAAAAAGGCACTGAATAAACGCAGTTTAAGCTCTGTTTGCTTACTCACTTCTTTAGCGTATTCCAACAGTACATGAGCGTCTAAAGTGTTAACCATTTTCATCTGTTCAAAATAGTCAAAAATAAAGCCATGTTCAGCCCCCTGTTGAGCAATATTGGCCCGTGCACGAACGCTACCTTCCGGGGTTGTACCGTATTTTCTGGCAGAATGCTCACGCAGATTTTCGCCCTCTGCAGGCATGTTTGGGTTAAGTTCAAATGGCTGCCACTCAATCTCAACCTGATCTTGTAAGCCAAGTTCATTTATCGCCGCTTCTAAGTGTTTATAACCGACAATGCACCAAGGGCACACCACATCTGAAATAATATCGAGTTTAATCTTTGCTGTCATTTGGTGCTCCTCATCTGTTCAAGTACGTTTTACTCACTCAAACCTGATAAAAAAATACCAATGCCATGTGCGATAACGCGGGCATTGGTATTAGGAAGTCATACATTCATCGACTTATCGTGAATGATAATCTTTAATAAAAATGTCGATCAAAATGTCGGTAACAATGTTGGTAAAGAATTACCAAGCAAACTTTTTGAATACATCATCAACCGGTGTTTTTGCTACATGGTTGGTGTAATTACTGATCACTTTTTGTGACAAGCCTAAAATGATTTCTAGCACCTGCTGTTGGCCATAACCAGCGGCATAAAATGCTGCTAGTTCTGCTTGTGAAATGTTACCGCGGTTACGTACGATACTTAATGTTGCATCTTGTAACGCTTGTAATTTTGCAGTTGGCATCGTCGTTTTATTACGCAATGCTTCAGTTAACGCTGGGTCTACTTTCATTGAATGTGCAATACCTGTATGTGCTGGTACACAATAGCCACATTCGTGTTCAACGTTAATGGTTTGCCATACAACCGTTAGTTCTTCAGGATTAAATGATGTGTCTAAAAAAGCCTGATGTAACTGTTGGTAAGCTTGCAATGTGCTTGGAGATTCTGCCAACACGCCAAATAAGTTAGGTACCATACCCATTTGCTTTTTCGCGCCTTCCAACATGGCTTTACTTTCTTCTGGTGCACTTTCAATGGTATGGATAGTAAATGGAGTCATAATATTCTCTCGCTTAGATTAATAAATTTGAGGATGTTTTGTTTCGAATTGAGACCACTATAAATCAATTTGAACGTTCGCTCAAGTTTATTTTGAGTGATTGCTCAAAATAATTAAAAACCTTAGCTTGCTATAAAACAATAACTGTATTTATCTGGTGTTTAATCAGTTCTCATAATGAAGCCCGTATGACCTCAAGTAAGCTGACCACCGTTAATGCTATTAAAGCCTTAAATCTGCTAAATCACGACATCTTTACACTTATTTAATTGAACAATTAAATGAGATTAATTATCATTACTAATATTATTAGTTCGGCCATTAAAATAGAAAGCACAATAAAATCAGCTGGTTTTATAATTTATCTGTAATTTTGCAGTGGGTAACTGAGTACACAACATGAGCATGGTTTCGGCATTAAAATGGTTTCATAACTGGGTAGGTTTTTTCATTAGCATCACTATGTTAATTGTACTGACCACAGGCGTTTATTTAGGTAGCGTCGATTTACTTAAACGCACAGACAATAAAGGCCAAGTATTTGTGGCGCTCACTCTTGAGCAAAAAGCTGATACGGTAAGCCGTTTATTTGAACGCTACCCCAGTATGAGCACCATTCGTTTTCCAACTGAACATACGCCTTATGTTCAGGCTAGCACTCGCGGTAAAGCGATAGCATTAGACAATCAACTCAATGAACTTAGCAGTAGCTCTTCATTCGACTTACCTTTTTATGAAACCGCTTTCTGGCTGCATCGTAATTTTCTTATCGATAATGGTGGCAAATACATCAATGCGTGGGCTTCTTTGGCAGGTGGTATTGTCACCTTGATTGGTATTTACCTGTGGTGGCGAGTGCGTAATGGCTTTAGATTAAAACAAAGTATCCCTAAAAATACCCGCTCAAGCAGTTTACTTAAAAGCCATATTCAACTGGGATTATTTATTTCCGTACCATTATTTATATTGTGTATCAGCGGATTTTTAATCACTTACAACAGCTTATGGACAGGTGCTCTTAAGCAAGATACCACCAGCGAACAGACACAAACTTATCCTGTCAGCCAACAAAATCATTGGTTAAGCCAGCTAAGCAACGCACAACAAATTTGGCCAGACGCAGAGCTTGTATCGGTGAGTAAACCACGCTCGAAGCCAAATAAAGGCCAGCAAGCAGAAACAGATAAACCACAAGACCTTGTGTACAGTATTCAATTCGATGAACATCAAGGCGTATGGTTAAGAGAAGCGGATCGGATCAGCATGAATTATCAACAAGGAACGATTGAGTCAGTAATCAAACACAGTGACCGACCTTTATCAGCTAAAATTGCCAGTTTTGTTCGACCTCTACACGATGGACTGTACATGCCAGCAAGCTATGTAATGTTGATTACCTTGGTGTCACTCATTGGCACATTGATTTTATCATTCAGTGTGGTGACCTTTTACCGACGTACTTTTAGTCGTAAAAAAGCCCGTTAACGAACAGCCCTGCATATTGCGCCACATTGCCTTCATACATCAAAGGCAATGTAGCGCAGCATGAAATCAAACCGTTAGTTAAACGCCATATAACGTTACCACCACCGCGCCACCTAAACCTACATTATGCTGCAAGGCTAATTTGGCATTATCGACTTGTCTGTTGCCAGCTTGACCACGTAAGTGCCAGGTTAATTCAGTGCATTGTGCTAGCCCGGTAGCACCAATTGGGTGCCCTTTGGACATTAATCCACCCGATGGCCCAATGACAAATTTACCGCCATAAGTGTTGTCACCATTAGCAATCAATTCTGCTGCGCCGCCTTCGGCACATAAGCCTAATGCCTCGTAAGTGATCACTTCATTAGGGGTAAAACAGTCATGCAACTCAATCACATCAATATCAGTGGGGCTAATACCGGCCTCGCGGAAAACCTGCTCAGCAGCCTGTTGTGTCATGCCTTTACCAACGGCATAAATAGGATCTTGCCACGACAGCTGTGTATCGGTTGCCATTGCCTGCGCAATAATCTTTACCTTGGATGTTATGCCGTTTTTACGGGCAAATTTTTCGCTACAGACAATGGTTGCAGCCGCACCACAGGTAGGAGGACAGGCCATAAGCCGTGTTAAATAGTTATCGTAAATTAATTTATCATCAAGTACTTGCTGGTACGTTAATGACGTTGAAAACATCGAGTATGGATTTTGCAGCGCATGACGGCGTGACTTTTCTGCCACCTTGGCAAAAATATCGGCACCAACATGGTACTTATCCAAATAATGTCGGCCTGCGGCACCAAAAGCGCGTAATGCGATTGGGCCTTGCGGGGCATTAAACTGCTTTAACACTGGCTCAATCCGCTCAAAAGGGCTT
This sequence comes from Shewanella livingstonensis, assembly GCF_003855395.1. NCBI lineage: Bacteria > Pseudomonadati > Pseudomonadota > Gammaproteobacteria > Alteromonadales > Shewanellaceae > Shewanella > Shewanella livingstonensis. Next base: position 1,237,958 of record NZ_CP034015.1, on the reverse strand, counting down.
TCTCTGTCAGTCCAATGCGACCCCAATGCACCTGGTTGCATTTCTTCAAATCCAAATGCTAACGCACAATCCACTTGTCCAGACAACACCGCTTGGCGCGCAAGAAATAACGCTGTCGAGCCACTGGAACAATTATTGTTAACATTGATAATTGGAATACCGCTTTGGATTACATCGTAGAATGCATGCTGCGCGCAGGTGCTGTCGCCATAAATATAGGCTCCATATGCTTGGCCAATTGACTTGGCGTCAAGACCAGCATCGGTTAATGCTAGCTTAATAGCTTTAGCCGCCATGACACGATACGGTTGATGATTACCCGGTTTACAAAAAGGGATCATCCCAACGCCTGCTACTCTTACTGCTGTCATATTGCTCCCGCCATTTTAGTTATTATTGGGCATGCTGGTAACAACTTCTTAAGGATTAAACTGCTTAATATTGGAACTAAGCACTTAACATCCAGAGGTTACAACTCAGCACTTTAAAACAAGCACTTGAGGCTTAAAATTTAACACTCAAAACTCAAAATTCAGTAACTGAAACCGAGAGTTAACACTCAGTAAGTGGAACATCGACAATTCATAATACGAATACATATCGACCGTTTACTTGCTCGATATTATCTCAACAGCACTGTTAACATAAAGTTAATTTAGCCGCCGTGCAATGCACCAAAGATAAGCAACAGTGCACCAACTTGAAACATTAGCAGCATGCGCATTTGTTATTGGCGTTATTATTGAACATACAACCCACTTTAAAATGCACCGATGTTGATCATTTTATAGATTATTTAAGCAACATTTTCATATATTTGCACCACGACAGGTCAATGAAATACCAAATGTATTGTGATTTAGGAATGATTTTTGCTCTGTAAAAGCATGAATTTCAACAGAGAATCGATTTGTGGGAACTGAAATGAATAATATTAGTGATGCGATTGGCGTTATCGCACAAAGTGCAGACACCTTGTTTATCTTACTTGGTGCAATTATGGTGTTAGCCATGCACGCGGGGTTTGCATTTTTAGAAATGGGCACAGTGAGGCACAAAAACCAGGTCAACGCTTTGGTCAAAATTCTAACTGATTTTGCTTTTTCAGCCATGGCCTACTTTATCATTGGTTATCAAATTGCTTACGGCAGCCACTTCTTTGTTAGTGCAGAAAGCTTAACCACAAATAACGGCTATCAGCTGGTTAAATTTTTCTTCTTATTAACCTTTGCTGCCGCTATCCCAGCGATTGTATCTGGTGGTATTGCTGAACGCGGTAGTTTTAGGCCTTTCTTACTCGCTTCGGCATTGATTGTTGCCTTTGTTTACCCACTTTTCGAAGGAATAATGTGGAATGGTAATTTTGGCTTTCAAGCATGGTTAGAAAGCCGATTTGGCGCCCAGTTTCATGATTTTGCCGGCTCTGTTGTGGTTCACGCTATGGGCGGCTGGTTAGCGTTAGTGGCTATCTATTTACTCGGTGCACGCCGCGGTCGTAAACCCGGCATTGCATTTGCTCCATCAAACATTCCCTTTCTAGCGCTAGGCTCTTGGGTGCTAATTGTTGGTTGGTTTGGCTTTAACGTTATGTCAGCACAAACCCTCGACGGTATTAGCGGTTTAGTTGCAGTAAACAGTTTAATGGCCATGGTTGGTGGCACTATTGTGGCGCTTGTAGTAGGTAAAAATGATCCTGGTTTTATTCATAACGGACCACTAGCCGGTTTAGTCGCCGTGTGTGCAGGCTCTGACTTAATGCACCCTGTTGGCGCATTTGTGGTTGGCGGTATAGCAGGAGGTTTGTTTGTTCTGGTGTACACCAAATTACAACGTAGCACTAAAATTGATGATGTACTCGGTGTATGGCCTCTACATGGTTTATGCGGTGTGTGGGGCGGTATTGCTGCGGGTATTTTTGGCCAGCAGGCTTTAGGTGGTCTTGGCGGGGTCAGCTTTATATCGCAACTCATTGGCAGTATTGCTGGCGTTGTGGTGGCAATTGTTGGCGGTATTATTGTTTATGGTTTAGTAAATAAAATATCCAGTTTACGCCTAAGCCAAGAAGATGAATTTATTGGCGCAGACCTAGCTATTCATAAGATTGGCTCAACTAATTCAGATAAGTAACCTGGAGGTTGGCTCGCAAGTTAATTAACAAAAGAGCAGCAACCTTGTTGCTGCTCTTTTTAAACGCTTGGATGCTGCTGATATCAATGTGTAGATTTTAACCCGTTTTACACCATATCTTTGCCGGTTTCAAACACTTCATTCGTTACCCAACGACCTAATAATAACTTATGGTTATCACCAAATACCGCAACAAAATGACGACCATCAGCATTACTGGTTGCCATACCCACACCAACAACCCCTTCTAAGCCTAAGCCGCCCTTTTCAACCGTCAATAGAAAGCGTTCTAATTCAGCTAAGTTATCTATCACATTGTTTTCAATATTCATTTATTTCCCCAACTGATTTCATTACCAAGTTCGCGTTGTCACGCTAACGGATCATTTGGGCAGATTATATCATTATGAATTAAATCAATATATCTACGCCTAGCTAGAGTACAGCCAATATAACGACCATAAGAATATCACTTTCACTAACTTGCGGTTTTATTCCACAGTTACTGTGCAGCTTCTGCACTTTTACTCTTTAACATGCTGCTAACGACTTTGCGTTAATAATTTTACCTAAATACTAGGAGATTTCGATGTTTTTCCTCAACAACGTACATACTGAAAAACGGTTGATCAATCCACCATTAACACTATTACTGATTATCATATTGAGCTGTGCTTTTGGGCTGACAGGTTGTGGTGAAAGCAATAGTAGTGATAGCACTACCGAATTGGCTGAAACCGTGGCCGACGCGGATTCGGGTACCGCAGAAATCACCGACGCAGACTTTGAAGCGACCGATTGGACTGACGAAACTCACAGTAAAAATGTCGATCCTAACTTTGATGAAGTATTTAATAATACTGAAGTCAAACGACTCGATATCGTCGTAACAGAAGATCGCTGGCAGAGCATGTTAGATGATATGACGTCTATCTATGGTGAGTTTGGTAGAACCACTTCAAATGGATTAACCGATACAGATGAAGACGCAATATTTGTCCCTGCCGAGGTCTTTTATAATGGGATTGAGTGGTATCGCGTTGGCATCCGCTTTAAAGGAAACTCGTCACTACAAACCAGTTGGCAGCAAGGCATTTTAAAGTTAGCCTTCAAACTCGATTTTGATGAATACGAAGACGATTACCCGCAAATTAAAAACCAACGATTTTATGGCTTCAAAAAATTTAGTCTAAAAAACAACTATGACGACGAATCCTTATTACGTGAAAAGGTCGCTGCAGATGTGTTTAAAGACGCCGGATTAGCGGTATCACACACCGGATTTTATACTTTATACGTTGACCATGGAGACGGCCCTGAATATTTTGGTTTATATACGCTTGTAGAAGAAATTGATGACACGGTAATCGACACGCAATTTTCTAGCGACAAAGGTAACTTATACAAACCCGAAGATGATGGCGCAATGTTTGTTGATGGGTCATTTAATCAACAAGATTTTGAGAAAAAAACTAACGAAGACGACGAAGATTGGTCAGATATACAAGCCCTATTTACCGCCTTACACGACGACACTCGCACTACAGATCCAGAAACATGGCGAGCGAATCTAGAAGCAGTATTTGATGTTGATGTATTTTTAAAATACTTAGCCGTTAATGGCATCATTCAAAACTGGGACACTTACGGCTTAATGCCACACAACTACTATTTATATAATAATCCAGACAATTCAAAACTGACCTGGATACCTTGGGATAACAACGAAGCATTGCAAGACGGCAAACAAGGTGGCGCATTAGCATTAGACTTCTCAGACCTCAACTCGAACAGTTGGCCACTGATATCAAAGCTGTACGCAGATGATGTATACCGTGACCGCTACAACCAGCTTTTACTTGAGGTGATTAGCGATGCATTCGAAACCAATAAAATGCAAGCAAGCTACAACACATATTCGGCTCTTATCGCCCCTTATGCGACCACTGAAGTATCTGGGTATAGCTTTTTAGAAAGCAGTAGCGATTTTTATCGTGCTATCGATGAGCTAATAGAGCATGCCGAAGATAGAGCCACTGCTGTAGAAAGTTATTTAGACAATCAATAAATACTGTAAGCAAGCTGACGATAGAACCGCTTGCAGAAAATAAAAAGCGAACCCAGTTAGGTTCGCTTTTTTTATAATGTTAATAATTTATCGGTCTAAACGTGACAAATCTGCTTTGATTTTACGCGCTTGGTGCAGCTTCTTGTAGCTTTCAATCAAACGTAAATGAGGCTCAATACCTTCTAAGTTCATGCTGGTTTTACTCAGGCCATAAAAGCGTACTGTGCCATTAACAGAACCGACCACATTGTCCATAACGTCTTTACCGAACATGCGGTTAAAGTTACCAATAAAGTGCTCAAGTTCTAAGTCTTCATCTAAAGTCACTTCCAATACTGCATTCACAGCTTGATAAAACAGACCTCGTTGTACGGTATTGTCGTTAAACTGTAAGAACTCACCAACCAATTCAATCGCGTCTTCGTGCGAGCCTAACGCCAGATAAATCAAAATTTTCAATTCGATAATGGTTAACTGGCCCCAAACGGTGTTCTCATCAAACACAATGCCAATTAATGTACGGATATCAGTGTGGTTATCTAATTGACTTTCTTCTAAGCGATTAACTAACTTACCTAATGCTTTAGTACTTAATGAATGCAGATTTAAGATATCTTCACGGTAGTGTAAAGACTTATTGGTATTGTCCCAAATCAAGTCATCTACAGGATACACTTCTGAATATTCAGGCACTAAAATACGACACGCAGATGCGCCTAAATCTGTAAACTCGGCAATATACACTTCTTTGCCCATGGCCTCTAAAATACCGAATAAACCGCTGGCTTCTTCTTCACTGGTACCGCTAAAGTCCCATTCACAGAATTCATAATCAAACTTACTGCTAAAGAAGCGCCAAGAAATAACCCCAGTAGAATCAATAAAGTGCTCAACAAAGTTTTCTGGCTCAGTCACTGCCATACTATTAAAAGTAGGCTTTGGCACATCGTTTAAGCCTTCAAAGCTGCGACCTTGCAATAACTCGGTTAAGCTGCGCTCTAATGCCACTTCAAAGCTAGGATGTGCACCAAACGAGGCAAATACACCACCAGTACGAGGGTTCATTAAGGTGACACACATCACCGGGAATTGACCGCCTAATGAAGCGTCTTTCACAACAATGGGGAAGCCTTGCTCTTCAAGTCCTTTAATGCCCGCTAAAATACTTGGGAATTTCTCTAGAACGGCCATTGGCACATCGGGTAGTACAATTTCTTGTTCGATAATTTGGCGTTTAACTGCACGTTCAAAAATTTCAGATAAACACTGCACATGGGCTTCTTGCAAGTTATTACCCGCACTCATGCCATTGCTTAAAAATAGATTTTCAATCAAGTTAGACGGGAAATAGACCGTTTCGCCATCTGATTGACGGGTATAGGGAATAGTACAAATGCCACGATCTTTATTGCCTGAGTTAGTATCAATTAAATGCGAGCCACATAACTCTTCATCTGGATTATAAATATCTAAACAGTATTCATCTAAAATGCCAGTAGGCAGAGCATCATCATCTTCTAGTGCAAACCATTTCTCATTTGGGTAATGCACAAATTCACTATTGGCGATCTCAGTACCAAAAAATTGATCATTATAGAAAAAGTTATTATTAAGACGTTCAATAAACTCGCCTAAAGCAGAACATAACGCGCTCTCTTTAGTGGCACCTTTACCGTTAGTAAAACACATTGGTGATGCTGCATCACGAATATGTAATGACCACACGTTTGGCACAATATTTCGCCATGACGAGATTTCGATCTTCATGCCAAGATCCGCTAACAAGCCCGTCATTTCTTTAATGGTTTGCTCAAGCGGTAAATCTTTACCTAAAATAAAAGTACTTACATCCCCGTCGGGTTGACCCATCAACATGGCATTGGCGTCTGCGTCTAGTTTTGCAACCGTTTCGACTTTAAATTCAGGGCCTGTTTGAACGACTTTTTTAACAGTACAACGATCAATAGAACGTAAAATACCTAGACGATCTTTATCAGAAATATCATCTGGTAACTCAACCTGAATTTGGAATATTTGGTTATAACGATCTTCAGGGTCGACAATATTGTTTTGCGACAATTTGATATTTTCCGTCGAAATATCACGTGCTTTACAATACACCTTAATAAAATAAGCGGCACAAAGTGCTGAAGATGCTAAGAAATAATCAAAAGGGCTAGGAGCAGAACCATCACCTTTGTAGCGGATCGGTTGATCGGCAGTGACAGTAAAGTCGTCAAACTTAGCTTCGAGTCTCAAATTATCGAGAAAATTTACTTTGATTTCCATTGAATATATCCACAGTCTTGCGCAACCAAAAGGCCAGCTTGTCTAAATTAGAGTGAATTATCG